>JAZNCJ010000029.1:0-31063 GCA_045587465.1 Christensenellaceae bacterium
AGACCGCTGGCCTCGGACTTGAATGGATTGAGCTAATTCCTGTTCAAGAGCCATAATATGATCGGAAGTCACCGTTGGATCGGAGCCTGCCGGCGCGGTGAGAGAGTTCACGGGCCTCTGGAATGACTTGATCTCGGAAACTGTTCCTACGATTTCTTTTTTGCGGGCAGCGGCAGCCACTTCATCTACCTTCTGTTCATACAATTGACGATTGGTGCGTTTTTCCTCCTGCTCGGGGGAGAGGGGAGCAAACTGCGTTTTCAGTGTCATTGCCTTATCTACGTAAGGACCCACGCTGAACCAAAGAATGATTTCGTCGCACAGGGCAACGCAGTCGTCGGATCTTCCCGCCTGCTGATAAAGCGTCGCCAGCTCGTAGGACCATTTCTCGTCAAATTCGCGGCGGTTGTATGCTTCCAAAATAGAGATCTGTTTTTCAATGGGATCGCCGTTTGCGACGGAAATGCGGAAGGCGAGAATCAGTTTACTGGGATCATTGGGGGCGAGCTCCTGAAATTCGCGGTAAAGATCTATGGCCTCATCCACATCGCCGCACTTGATGGATAGTTCGGCCAGTTTATAAACTGAGCAAGTTTGAAGAATATGATTTATATGCACTTAATAAAGAGTTTTTAGTTTCTGATAACATTATTACTTTTACCGATACAGACGGCAAACTTATGGCACTAAAGCCAGACGTGACTTTGTCAATAATCAAAAACGGCACCGATAGCAAAAAAGGCGTGCAAAAGGTTTATTATGATGAAAACGTTTATAGAGTTTCTAAAGGCACAAAGTCGTTTAAAGAAATTATGCAGGCTGGCTTAGAGTGTGTGGGTGAAGTTGATGACTATGCAATTTTAGAAGTTATAATGCTTGCAATAAAGAGTTTAGAGATAATTTCAAGCGAATACGTTTTAGACTTGTCTAGTCTTGACATTTTGAACTCTATATTTGACAAGGCAAATTTAGGGGCGAGCGCAAGAAAGCAAATAATCTTTTATCTTTCACAAAAGAACGTTAAAGGGGTTGAAAGCGTTTTGGAAAGCGAAGGCGTGTTAGAGTACGATGCAAAGCTCTTAAAGTCCTTAGTTTTGACTTACGGCTCACCAAAAAAAGTTAAAAAGATGCTTGCCGAGTTTGAACTTGATGAAAGTACAAAAAATGCAGTTGATAAACTCTTTGACCTAGTTGACGACCTTGATAAACTTGGTCTTGGTGATAAGCTAAACATTGACTTTTCGGTTGTAAACGACCTAAATTACTACAACGGCTTGGTGTTTAAGGGTTTTGTTAGTGGGCTTGCAAATAGTATTTTATCAGGTGGTCAATACGATAAACTTATGCAAAAGATGAACAAAAAATCCCGTGCAATTGGCTTTGCTGTATATCTTGATGAACTTTCAAAGCTTAAAAGCCAAACAAAAGAGTATGACGTGGACGTTGCAATCGAGTATGGAGGCGCCCCAAAAAAACAAGTTCTTGAACTTGTTGATAAATTTATAAAAGAGGGAAAAACCGTGCTAGCAGAAAAGCAAATTGCAAGCACTGTCAGATGCAAAGAGATTATTAAATTATAGGAGAAAAAGTGGTGACAACTATGCTTAATATTGCCTTGCCAAAGGGTAGGCTTGGAGAAAAGGTTTACGATATGTTTGAAAAGGCAGGCTTTCCTTGCCCATCGATAAAAGAAAACAACAGAAAACTCATTTTTGAAAATCAAGAAGTGGGCGTTAGATATTTTTGGGTTAAGCCATCAGACGTTGCAATTTACGTAGAGCGTGGCGCTGCCGATATTGGTGTTGCCGGCAAAGACATTTTGCTTGAATATAACCCAGACGTTTACGAGCTTTTGGACCTTAATATCGGAAAATGTGATATGGCAGTTGCAGCAAAGGCTGGCTTTAAGGATGATAGAACAAAAACTTTGACAGTTGCGACTAAGTTTGCTAGCATTGCAAAAAAATATTATTCTAGCCGTGGCAGAGAGATAGATATTATTCACCTTAACGGCTCTATTGAGCTTGCGCCTATCTTAGGGCTTTCTGACGTAATCGTTGATATTGTTGAAACAGGCTCAACATTAAAGGCAAACAAACTTGAAGTGGTTGAAAAGTTTTTACCTATATCAGCAAGGCTTATATCTAACAAGGTAAGCTTTAAGTTTAAGGGCGAAATTATAGAAAAAATCATAGACAAACTATCAAAGCAAACGGAGAATTAATATGATTAAAGTTTTAAAAGAAGGCGTTAATTCAAGGGAAGAAATTTTTTGCCCAAACGAAATTAAGGTTGACGTTGAACAAATTGTAAGCCAAATTATAG
This sequence comes from Christensenellaceae bacterium, assembly GCA_045587465.1. Lineage (GTDB taxonomy): Bacteria > Bacillota > Clostridia > Christensenellales > Borkfalkiaceae > UBA1259. The sequence continues at coordinate 2,326 of JAZNCJ010000029.1, forward strand.
ATAGCGTTATTAAAAACGGCGACAAGGCGCTATATGAATATGCCTTAAAGTTTGACAAGGCAAATTTAACAAGTTTAGAAGTGTCTAAGCAAGAGATAGAAAATGCTGTTAATAGTGCCGATAAAGAGTTTTTGAGAATTTTAGATAGAGCAAAGCAAAATATTTTTGAGTTTCACCAAAAACAATATAGAGAAGGCTTTGAATTACGCAAGGAAAATGGTATAATTTTAGGGCAAAAGGTTATTCCAATCGAAAAAGTTGGTTTATACGTTCCTGGTGGAACGGCTTGTTATCCATCAACAGTTTTGATGGATGCAATTCCGGCTTTGGTTGCTGGCTCATCTAAAATCGTTATGGTATCCCCACCAGACAAAAACGGCAATATTAGCCCAGACATTTTAGTGGCTGCTTACGTTGCAGGCGTTGACAAGATTTATAAAGTGGGTGGTGCCCAGGCAATAGCAGCGCTTGCTTATGGAACGGAAACGATAGAAAAGGTTGACAAAATCGTTGGGCCTGGAAACGCTTTCGTTGCAACTGCAAAAAAACAGGTATTTGGCAAGGTTTCAATAGATATGATTGCTGGCCCAAGTGAAATTATGATTGTTGCCGATAAAACAAGCGACGCAAAGTGCGTTTGTGCCGACCTATTATCTCAAGCCGAACACGACAAACTCGCATCGGCCGTGCTTATTACTGATAGCGAAGAACTGGCTTATAAGGTTAGAGATGAATTAGAAGTTCAAATACCAAAACTTTCAAGAAGTGAGATTGCAAGAACTTCTATTGATGATAACGGTAAAATCATTATTGCAAAAAATATTGACAGCGCTATTGAGCTTGCAAACGAGATTGCACCAGAACACCTAGAACTTTGCATTGAAAATGCTTATAACTATTTGGATAAAATCAAAAATGCAGGTTCGGTATTTTTAGGCAGGTATTCTCCAGAAGCGCTTGGCGACTATATGGCAGGGCTAAATCACACACTTCCAACAAGTGGCACGGCAAGGTTTTCCAGCCCACTTTCAGTTGATGATTTTATAAAGAAAATGCAATACGTATATTACACCAAAGATGCGCTTAAGGATATTTATAAAGACGTTGATTATTTTGCTAAAAAAGAAGGGCTAACGGCACACGCAAAGAGTGCTACTATAAGGTTTGAAGAAAATGAGTAAATTTTTAAATGAAAGAATAAATAGTTTAACTCCATACGAGCCGGGCGAACAGCCAAAGCAAAGGCAGTACGTTAAACTTAACACCAACGAATCGCCTTATCCACCGTCAAAGTTGGGCTTAAGGCTTGCTAAAGCACAAGCAAAAATATCTCAACTTTATCCAGACCCAAACTGCACCGAACTAACTATGCTTTTGGCAAAAGAACTTGGCGTTAAGGAAAATCAAGTTATACTTACAAACGGCTCTGATGAAGTGTTGAACTTTGCGTTTATGGCTTATTGTGACCAAAACAATCCTGCCGTTTATAACGATATAACTTATGGATTTTATAAGGTGTATGCAAAGCTGAACGGTGTTGAAAGCAAAGTTATCCCACTAAAAGATGATTTTTCTATAGACGTTGATGCGTTTATAAAAGAAAAAGGCACGATTATTATTGCAAACCCAAATGCTCCAACTGGACTTTTGCTATCTCTATCTGAAATTGAAAGAATTTTAAGTTCAGACCCAAATAGAGTGGTTGTTATTGACGAGGCATACATTGATTTTGGTGGCGAGAGTGCTGTAAAACTTATAAACAAATACGAAAACTTGCTTGTGACTCAAACCTTTTCAAAATCACGCTCGCTTGCTGGTTCAAGGCTTGGTTTTGGCGTGGGAAATGAAAATCTAATTGCTGACCTTATGCGCATTAAATATTCAACTAATCCATATAACGTAAACAGGCTTACAATGGCAATGGGTATGGGCGCAGTTTTAGACAAGGCGTATTTTGAAAAAAATTGCAAAAGCATTATTAAAAATAGAGAAAACGCAAAAATAGAGCTTGAAAAACTAGGTTTTTTTGTGACAAATTCAAAGGCAAACTTCTTGTTTGCAAAATCGGATAAAATTGATGGCAAAAATCTTTACCTAAAACTAAAAGAAAAGGGCATTTTAGTAAGGCATTTTGATAGCGATAGGATAAGAGAATATATTAGAATTACAGTTGGAAGTAGCAAAGATATGCAAGAACTTATCAGTGCTACTAAAAGCATTTTGGAGGAATTATGAGAAAATCAGAAATCAAAAGAAAGACAGGCGAAACAAATATTGCTTTAAGTCTTAATCTTGACGGAAGTGGCAAGGGTGATATTAACACAGGTTGTGGGTTTTTAGACCACATGCTTACGCTTTTTAAAAAGCACGGCTGTTTTGACCTTACCATTAAAGCAAAGGGCGATACCCAAGTTGACTATCACCACACGGTTGAAGACGTCGGCATTTGTTTAGGTCAAGCATTTAAAAATGCGCTTGGCGATAAGGCAGGTATCGTTAGATATGGCGACACAACGCTTCCTATGGACGAAGCGCTTATTCTAACAGCAGTTGATATTTCTGGCAGAGGCTTTTTTGTTCAAGATATTAATATAGCTTCGAACAAAGTGGGCGACTTTGACACCGAGCTTGTTAACGAATTTTTGATTGCATTTAGTTATAATGCTGGCATAACCTTACACGTTCGCCAACTTTCTGGCTCAAATGCGCACCACATTATCGAAGGCATATTTAAGAGCCTTGCAAGAACGCTTAAAAAAGCAGTTGCTATCGACAGTGCTTTGGGTGGTGCAATTCCTTCCACAAAAGGGGTGCTTTAATGATTGCGATTGTTGATTATGGCGTGGGCAACTTGTTTTCACTTGTAAGTTCATTTTCAGCAATAGGCGAAGATGCGATAGCAACCAGCGACGTTGAGTTAATTAAAAAGGCAGATAAAATTGTTCTTCCTGGCGTGGGCGCTTTTGAGGACGCATCAAAAAAACTTTTTAATAGTGGCTTGGCTGAGGTCGTTATAGAGCAAGTAAAAAAAGGAAAGCCACTTCTTGGCATTTGCCTTGGAATGCAACTTTTGTTTGAAAAAAGCTTTGAGTATGGAAAGCATAAAGGCTTGGGGCTTATAAAAGGTCAAATCAGACCTATTGAAGAAGTTATCCCAAATGGCTATAAAATTCCACATATCGGCTGGAATGCGCTTAACTTTGTTAAAAAGGATAGCAAGCTTTTTAAGAATATAAACGACGGCGACTACGTGTACTTTGTTCACTCTTATTATGCTACTGATTGTGATGAAAGTGTAAGCGCAACGGCTGAATACGGCGCTATGCTTACTGCTAGCGTTGAAAGTGGCAACGTTTACGGCTGTCAATTTCACCCAGAAAAGAGTGGCACGGTTGGACTAAATATATTAAAGGCATTTTGCCAAATGGAGAACTAAAAGATGAAACTTTTTCCAGCAATCGACCTTTTTAACGGCAAAGCCGTTAGGCTTTATAAAGGCGATTATGAAAAAATGACTATATATAGCGAAAATCCAGCTGAAATTGCTGTGGATTTTTACAGCAAGGGTGCCAAGTTTATGCACGTTGTTGATTTAGAAGGCGCTAAAAATGGCGATACGCCAAATCTTGAAACTATAAAAAAAATTGTGTCGGCAACAGATGCCTTTGTTGAAGTCGGTGGTGGCATTAGAAGCCTTGAAGTTATAAAAACTTATATTGATGTAGGCGTTGATAGGGTGATTCTTGGCACTGTAGCCGTTCAAAATCCAGAGTTTTTACAAAAGGCAGTGGCTTTTTTTGGCGATAAAATTGCCGTTGGCGTTGATATTAAAGACGGCTTTGTTGCAATTAAGGGTTGGACTGAAAAGTCAACTTTTACAGGTCTTGAATTTTGCAAAAAAATGCAAGATATCGGCGTTAAAACCATAATTTGCACCGATATCAGTAAAGATGGGGCGATGCAAGGCACAAACCACGAGCTTTATAAAACTTTAAAAGAAAACTTAAATATTCAAATAATTGCGTCTGGTGGCGTGTCAAGTATCGATGATATAAGAAGGCTTAAGCAAACGGACGTTTACGGCGCAATTATAGGCAAAGCTTATTACACAGGGGATATAGACCTTGTAGAGGCATTAAAGGTGGCAAGATGATTACAAAAAGAATTATTCCTTGTTTGGACGTTAAAAATGGGCGTGTCGTTAAGGGCGTGAACTTTAGTGGGCTTTCAGACGTGTCTAGCCCAATAGAGCTTGGCAAATATTATAGTGATAACGGTGCAGACGAGCTTGTGTTTTACGACATAACTGCATCTTTTGAAGGTAGAGAACTTTTCACCGACATATTAACCGAAGTTGCAAAAACTATTTTTATTCCACTGACCGTTGGTGGTGGCATAAACACGCTTGACGATTTTGATAGAGTGCTTAAGTGTGGCGCTGATAAGGTAAGCGTTAATTCTGGCGCTATTAAAAATCCAAACCTAATCTACGATGCAGCAAAAAGATATGGCGACCAATGCGTTGTTTTGTCGGTTGATGCAAAAAGGGTGGGCGACAAGTTCAAAGTTTTTGCCAAAGGTGGCAGAGAAAACACAGGCATTGATTTAATCGAGTGGGTTAAACGTGGCGTGGACAGTGGCGCAGGCGAGATAGTCTTAAACTCAATCGATACTGATGGCGTTAAAGGTGGATTTGATTTAGAGATGTTAAAAAAGGTGTCAGAGTGCGTAAGCGTGCCTGTTATAGCATCAGGTGGTGCTGGCAGTATTCAGCATTTTATAGACCTATTTAACACCTTGCCAAACGTAGATGCAGGTCTTGCCGCATCAATTTTCCACTTTGGTCAAGTAAAAATAAACGAGCTTAAAGAAGAATTAAGAAAAAACAATATTCCTATTAGAATATAAAAGGACGGATAGTTATGATAGATATTGAAAATTTAAAATTTGATAGTGAGGGGCTTATTCCTACAATAGTTGTTGACGCAGTTTCAAAAAAGGTGCTAACACTTGCATATATGAATAAAGAAAGTTTAAAAATCACAATGGAAAAGAATTTAACTTGTTTTTATTCAAGGTCAAGAAAAGAACTTTGGCTTAAAGGCGAAACAAGTGGCAATTATCAACACGTTGTGTCAATCACAGCAGATTGCGATAACGATGCGCTAGTTGTTATGGTTGAAAAGGACGGACCTGCTTGCCACTTAGGCACGGACAGTTGCTTTAATAACCGTTTATATGAAAACGAAAACAAAAAAGAGTTTTCTTACGAGGCGCTTTTTGAACTTATTAAGGGTAGAAAGACAGACAAGAAAGAAGGCTCTTACACAACCTATCTATTTGAAAAGGGCTTAGATAAAATTCTTAAAAAAGTTGGCGAAGAGTGCACCGAGGTTATTATTGCTGCAAAAGCAAACGACAAAAAGGAAACAATTTATGAAATTGCAGACCTTTGCTATCACACCTTAGTTCTTATGATAGAAGCAGGCATCTCGCTTGAAGATATACACAACGAACTATCTTCTCGCCACGTAATAGACCACAAAATCAAACAGGAGAAAATGACTAAATGAGTTTTGTCTTGGACAAAAAAAGTTTGCCATTTATCGACCTTCATATGCACACAAACTTTTGCGACGGCAAGGACAGCCCAGAGCAAATGGTTTTAAGCGCCATTGATAAGGGATTAAAAGTGGTTGGGGTCACTTGTCACTCTTACACCCACTTTGAAGAAGGCTGTTCTATCACGCCAAAAAACGAGCAAGAGTTTATCGATGAGATAAAAAGGCTAAAAGAGAAATATTTAGATAAAATCAAAGTGCTTTGTGGAATAGAGTGGGACTTATGCACCACGTCGAGTGAGGGAAAGTACGATTATATAATCGGTTCTATGCACTACTATCGCCGTGGCGATAAGTTTTATCCTGTGGATAAGAGCAAAAGTGATTTTATAAATAGTGTAAACACGCTTTTTGAGGGTGATTATTATTCAGCCTGTGAAGAATACTATGAAAGCGTGTCTAAAATAGTTGAAACGACAAATTGCGACATAATAGGCCATATTGATTTGGTGGCTAAGTTTAACGAGGGCAATAATTTATTTGATGAAAACGACGCTAGATATGTCTCGGCTTATAAAAAGGCTGTGGACACGCTCGTTAAATTCGATAAGCCTTTTGAAATCAACACAGGTGTTATTTCAAGGGGATATAGACTAGCGCCTTATCCATCAAAACCTATTTATGAGTATATAAAGCTTAAGGGTGGAAGATTTATTCTTTCAAGCGACAGTCACTCAAAAGAAAATATAGCTTTTGAGTTTGATAAGTGGAAAGAACTTTTATAATTTATTATGGCAAATTGGTTAAATATCACGTTTTATAATTTTGATAGACATTTTTTTATTTATATGAATAGGCTTGAAAGGGTGGCAGGAGATTTCTTAACGCCCTTTTTTAAGTTTGTGTCTTTTTTTGGCGAGGGTGGAATATTTTTGCTGATATTATCAATTTTTCTTATGCTTTTTAGTAAAACAAGAAAAATGGGTTTGGCAATGCTACTTGCAATCGGCGTTGGTGCGCTTTTTACAAACGTTATTATAAAAAATACGGTTGCCAGAATAAGACCTTTTTATGCCGACCCCACGTATGCTTCGTTTTGGCAAAGCGCAGGCAAAACGGCTGTCACAGAATATTCCTTTCCGTCAGGGCATACAACCGTTGTAATGACAAGTATGACGGCGCTATTTTTAACTTCTAAAAATAAAAAGATAAGCTGGCTTGTTTATATATTCGTTTTGCTAACGGCACTATCAAGAACCTATTTAATCGTACATTATTTAACTGACGTTTTAGGTGGTTTAATAGTTGGTGCAGTAGGTGGGGTGGTAGGCTTTTATTTAGCTAAATATTTTTATAGTTTGTTCAATAAATATAACGACAAAAAGTTTTGCTCGTTTATGTTAAATGCTGATATAAGAAATTTAATAAAAAAGAACAAAGCATAAAAGTGGGCAACTACCCACTTTTAGTTTTATATTTAGAACTATAAAAAAGGCATAAATTGTCGAATAGAAGCATAAAATTTATTATTCTAATTTTGGGGGAATAATAATTTTGTGCGAGGATATTAAACAAAGAGTTATAAAAGAAGCCGAATATATTGCCAAAACAGGTGCAACCGTCAGAGAGACGGCGATTGTTTTTCATTTTTCTAAGTCAACCGTTCATAAAGACGTTTCAGAAAGGCTTAAAAATATAGACAAAGTGCTTTATAAAAAGGTTAAAAAGGTGCTTGATATAAATCTTAGCGAAAGGCATATCCGTGGTGGACTTGCCACAAAGAAAAAGTATGAGCATCAAACTATTAAAACTATTTGACAAAAATTTAAAAATAATATATACTTAGTATGAGAAATACCTAAACTAAAAGGTGCGCCTGATAGCAAAGGGGAAAAATAAAGGAATTTGCAAGGCAGATGGCCTTGTTTAATCACGTTCCTCCCTTTTGCCAAGCGAAAGGGAGTTTTTTTTCGAGGCTTTTTCTCTTCGCATAGCAAAATTTTAATGGAAAAACTGCAAAATCTAATTTATGATTAAAGGAGATACAATATGAAAAAATTTGCTACAATATTTTTAAGCGTTATTTTGTCTTTGATAGCTGTGTTTGGCATTGCTTGTTCGCCAGAAACGCAAAAGGGCAAAGTAAACATTAAATATTATCAAAAAGGTAAAGACGTTGTTAGCTGTATTTTAGGTGGAAGCGAAACTATAGGGCTTGTTCCAGAACCAGCAGCAACAAATCTAGAAGCAAATTACCTAAAAAACAAAGGGCAAGTGCTTTATAGATTAGACCTTCAAGAACTTTATGATAAAGATGCCAAGGCATATCCACAAGCCGTTTTAATGGTTAAGAAAAGCGTTTTAGGCGCAAATCCAAACTTAGTAAGCACTCTTCAAACAAAAATTTCAGAGAGCGCAAGTTGGATAAAGCAAAACACGGCAATAGCAGTTAGTGCAGTAAACAATAACGGTGGCGTCGAATTAAACGCCCAAAATTTAACTGAAAGCGCAATCGATGGATGCAAAATTTATTGGGAAAGCGCAAGTGATGCAAAAACTTCGGTTAAAAAATATATCAATAAAATAATTGAAATTGATAGCACTAAGGCAAGTGCTGTAAGCGATGATTTTTTCTATACAGGCGAAACAGAAAGTGGCACTGCAAAAGCAAGTTATACATTTATGGCACCAGATGGCGCTCCTGCATTAGCAATTGCTAAACTTATATACGATAACGATGACTTAGGCACGGGCAAAAGCGTAAACTACAGCGTGATTTTATCAAATCAAGTTATGCCAAACCTTTCAAGTGGAAGTGCTGACGTTATTGTTGCACCGGTTAATCTTGCAAGTAAATTATATAAGGCAAATGGCAACGATTACGTTATGGTTGCCGTTCTAACACACGGAAACTTTTATATTTTAAGCACCACAAAAATTTCTATAGCTGACTTAAATGGAAAACAAGTGGCTGTTCCTAACCAAGGCGCTGTGCCAGACTGGACTTTTAAGATGGTTTTAACAAAAAACAAATTAACGTATATTACGGTAGAATAATGAAAAAGTTAAACAAACTTTTTAGTTTAATATTGCCGCTTTTGACAATAGCGTTTTTGCTGGTTGTTTGGTTGATTGTTGCAAAGACTTATGACAACGAATATATAGTGCCGACTATTGAAAGCACTATAAAGGAAATGGCAAAGCTATTTGGCGAAAAAAAGTTCTATATTGCACTAGGGCAAACTATGCTTCGCAGTGTAATAGCTTTTTTGTTGTCTTTTCTTATATCGGCTATCCTTGCATATTGTTCGGTTAAAAGCCTTAAAGCAGAAAAACTAATTTTACCTTTAATTAGCATAACGAGAACGCTTCCAACATTAGCAATAGCGTGGCTTTTACTATTTTGGACAAACAGTCAAATTGCGCCTGTTGTTATAACAATGCTTGTTGTTTTGCCAACGTCTTACACACATATTAAAGGTGCGCTAGAATCGGTAAATAAAAACACTATTGATGCAGGAAAAGTTGACGGCGCAGGGCTTATAAACTTGTTTTTTAATATAGAGCTTCCACAAATAGCACCAGATCTTTTTAACGTCACTGGCAGTGGTCTTGCACTAAACTTAAAGCTTATGGTGGCGGCAGAAGTTTTGAGCGCAACGTTAAAGTCTTTAGGCAATATGATAAACTTAGCGACGCCTTTTGAAGTGGCAAGAGTGCTTGCGATTACGGTGGTTGTGTTAGTTTTGGGACTAGTTATCGAATTTTTATTTAACAAACTTTCAAAATTGGCAAGCAGTTGGAGATAAATAACAAAAAAATGTAGATGGGAATAATATATAGAAGCCAAAAGATAAAATTTTGCAGTAATATTGACAGTGTTATCCAAAAATGTTATAATAAAACTTATAATAAAACAAAAAGGAGAAAATCAAATGAAAAAGTTGTTTAGCTTATTTTTGGTAATAGTTATGGCTTTATCTTGCTCAATATTGTTTGTTGCTTGTAAACCAGATGACTCAGATGATGGAGATGGTGGAGAAGAATTGACAAGGGCAGAAATTGCAACAACTTATAAAGAGGTTGCACAAAGCGCTTGGCAAACAATTGGATATGATAACGTTGTTTCGCCTTCACTAATGTCTTCTGTAGTTCCTGATAAAAAGGTTGAAACTAGCGATTCTCACGAGATAGCAAACATCAAAAGCAATGCAAAATCTGCCATTGGTGTAATATATATGATAGGTTTATTATATGAAAACGATGCCTTTGTTTTAACTAATGGTGCTGCGAAATTTAATGCGTCAGTTATGTTGTTTGGAACGCCAATGGGATATAAATTTACATTAAAAACTTCTTTAGACGTTAATAACGACAAAGTGTATTTAGAAAGTCTTAGCGAAGTTAGTGGAATTCCAACGTCACAAATGTACTGTTATGCTGAAATAGATTATGATTTTGATACAAAAGAAGTAAAAGGATTTAATTTTATTAGCGATCAAGGCGGCTCAGCAGTAGATATGGCGCTTACAACAGACGGCAGATATATGTGGTATGAGACAGTGGACGCAACCGACACGTTTGCCGTGGCAGTTCAAGCACAAAAAGCACAATTAGCTTCAAGAACTGAAAGCAATGAAACGCTTAGTGTTGATTTCGGTGCAGAATGTCAAGTATATTTTAACATTTTGCAAGAATCAATGGGTAGTGCAGTTTAACAAAGTGACTGCAAACTAGATTTTTATCAATTAAAAAGGCTAAGGAATTTTTTTCGTTAGCCTTTTTTCTTTTTAAAAACAAAATTTATATTGACAAAATCAACCTGCTTTGATACAATTATATACAGTTGATTTTTTATATTTAGTTTGTAGGTAGGTTATGCCAAGATTTAAAATTGCAGACATTGTGTTTAGTGTTGATTGTGTTTACGATTACACCAAATGGCTGTGCAGAGATTATGAATACGACGGAAATGAGCAAGATGCGTTTAGGCTTAAGGTAGAACAAGCCGATATTCTAAACGAAAAGAAAAAACTTGCTGATTTTCCAGACTTTTTTGTAGAAAGCGTGTTTGTTTATAGAAAACTTTGCGAATATGCCTTAAACAATGCAAACGGTCTAATCTTTCATTGCAGTGCAGTTATGGTGGATGATGGGGCATATTTATTCACAGCACCGTCAGGCACGGGAAAATCAACACACACAAGGCTTTGGCGAGAAATGCTTGGCGATAAAGCCGTTATGATAAACGACGACAAGCCTATTATAAGGCTTATTGACGGTGAGTTTTACGTTTACGGCACACCGTGGATGGGCAAGCATAATCTAGGCGCAAACGTTAGGGCAAAGCTAAAGGCAATTTGCAAAATCCGTCAAGAAAAAGAAAACGTTATTGAAAAAATAAGTCCTCAGCAAATGCTTGTTATGATATTAAATCAAACGTTAAGGCCAGAAAAACTTGAGAATATGGATAAGCTTTTAAGCTTGATAGAAAAAATGCTAAGTAAAACCAAGCTATATTCTCTCGGTTGCAACATATCAAGAGAAGCTGCTGAACTTTCGTATAACGCAATGGTAAAAGGGGAAGGAAATGAAAATTAAAAAAGGTTTTATTTTAAGAGAAATTGCAGGTAGCTATATAGTTGTTGCCGTTGGCGATGCTGTTAAATCTTTTAACGGCGTTATAAACCTAAACAAGACAGGCGCACTTTTATGGAAGGAACTTGAAAAGGGTGGCGATGAAGATGCTTTAGTCAAAGCATTGCTTAGTGAATACGAGGTAGACGAAGAAATTGCAAAAAAAGACGTTGAGGCGTTTATTGCTAAACTTAAGGGGGCAAACTTGCTGATATAGCAAAAGAAGATTACTATGGAAAAAAAGGGATTTGATAACGCAAAATATTTAGAAATGCAATCTGCAAAGATTTTAGAGCGCATTGCTATGTTTGGGGGAAAACTTTATTTAGAATTTGGTGGCAAGCTTTTTGATGATTATCACGCATCTAGGGTTTTGCCTGGTTTTGAGCCTGACAGTAAGATTAATATGCTTTCTCAGCTTAAAGACCAAGCCGAAATCTTGATAGTAATAAACTCTAGCGATATTGAAAAGAACAAACAGCGCAGTGACCTTGGCATTACATATGACGTGGACGTTTTAAGGCTTATAGATATATTTTTACAAAAAGATTTTTACGTGGGAAGCGTGGTTTTAACTAAGTTTACCTATCAGCCAAGCGCGATTGCTTTTCAAAAGCGTTTAGAAATGCGTGGAATAAAAGTTTATCGCCATTATCCTATAGACGGCTATCCAACTGAAGTCGAAAAAATTGTAAGCGACGCTGGTTATGGCAAAAACGAATACGTCATTACCTCTCGCCCACTCGTGGTCGTCACGGCGCCAGGTCCAGGCAGTGGCAAAATGGCAACTTGCCTATCCCAACTTTATCACGAAAACAAAAGGGGAATCAAGGCAGGCTATGCAAAATACGAAACTTTCCCTGTGTGGAATTTACCATTAAATCACCCTGTTAATATTGCATACGAGTCTGCGACGGCAGATTTAAACGATATGAATATGATTGACCCGTTCCACCTAGAAGCTTATGGTGAAATGGCAGTAAATTATAATAGAGACGTGGAAATTTTTCCAGTGCTTTCTGCTATGCTTGAAAAGGTTTTGGGAAAGAGTCCATATAAATCGCCAACCGATATGGGCGTTAATATGGCAGGGCATTGCATAATCGACAATGAAATTGTTTTCAGTGCGTCAAAGCAAGAAGTTATTAGAAGATATTATTCAGCGCTTTTAGACGTTAGGAAAGGCAATATTGGCAAAGAAGTTCTATCGAAAATAGAAGTGCTTATGCAAAAGCTTTTAATTTCTATAAACGATAGAGCAGTTGTAAAGAGGGCACTTGATAAAGCAAGTCAAACTGGCGCTCCTGCTTGTGCGCTTCAGCTTCCAAACGGCAAAATAGTCACGGGAAGAACAGGCAAGCTTATGGGCGCAAGCGCAGCCGCACTTCTTAACGCATTAAAAGCACTTGCCGGCATTGACGACGACCTTGATATTATCTCATCTAAGGTTTTAGAGCCTATCCAAATACTAAAAGTCAAACATATGGGCTCGGCAAATCCAAGATTGCATACAGACGAAGTTTTGCTTTCGCTTGCAATTAGTGCCGCAACCGACCCAATTGCTAAAAAGGCAATGGAACAACTCTCAAGACTTAAGGGCAGTGAATTCCACTCTTCAGTAATACTTTCTCACGTTGATAAAAAGACGCTTAAGACGCTTGGAATAAACGTGACTAGCGAGCCTAAAAGGGAAAGCGAACTAGCACTTGAAGATAAAAAATAAAAAAATAGAAAAAGGAACTGAGCATCAGTTCCTTTTTCTATTATTTATTCGGAATAAAATTTTCAAATATAATATTTTTTACAAACGATTTAACTTTTTGATATTCTTTTGCGCTAGTAATTGTCCAAGCAATAATAGGCAAGCCTTTTGTTTTAGACTTTTTTAACGGCAAATCTTCAAAAGAATAGCTTATAAAATCAGGCTTAATAATAGAGTTAAGTAGCATATATTTAACCACTTGTCGCTTTATAAAAGGCAAGCCTTTAGAGTAAGTTTTTGTGCCTAAAATTCCACGGATAAACTTTGGCGCAAGTTTTTTAACCCTTTTTATATAAAGTGGATTAAAAGACTGAATTGCAAACTTGCCTTTATAAGATTTTAGCCTGTTAACAACTTTATCAACAAATACGCCATTAGGTTGGTCTTTTAGCTCGATAAGAAGTGGAACTTTGCCGTTGACGGTAGATAAAACCTCATCAAAAGTAGGTAATTTTTCCTTGCTATCGCTAAGAAAAAGCAATTTAAGCTCTTTTGCAGTTTTTTCATATATTTTTCCTTTTGCGCCCGTCATACGCTCTAAGTTTTGGTCGTGAAAACAAAAAAGCTCTCCGTCAACCGAGCTATAAACGTCAATCTCTATTGCAAAGCCATGGCTTATGGCATTTTTATAAGCAGGAATTGAGTTTTCTATTAAATTTTCGCCCCAAAGCCCCCTATGTGCAATAGGAATGTTTAAAAGCCAGCTATCACCTTTTAATCTCATGAAACACCCTTTTTAATTTACTTGCAAAAAATCGATATTTAGTATATACTATTTTACGAATATTATATAGTAAAAGGTTTTTTATGTCAATAAATAAAGAAAATATCAGAAACTTTTGTATAGTGGCGCACATTGACCACGGAAAATCTACGCTTGCCGATAGGCTTATGGAAAAAACAGGGCAGGTTTCAGAGCGTGATATGGAAGAGCAACTCTTAGACTCTATGGACTTAGAGCGTGAAAGGGGCATTACCATAAAGCTTACGCCCGTTAGAATGTTTTATAAGGCAAAAGACGGCAAGGAATATATTTTTAACCTTATCGACACGCCTGGTCACGTGGACTTTACTTATGAAGTTTCTCGCTCTCTTAAAGCGTGCGAAGGTGCAATACTAATAGTCGATGCAACCCAAGGCGTGCAAGCCCAAACTCTTGCAAACGCATACTTAGCAATCGATAACGACCTAGAGATTATGCCTGTTATAAATAAAATGGACTTAGCGTCTGCTAGGCCTGATGAAGTTGCGACAGAGATAGAAGACATTTTGGGCATTGAAGCAACGGATGCACCAAGGATTTCGGCTAAAAACGGACTTAACGTTGAAGACGTTTTAGAACAAATCGTGCATAAAGTTCCAGCACCAAAGGGTGACGCCGATAAACCACTTAAAGCACTTATTTTCGACAGTTATTACGATAACTTTAAGGGCGTTATTTGTTTTGTTAGAATAGTTGACGGCTCGGTTAAAATCGGAACGAAAATAAAAACTTTTATGTCGGACAAGCAGTTTGACGTGACCGAAGTTGGCGTTTTTTCACCAAAAATGCAACCTAAAGACGAGCTTTCGGCAGGCGAAGTTGGTTATATCGCAGCAAGCATTAAAAGCATAGAAGACACGGCTGTTGGCGATACGATTACTACTGTTATAGGTGGCGCAAAAGAAGCGCTCCCAGGCTACCAAAAGGCACTGCCTATGGTGTTTTCTGGCGTGTTCCCACTTGATGGAAGCAAGTTTAACGACCTAAAAGACGCACTTTTAAAGCTTAAACTTAACGACGCAGCACTATCCATAGAGCCAGACAACTCTGCAGCGCTTGGTTTTGGGTTTAGATGTGGCTTTTTAGGGCTACTTCATATGGACGTTATTCAAGAGCGAATTGAAAGGGAATTTGATTTGCAAATCATAACCACGGCGCCGTCAGTTTCTTATAAGGTTTATAAAACCGACGGACAAGAACTCGTTGTTGAAAACCCAACGCATCTTCCACCTGTGACAGAGATTGAGTATATGGAAGAGCCTATTATAAACGCAAGCATATTCACACCACCAGAATACGTTGGACCTATTATGGAGCTTTGCCAATATAAGCGTGGCGTGTATAAAGATTTAATCTATTTAGATAAAACAAGGGTGCAATTAAAATACACGCTCCCACTAAACGAAATTATTTACGACTTTTTTGATAGCTTAAAATCGAGAACTAAAGGCTATGCGTCGTTCGACTATGAAATTGCAGGCTATCAAAGAAGTGACTTAGTAAAACTCGATATGCTTCTTAACGGCGATATTTGCGATGCGCTTTCAATTATCGTGCATAAAGACAAGGCTTACGAGCGTGGCAGACAAATTGCCGAAAAACTTAAAGACGTTATTCCACGCCAAATGTTTGAAATTCCTATTCAAGCGGCTGTCGGTGGCAAGATTATCGCCAGAGAAACGGTTAAAGCGTTTAGAAAAGACGTTTTGGCTAAGTGTTATGGTGGTGACGTGACGAGAAAGAAAAAACTCTTAGAAAAACAAAAAGAAGGTAAAAAGAAAATGCGTTCTATCGGTACGGTTGAAATTCCAAGCGAAGCTTTTATTTCAATCTTAAAAACCGATAACGATAGGTAATAAAATGAGTGGAATTTATATTCACGTGCCATTTTGTAAGCAAAAATGCACGTATTGTGATTTTGCATCTTTTCCAAAAGAGATAGGCAAGGTAGAAAGTTATTTTGCTTGCCTTTATCGTGAAATTGAAGGCAGAAGCAAGCAATATCCAAAA
Source organism: Christensenellaceae bacterium (assembly GCA_045587465.1). Classification (GTDB taxonomy): domain Bacteria; phylum Bacillota; class Clostridia; order Christensenellales; family Borkfalkiaceae; genus UBA1259. The sequence goes on from JAZNCJ010000029.1 coordinate 18,059, forward strand.
ACTATTTTAGATACAATATATATCGGTGGTGGCACGCCGTCGGTGGTCGATTCAAAGTTTATTATGGGCGCAATGAGGCAAATTAAAAAATGCTTCACTGTCAAAAAAGATGCCGAAATTACTATCGAAATCAACCCAGGCACAGTCGATGAAAAAAAGATTAAGGACTATTTAAGCGTTGGCATAAATCGTTTTTCAATTGGGCTTCAAACAGGTTTTGACGACCAGCTTAAAAAACTTAACAGAGTGCACACGGCAAAAGACTTTTTGCTAACCACTAAAATGCTTAAAGGTCATAATATAAGCGCTGATATCTTAATTGGACTAGAAAATCAAACTTTAGATGAGGTTTGTAAAACCATTGACCTTGCTATCGCCGGTGGGGCACGCCATATCTCTATGTACGCTTTAACGCCAGAAGTCGGCACGCCAATTTACACGGACTACCTAAACGGCGAACTACTTAGCGATGATGAAGTTGCTGAAATTTACGACGGCGCTGTTAAGTATCTAAAAGAAAAAGGCTATAATAGATACGAAGTTTCTAACTTTTCTTTAGACGGATATTATTCAAAGCACAATATGAACTATTGGAAGCGTGGCGAGTATATCGGTGTGGGGGTATCAGCAAGTTCGTTTATGGAAAATAGGCGTTTTACTAATACTTTTAAGATAGATGAATACATAAATGCCGTTATTTATAACAAAAACCCAGAAATTTCAAGCGAAATTATAGAAGGTGATGACGCTAAGTTCGAATTTATTATGCTGGGCTTAAGAACAACTGACGGCATAAGCATAGAAAAGTTCAACAAAACCTTTTCAGCCGACTTTATGAAAGAATATTCAGACGTATTAAAGCAAAAAAGCCAATTTTTAACGCTTGAAAATGACAACCTTAGGATAAAAGATGAATATTTATTTGTACAAAATGATATAATTCTTTCATTTATTAAAAACTAACACAAAACCACGCTTGGCAAAAAAGCTAAGCGTGGTTTGTTCGTTTCTACAAAAAATAATTAAATACCAAAAAATCTTACTTAAAAACGGCTTTTTTCCATGCTAGACTTTTTAGCAATAGGGGAAAATATGACCGTTTATATTGAGTACGTTATTATTAACAATGTAATAATAGACTATCTTTTACTAAAAGCCACGTTCGTATTTACGGGAAATTCTTACCTTGGACGCAGGCTTTTTCTTTGCGCTTTTTTGGGCGCTGTTATATCGCTTGTATATCCTTTGGTCGATACAAATTCTATAATTTTAATCTGCCTAAAAATAATGAGTGGACTGCTGATACTCTTACTTGCAAACAGCTATAAAAACTTAAATCAATTTTTTAGATGCTCGGTGGTGTTTTTTCTTTTGACCTTTTTATCAGGTGGGGTGATTATAGGTATGTATAATCTTTTAGGCATATCGCTCGGCACCGAAAGTGTGGTGGCAAGCGTACTCGTTCCCATTTATTTTTTAGTAAAACTAGTTAAAAAAACTTTTTGTTATCTATCCAAAAGAATAAACGTTGAAAAATTTAGTTATCAAGTTGAATTATATTATAAGGACAAAAAAGCAAAGGCAAAAGCATTTTTAGACACAGGCAACAACCTTTATGATGGTGAAAATGCCGTAATTTTATGCTCAAGCGATTTTATAAAAGATTTTTTGGGCGATGAGATTGCCACAGTTAAATTAAAAAAACTCAAGCTCACAACGGTGGCAGGCGAAAGAGAAAATTTATCTTTTCGACTAGATAAGTTTATATTATATCTAGGTCAAAAAGAGCATATATTTAATTATATAACAGTGTGCATTGCAAACTTAAGCTTGGCCAACTATGATATTATTTTGCACCCAGCACTGTTAAAGGAGCAAGGTATTGAAAATAATCAATTTTTTAAAGAAGTTAGTTAAGCAGTTCTCGCTAAGCGAAAACATCGTGCATTTTATCAGTAGTGGCGAAGTTTTACCTCTTCCATATTCGCCGGAAAAAGAAGCTGAAATGATTGGAAAGCTTTCTGAAGGCGATAAAAGTATTAGAGACAGCCTAATAGAGCACAATCTTAGACTAGTTGTGTACATAGCACGTCGATTTGAAAACACCGGAGTTGACCTTGACGACTTGGTGTCGGTGGGAACGATAGGTTTAATAAAGGCTGTAAACTCGTTTAATGCAGAAAAAAACATCAAGCTCGCCACGTATGCTTCTCGTTGCATAGAAAACGAAATTCTTATGCACTTAAGGCGCACGGTCAAGCTCAAAAGCGAAGTGTCGTTTGAAGAGCCGTTGAATACTGATTGGGAGGGCAACGAGCTTATGCTTTCCGACGTGATGGGGACTGACGGCGATATAGTGTATAAAAAAATAGAAAGTGGAGTGGAAAGTGAGCTTTTGGGAATAGCTTTAACCAAACTAAACGATAAAGAAAGGAAGATTATGCGTCTTAGATATGGACTTAGTGGTGGAAAGGAAAAAACACAAAAAGAAGTTGCCGATATGCTTGGAATCTCGCAAAGCTATATTTCAAGACTGGAAAAAAAGATAATTACAAGGCTTCAAAAAGAGTTTTCAAAAATGGTATAGAATAAGACAAAAGGCAAGAAAAAATTTTCTTGCCTTTTTAAGTGGCTTGTTGATTTTAAGAAATTGCATAAAGTATTATTTTAATATTTTTTAGTCATACTATATATGCTATGAAAAATGCTGAAAAGCTTTATAAAATCTTAAAGACAAGTCTTTTTATTGGTATGTGCACCGTTCTTTTGCTGGTCGCTATTTTTGGCGTGGCTGTTAAAAGCGCATTTGCTATGCCTTTTTACGACCTAAATCCTAGCGAAATTGTCTTTAGGGCAAGCTTTTCAACTAATTATTCATCATCATCAAAAGAAAGAAAGCATAACATAGCTTTGGCGACAAATTCGCTAAACAATACTCTGGTCGAGAGCTTTGGCGAGTTTTCGTTCAATAGATGCGTTGGTGAGCGCACTGAAAAAAGGGGATATAAAAAAGCCAAAATTATAGTCGGTGGCGAGTTTGTTGACGGCATTGGTGGGGGCGTTTGCCAAGTTTCTACAACCCTTTATAATGCCGTTATTTTAGCAGGGCTTAAGGTAATTGAGTGCCACCCACACAGCTTGCCTGTAAAATACGTCGAGCCCTCTTTTGATGCAATGGTCAACTCTGGGTGGGCAGACTTAAAGTTTATAAATAATACGCATAACCCCGTTATTATCAAGGCTTTTGCTAACGGCGATAGGCTTCTTATAGAGATTTGGGGGCAAAAAATGCAAGAAAAATATATTAGAAAAAGCGTCGTCACCAAAACTTTGCCGGCATTAGAAAGTCAAGAGGTTTTTGATACCGAGGGTAGCTATCCAGACCTTTATCAAGGCGAGTGTAGGCAGGTTAGATTTGGAAAAGAAGGCCTATTAAGCGAAGGTTATTTAGTCAAAGTGTGTGGCAAAACGACAGAAAAGAAAAAAATTCGCTCGGATAGATACAGCCCAACTCGTGGACTTATAGTTTGGGGAACAAAAGAAAAACCTATAGAAGAAATAAAAGAAAACCAAATTGTAGGGCAAAACTTATCGTGTATAATAAAAAATAGATTGCTAAAAAATAAAAGTTGCTAAAATATTTATAAATCACAAAAAAAACTTTGACAAAATCAAATTTTTATGATAACATATCAAAAGTAGAAATAAAGCTTTGACTTGCTTAATGCGTCGTCCCCCTGCTTCGGAACCTTAGCAGGGTAGCCGATAGAAAAAGATAAACAACTAAATATATAAAATTAGATATTCGGAGAAATACCCAAGAGGCCGAAGGGGCTCCCCTGCTAAGGGAGTAGTGTGTGATAAGCGCAGCGAGGGTTCAAATCCCTCTTTCTCCGCCAACAAAATGAGACCATCACTTGATGGTCTTTTTTTGTTGCGAAAAAAGAAAGAGGGATTTGAATTAGGAGCCAGCAAACTTTAGTTTGCGTGTTCGCTGAAAGCGAAAAAATAGTCCAGTGGACTATTTTGCGGGAGGCTCGAGAGAAGCAAATCCCTAATTCTTCCGCCACGATAAAGGACACCTGTTTTGGTGTCCTTTTTTGTGCTCTTAAAAAGCGAGAAGATAATTCTTTACTGTTTTTGTTGATTTTTAGTTTTATTATTGATATAATAATAAAAAAGATTAGGAAAGGTTGAGAGTTTATGAAAAAAACTTTGTGTTGTATTATTTTAGCACTAATTTCAATTTTTAGTTTTACTTTTGTGGCTTGTAGTCCAAAAGGTGGTGGTGGAGGACCTAGTGGCCCTGTTGCAAACGCTGAGCTTGACGAGTATAACCAAATAGTTGAGCAAATGAAAGACGTGTTTGCTCAAGTTGCTAATCAGCCAGCATCAATGAGTGCAAATGCTTTAGCGAAAGCAAATAATGGAAATGGCGAAAAGCAATTAAACGGCGCAATGGGTGCAAGTTTATATAATTCGCAAACATACATTGCAAGTTCTAAAGAAAGTCTAATATCAGGCATGTTTGCAATGATGGATGGTGATTCAAGCAAGAAAGAGTCTGACGATACAGACTATTATGCTTATGGCATAGACTTTTCTACAATGACGGCAAGAATTGCAGGATATGCGGCAAACAACTATTTTAAAGTGAGTTCATTTTACGGCTTAAATATTTTGATGGATTATGGTGGAAATACTATAATTAACGCAAGCGTAGAAAAAGAAGGTAGCACTATAAAAACCTATTTGTTTACAACCTTTAAAAATTCTAGAAACGAACTTTTTAAAGAGTATAACTATGCTGAAATAAACTTTATAAGTCAAACAGATTTTAACATTTTAGTTATAGACTATGCTTATGATGAACAAGATAATGTTACATCTCAAGCGTTGATTTATGCATCAAGCAACAAAGATTTCTTTTTGCTCAGTGGGGACATACAAAATCCAAAAACGAGCATAGTTTTCTTTGATATGGGTGAAACAGGTCCTGCATACGTTCTTCAAGGCGACAAAACAGACACAATAAGCAGTTTATATAGCATTATGTCGCAAGAGTTTGCTTTGTCAAGCCAAGACAAAGCAAAAATAGGTGGTTTATATAACACGCAAGATTATTCTATAAGTTATGAGAAAGTTGTCAAAGCGAAAACCGATCTTGGCATTATTATCGATATGGAAGACTCTGAATACGTGCCACCAATCGGCTTTGTGTCTAATAAAAATGCCGAAGACTTGGTGGGAAGAAAAACACTTCAAGCCTTTGTTGACGACGGCGAAAGCGTTGACGGCACAACACTTACAATCCCTGACGAGTTCAATTATTTAAGTGGTGGCATATATTTTCAAGCTGATATCGACACGCTTGTTATTCCATCAACAATTCGAGGTATTGTGGTTTACGACCATAACGGAAGCCATTCTATTTTAGATGATACGCTTTGCTATGACGATGAAGGAAACGGTAGATATAGGGTGTGGGGTGGACTTTTAACATCTTATGTTTTAGATGATAATGGCGAGTTCTACATGAGCAACGAAAAACCATTTAAAAAGTTTATTCTTTTAGATGATAACGGCGAGGAAGTTAATGAAACAGATGCCTTTATGCTAGATGATATGGGCAACCTTTGGGTAAAAGATTCAAACGGCAACAAAAACTATTTGTGGGGCTTTGTAAGTGAGCCACAATCGGATACTCTTTATCTTCCATCGCCAACCTATGAAACAATAAATGGAAGATGCATTGAAGTTGAACATTTCCATGGTGGAGATTTCTCACAATGCTTGAAAAACGTTGGCAAGCTTGAAGATTACACAGCGACTGTTAAACATCTTGTTTTAGATGGATACATTTCAGAAGAAGTTCCAGAAATGGGAATTCAGCCTGGATTTAAACTTATAAGAAACAATTTCCTTATGAGTTATGAAACTCCAGAGGGCATTATGTATGGCTGTAACTGGAATTTTGACACCCTTACTATCAATAATATCATTGATGGGGCGAGAGTAGATATAAGCGCCATGTTCAGTAGTGAAGTAATCAAGTTTGACATTTATGATATGGCATATCCTGTGAGAGTATGTCAAACAAAAATTAAAAAGGTTATCTTAAACGGCGACTTTGAAACTATTACATATACAAATGGTTACACAATAGATGAGCATGAACCAAGACAGCCAATTGGTGATGGAAACATGATGGAAACGGTTAAACCAGGCGATGTGCCACAAGGACCAAAGATTATTGGAACTTATGCTATCAGTGAAGATTATGAATTAAACGGCAGACCAAACGCACATTTATCTTATGACAGCGTTGTTTTTGGTAAAAAAGTTGTCGAAATTTATAACAACGATTATCAACTTCCTGTTTTCCCAGATGCAGAAACATTGCTTATTAAGTCAAGTGTTTCTGAACTTGGAATTCACCATTCTTTATTGAAATTAGGTCTATACCCTATGCCAGAAGATAGAAAACTCACCTTAGAGTTTGAAAATATTGCAGGAATTGATTTTGGTTCTTTCAAAATTCAAGATTTTATGTGGCGAGATTGGGAAGACCCAGATAGGAAGTGGCAAGATTCAAACAGGGTAGTGAAAATAAAGTTTAATTGTTCTGAAGCTTATATGGAAAGGTTACTTCCAAGCATAGCGTGGGACAATGATGCAAGTTGGCTTTCTGAAGCCATAAATTCTGGCAGATATATAATTGAATATGCTGATCCACACCCTTATGAAGAAGAGTTCTTTGCAAACTTTGATTTTAACGATGGTTCGGTTATTAAAAAAGAAACCAACACGGCGACTACCTTTGAAATTAACGATGAGTTCTTAAGCCTTGTTAAGCAAATTACAGGCAAAGAGTTAATATCACTTCTTTTCTACGATGGCAGTGAAAAAAACATAAAAGTTATATTGAATATAAGCAAAGAGTATGTTGATAAAGGTGGTATAATTCCTTTTATTAATGGTGCATATATTGTTGAAATTGCAAGCGAAATGAAAGAGTTTGATGACATTACTGCAATTTTGGATAGCATATTACCTTGTGCCGGCTCAAAACTTATCTTTAACGGCACAAAACAAGAACTACTTGCTCGCGCGGGAGGTTTGGGCGAAGCATATATAACAAGGTTATTATACGCTGAATATGAGAACTATTCTGAAATCGTATTCTCTGATGGCGAAACACTTTATTCTGGTTTAGGCAACAGAACTTTGACTTATGAAGATAATAGAGTTAAGGTTTCTATAACCTTTGTTAATGGCTGGGCAACGACTTATCATTTTGAAGACAAGTTAAACCCAAGCGTAAACTATACAGGTGATTGGGGCAACTATAATGATTATGATAATAACTTTATCTATTGGACAATAAGTATTGGCACGTGGGAGTTAGAACCAGACATAAGCACTTACGATGACCTTACAATTAAAGTTCCTAATTATGAACTTTTATTCCGTTATTCATATGGCGAAAACGAAGATTATTCACCTATATTCGTTTACGGAACGGCTGACTCAAGATGTAGTGTACAATTTGGCATAAATAACTTGCCACCAACTATAACACTTTCATAATTTACAAAAAAACACAAATAAAAAAGACCATCGTTTGATGGTCTTTTTTGTATGTCCAAAAAAATTTTTATTCAGGTAAAACTGTTTTATCTAATACGCTTTGCATATTGTTGCCAAGGATTTGTTCAATTTGTTCTTCTGGAATATCAAGCGATAAAAGCCTTGCAAGTTCCCAAGCAACGTCGTGAACGACTGTGTCCGTTCCAAATACTACACGGCGATAGTCTATGTGTTTAAGACTATCTTCCCACCGAATATCTGTTGTAAAACTTCCACAGAACTCAAAATAGCAGTTGTTGTAGCGAGAATCTTTTGCAACTTGTTCGGCTTGACGGCGACCCCTTGTGCCACCACCGGTGTGACCGATAATAAAGTTGGCGTTTGGATATTTTTCTGCCATTTTAGCAATTCTTTCGGGCGTTCCACAATCGCCGTCATCAAAAGAGTGGAATAAAATGTGCATAGAGTGTTTGTTTGCATATTCATACATTTTAAAGAATCTTTCATCATCAACGTTAACGCCTAAGTATTGAGGTGCAACCTTAAAGCCACAGAAATAGCCACCCTTAAAGAAGGAGTCAAGCACTTCTTCGGTATAAAGTTCAGAATATATTGGGTTAACAACAAGGTTGCCCCTAAAATGCTCTTTATCATCGATTTTAATTTCAACCATTTTATTTCCTTCGATAGGCGTGCCAAAAAGTGCTGTTTCTGGTTGAGAAAGCATTTTATCAATGCCAAATGCCTTCATTTCTTTTTTAAAAGTTGCAATTTGGTCTTCTATTCCGTTTTCAAGAAGATACCAACTGCGTGTAAACGGGCCTATATGCGTGTGGGCATCGATAACCAAAACGTCTGAAAGTGGTTTGCCGACAATAAATTCTTTCCAGAAACGATTATTTATTTTATCCTGAACGTTCTTTTTGTTGTGAGTTGCGTGTTTTCTAGTATTTTTTGGCAAGAGTAAAACAAAATTATCCCACGCAATTTGGTTTTTCTTTTTTTGTGGAATATTTGCCCAAGCCAAGCTACCTATTGCAGCGGCACCGTGAGAGCGATATCCAACACCGAAGATAACACGGCTATAATCAGTTTGTTCACATAAGATTTTTATAGCATCTCTAGTATGTAGCCAAGAAATATCGCAATAAACGTTTGTAGTTCTTCTCATAAGGTCTAAAACCCTAGAATATTGCCACCACATAACTTCTTTAATAACAAAATTTAAGTCTGGGTACTCAGGGGCGATATGAGCAAGGTCTTCAACGTCATTTGCTGTCATTTCAGTAATGTCAATTAAAATAACAGGTTGATATTTTCTTATTCTTTCAAATACAGGCTTGTATTCTACCATACGGAATCTGTTTGTAATAGGGAATATAATAACGCAACCACCCACTCCTTTTTTAAGGCATTTTTCAAGCTCTTCCATTTCGCCTTTACCAACAAGCATTGCAGGGTTTGCGCAAAATGCAGGAATAATTCTTTTCTTTGCATTTGGTGTTTTTTCTATATCTTCAAGCAAAAACTTATTTCCAAAAACAGGGTGCAAATCTCTTGCGTTAAGGTGATATGCGACCGTTTGCCAAATTCCAAGCCTATCCATAGAGTCAAGCAAGTCGCTTAAAGTTGGATAGTCTGGTTGAGCATATGCGCCCATACCATATTTACCGTTTATGTTTAGATAAAAGCTACTTTTCATAAAAATTCTCCTTTAGATTAAATTGGTGCATAAATTAAGCTAATTTATTTTTTCATTTATACTACCATTATATACGTTTCTAGTCAAGGGATAAATAAAAATAAACTAAAAAAATACAATAAAAAACGCAAAATTTATATATTTTTTTGTTTAATGTATTTTTAATATTTTAAAGCATAATGTAAATTATATAAAAACAATAACAAAAAGTGACATTATGAAAAAGAATATTTTTATTTGGCAGGTTGCCGGCTTAACTTTTACTGCAGTTTTAGGTACGATTTTACATTTTTTATTCGAGTGGACTAATTTAATTATTTTTGCACCTATTTCTGCTGTGAACGAATCGACCTTTGAACATATGAAGTTGATATTTGTGCCGTCACTTATTTTTGCAATCGTGCAAAGCTGTTTTTTAAAAGGCGACTATAAATGCTTTTGGACAGTTAAATTTATAGGAATTTTCTTAGGCACTCTATTGTTGCCTGTTTTATTTTACACGCTAGGTGGGGCGTTTGGCACTCTTTCGGCAATAATAAACGTTTTAATTTTTTTTGTTGCAGTAATAGTAGAATATTTTTTTGAGTTTTGGTTGTTTGAAAAAAAAGACTGTAGCTTTTGCAATAAATGGGTATATCTATCAGTTTTAATAGGTATTTTTATACTTTTTATAGTGTTGACTTTTTATCCACCTGAAATTCCATTGTTTTTAGACCCAGTCACAAAAGGATATGGAATTGTCAAATAGAAATTAAGTTTAACCTAGCCTTTTATTCATTTTAGTATAAAAGCAAGCTAAAATTTATTGCTTTTTTAAGGTCGTTGGTATATAATAATTTTATGCAAAGGAGAAAAGTATGAAATTGTTTGAGCCAAAAACTTTATCGGCATTTAAGGGCTATAAATCAAGAGATTATGTATCGGATATTGTGGCTGGGGTGATAGTTGCAATTATCGCATTGCCACTGTCTATTGCCCTTGCAATAGCGTCTGGTGCAACGCCTGAAAGGGGGCTATTCACAGCAATAGTTGCAGGTTTTATAACGGCACTTTTAGGTGGAAGCAAGGTAAATATTACCGGTCCGACTGCTGCGTTTGCCACAATAGTTGCAGGCATTATCATAAGCGAAGGAATGGACGGACTGTTTCTTGCCACCATTATGGCAGGGATTATCCTTATCATTATGGGACTTTGCCGTGTCGGCTCGCTTATAAAATATATTCCACACACAATCACCATAGGCTTTACGGCAGGCATTGCAGTCACGCTTATAGTTGGTCAGTTAAAAGACTTTTTGGGGCTAACTTATCCAGCAGGGGCGCAGGCTATTGAAACACCTGAAAAACTTAAACTGGTTTTTGAAAACATTTCAACGCTTAACCCTTGGGCACTGCTTATTGGCGCAATAGGCCTTGCAATTTTAATTGTGTGGCCAAAAGTTTCTAAGAAAATTCCCGGCTCGCTTATAGCAGTTGTGGTTGGCGCATTAATTTGCCTTATTCCTGTAATAAATGCCAACACTATAGGCTCGCTTTATACAATTTCATCAAGCCTTCCAACCTTTAGCTTCCCAACGATTACGATGGATAAAATTTGGGCGCTTCTTCCAAGTGCATTTACTATAGCGCTTCTTGCAGGCATAGAATCGCTTTTGTCGTGCGTGGTTTCTGATAAAATGATAAATGACAAGCACAATCCGAACACTGAGCTTATGGCGCTTGGCGCAGGCAATTTTTTTGTTGGGTGCTTTGGTGGTATTCCTGCAACGGGGGCAATTGCAAGAACGGCTGCAAACGTTAAAAACGGTGGCAAATCACCACTTTCTGGCATGGTGCACGCAGTCATTCTTTTGCTTGTTTTAGTTTTACTTATGCCACTTGCTTCCTTTATCCCTATGCCGATTATAGCTGCAATTTTGTTTATCGTGGCTTATAATATGAGCGAGTGGAGAGAGTTTGTAAAAGTTATTAAAACTAAAAAATGGAACGATATACTTGTTCTTATTATAACTTTTGCTTTAACCGTTATATTCGACCTTGTTAAAGCCATTGCAGTAGGGCTTGTTCTTCATTATTTAATAGTGCTTATCTTCTATCTAATTAACAAAAACAAGGTAAAAAAGCAAAGCTCGGAAGATGAAGCTAAAGAATAAAAATTATTAAAATCAGTTGTTAGTATTGGCAACTGATTTTTTTATATAAATATAAATCACTTGATTTTATAACCGATTTATATTATAATAATGTGTATATTACTTTACTCAGATAAATTAAGGAGATACTATGACACCTGAACAAATTCAAATTTTAATTTCTATGATTTGCTATATGCTCGTCGTTATAGGCATAGGCGTGTTCTTTGCAAAAAGGGCAAGACAAAGTTCAGAAAACTATTTCTTGGGTGGCAGGTCTTTAGGGCCTTGGGTTGCCGCTATGAGCGCAGAAGCTTCGGATATGAGTGGTTGGCTACTTATGGGCTTACCAGGCGTTGCTTATTGGTGTGGCCTTGCCGACGCTGCTTGGACGGCTATCGGTCTTGCTATCGGCACTTACGTAAACTGGCTTATAATTGCTAAAAGGCTACGTAATTATTCAGCCGTTGCTGGCAATTCAATAACTCTTCCAGAGTTTTTCAGCAATCGTTTTAGAGAAAAGAAAAAGGTGCTTTTAAGCATTTCAGCAATATTTATTCTTATTTTCTTTACAGTTTATGCGGCAAGCTGTTTTGTCACTTGTGGAAAACTTTTCAGCGTGCTATTTGATACTGACTATCACGTGATGATGCTAATCGGCGCAGCGTTCGTTGTGTTCTATACCTTTATCGGTGGATTCTTAGCCGAAAGTGCATCAGACTTTATGCAAGCAATAGTTATGATTTTTGCTCTCATTATAGTTCTAATAGTTGGCGTTGCTAATGCCGGTGGCATTAGCGAAGTTATTGAAAACGCAAAGTCTATTGACGGATACTTTATGCTTACAGGTATAGCAAGTCCTATAACTGACGCTAACGGTGTTCAAACGGCTTACCTTTTTGGCGATGCTCAGCCTTATGGCTTCTTAAGCATTGTTTCAACGCTTGCTTGGGGACTTGGCTACTTTGGTATGCCACAAGTTCTTCTTCGTTTTATGGCAATCAGACGAGCAGACGAGCTTAAGCGTTCAAGAAGAATCGCAACTATTTGGGTTGTAATTTCACTTTTCGTTGCAGTTATGATAGGTATTATCGGAAGAAGCCTGTATCCACTTCACGACAGCCTTAACACAAAAGCTGGTGCTGAAAACGTGTTTATAACACTTTCGCAAGACTTGTTGCCACCACTTCTAGCTGGTATCGTAATGGCAGGAATCTTAGCCGCAACAATCAGCTCGTCAGACTCTTATTTGTTAATTGCAGCGTCTGCGTTTTCTAAAAACCTATACAGTGGCATAATTAAAAAAGATGCGTCTGACAAGCAAGTTATGATAACTTCTAAAATCGTGTTAATAGTTATCGCTATTATCGGTGCAGTTATTGCTTGGGATGAAAACAGCGTTATCTTCACACTCGTTTCGTTTGCGTGGGCAGGTTTTGGCGCAACGTTTGGACCTGTAATGATAATGTCGCTTTTCTGGAAGCGCATAAATCAAAAGGGCGCAATTGCAGGCATGATAACGGGTGGCGTTATGGTATTTGTGTGGAAACTTTTATTAAACCCACTAGGCGGCGTGTTTGC
>JAZNCJ010000030.1:0-65080 GCA_045587465.1 Christensenellaceae bacterium
TGTCACATGTAATAACTGAACCTACTGTCATTGCATCTGCACCGTCAAGCTTGAATTCCTTCAATACTTTGCAAGGTTTGATGCCTGCCTTTTTGAACTGACCGAGTTGTGGTTTGTTCACGCCTTTTTCATCTGTTTCGCTAAAACCTAGTTTTACAGCTGAATAGCCGTCTCTTTCTAAAGTTTTTACCTGAACAACTGGGCATGGACCTGCCTCGATTACTGTTACAGGAATAACTTTACCGTCTTGGGAAAATAATTGTGTCATTCCCAACTTTCTTCCAATGATTGCTTTATTCATAGATAAAGTTCACCTCCATATATATTATATAATGTTTATAAATTACAATTTAATCTTAATATCAACACCAGCTGGTAAGTGGATACTATCCAAAAGCTTTACGTTTGGTGAATAGATATCGATAAGTCTTTTATGTGTTCTGATTTCGAATTGCTCACGTGAATCTTTATATTTGTGTGGTGAGCGAAGAATTGTCACGATTTCCTTTTCCGTTGGTAGTGGAATAGGTCCGCTAATCTTTGCGCCAGACTTTTTCATAGTTTCAACGATTCTCGTTGCTGCTTGGTCGAGCATTTCTGTGTCATAAGACATTAATTTAATTCTAATTTTTTGACTTGCCATTGTTTTTTCCTCTTCTTAACTTAATTTTTTTGTTTGCTGTAAACTCTGCCGTGTGTGTCGTAATTTGACAATAAAAAAATCATTCACCGATACTCATTTTTAAAGTCGCTGCGAATGATTCTGCTAATTCTAATTTTTTAAGTTAATCGCAGGGGTCTTGCCCCCACCCTTGTCAACGGAAATTATCTTTCGATTTGCTCGAATTAAGTAACTTCCCGCATCATCCCAGATTACACAGCCTACATATTATACAAAATTTATTTAGGCTTGTCAATCGTTTTTTATAACTTTTTAGAATATTTTTTTATTTTTTGCATAAATATTTTTTCTACATTTTTTGCAAAATTTTTTATTTTAGGCTATCTCTTTTTTAACAAGAACGGGTTTAGCCACGCCGTTTACAACCCCTTCATCTACTATAACTTTTTGTATATCCGTTTGTGAAGGAAGGTCATACATAGTTTCTATCATTAAATTTTCAAAAATAGTCCTAAGTCCCCTTGCGCCTGTTTTTAACGCAATAGCCTTTTTGGCAATTGCTAAAACTGCATCGTCGGTTATTTCAAGTTCAACGTTATCTAAGCCGATTAGTTTTTTATATTGTTTAACTAGCGCATTTTTTGGCTGAGTCAAAATATTAACTAAAGCGTTTTCATCAAGTGGACTTAACCCCACTGTGATAGGAATTCTTCCAACAAATTCAGGTATTAAGCCAAATTTGATTAAATCCTGTGGTTGAACTTCTTTTATAATGTCTGCCGTTTTATCCTTTGGCTTTTCCACGTTCCCTATAAAGCCCAATGAGGTTGAGCCCTTGCGTTTACTAATAATATCGTCAAGCCCAACGAACGCACCACCACAAATAAACAATATATTAGTCGTGTCAATTCTAATACACTCTTGTTGTGGGTGTTTTCTTCCACCTTGTGGTGGAACTGATGCAACAGTGCCTTCTATAATTTTTAGAAGTGCTTGTTGAACGCCTTCACCAGAAACGTCACGAGTAATTGAAACGTTTTCGCCCTTTCTTGCAATTTTATCAATTTCGTCGATATAAACTATTCCCTTTTGCGCTCTTTCAATGTCAAAATCTGCGCTCTGGATAAGTTTTAGCAAGATATTTTCAACGTCTTCACCAACGTAGCCTGCTTCAGTTAAAGTCGTAGCATCGGCAACGGCAAAAGGCACGTCTAAAATCTTTGCAAGCGTTCTAGCGAGCAAGGTTTTTCCACTACCCGTTGGACCAAGCACTAAGATATTGCTCTTGTCGATTTCTAAGCCACTTTTATCCACGCTAGCATTGATGCGTTTATAATGATTATATACGGCAACCGATAAAACCTTTTTTGCTTGTTCTTGACCTACGATAAACTCATCAAGTTTATCTTTAATCTCAGCTGGCTTTAATAGTCTGACGCTAACGTTATCATTTGTTTTATCTAGCTCTTCTTTCATAACGTCCCTGCAAATTTCAATGCACTCATTACAAATATAAACACCGTTTGGGCCTGCAATTAAGCGCTTTGTCATTTCTTCAGGTTTGCCACAAAAAGAGCAATGCAAATGTTCTGTATCTTTCATATATCTCCATTTAGTCATGGGCGCTTTGTTAAAATTTCATCAATAAGCCCATAATCCTTTGCTTGTTCAGCCGATAAATAATTGTCTCTATCTGTATCTTTTTCTACTTGTTCGATAGGCTTGCCACTGTTTTCAGACAAGATTTTATTCAAGCGATTTTTCGTCTTAATAATATGTTCTGCTTGAATTTTAATGTCGCTTGCCTGGCCTTGAGCCCCACCTAGTGGTTGGTGAATCATAATTTCGCTGTTTGGAAGCGCATATCTCTTTCCCTTAGCGCCACTTGAAAGCAAAAACGCACCCATACTTGCAGCAAGACCAATACAAATGGTGCTTACGTCACACTTAATATAATTCATAGTGTCGTAAATAGCAAGACCTGCAGTCACGCTTCCACCTGGGCTGTTGATATATAGGCAAATGTCTTTATTAGGGTCCTTTGCTTCGAGAAAAATTAATTGCGCAACGACGGTGTCTGCAACAGCATCGTTTATTTCGCCCGTTAAAAATATAACTCTGTCTTCTAAAAGTCTTGAATAAATATCATAACTTCTCTCGCCTTTTCCCGTTTGTTCAACGACGTATGGAACTACAGTGTTTTTTATATCCATATTTATACCCCTACAAAATTATTCTTTATTATTTGAGTATCGTCCGGCAAATGCCGAACGATACCTAAAAATTGTTAGAATTTCAAAATTTTTTTACCCTTTCAATGAGTTATTAATTTAGCCAATTATTCTATAGTGTTTGAAGTTTTAAGAAGGTCAAAGAACTTTTTGATGATAATATCGTTTTTGATATAATCAAGTTGGCGAGCCCCCATATTTTTCTTGATGTCTGGAACTTGTTTGCCTTGTGCCTTTGCCATCTCTTCCACTCTTGCTTCAACCTCAGCATCTTCTGCTTTGATTTCTTCTTTTTCAATAATTGCTTCGATAACAAGCTGTGATTTAACGTATTCGGCTGCTTGACCAGCATAATCTTTTCTAAAGTCTTCCATAGACTTGTTCATATATTTTAAGTAATCAGCAAGCTTTAAGCCTTGATATTGAAGACGATATTCCATTTCTTGAACCATTCTGTCAATTTGGTTTTCAATCATAGCGTCTGGAATTTCAACGTCACTCGTTTCAGTTATTTTCTTAACGATTTCATCTTCAAGTTCTCTTTCAGCTCTATCGGCGTTTTGCTTTTCAAGTCTTTCTTTTGTTTGAGCTTTATAAGCTTCTACACTTTCAACGCCAACTGCGTCTTTGATGAATTCGTCGTTAACTTCTGGAAGTTCTTTTTTCTTAATTTCGTGAAGCTTAATAGCGAAAACGGAATCCTTACCCTTAAGATTTTCTGCATGATATTCTTCTGGGAACTTAACGTTAATATCTTTTTCATCACCGATATTCATGCCGATAATTTGTTCTTCAAAACCTGGAATAAACGTTTTGCTTCCGATAACGAGTGTTTGCTTTTCAGCCGTGCCACCGTCGAACTTAACGCCGTCAACACTACCTGAATAATCGATAATAACACTGTCGCCATCTTCAACAGCTCTATCCGTCACGTCAACAAGGCGTGAATTACGTTCTTGTAAACGCTTGATATCTTGTTCGATTTCTTCGTCCTTTACATTATATACATTTTTCTTGTATGTTATACCTTTATATTCACCGATTACAACTTCCGGCTTAACAGCAACTGTAGCTACCATCGTTATGCCTTTAGCACTTATTTTCTTGATGTCAAGTTCAGGTGCTGCAACAGCATCGATAGAAGTTTCTTTTTCTAAAATTTCTGAATAGTATTTTGGAAATGCTTGGTTAATTGCTTCTTCATAAAATACGCCTTCACCATAAGCAGATTCTAAAACTTTCTTTGGAACTTTACCCTTTCTAAAGCCAGGCATACTGTATCTACCTTTTGTCTTTTCATAGGCGCTTTCTATTGCTTGGTTCCATTCACTTGAAGTTAAATCAATGGTAATCTTTACTGTACTTTTCTTACCGTTTTCAAAAGTATATTTCATATCTATCTCCTAATAGTTAAATTACTAAAGTATTTTATCACAATGCTAAATAAAAGGCAAGGTTTTTAAGCCGAATAAATTGCATTTTTACCATATTTATATATTAAGAATATATATTTTTCAATTTTTTACACATTTTTTTAATTATTTGTCTAATAAATATTGATTGTTTATATTTGGCTCTACCATAATAGACTCATAGCTATCATATTTTACAAAGCCAGGTTTAGCGCCCTTTGGCTTTTTGACGTTTCTTTTTTGAGTATAAACAATTTCGATTTTCCCACCATCTCTACCCTTAGAATAATAAGCACAAATCTCTGCGCATATTTTAATAACTTTTTCTGGAATCTTTGTTCCATTATTTTCTATTATTGCGTGAGACGAGTGATATTCTTTTGCGTGTAGCCAAAGGTCGTTCGCCCTTGCCCAACCGATTAGCTTATCGTTTTCGATATTGTTTCTGCCAATTTTTAAGCTATATCCATCTACTAAATAATTTCTATATGCCTTTTGCTCGATAGCTTTGTTTTTATTTTGTTTTTGCTCTTTAATTAGCCCACTTTCCACAAGCTCGTTTTCAATTATTTTAAGCTCTTCTATATTCTCGCAAAGTTCTATTTCATCAATCACACTTTGATAATAGTTTTGTTCGCTTTCTGCAATTTCTTTTTGAACGGCAACGGCGCTTAGCGTTCGTTTTTGCTTATTATATTTTTTATAATAGCACTCTGCATTTTTTGATGGCGATAAAAATTCGTTAAGCTCAATCTCTACCTGACTTTGGTCATAATAATTTTGCAAAACGCACTTTTTCTGTCCCTGTTTTAACTGATAAATATTCGATAAAATCAGTTCGCCTTTTATTCTATTTTCTTCAGCTGAAAGCGCTTCTTTTTCTTTTGCTTTTATTGCAGTTAAACGCTTTTTAACTTTTTTTAGCGCACTATTTAATATTGACATAAGTCTATCTTTTTTAGACTTAAAATTCTTTATTTTTTCTTTATTTTCAAAGTAAAATTCTTCGGCCTCATAAAGATTATCAAAACTTAAAAATTCTCCGTTTACAATGGAATATGGATAAATAAAAACGTCAGTAATTTGCTCATTATTTTTCATCACGCAAGGCAAAAGCTTGCTTTTGAATAAAAATTCGTTTAAGTGCTCAAAAAAGTCTTTTCCGTTTACTTTATCAACCCCTTTATCAATATAAGTTTTTACTATTTCTTTTGCCGTTATTTCAGCTATGCCTTGAACGTTTGACGTGATTAATTTGCTTAGTTCATCTAAACTTTGTCCATCAAAAACCTCTGACAAACTTTTGTCTGTCGGTAATTTTTTATTACCAACCGGTGGAAAAACGTATGGCTTTGAAACAATAAGTGGGCGAACTCCGTCATCAAACATATTTATGCCACGATTTCCACCCAACACCTTGCCGTTTTCCGTCAAAATTATATTACTATATCTGCCCATTAATTCAACGTAAAGCGTCTTTTTAATGTTATCAAAAAACTCACCACTAAGGCTAAACTCAATCTTTACTATTCTATCAAAGCCCACAAGTTCTATACTTTCAATAATTGCAGAAAGCAAATGTTTTCGCATAAGCATACAAAAATTCGGCGCAGTTAAAGGGCTTTGCTCTTCATCTTTTGCAAGGCCTATTCTTGGGCTTGATGGATTGACGTTTAATAAAAGTTTTTCGGTGCGTTTGCCTGTGTATATTGTTAAATACAAAACGTCGTTTGAAGGCTGAGTAATTCTGTTGACCTTTCCACCTTTAAGTATTAAGTTTAGTTCTTTGCACAAATATCGCAAAGTAAAAGCGTCTTGTGGCATTATTCTCCTTGCAAACTAAACGTTTTGCCGTTTAGATAATATAGTGGGCTTTCTTTATCAAAATTAAGCGTTAGTTTTTCTGCGCTTAAAATTTGTGATTTTGCGTTATATTTATTATTCATTTCAAAGTCACCATACTTGCCATCGCCCAAAATTGGATTGCCTATATGCGCAAGATGCGCCCTTATTTGATGAGTTTTGCCCGTATATAAAGTGACCGAAACTATTGAAGTGTCTTTTCTTTGTTCTAAAACGCTATATCCCGTTTTAATTAAAACACTGCCGTTTACTTTTTTATCAAAAATTTTTACTTGTGCGCTTTGCTTGTCCTTTAATAAATATGCCGTTAAAATATCTTGTTTTTTTGGCATTTTGCCAACTACCGTGGCAATATAAACCTTATTAAACGTTCTTTCCTTAAAACCTTTAAGAAGCTCGGCTGTGGCAAGGTCTGATAGTGAAAATATCATAAGCCCACTCGTGTTTCTATCCAGCCTATGAATAAAACTTGCGCCCTTATACTGCTTACTTATTTGCTCAAAAACCATTTCAGAAGTAATACCACTATATTTATTTATAACAAGAATATTTTGGTCTTGATAAATTATGCTAAACTTTTGAATAATTTTTGCATCGTAAAAGACTTCTACCTTATCGCCTACAGATAGATTTACATCCTGACTTACCCTTTTGCCGTTAATTTTAACGTCTTTTTTTCTAAGCGCTTTCATTAAACTAGAATAAGTTAGGTCTTCAATATGATATAGCGCAAGCTTGCTTAACTTGCCGTTTTTATCAGCAATAAAACTTTTCATTTTAGCCCTTAAACAAATTTTATATCACTTAAAATAACAAATAAGGACTTCGAAAAAATCCGAAGCCCCATATTTTAATTCAATTAGTCGTTATCGGTTTGTTCTTTTGGTTTAATGCAAAGTAAAATAATAATTCCGATAAGTGACAGCGTACCAACAGAAAGGAATACAACCGACCAAATATTATTTTCTAACCATTTAGATGGAACTTCTACAACATTAGGCTTGCTATCTACCTTAATGATAGTACTGTTCGTTGCATATCTTGATGACACAGTTGACGTCACCGTGCACTCAATTTTATATGCGCCAATTCTTGTTGGAACAAACTTGAGTTCGCCATTATAATTAACTTTTTTAACTTCGCTATAACTAAATCCGTTATTTTCATATTCATCTTCTGAAACCGAATTAACTGCCTTAATTTCTATCCAATTTGCATCGTCTACACTTGCATTAACGTTTGAATTATAGAACAATTTATAAGTGTCTTTACAACCATCAGCTTCTATTATAAACTTAGAAGCTCTATATTCAACTCCCTTAAAGCCGTTCCCTTGAACCTCTGGCACGTTTACAATTATATCTGCATTATCTATAATTTCAAATTTGAACACGAAATTTCCAACGTAATTTGCTACACTGTCATCTTCGCCATAAATACCATTTTTAACAACGTTATCTTCTTCATAAATAAAGTCTGTTTCTTCAATTTGATTTCCTGCAGAATCCTTAAACGTCACGAAAAACAAATAGTCACCAATTGCATTTAGCTTAAACGACATTTGAGATTCGCTTGATGAAGTTTTGTCATTACTATAATAAACTTTCTCAGTTAGACTTTCATAAGTGTCAAAGTTGTCAAACACCAAGTCTTTCATTGAAGGAACGTATAAAGTTGTTCCAAGTCCTGCAGAAGTTGTTTGTCCTTGACTGTTTTCTGCCGTATATTCTCCTTTTAATGCGTTTAAAAAGCTTGCATAAGCAATTTCATCATAAACGTATACAGGAGCTTGTTTATCTTCATAGTCAAAATCCAAAATCTTATGAACGTCAAATTCTTCAAATAAAACAGGCTCTCCGTCTTCTTTTATACCCACACCAAACTTTGTTGTATTTTTCTCAAAACGGATTGTATCAGGCGTTGACGTAGAAGTTTCTATACCATCGTAATTATAAATATTTTCTGGATTTACCAAACATAAATATCCACCTTCACCAAGAACCGAGCAAGCCTTGTAGCTTAACGTGTAAGCTTCATTAGTAGCTCTAACAACCAACTTGTAATCTCCTTCTTCGGTTCTAAGATAGAATGATTCGCTTAAATATACTCTTTGCCTTTTTGCCGATGTTAGTTTTGTTTGTCCGTCTTCAAGTTTTAACGATTGTTTGTAGTCGCCAGAAGCGTCACTTGTTTTTTGGTCAACGTATTCAAGAACAAACTCCCCAACAGCGATATCATTAACGTCATCGTTTTGGTCAAAACCGATACTAATTGCACTTGAAACAGCCCTTCCATCAACGTCTTTAACTTTATAATAAACTTCGCCGTCAGCGTTATATTTAGATGCAACGTCATTGTCATTTATAGTAAAATAATTATCTTTTATACCAAACTTGATTGTTATAAAACCATCTTCCACTTGAATATCACTAACTTCTTGACCGTTAAGGATTGCATTAACAACTGTCTTAGAAGTGTCTTCATAGTTAAGCAATAATTCATTTTTGATTGTTTTATCAAATTCCGTTTGGGTTGGATTTGTATCCCAATTTTTAGGGTTTCCGTTTACGTAAAATGAAGATAGGCTAACACTTATAGAAGTTGTAAAATCTTCAGGTAATTTCATTTTCATAGACAAATCGTTTACGATTAAATTATTCTTAAACGAAACGTTAACTTCTTCTTTTGCTTCTATATTTAAGCCTTCTTCTGTAAACACAGCAGTTGCGCCATTTAAACTAAAACATTCAATTGCGTCATCTAAACTAAAATATTTTGATGCAGAAACTTGAGAATCAGCATAAACGCTTGGAGATTTCATCATCCCCAAAGCGAGCATCGTTGACATTACAAATGCCAAAACTAAAAAAATAATTTTATAGGATTTAGCTACTTTCATATAAGCCTAAAACTCCTTACTAATTTTAAATTATAATAATACTTAATATATTTTACACAAAAAACATTGTCTTGTCAATCCACTTATTACGATTTTTTAAAATATTATTACATTTATTTATTTTTTCTATTTTTTTTGTCTTTTATAACACCTATTTTATGGTATTTGAATACAATGTAATAAATTAACTTTTCGGTTTAACAAATGATGTATTTTTTATTTTTAACGGCACTTACTGTCAGCATAGATTCTTTTGTTTGTGGCTTTTCTCTTTCATTTATAAGCAAAAAGAAATTTCCCATAATTTTAACTATTGCCTTGACAGTATTTTTTATGTGTTTAATAACTAACTATGCTCCCGTTTTTCTCAGTAATTATCTAAACGAAAACACTACTGTTATAGGTGGCGTTATTTTAATTCTTATTGGTACGTTTAACTTTGTTAAATGCTTTACGGATAATAGTAATAAACCTAAAACGAATAGCCAAGGTCAAATTTTACTTACTGGCTTTGCCGTTGGACTTGACGGTGCACTTGCCAATTTATCTCTTTCTTTGATGAATATCAACGAGTTTTACGTGCCTATTCTAATTGCGTTTATGCACGCACTTATGATTTGGCTTGGAATACTTTTATCCCAAACAAAACTCGCTAAAAAATTTGCCAAAATCGAGTTTTTTTCGCCCATAATTTTAATCTTTTTAGGCGTGGAAAAAGTGCTCGGTTTGTTTATATAAAAAGCGATGGATTTCTCCATCGCTTTTGTTTGATTTTTCATTTGTTTTTGTTAAATGCTTGGCTTTATAATGGTCACTGAACGGTCTGTGTTAAACTTTGTCCAAGGCATCAAATCTTTTGGTGGCTGAACTCTAAACACCATTCTTTCTTTGCTTACTGGATGCGTAAAAGATAGATAATATGCCCAAAGCGCAAGATTGCCTTTCTTTGCCTTTTCCCCACCATATCTCATATCGCCATAAATAGGTGTGCCTATAGCATTCATTTGAACTCGAATTTGGTGACTTCTGCCTGTGTGAAGCCTTACGTCAACAAGTGATAGCGTATCGTTTTTTTCTAGCAGATTATATTCAAGCTCAGCAAATTTTGCACCAGCAACTGTTGCTGGACAAACGTAAACCATATTGTTTACTGCGTTCTTTTTCATATAGTGTGTAAGCGTTGCCTTTTCTTCTTTTGGCGTGCCACATAAAACTGCAAAATATCTCTTCTCAAAATCGCCGTCTTTAAGTTGCTCAGAAAGTCTTGATGCCGCTTTAGAACTCTTTGCAAACACCATAACGCCACCTGTCGGTCTATCTAGTCTATGCACTAATCCTAAGTACACGTTGCCTGGTTTATCGTATTTCTCCTTGATATACTCTTTTAAAATTGTAAGCATATCTTTATCCTTGCTCTCATCTTCGCAAGATGGAACGTTTTGTGGCTTAAGCGCAACGATTATGTGATTGTCTTCGTGTAAAATTATAAGTTCTTCCATAATTTTTCCTATTATTTATAGTCTAGTGTAAAAATGCTATTTTTGGTTTATCCAAATTCCACTGTTTCCACAAGGAAGTATAACGCCTTCTTCCTGTGTTGGAAGCCCAACTTCATAAGCTTGGACCTTGCCCCCACGCTCAGAGGCGATTGTAAGCGAAAGTATGTTTTTTAACACTTGTGGCTGTAAGCCAGTTGTATAGCTATTTATAAGCACGAAAAGTGGGTTATCACTTAAAACACCCGTACAGAGCTTAACAAAGTTAAATAGTTCGTTTTCAAGCTTCCACATTTCGCCGTTTGGGCCTCTGCCATAGCTTGGTGGGTCCATAATAATAGCGTCGTATTTTCTGCCACGGCGAATTTCCCTTTCTACAAACTTTTTACAGTCGTCTATAATATATCTAACCTTGCCGTCTTCTACCTTAGAAAGCCTAACGTTTTCGCCAGCACGCTCGACCATACCTTTAGCAGCGTCAACGTGGCAAACTTTAGCGCCTGCCTTTGCGCAAGCAACCGTTGCGCCACCAGTGTATGCAAATAGGTTTAAAACGTTTATTTCTCTATCTTCTTTTTTGATAAGGTCGGTCATTAAATCCCAGTTAACTGCCTGCTCAGGAAATAACCCCGTATGCTTAAAACCCATTGGCTTAACAAGGAATTTTAGGTCTTTATATTTAACTGTCCATTGCTCAGGCATTTTTCCCTTAAATTGCCACTTTCCACCACCGGTTTCACTGCGCACGTACTTAGCAACTAAGCCTTTATACGCTTGCATATCCATACTGCTTTCCCAAATAACTTGGGGGTCTGGTCTAAGTAGCACTATGCCTGCCCAATTTTCTAGTTTATATCCGTTTCCTGTTGCTATAACCGAATAGTCCTTCCAATTAGCAACTTTCATTATTTATTTACCTTATTTATTATAATTGTGCACTCTGCACCGTTGATGTCAAGTTGCTTTTTAAAGCCTTCAGCATCGCCTTCAACAACAGCATCAGCAAGAACAACTGCTTTTAGGTCTGCACCGTTTATTGCGTTTTTAACGCTTTCATCGCTTGCAATATAGTTTACTATAATCCTATCAACAACTTCAAAGCCAGCTTCTTTTCTCATTGATTGAATTTTAGAAATTAATTCTCTTTCAATACCTTCTGCTCTAAGCTCATCCGTCACAACCGTATCCATAACAACAGTAATTCCACTGTCACTTGCAGCGATAAAGCCTTGTGCACTTTCTGTTGAAATCAAAAGGTCATCAATTGTAAACTCAAAGTGTTCGCCTTCAAAATCTACAGCAAACGTCTCGCCTTTTTTAACAGTGCTTACAACTTCGTTTGCATTGCAAGTTTCAAAAAACGCCCTTACTTTGCCGAGTTTTGCACCATACTTAGGACCTAGAGTCTTAAGTTGTGGCTTAATTTTATAGCTAACGAACTTGCTTGCATCTAAAAGATATTCAACTTCTTTGACGTTGAGTTCGTCCTTTGCGATTTCTAATAAGCCTTCTGAAAGTTCCGTTCTTCTTTCAGAGCAAACGAAAATTTTTCTAAGTGGTTGTCTATTCTTGATATTCGCTGTATTTCTGCACGCTCTTCCTAAAACAACGATGTCAAGAACGTTTTGCATACCTTCTTCTAGGTTCTTATCTATAGCGCTCTCATCAACTGTTGGGAAAGCGCAAAGATGAACTGACTTAGGAGCACTCTCGAAGAAGTTTGGAACTAAGTTTTGATAAATGCTTTCTGCCATAAATGGTGTAAATGGAGCTGAAAGTTTTGCCATTGCCACTAAAACTGTATAAAGCGTTGTATATGCTGCGATTTTATCTTCGTCCATATCAGCGCCCCAATATCTTTCTCTGCCACGGCGTACGTACCAGTTAGACAAGTCGTCTGTAAAGCTTTGAAGAGCCCTTGCACTTTCAAAAATGTTATATGAGCTTAAGCCTTGGTCAACAGTCTTGATAAGTGTGTTAAGCTTTGAAAGCACCCACTTATCCATAAGCGAAAGCTTGCAATCTTTGAGATTATATTCTTTTGGATTATATTTATCGATATCAGCATATAAAACGAAGAACGCATAAGTGTTCCAAAGCGTGCCCATAAACTTTCTTTGAGCTTCTGAAACGGCTTCTTCATAAAATCTTGATGGAAGCCATGGTGCTGAGCCTGTATAGAAATACCATCTAACAGCGTCTGCGCCTTGCTTATCTAGAATTGTCCAAGGGTCAACGACGTTGCCTTTATGCTTACTCATTTTAATACCGTTTTTATCGTTTACGTGACCTAATACTATACAGTTCTTAAATGGCGCTTTTTCAAAAAGTAAAGTTGAAATTGCGAGAAGTGTATAGAACCAACCACGAGTTTGGTCGATAGCTTCACTGATAAAGTCGGCTGGGAAGTGCGATTCAAAGAGTTCTTTGTTTTCAAATGGATAGTGATATTGAGCAAAAGGCATTGAACCAGAGTCAAACCAACAGTCGATAACTTCTTTTTCTCTAACGAAAGTTCCACCGCATTCACAAGCAAATTCGCAATTATCGATATATGGACGGTGAAGCTCGATATCGCCGTCAATTTTGCAAAGGTCTTTTAATTCCTTCTTGCTTCCGATAACGTGAATTTTTCCACACTTATTACATACCCATACAGGTAGTGGCGTGCCCCAATAGCGTTCTCTTGACAAACCCCAGTCGATAACGTTTTCTAAGAAATTACCCATTCTGCCGTGTTTGATTGTTTCCGGCATCCAGTTAACTGAGTTATTTGCTTCTATAAGCTTGTCCTTAACGGCAGTCATTTTGATAAACCAGCTTGCCCTTGCATAGTATAGAAGTGGAGTATCACAACGCCAACAGAAAGGATAGCTATGCTCAAACGGAAGTTCCTTAAATAATAAGCCGTCTTCTTTGAGCATCTTTATAATAATCTTATCTGCGTCTTTAACGAATTTACCTGCCAAAATACCTGTTGATTCTAGCATGTTGCCCCTATCGTCAACGAGCTTAACAAATGGAAGGTTATATTTTCTACCAACGTTTGCGTCGTCTTCACCAAATGCTGGTGCAATATGAACGATACCACTACCATCAGTAAGTGTGACGTATCCATCACACACAACGTAATATGCTTTTTCCTTGAAACTTCCCTTAGCATAATCGAATAGTGGGATATATTCAGCGTATTCATATTCGCTACCCTTTTTAATACTAACCGTTTGATAGTTTTCAAAAAGTGATGGAACGAGTGCGTTTGCTAGAATATATGTTGCGCCGTCTTCAGCAACGATTTCAGCATAGTCTTCTTTTGGATTCATACAGAGCGCAACGTTTGATGGAAGCGTCCAAGGAGTTGTCGTCCAAGCAAGGAAGAATGCGTTTTCCCTATTCTTTATCTTAAAACGAACGAATACCGACACGTCCTTGACGTCTTTATAGCCTTGCGCTACTTCGTGTGAAGATAGTGCTGTTCCACAACGTGGGCAGTATGGCACGATTTTGTGACCTTTATATAAAAGTCCCTTTTCAGCAATCGTTTTAATAGCCCACCAAACTGATTCGATATAGTTATCGTCATAAGTGACGTATGGGTTTTCCATATCAGCCCAATAACCAACACGGTCACTCATCTTTTCCCATTCGCCCTTGTATTTCCAAACGCTTTCTTTACATTTTTGAATAAAAGGCTCTATGCCGTATTTTTCAATTTCTTGCTTTCCGTCAATACCTAAAAGTTTTTCAACTTCAAGTTCAACAGGAAGGCCGTGCGTATCCCAACCAGCTTTTCTTAAGCAGTGTTCGCCTTTCATAACGTGATAACGTGGAATTATATCTTTAATAACACGAGTTAAAATATGACCGATGTGTGGCTTACCGTTTGCTGTTGGTGGGCCATCGTAAAAGGTAAATTCTTTTTGACCTTCGTTCTCAGCAATATTTTGCTCAAAAATTTTATTCTCTTTCCAAAACTGTAAAACTTCTTTTTCCCTATCTAAAAAATTAAGGGTTGTGTCAACTTTTTTATACATATAAGTCTCCATTTTAGTATAATATATATCTAATTAATTATAACTATAAAAGAACGTTTTGTAAAGTCTTTATCGCACATTTTTATCAATAAAGTAAAAAAGCAATTCATTTTTGAATTGCTTTTAACTGTTTTTTTGTTATTTTGATTTTAATTTTTGTAATTTACGATACCTGCAAAGTCTTCAGCCTTTAGCGCTGCACCACCTATAAGACCACCATCAATGTGACGCATTGCCATAAGTTCTTTTGCATTTGTTGGTTTCATACTTCCACCATATTGGATACGAAGTGATTTAGCAACTTCTGCTCCCCATGTTTTTCTGACAAGGCTTCTAATATAACCGATTGTCTTGTTTGCATCTTCAGCAGTTGCAGTCTTGCCCGTACCGATTGCCCAAACTGGTTCGTAAGCAATAACCACGTTTGTGAAATCACTAACACCAGCTAAACCTTCTAAAACTTGCTTTTTCAAAACTTTTTTTGTTCTGTTCTTTTCTCTTTCTTCAAGCGTTTCACCCACGCAAACGATAGGTTTAAGGTCATTTTTTAATGCTTGCATTAAACGCATATTAACCGTTTTATCAGTTTCACCAAAATATTGTCTTCTTTCGCTGTGTCCGATAATAACGTATTCAACGCCAATTTCCTTTAGCATTTCTGCTGAAATTTCGCCCGTAAATGCGCCACTATCTGCCCAAGCAACGTTTTCAGCACCAAGCTTGATTTTTGAGCCTTGGATTGCTTCTTTTGCCACCCACAAATCTGTGTATGGAACACAAATAACTACTTCAGGTTTAGATTTTGCAACCAATGGTTTTAGTTCGTTAATCAATGCCACTGCCTCTTTAGCAGTTTTGTTCATCTTCCAGTTTCCTGCAATAATAGGTTTTCTCATGTTAGTAATTTCCTTTTTTGTTATCTAGTTTTATTTATTTGTCGTTGAGACATTCAATACCTGGTAATTTCTTTCCTTCAAAGAGTTCGAGTGATGCACCACCACCTGTTGAGATGTGTGTCATCTTATCAGCAAAACCGAGCGACGTCACAGCTGCAGCTGAATCGCCACCACCTATAATGGTAGTTCCATCTGCTTCAGCAAGTGCCTTTGCTACAGCGATTGTGCCTTTTGCAAAAATTGGGTTTTCAAACACGCCCATAGGTCCGTTCCAAATAACTGTCTTAGCTGTTTTAACAGCATCTGCATAAAGTTCAGCGGTCTTATCGCCGATGTCAAGCCCCATAATATCTGCTGGGATTTTGTCAATGTCACGAACAACTGCTTCAACTTCAGCATCGATTGGATTTGGGAAATCCTTAGTTGTTCTTGCATCGATAGGAAGAAGTAAATTCTTGCCCAAATCTTTAGCTTTTTGCATCATATCTTTACAATAATCGATTTGTTCGTCGTCAACGAGTGACGTGCCTACTTCATAACCCTTAGCTTTTAAGAAGGTATAAGCCATGCCACCACCGATAACGAGCGTATCGCATTTTTCTAACAAGTTAGAAATAACTTTTAGTTTATCAGCAACCTTTGCACCACCCAAAATAGCCACGAAAGGACGAACTGGGTTTTCAAGTGCGTTTGCCATAACTGCAAGTTCCTTTTCAATTAAGAAACCACAAACAGCCGTATCCACAAAGCCGTATTCAGCAATAGCTGCAGTAGTTGCGTGTGAACGGTGTGCCGTGCCGAAAGCATCGTTTACGTAAATATCGCAGTATGAAGCGAGTTTTTTGCAAAGTGCTTCATCTCTTTTTTCTTCGCCTTGTTCAAAACGTGTGTTTTCTAAAAGAACAACTTCGCCGTCTTTAACGTTAGCAACGGCTTTGTCTGCACTTTCGCCAACAACGTCACTAGCAAATACAACCTTTTGACCGAGTTTTTCAGAAAGTTTTTCAGCAACAGGACGAAGTGTGAATTTTTCCTTATCCTTAAGCGCTTTCTTTAAGTATTCAGCCTTTGCGCTTTCTCTTTCATTTTCTGGAAGAGCTTCAACTGCTTTCTTTTCCTTTTTAGTTAAAGAAAAACCTGGTGTGAAAATGTTGTGTGGCTTACCCATATGTGAACATAAAATAACTTTTGCACCTTGTTCAACTAAATATTTAATAGTTGGAAGTGCTCCGTTAATTCTTGTCTCATCGGTAATAACACCATCTTTCATTGGGACGTTAAAGTCCACTCTCACAAGACATCTTTTGCCTTTGACGTTTACGTCTTTGATTGACTTTTTATTCATATCTATTTCTCCTAATAGTTTTTAACTTACAGTTAATTATGCCCTTTTTAGACTATTTTATTATATAAAGAAATCCACTGTTTGTCAAACGTTTAACAGTGGATTTTAATACTATAAAGCAATAAAATAAGGTTTTTTTGCTATTATATTGCAACTTCGTGTTTATGTGCCTTTTCTTTATAAATTTTAATGCTCTTTGCAACGTTGTTAATGTGGTCTGCAACTCTTTCTAAGTTAGAAATAGTTTGAAGGAATGTAGAGCCTGCTTGTGCAGTACAAGACCCTTGCCTTACTCTGTCAATATGACGTTGTTCGAGCATAGCACAGTAATCATCAATTTCTTGTTCAATCTCTTCAACTTGAGCTAAAATTGAAATGTTTCTATCGTCAAACGCCGTAAATGCGTTGTCGTATAGGTCGTTAATTTTTTCTAAGAATACCGTTAATTCTTGAACGGCGTCGTTAGATAAAGCAAGTTCGTTTTCTCTTAAACGAATTGCATATTCCATAACGTTTTCAGCATAGTCGCCCACCCTTTCAACGTCTGATACAACCTTGTAATACGAGCCGACTTTTTTATCGTCTTCATCAGACAAATCTTTACCTACAAGTTTGGTTAAGTAGGTCGTTATGTTTTTGTTAAGCGAGTTTAGCATCTTTTCTCTTTCTGCTATTGCTTCGGTGTTGTCGATATTGATGTCAAACAGCATTTGCATAGCGTCGTTTACGTTTGCTTTTGCATATTCGCCCATTCTTACGATTTCCTTTCTAATGTTGCCAACGGCAATAGGTGGAGTTGATAATAGACGGTCGTCTAAATACATAAAGTTTGGCTTTTCTTGTGATTTATTTTTTTCTGGGATAATAAGACAAACTAGTTTTACAATGTACTTTGTAAATGGTAATAAAACGATTGTGACCACAACGTTAAATAAAGTGTGGAATACTGCAATTTGCGTGCCAGAATCTGGGCTTATACTTGCAAAAAAGGCATTTACTTCGTTTCTCCAAATCCAGATAGGCGCTAAGAATATTAAGCAACCGATTGTATTAAATAACAAGTGTACGAGTGCCGTTCTCTTTGCATTTGTAGTTGTTCCTGCAGATGATAAAATCGCCGTCACACAAGTTCCGATATTTGAGCCTAACGCTAAGAACAATGCGTTGTCAAAAGTTAAAACGCCGATTGATGCTAAAACAACCATCAATGCCGTGATTGTTGAAGAGCTATGTACGAGTGCTGTTAAAACTAAGCCGATTAGAACTAACAGTAATGGATTGTGACCACCCTGGAATATGCTTTTTACCCAATCGTATGGCACGTTCTTGTCAATGAACATTATTGCCTTTGCATACGTTGAAATGAACTCTAAGCCAACGAAGATTAAGCCAAGACCACCCAAAATGCTTCCGATATTAGCAATCTTTTCGTTTTTAACAAGCATTGCCATTAAAACGCCTATACAGCCGAGCATTGCTGCGATTGCACCAATATCGATTGCACCAACGCCTGAAAGTGAAACGATATGTGCCGTGACCGTTGTTCCGATATTAGCGCCCATTATAACGTTTGTAGCTTGCGCTAAAGTTAATATTCCAACGTTAACGAAACCGACAAGCATAACCGTGGTTGCAGTTGAGCTTTGAATAATGCTTGTGACGGCAACGCCAACGCCAACGCCAGCAAATCTATTGGTTGTAATTTTGCCGAGCAGTTTTTTCATCCCCCCACCGGCAACTTGTTCTAGTGCGCTTCCCATAATCTTCATACCGAACATCATAACGGCAACGCCACCGAACATAAAAAATACGTTCCAAATCATATTTGATTTTTCTCCTAAAGTAATTTTTATTTTACATATTAATTTTACTATAGATAAGCATTTTGTGTCAAACAAAAAAATACTGGCAAACCAAAATTTTAGTTTGCCAAATTATTCTTTTTTTGCTTTTAACCCTACTAAAATGCTTGACAAATTGATTTATTTTTGCTTATTACGCTATTTTTTAGGAATTTCGCCTTTGGTTGATAGATTTGGATAGCCGAGCTGTCTTAATGCTTCATACACGCCTACGCAAACCGAATTTGATAAATTTAACGAACGACACTCGCTTATCATAGGAAGACGAACACACTCGTTATAATGCGCTTCGATTAAACTTTCAGGAAGCCCTTTTGTTTCCTTTCCAAACACCAAAAAATCGCCGTCTTTATACTGTGCATCCGAGTGGATTAGTTTTGACTTTGTTGAAAAAAACCAGAAATTGTTTCCATTATAGAACTTGTCCATAACTTCAGCAATGCTATCGTAATAACTTATATCCACAAAGTGCCAATAGTCAAGCCCAGCCCTTTTTAGATACTTGTCCGAAACTTCAAAGCCGAGTGGCCTAACCATATGTAATTTACTGCCCGTCACAGCGCACGTTCTAACGATATTGCCTGCGTTTTGTGGAATTTCAGGCTCGACCAAAACAATATTGAGTGCCATAATTTTCTCCTTTAATATCCCGAATTAAACTCCCTGTAAAGCCCACGCCTTCTTGAGCTTATAAGGTGATAATCTTTTTCTATATTGACCTTGCATTTTACTATTTCGTTGCTACTCGCCATAGCAATTTTGCCACGGATGTCGCTATAGCACGCATAATTTTTAGCGCATAGCGCCATTGGAACGCCGTTTGAAAACGCACCTGCCCTAAGCATTATTTGTGGCATAAAACTGTCAAGTTTTTTATAGACGCATATTAATATATCTGCATCGCAAAGGGTTAAAACCCTTGCCGATTCTGGAAAAAATAGGTCTTCTGCTACTATTAAGCCTATTTTCCCAACGCTTGTATCATAAACCCTAAAATTTCCTCCACTGACAAATTCGCTTTCATCAATAGAGTGCGCCATATCCGACACGCCCAAAATTTTGCCTTTGTCTGCAATTACTGCCGAGTGGCGAAATAGTCCATAAGTGTCCGTATCACACCCACATATAATTACCGAAGATAA
The DNA here is from genome assembly GCA_045587465.1 of Christensenellaceae bacterium. Classification (GTDB taxonomy): domain Bacteria; phylum Bacillota; class Clostridia; order Christensenellales; family Borkfalkiaceae; genus UBA1259. The sequence continues at coordinate 19,803 of JAZNCJ010000030.1, forward strand.
TTCTTTAGACGCTAAGGCTAAATCGTGAAAATACTCGGTCTCTCCCTCAAGTTCTTTTTTATAACTGACAAGCCCTAACCCATTAAACCCAAAAATTATAACGTCGCTATCCACTATTTTGGATAAATTTTGCTCTAACGTTTGATTAAGCGAGCCGTTTGTGACAAAACTTAACTGCATACTTTTCCCTCACCATAATAGACTATTCATATTATCTTATTATAGCAAAGGTTTTTTTGTTAAATATTTTTTTCTATAAGCTCTATAATCTGCTCTAAATTTGTCGCTTGATATATATCGTTTTTTAGTTTTTTAACACCATCCATACCCTTAAAATAATATGCCAAAAACTTTCTAAACTCGTTTGTTGCCCTTCTATCGTCATAATGGCCTTGCATAAGCTTTAGATGGCTTAATATGTACTGCTTTAAGTTGCTGTTTATAGGCGTATTTGTTAGTTTTGAAGATAAAAACGGGTCTATTATTGCGCCACGAGCAAGCATAATTCCGTCAGCGCCCGTCCTTTCCATCATTTTGTCGGCATCATCTATGGTGAAAATTCCTCCGTTTGCTATTATTGGAATGCTTACTGCTTTTTTTGCCTCGTAAACAGCGTCATAATTTGGCTCGCCCGAATAATAATCTTCCCTTACCCTTGCGTGAAAGGTAATTAGACTTGCACCGGCGTCTTCTGCCATAGTAGCAAACTCTTTTGCAAAATTATCGCCCTTACTTAAGCCAATTCTTGTTTTTACCGTGATGATTTTGCCACTTTTTGCGCACTCTGATATAATTTCTTTTGCTTTTTTTAGGTCGCCAAGTAGCGCACTGCCCTCTCCGTTTTTATAAACCTTTGGAACAGGACAACCCATATTTATATCTACAATCTTAAATGGCGACAAATATTCACTTTCACAAGCGCTTCGCATATAGTATGGCTCGCTTCCAAAAATTTGAACGGCAGTATCTTCTATATCACTTCCACAAAAAAGCAGTTCTTTTGAGCCTTGACTTTCATACATAAGCCCTTTTGCGCTTACAAGTTCAGTAAAAGCTAGACCTATGCCACACTCTAACTGAAGCTTTCTATAACAAAAGTCCGTATAGCCTGCCATTGGTGCTAAAAACACGTTATTTTTGACACATATATTGCCTATTTGTAGTTGTTTTGCTTTCATCTTTTATCCCTAATTTATTTATCAATAACAAGTTTATCAAACATACACTAAAATAGCAAGCAATTATCGCCACTGCCGAGCCATAAATGTTGATTTTTTTAACGCTTAATAAAATTATATTTAGAATTGTTTTTATGATTATTCCAACCCCTAGCGTTTTAACAGGCGTATATAGCTTGCCACTGCCGATTAGTATGGCGTTTAAGGACTGAACGAGCGACAGTAAAAGCACGCACGGAGAACAAATGATTAAAAGCCTTGTCGCAATTCCCTTTTGAATACTTGGCAAATTTTTAAATAATAGGTTGACTGTAAAAGGCGCAAATATGCCTAAAAACACTGCGCACGGAAGAGCAACTAAAGTTGTTAATAATATTATTTTTTTAGAGCGATTATCCCTTTCACTTTGAGTTTTGCAAGCTGAAACTGATGGCACGGCTACGCTAGAAATGCCATAGCACACCGAAACAGGAAGATTTATAACCGTCATAACAACGCCTGATAATAGTCCATATAAGGTGGTGGCGTTATTTGAATAACTATTAAGTATATTTACAATTAAAAAACTGTCTATAACCCCAGATAACGGCAAAAGTATTCCCACAAGTGTTATGGGAATCGTTGTTTTTATTATAAGTTTTACATCCGAAAGAAAATCACCCTTTTCTAGTGTGCTTTGAACGGGTTTTCTTACACTAAAACTTTTATATTTTATAGTCAAATAAATAAGAGCAACTAGCTCAGAAAGAGTTATTGCAAGCGTTGCTCCAGCAACGCCAAGTGGTATGTTTGGCATAAAAGCGCTTACAAAAATTAAGCCGAATACTAATTTTACTAACTGCTCTATAATTTGCGAAATTGCCGTTGGGCGCATATCTAAATATGCTTGAAAATAACCCCTAAAACAAGAAATTATAGAAACCATAGCTATTGCCGGTGACAAAAATAGATATGCCGTTCTAGCACTTTTGTTGCCTTGAAGTCTAGAAATTGTACCTGAAAACATCGCCATAAAAATTGATGCTAAAGCACCGAGCACAAAAAAGAGTTTTATACTGTTTATAAGCAGACGTTTAGCACGAACATCTTTGTTTTCTTGCATGGCGATAATTCGTGATAGTGCGCTTGGAAGCCCTGCTCCAGAAAAGTCAAGGAGTAGTGCATATATTGGAAATACCATTTGATACAGCCCTAGCCCCAAACCACCAAGCTTATTTGTGAGTGGCACTCTATATATCGCCCCTAATATCTTTGCCATAAAAGTGCCTATCCCAAGCCATAATGCTCCACTAAATAACGTGTTTGTTCCTTTCATATGTACAAATGACCACGAAAATAATTCGTGGTCATTTTAACGGATAAGTCATTACTCAAATTGCTTTGCTAAAAAACACGCTCCTAATTGAACGATTTTAACTTGTTCAGCATTAAATCTTGATGCTTTGTCTTTGTCAAATAGAATACAAGCACCATAACAATCGCCACTTGAAATTATCGGAACGATAATTTGATTTTCTAACTCCAAATCGACTTCATCACTTATTGAAATTATACTTCCACCATCAACTCTTGACGATACTACGCTTTTTCTATCGTAAATTACTTTTTCTAAATGATTAGAAATGTTTTTACCAATAGCATCTTTCATTTTGCCTTTTGATATATATAAAATTACATCATTGTCAGTTATTACACAAACCTTTTCGGTTAATTCTTCAATGCCGTCTGCAACAATTTTTACAAATTCTTCTATAGATGATATAGGCGAATATTTTTTAATTACTAAATTTTCTTTATCAGTATAAATTTCTAGTGGGTCTCCCTCTTTAATTCTTAAAGTTTTACGAATTTCTTTTGGGATTACTACCCTTCCTAACTCGTCTATTCTTCTAACTATTCCTGTGCCTTGCATACTGACCTCCGTCTAAAAGTATTATGTGAAGGTTTTTTATATTTATGCAAAAATTTAAATATTTTTTTAGATATCAAAAGCAGAGCTTGTTGCTCTGCTTTAATTTTGTTTTATTGCCAAGCACTTGGCGTTATTCTGTTATTTTTAAACCAGTCTGTATCTTTTAATTTCAAACTGTTGTTTGAGCCTACGTATGCAATTTTTGGGGCAACGACTTCGCCATTTTCATTTATACTCTCGCTTAAAGAACGAATCATTATGTTTCCGTTAAGCTCCATATACTCGCCATCATTTATATACTTATCTTTGCTTTGGTCATATATGGTATTTATATAAACGGGAACAAAAACCTTATCTGTATATGGTGCAATTCTATCAATATATGCTTGCGAAGGAAAATAATTAGCGTGAACTTTGCCATACTCGGCACTTCCAGCACAACAACAAGCAACCGAAATTTTAGGCTTAATAACACTTAACAAACAGTCGTTTGAAGAAGTTGGAGAGCCGTGATGCCCAGCTTTAAAGAGTTCTACTTGAGGTAAATCGTTATATTCGACCAAATATTCTTCTCCCTCTTCCTCTAAGTCGCCTGTGAACAAAAAACTTTTATCGCCGTGCTTAAACATAACGCACACAGAATAGTTGTTTTCGTGAGAAGACTTGTGGTCGTAATAGTAATTATACAATACTTCCATACTCATATCTTCGGCAAGTTCAAACACTCGCCTTGCGCCGTTTGTCTCATTATAACAATCAAGCGCCGTGTAATGAGTTGCCCCGTTATTAATTTCTTCATCTCGGCTTGAATAATACTTGCTTAGTAGCGATGGGTTTCCACCATCTGTCAAAAGGTCTTTATTTGAACGATTAAAGTCGATTATAGTTTTACACTCATAAAGGTCAAAAATGCCTAACTTTGTATTAGTGCTTACAAATCCCTCAATATGGTCTTGGTCTGCGTGCGTGACTATGACGTATTCTAAAACGTTGTCCGTCATATATTGATTAAGATATGACTGTATACTGCTTACGCTACCTATTCTACTGCCTGCATCAATTAAAATATCCGTCCTGCCTGCTTTAATAAAAATGCTGTCGCCTGCCAGATGATTTCCAAGCATCATAAAATGAAAAGACATTTCATCATCTTCTAACACTTGTGGGTATTCTGATAGCGAATTATCTTCTGATGGCGGGGCACTACTAAGTAAACTTTCTAATAATTCACAACCACTAAGTAAGCTTATAAGCATCACAAAACTTAGAAGGATTGATATGAATTTAAATTTTCTATTTCTCATTGTTTATAATAATTTTTCTCTTAAAAATTCGTTTGGATTTGGCGATAAATACCTTAGTGGAATATCAAATACGGTTAGACAACCTGTTTTTCCTTCTTTTGATAGTTTTGCTATTGCCCTTGCATATGCCACTAAAACACTTGCAGTAAACTCTGGATTTGAGTCGAGTTTAAGCGAAAACTCAACTAAGTGTGAATTTTCTTTAGTAGTTTTTCCTGAACGAAAAACAAAACCACCGTGAGAGAGTTTTTCTTGCATCTTTTTAACTTCTTCATCAGTCACAAAATTAACAATAGTGTCATAATCAGCAAAATAATTTGGCATATTTTTGATTTCTTGTTCAATTTGTTGTAAATTTACACCCTCTTCCACTGCCACAAAGCACTCTCTAAGATGTTTATCCCTTGTTGAAAGACTAGGGTTTATGCCACTTCTAACTTTTTCAAGCGCTTGTTCTTTTGGAATTGTATATTGAATAGCGTTTTTAACGCCTTTTATTCTTCTTAAAGCATCACTATGCCCTTGCGATACGCCCTTGCCCCAGAAAGTATAATCGTTGCCTTCTGGCAAAACTGCACCGAAAAGCATTCTCATTATAGAAAATAGACCAGGGTCCCAACCAATGCTTATAGCTGAAAGCGTGCCGTTTTCTTTTGCAACCTTATCAAGCTTATCAAAGTATTCTGGAATTTTTGCATGAGTGTCAAACGAATCCACCGTGTTAAATTCTTTTAAAAACTCAGCCGTTGTGTTTGGAAGGTCTGTTGCACTGCCACCACATAAAATTAAAACGTCTATCTCACCTTTAAATTTATTTAAGTCGTTTATAGAATAAACGGGAAAGTCAACTGCAATTTTTAGACTTTCTGGATTTCGACGTGTAAACACGCCCACACACTTAATATCTTTTGCTTTTTCTACTGCAAGGCAAGCACCTCTGCCTAAGTTTCCATAACCTACAATTCCAACTTTTATCATATTTTTCACCTATTTTTTTATTTTTTTATATTTTACTATTTTTTTAACAACTTTGTAAACTAATTATATAAAAGTATTTTTTATACGCCTTATCAAAATTATTTAACCATATATTAAGTCATATTTTGCTAAAAACGTACAAATTATTTATTTAGATAAATTATATAATGAAAATTAATATTAGTCAATATAGGGGGAGCAAATAGTTTTGAAAAAATTTAGTAAAAATTTTGACTTTGTTAACGTATCTAAATATGTTTTTTTGTCGCTTTTATTTTATGTTTTTAATAATTTAGAAGCACAAGTTTTGCCTTATTCTTCAGCAATTTTTGTTTCGGCACTACTTTTTAACTGTTCTTTAATTATAACGCCTATACTTTATCTTAGTGCCTTTATTGTTTGTAATGAGATGGGGCTGATTGCAAGTGGCGCTATATTTATGCTTGTTATATTGCCTATCGTTTGCATTTATAAGTCATTTAAAACTAATAGCCATTATCAGTTTGTTGCATATACTTTTATAGGCATGCTTGGTTTTGTTTTTTTAGGAAATACAGTTAATCAAATTCTTTTAGAAAAACGTATCTTAACTGCATTGCTCACCACTTTTTTAAGTTTTTTATCAATTCTAACAGCAAAGGCTATTACTCAAAAAGGACTGAAATTTAAGCTTGATTTTGAAGAAGCTTTTGCGCTTGGCGTTATGGTTTCTATTTTTGGGCTTGGAATTTCAAATACCTTTTCCCCATTTTTATATAAATCTATATGCGTATTTATGATTTTAATGTCTAGTTTTATTTTTAGACGTGGACTAGCTAGCATTTATGCAAGTGTTTTTTCTTTAAGCTTAGCCGTTTATTATAACGATATTAATTTTGTTTCAATATTTTTGATTTATGGAATTTTTAGCGAGTGTTTTATAGGCGTTTCAAGATACGTATCGGCAATTTCTATAGTGCTTTGTGATTATTTGCTTCAAGTTGTATTTTCTATATACTCAAGCTATACCTACATTCATTTTATAAGTGTTTTATTAGGAAGCGTTTGCTTTTGCGTTCTGCCAACGCAAATTTTGACTAATCTTAAAGACAAACTTTATGCTTTTAGAGAAAAACAGCTTGTAAAACAATCTATTAATCGCAACAGAAGTGTGCTTTCTAACAAGCTTTTTGACTTGTCTAGCGTTTTTTCGGAAATTGCAAATTCTTTTAACCTATTAAAACAAAAAAGCATAAGTCAAGAAAGTGCAAAGGCTATTATGCAAAAAGAAATTTATTCTTGCGTATGTAAGCAGTGCTTAAATTATGATAAATGCAAACGTAATGAAAAGGCTATAAGCTCTGCTGTCGGCACGCTTCTTGACATAGGCTTTGCAAAAGGTAAACTATCGCTTATCGACCTTCCTAGCGAGCTTTCTAAAACTTGCGTTCACCCTAACAACGTTTTATACGGCTTGAATAAGATGCTTGCAGATTATAGAACAAAACTGATTGAAAACGCTAACCTTGGCGTTGGTAGAGATTTGATTGCTTCGCAAGCACTTGGAATATCAGAAATTTTGCGTTCACTTGCCTTAGAGTCTGGCAGTTTATTAAAATTTAACAATAAACTTGAAAAGGTTTTAACTACAAATTTATTCAAAGCTGGTTTTATTATAAGCGAACTTTTAATTTATGGCGAAGACGATAGGCTTAGCGTTAGTTTGGTAGTAGCTATGAAAGAATATTCTTTTTTAGAACTTCAAAGCGTGGTGAGTAAGACTTTGGGGATAAAAATGGCAATTGAAGATAAAATTTCTATAAGTGAGCAAAAAGAGTATATAACGCTTAGAAAAAGCGATGAATACGATGCAGTTTTCGGCATTGCAAAAGCCACTAAGGACGGCTCTAAAAAAAGTGGCGACACCCACTCTATGACTAAAATTTCCTGCGATAAGTTTTTAGTGGCGCTATCTGATGGCATGGGCAGTGGCACCGATGCCGAAAACGTTTCTTCTACTTCGCTTTCTTTAATAGAAAGTTTTTATAAGTCAGGCCTTGACGACCATTTGATTTTAGACACTGTGAATAAGCTTTTATCCATTAACACCGAAGACTATTTTACTGCGCTTGATATATCAATTATCAATCTTAAAGACTGCACGGCAAGTTTTATTAAGTTTGGCTCGCCTTACGGATTTATTATTAACGATAACGGCATTAAAATCGTTGAGGGAAACACTTTGCCACTTGGCATTATAGACGGCATTAAACCATCTATTGCAACAACCGAACTAAACGATGGCGATATGATTTTACTGGTGACCGATGGAATTAGCGATGCTTTTGATAGCTCTAGCGCCATAATTGAATATTTAAGAACCCTGCCGGCAAAAAATCCTCAAACCCTTGCTGATGACGTTTTAAAACAAGCAATTTATCTTAACGACGGATGTGTTAAAGATGATATGACGGCACTTGCCGTTAGAGTTTATAAAAAAATTGCAAGTTGATTTTTTACAAAAACTAAAGCACTTATCTATCCGATAAGTGCTTTTTCTTTTTAGAATATTTGCATTAATTTTTGTTCTTTTTGTTTGTATTCGCTGTAAAGCGCATCATAATTAGATGGCTTTGCTTTATAGATTAAGTTCTTATTAACAAGTTTTTCGGTGGCACTTTCAATGCTTTGATAAGCGCCTATGCCCACACCTGCGAAGATTGCACTGCCAAGGCACGCCGTTTCGTTTTCTTTTAAGGTGACTATATCTTTGCCTAAAACCTTGCTTTTAACGTCGCACCAAAGACTGCTTCTTGCGCCACCACCCATAGAGCGAATTTCATCGATTTGTATTCCTAAATACTCAACGTATTCTTTTATCATATACGCAACCGATTCCATTATTGAACGTGCAAAGTGTGCCCTTGTGTGTTTTAGCTCTACGCCAAAAAATACGCCTTTTGCTTTTGGGTTATTCTCTGGCATAACAGTTCCACAAAGATGTGGCAAGGTTATAAGTCCTTCGCTTCCTTCAGCAACCTTTTCTGCCATTTGGTCAAGCTCTTTTAGCGAAATGTTTTCGCAAAAGCCACCCTTAAACCACTCTAAAACAGCGCCTGCCGTCGGTGCCCACATAAGTAGACAATATAGCCCTTTTCTAACGTAATAAGCCGAAACCTTTAGTCCTTCAAAATATGGTGGAAACTCTTTTGTGACTGCGCAAACTGCTAATGCTGTGCCTGTAGTTTCGCTTATCATACCTTCCTTTACAACGCCTGCACCAGTTATGCCTGCAATTTGGTCAAGCGCACTCGTTGCAACTTTTATGCCTTTATATTCGCCTATAATCGTGCCACTTTCACATAGGGTTGGCAGTTGAGATTTCTTTATTCCGACAAATGATAAAATTTCTTCATCATATTCGCCTGTATGTACGTTCATAAGTAGCGAAGATGAATAAAGCGAACGAGAGCCATAAAATTTACCAGTTAGCCTATATAATATATAATCTTCTAGCAATAAGAATTTGTCGGCATTATCAAAAACGTGTTTTGCGTTTTGTTTAAGCCACATAATCTTTGGGGCTGGATAGCCTGCTGGAACTTCGGTTTGACCAGTTATATTATAAATTTTTTCCAAGCCAAAATGCTTTTCAATCTCTCTAGCTTCTTTTTCTGCCCTATTGTCAAGCCAGATTATAGCGTTCATAAGTGGTCTGCCGTTCTTGTCTAAGGCAATAAGCGTTTCGCCTTGTGTGTCAACTGCAAGGGCATCAACTTTAAATTTATCGGTGATTTTAGACACGGTTTTTTCTAAAACGTTAAAAAACTCATCTGCGTCAAACTCAACGAATTCGCCCTTTGTTATAAGTTTATATTGCGCCGACTCGCTTGCTAAGCGATTGCCATTTTCATCAAAAAGGCAAGCCTTAAGCGCCGTCGTTCCAAAATCAATTCCTAATAAGTTTTTTGACATTTTTTCACCTTGTTAATAATCTTAAACTTAGTTAATATCTAACGTTATCGTTCCGTCTTCATTATAAGTAACGGTAGTTTTATTCATTATAACAGAATTTTTGTGTGCGATATAATCTTCAATAGATTCAAATTGTGGTTTATAGTTTGCAATAACCTTCTTTGCTTTTTCTGCGTTGTTAGAAAGCAAATTTCTAACCATACAAACTTGAACCGTTGCGTTATCAACACAACATCTTTTTGGGTCGATTATATAATAATCTTTGCCGTGCGAAATTCCACTTGCGCCATATGCATAAGCGTGGATTGCTGGGAATAAAACGCCTATATCCCCCATATCGGTTGATGATGATAAGAAACCTTTACGTGATAATGCCTCATCTCCAAATAATTCACCAACAACTTCTTCCATACACTTATTAAGGTCTTTATTATCGTGCATTGGTTCTGAGCCTGGCACGTCTTCAATAGTAACGTTTGCGCCGAATGCTGCAGCACAAGATGAAATTACCCTATTTACCTTTTTGTTAGTTTCTTTTAGTGCGTTAACACTTGCGCCACGAATATAACTCTCTATTATAATTTCATCAGGAACGGCGTTTACTGAACTTCCACCCTTTGTGATTATTGAGTGAATACGGATTTTATCTTCTTCTCTAAATGTTTCTCTTAAAGAGTTGATTGCCATATTTGCAGTTGTTGCTGCATTTAAAGCATTTATTCCCAAGTGTGGAGAACTGCCTGCATGTGCAGATTTTCCGTGGAAGGTTATTCTCTTTCTTATAACGCCGTTATGTCCCTCAATAATACCAAATCTAATTTTATCATCTTTCATTGGACTTGCGTGCACCATGAAAGCAAGGTCAACGTCGTTAAAATAACCCCTTCTTATAAATTCAGGCTTGCCTGATAGATATTGAATAATGCCCTTATTAACTAATTCTTTTCTTCTGCTTTGTTCAATGCCTTCTTCTGCTGGAACAACGCAAAGTTTAATTCTACCTGAAAGACCTTCTAAAACTTCTTTTTCAGTGAGCGCTGCTGCAATACCAAGCATTGTTGCGCATTGTACGTGGTGACCACAACAATGCACTGCACCTGTTTCTTTATCACATTCTGGGTGTGTTGGGCAAATAAGAGCGTCTAGTTCTGCCAAGATAAGAACTGTAGGACCAGCCTTACCTGTATCAACAACTGTATAAAAACCTGTGATATTTTCGGCTTTTGTGAGCTTATATCCCATTTTTTCAAAGGCTTTTATCATATAGTCGTTTGTCTTGTATTCAAAAAAGCCCGTTTCTGGAATTTTCCATAAATCTCTTTCTGCTTTTAAGATTAAGTCGGAATATTTTTCAACTATTTTTTGTATATTTTTCATTTTTTTCACCGTTATAAATATTATTTATTCATTGTTAAAACGATTACGTCGTTTTCAAGTTTAAGGTCTGTTCCATAAGGGCGAGATAATCTATCCATAATGTCAAAAATCTTCTTTGCTTCATCACCTTTAGCAATAAATGGCAAGCCGTTAAGGTCGCCTTCTCTTGTAAAGCCCAAAGAAATTGGATACATTTTAAGTGATACCATTGTATCGCCGTCATATTCAGCAATAGGAAGTATTGTTAAGAAACTGCTTTCAAGCTTTTGAAGGCCGTATTTGTTGCCTTGTGAACGTGCCATAAGTCCTTCCCAAGCAGTTGCCGTTTCGTCACAACCCCATTTATTTAAGAAGTCGGCTGGAAACATCTTAACTCTCATGCCTTGATAGATAAAGTCGCCAAGTGAATAGAAGATTGGCTTGCCTTTATAAATTTCTAAAGGACGGAGTTGGTGTGTGCCACCACCCAAAATACCTGCACAGCCTGCATCAATGCAGTCTTTTGCAAGTTCGATTAAATGGTCTGGAACGGTTTCTTGTGAATCGCCTTTCATTGTGTGGCAGTGAACGAACAAGAATACGTAATCACACTCTTGCTTTGCCTTTTTAATATCGTTTATAATTCTTTCTTTATCTGCTTTTATGCATTGTGTTGTTGGTTTGGTTCCCTCAAGACAAAAATTTAATGTACCCAAAACAAAAACCCCTTCTGGTGCTGGTTTTGCATAACCCGTTTTAATATTCTTTTCACGGGTTGCGTTTATATTAGTTTTTGCAGCAATTCTTTTTAAATCTTCAATGTCTTTTTCATCAACTTGATAATATGTATCGTACCCTGCAAAGTTTACGCCCGGTCTACCTTTGATGTTTGGTGTTGGCTTACCTGCTTTTGATGCTTCTTGGAAAGCAGTGGTCACTGCAATGATGCCAACCTTTTTGCCGTTTATATTTAAAATTGCAGGCTTGCTTGCATCTTCTAGGTCATAACCTGTACCTGAGTGAGCATAGCCCCTTTTTTCAAGTTCTTTTATGGTGTCAAGCATAGCGTGATATGAATAGTCCATAACGTGATTGTTTGCCGTGCCATAATAGTTAAAACCGTATTTTTCTAAATACTTAAAATCCTTTGGCTCTGTGTTAAGCCAAGTTCCACCAGAATATGCGTTTGCATAATCACCAAATTCAGATAAGTTTGTCTCTAAGTTTGTAATTTTTACGTCAACGCCCTTAATAACGTCAGAAATTTCTTTTAAATCTTTGTCATAAGACTTTGGAAAGTCTGCAACGAAAAGTGCGTCGCCAGTAAAAGTCATCGTTAAATTCTTTTTCATAACACGCTCCTAATATTTTTAAATTGTTATATAAATTATATAACAAAAAAATATTAAAATCAACGTTTTTAATGCTCAAATCAAATTTAATTTTGGCTTTTACAACTGTTTTTGCCTTTAAAAGAAAAAAGCCCCTAACCGACTTTGGTTAAGAGTTCATAAGACCTTTTATTTGTCTTTAATTTTGGGCATTATCTAGCGTTTAATTCTAAGCATAAAGCCACTTCATAGTTTGCTACTTCAACTATATTTTTAAAGCTTGCAAAAAACTTTTTCATTTTTTACCTCCTTTTGCACGTATTCACAATTTTTTCGTGCACGTTCTATCTGTAATTTTCGCCCATATTATAGTACCCTTTATTTTTATTGTCAACTGTTTTATGTACCTTTTTTAACAAATTTTTAAATATTTTTTTAAAGTTATAAAAAACAACAAAGTTTGTTAAAAATTAACAAAAAAATACCACTCGAGCCAAAAATCAAGTGGTAATATGTTAATTTGTTGCAATTACTTTCTTACTGCACCATTGCCACTAACGTAATATTTAGTGGTGACTAAAGCAGATAGCCCCATAGGACCACGAGCGTGAAGTTTTTGCGTGCTTATACCTATTTCTGCACCAAGTCCAAACACAAATCCATCAGTAAATCTTGTGGACGCATTGTGATAAACAGAGGACGCATCAATTTCGTTTAAGAACTTTTCTGCCCTTTTATTGCAATCGGTTATTATGCTTTCAGAGTGGCGAGTGTTATGCTCGTTGATATGCTCTATCGCCTCTTCTATGCTGTCAACCGTTTTTACAGAAATTATCGCACTGCCATATTCAAGATAAAAATCTTCTTCTGTTGCTTTATTTATATATGGATAATCTTTTATAATCTCATATGCACGCTCGTCTGCACGGATTTCAACCTGCTTTTCTTTTAGGGCGTTTGCAATCTTTGGCATTGCTTCTAAAAGCACTTTTGAGTGAATAACTAGTGATTCGCACGCATTGCACACGCTGTAGCGTTGTGTTTTTGCATTATATATAACCTTTGACGCCATATCTATGTCAGCAAACTCATCAACGTAAACGTGGCAGTTGCCCGTGCCCGTTTCAATTATTGGTATGGTCGAATTTTCAAGCGCTGAATTTATAAGCGACGCACTTCCCCTAGGTATTAACAGGTCAACGTATTTATTCAGCTTCATAAACTCTACAGTCGTTTGCCTTGATGTGTCTTCTATCACAGATATACAGTTTTGGTCTATATCTAAGCCTTTTAGAGCTTGCTTTAAAACCTTTACTATAGCAACGTTTGAAATTAGCGAATCGCTTCCACCTTTTAATATCACAGCGTTTGCCGTTTTAAAGCAAAGCGCAAATGCATCTGCCGTCACGTTTGGCCTTGATTCGTAAATTATTCCGACCACGCCAAATGGCACGTTCTTTTTTTGAATAGATATTCCTTGTTCTACGTTTTCGTGCGAATAAACGGTTTTTCCCAAAGGGTTTTCTAAAACTGACACTTGTTCTAACCCAATCGCCATGCCTTCGATAACCTTGTCGCTAAGCAAAAGCCTATCAATGAACGCATCGCTCATACCCTTTTTCTTAGCGTTTTCTATATCTATTGCATTTTGCGCTATCAAAAACTGTTTATTGTCTCTTAATGCCTTAGCACACACTTTTAAGGCATTGTTTCTTTGCTCTTCGCTAAGCTTTATAAGCTGTAATGATGCTTTTTTTGAGCTTTTGCCAAGACTGATTAAATCATACATTTTTATTTTTACCCCCAAAAATTCTTTTGAGTTTGTTTATAACCTTTTTTCTTAAAAAGAAAGCTTTAATCCTAAACCTTCTACACGCTTTATTTTTATACCAATTTTCTACTTGCTTTTTGTATTTTGAGTCATTTACGTCAATATAGGTTTTTCCACGATAAAAGCCTATCATTTTGCCAAAAATTTGGTCTTCTAAAACCTTTTCTAAGGTGAACTGACTATCCCCACAAATAAGATAGCCGTCATCTAAAACTTCTATAACCCTATGCAAAATAAAGGTGTTTTGACCACGAACGTAAAGCGCCACGTCAAACTTGTTTAACCTTTCAGTTTTTGCCTGAACAACCACCGATTGACCTTTATTTTTAAGGGTTGGCCACATACTGTCCCCACCGGGAACAAATGCTATTAAGTTGTCTTGGATTAACTTGGCTTTATAATCCAAGTGCTCTAAATTTTTTGTTTCCATAGGTTTGATTATACAATAAAAGGCCAACGTTTGTCAACGAAAGCCCTTTATTTAAATTATAATATGTTTTTTATTTGCTCTAAATTATCCACAGTAAAATCAGGTGTAAACTTTTGGAGATTTTTTTCAGCTTTTCTATTAAACCAAATGCTTTTAATTCCGTAATTTTTAGCACCTAATATATCTGCCGTCAAACTGTCGCCAATCATTATAGCTTGCTCTTTTTTTATGCCGTTAAGACTTTTGAAACAATAATCAAAAAACTCTTTGGTAGGCTTTTGATGCCCAATTTTTTCCGACACGAAAAAACCACTAAAATATTCAAACATACCTGCAATATTTAGTCTATTTATTTGTTGATTATATATGGCGTTGCTAGCACTATAAACTTTATATTTTCTTGAAAGATATTTGACTATCTCTAAAGCTCCATCAACAGGCTCGGCAATGTTAAAAAGTGCTTTTCTAAATTCAATTTCGGCTTTTTCTCCATCTCCTATAATGCCAAGAGCTTCAAATATTGTTTTAAATCTTATTTTGTGAAGTTCTTGCCTTGTAAGTTCGCCCCTTTCAATCTTTTGCCAAAGCGTATCGTTTATTTGAATAAAAACGTTAAAAGAAGAGTCTTTAAACTCAAGCCCACAGATTTTAAAAGCAATTTCAACGGCTTTTTTAGCACTTTTATTAAAGTCTAAAATAGTGTTGTCTATGTCAAGAAGTATTACTTTGATTTTGTTCATTATTTTTTTCCAAATTATTTTTTATAAATAATAACAAAACCTAAAGTTTTTGTCAACTCGTTTACGTTATACAACTCGCCTTGAGTGTAAATAATACGACCATCTCGTGCTAGTAATAGGTTCAATTACTGCATAGTCGCTTGCCGTGTGCAAAATGTAATTATTGCCAAAATAAATGCCCACGTGTCCGACTTTTTCTATGCCGACATTGTTTTTTCTAGATGCGTTTGTAAAAAACATTAAATCTCCCCTTTTCAAGTCGCCATCCTTTACAAGCTCGCCCTCAAGCGACTGCGCCCTACTTGTCACGTCAAGCAAAACATTGTTGGTTATATAGTAAATATACTGCACCAAAGCAGAACAGTCGAACTCGCCGTTTACAAAGTTCTTATTTAATTTGCCGTTGCCCCAATGATAGCGCTCACTCCCCCATACGTATGGATAGCCTAATAGCTTTGTGCCGAATTCTATCGCCTTTTCTATTTTGTCACTTGAAAGTTCGAATCCAACTAAAGAGCAATAATCTTTGTGAATATATGCTTTTTTCTCTTTGTAAACGGTTATGTAATAATTGCCTTCTATGCCTTGATAAGAAAGCATATCGTTTTTTTCAATACTACCTAGCACGCTATAATTTGTGCCAGCGCCACTTCTAATTCTAATCCCATTTGCATTTGACAAAATATACGTCTTTTTTCTTTGCTCATCATCTTCTTCACTAGGCGGAAGAGGCAAACTTACAGACGGATTATTTTCAAGATTTTCAAAATCTTTGCTGTTTGTATAAGTACAACCACTAAGGGTTAGAATAATAAAACTAACTAATAAAATCAATAATTTTTTCATGGTTATATTATACTATAAGTATAATATACTTTCAATAGTAAACTTTTGGAAATGACATTAACAATGATTATTAAAATAAAAAAGACAAATGCTTTTTGTTAGCATTTGCCTTTAATATTGGTGGGGGCGATAGAACTCGAATCTACGACCTCTTGCATGTCAAGCAAGCGCTCTAACCAGCTGAGCTACGTCCCCTTTAGCCATAATATAATATCACATTTTACTTGTTATTACAAGTGTTTTTGCGCTTAATTTTAAAAAAAGTAAAGCACCTAAATTTAGATGCTTTACTTAAATTATTTATCTTGATTAACTTGTTTTTTGCTATACGCACAGCCCGAGCAATTAGCGCAATCACACCCACAACTCGTTTTGCCTTTCTTTTTATTTTTAATACAACTAATAATAACGTAAACGCCAAGCAAAGCGCAAGCAATAACTACAACTATATCTATTGCGCTCATTTTTTTATTGCCACCTTTTTATTATATATTTTAATTATCGCTATCAATAATGTCGCCAAGCCAAGCACTATAAACGCCGTCCACCACCACGAAAGCACTACATAAACTATTGCGCTAGTGATATAAGACGTTATAATCCAAAACAAAATAGTCCATTTTGCAGTGCCTTTTTTAAGCTCGCCCTTTGCCGTGGCAACCGATGCAAAGCAAGGAATAGTTGTCATATTAAACACTATAAACGCTATCAACGCAGGCCATAATGTATAAGGGTTTGCACCTATGTCGTTAGCTATAATTCTGATAATTTCAGCAATTTCTAAAACGCCGTCTTCACTTGTAATTAGCGTTGCACCGATACAACCAACAAGCGTTGCAAAGGTTGCTATAACGTTTTCTTTTGCAATTAAACCCGTTATCGCTGCAACGACGAATACCCAACCATATCTGCCGAGCTGACTGCCAAAGCCAAGTGGTGTAAATATTGGTTGCATAAACTTTCCAAGCGACGCTAGAATTGAACTATCTATTTCGCACATTTTCCAGTCCCAACCAAAGTTAGATAAAAACCAAATTACTATTGTCGAAAAAAGAATTATTGTAAACGCTTTTTCTATATAATGTTTTGCCTTATCCCACATATGTATCATCAAGTTTTTAAAGCTCGGTGCGTGATATGCCGGAAGCTCCATAATGAAAGGTGCTATTTCGCCTTTTTGCGTTGTTGAACGCATTAAAATTATAGAAACGACGGCAACCAATAAGCCGATAACGTACATTGAATAGGTTATTATATCAGCGTTTCCAAAGCCACACGCTGTGACTATCGCACCTGCAACGGCAACGAGAATTGGAACTTTTGCACCACAAGTGAAAAATGGAATAACTCTAAGCGTCATTATCTTTTCTCTTTCATCTGCTAAGGTTCTCGTGTTTATCATAGCAGGCACTGAACAGCCAAAGCCCATTATCATAGGTATAAACGCTCTTCCACTTACACCAAATTTTCTAAACAATTTATCTAGAATAAAGGCAACTCTTGCCATATATCCACTATCTTCTAAAATTGAAATGAGAAGAAGCAAAAATACTATTTGTGGAATAAAACTTAAAATTCCACCAAGTCCAGCAAATATACCATCGTTAAACAAGCCTATTACCCAACTCGATGCACCTAAGTTTTCTATTAAACTTCCTAGATATCCAAATAGAGTTGAAGTTAATAACTCCATTAAATTAAACAGTATCACACCTGGCGAATAAATAACTCCGTCATAAACGCACGCTAAAAGTGACGTCCAAAAGGTATCTGGTAAATTCATACTTTCAATTGTTGGAAGATTGAATATACTGCCAAGCCATAAAAAGTTTTCTGAAAAGGTTAGATGGAATATGCCAAACAAAATTACTAAAAAGATAGGTATCCCCACCCATTTGTTAGTCAAAATCCTATCGGCTTTATCCGACTTAGAAAACTTTATTCCCTTATTGCTTTTAATTAAAAGTGGAGAATAGTGCTTAGATATATACTTATATCTTGCGTCGGCAACCAATGCGTCAATATCCGTGCCAAAAACTTCACTGTCAAAAGTCTTTTTAAAATCATCAACCATCTTGACGGTCTGTGGGTGCATTTGCATCTCGATTTCATCGTTTTCAACCAGTTTTACTGCGTGAAAAAGCGCATTGTCAACTCCTTGACCTTCAAGTGCTATCTTTACGTCGCCTATAAGGTGAGAAAGTTCGCCACCTTCTAACAAGGTTATGCCAATTCTTGCATTTTTGCTATACTCTATCGCCCTATCCATAAGCACGTCTAAGCCTTCGCTTTTAAATGCCGAGATTTTTACGACAGGCACGCCAAGCCTTTTTTCTAACTGCTTTTCATCTATGCTGTCGCCCTGTTTTTCAAGCATATCCATCATATTAAGAGCAACTACAACTGGAACGTCAATTTCCATAATTTGAGTGGTTAAATATAAATTTCTCTCTAAATTAGTGACGTCCACGATATTGATAACACAGTCTGGCTTTTCATCTAATATGTAATTCCTTGATATAACTTCTTCCGAAGTGTATGGAGATAACGAATATATACCAGGTAAATCCACAATTTCAACAGGCTCGCTAGCCTTTTTATATACCCCAACCTTTTTATCAACCGTCACGCCTGGCCAGTTGCCAACGTGTGCAGTAGAGCCTGTTAAGCCGTTAAAAAGCGTTGTTTTACCACTATTAGGGTTTCCTGCTAATGCAAATTTTCTCATTTATTAGCCTCCATCTCGATGCACTCTGCCTCAGATTTTCTTAAAGTTAATTCATACCCACGAAGCGTTATTTCCAATGGGTCACCAAGCGGTGCTTTCTTTCTTAAAAATATTTGAGTGCCTGGTGTAATTCCCATATCAAACAGCCTTCTCTTTATTCTGCTTTCACCATAAACTCTTTTCACAAACCCAATTTCGCCAATAAAAAATTCGCTGAGCTTTTTCATTTTTACGCCTCCTATTTTCATCAAGTCAAAATGTGAAACAAATTTCAGATTTTTTACGTTCATATATTATCATTATTTTATTTGTTTGTCAACTAAAATATGAAACTTTTTTCACTTTTTTTAAAAAATTGTGAAACTTTTTTCATATTTAAAAATCACTTGACTTTATATGCCTATTATAATATAATGTATGTATGAAAAATCTAGTTAGAGAACCTAGGCAAGAGCGTTCTATTGAAAAGAAGCATAGAATTATTGAAGCAGGATATCAGCTTTTTTCGGAAGTTGGATATTATGGCACTAACACGGCAGAAATTGCTAAGAGGGCTGGTGTATCTACAGGCATAGTTTATGGTTATTTTCAAGATAAGCGTGATATTTTAATAAGCGTTTTAGAGCTTTATATAGGCAAGGTTTTTGAGCCTATTTTTAAGCTTTTTGATAAGCTTTCAGCACCCGTTGATTATACTGAGATTTTGCCAAATATTATAGATTTAATAATAAAAACGCACAAGAAGCACGCAAAAATTCACGAAGTTTTGCACTCGCTGAGTAGCACGGATGAAGTGGTCAGTAGCGAGTTTTTGGCATTAGAAGATTCGCTTACTAATCGAATTAACGATAAGCTTGTATCTTTGGGTGAAAAGAAAGAGAATTTAATGGAAAAAATTCATTTTGCAATGAATATTATCCAGTCTTTTTCCCACGAATACGTTTTTGATAAGCACGAATATATCGATTATTTTGTAATGCGTGAAATGGTTGTTTCAACTTTAATTAATTTATTTAAGAATTAGTTTACACAATAAAACTTAAAGGGGCGAGAAAGTTTCTCGCCCTTTTTATTTAATAATTTTCTTTTATGCCTAAAAAATAATCTGCTGAAACGTCAAACGCCTTTGACATACTTTTTAAAATGTCATACCCTGGCTTAGCCTTACCTTTTAGCCACTCACTCACTTGACTTTGTTTTACCCCTATCTTTTTAGCAAAAGCAACTTGAGTTAAATTGTTTTCATCTAAAAACTCTTTTAAAATTTCACTAAAGTTATTTTCCATATAATTATTATATAGAATTTTCTATTATTTTACTTGACATATAGAATATTCTATAGTATAATTTGTTTATCAACAAAGGAGGTGTGTTTATGACAAAGAAAAACACAATTATTAAAACTTTATTACTTACTTTTTTATTTATTATGTGTTCGTCTTGTTTCATGCTTACTGCTTGTAGTGACGAACCAACTGTTTACAAATTGTATCAGTATGAAACTTCTAGTTCTGTTTATGAACTTGGTGAAAGTTTTTACGGAATGAAACTAAAAAAAGATTTTGTAAAACTTACATTAGATGAAGATGGGAAAGCAGAACTTAAAATAAGCGTGGGTTTTATGGAAGGCGAAACTGAATATGAGACCACTTATAAAACATATAAAGGCTCTTATACCGAAACAGAAACCGAAATTATTGCTACTTTCCCTGAATTTAGTTCTTCTGCTCTAAAAGGCACAAAAACTGGCAATTTGATTTCTATAAGATTTTCTAGTTATCAAACAATGATATTGAAAAAATAACTTACCTATCACAACCAAAAAAGTCAGTGAAAATGATTTTCACTGACTTTTTTTCATTGTTTACTTTGACATTTTGTAGTCTTTCTTTTTTACGTTGTTAAATGGAATTACTTTATGTGGTGGCAAGGTTTTTGCAAGAGCCGTTATCTCACCCATTAAATACTCGCAAATGCGCTTTCTTTCGCTTTCTATAGGTGCTTTAGCGTCAAACTTAATAGGTTTACCAAACAATGTCTTTTTTAGCTCTTTAGCGTAATACATTGGCACAAACTCAAGCTCTTTTCCCGTGTGCTTATAATAAAACCTTGCAACGTCCACAAAATATTCGTTGAACTTATTTGTAATCTCGTTAAATTCTTCTGGGCATTCTGGCAAGATTACCACGTTTACGCCCTCTTCTAAAACGTCTGTCGTTGCCTTATAAGTTTTCATAATTCGCATATCACGATAAACAGCAAGAGCGTCTGCACTCTTAAACACGCTAGCAACGATTGGCGTTATTATTTTAATTAAGAATTTTTGAAAAACACTAGGCCTACCCCCAAAAAAGTTGTTATCGGCATAGTTTGGGAATTCCTTTTTGTTCATCATTGGGCCATCACACCAAATGAGTTTTTTGGTCGGAAAATAAAGTTCGGCATTAATTGGTCCGTGAAGCTGAGCGTGGTTTCCTGCCACGATACAAGGCTTACTTGGCAAATTTTCTAAGCCGATATATTCATTTTTCTTATATGAAAATTTAATAAAAAAGGCACAAATTTTATAAATTATGCCCTTTTTTCTATATTTATTATCCAATTTTTTGCTCATTATTAACTTGCTCTTTTTTCTTATTCTTTTTAACAGCAGTATCAACAGATTTGCCATAAACAAAAAAACGTTGATACAAAAATTCGGTCACAAAATTTATAATCATTGTACAAAACATTACAATAAACTCGTTCCAACCTAACGTTTTTACCAAATATAAGTCACCGAGTTCTATAGATAATGGTGCAAATACTATATAAAAGCAAAGTGTTTTAAGCATAGCAATTTTAACGTTGTTTGCCGACTTAAAGGTAAGTTTTCTATTTATTGTAAAATTCCAAACAACTGAAAGAGTTATCGCAATATAAGATTTAAGTCTATAGTACGTATCATCAAGAAAAATGCTCATTAAGGCAAAACTGCCCATTTGAACGATACCGGCACTTATTGAAAACAACAAGAATTTTAACGTTCTTATCCACTCTTTTTTTTCTATTTTTGCCATAATTTAAATCTCCTTTGTCCACAATCTACGGCGACGATGTTGACGCACGTCTAAACCCTTCCATAGACCTTGAACTGACTCGTTTAGTTCTAGTTCTGGACCTGTTTCGCAAATTTTGACGCCGTTATCAATACATACTTGCATTAAATGGTTCATCATCATTGCAGGTATGCCTTTGCTTTGATATTCAGGTAAAACTGCAACGAAAAACATTTCTAAGGTGTCGTTTTTGCCATTTAATGCTTTCAAAAGTCTAAATAGTCCGAAAGGCAAAAGTCTGCCGTTTGATTTTTTAAGTGCTTTTGCAATTGATGGAACCATAACTGCAAAGCCCACAATTTTTCCTTCTTTATCTTTTATTGAACAAATATATTTTAAATTTACTATAGGAATATAATCAGCAAGTGCTTTTGCTATAACAGCGTCAGTTAATGGAACTGTGCCGTGCAAAACTGAAAAGGCAACGTCTATAACCTTAAACGCTTCAAAAGCTTCTTTTGCTATAACTTTTCTATCAGTATAAGTGACTAACTGATAGCCACTTTTTTTCATTAGATAGTCTGAAATCTTTTTATATTTTTCATCAATTTTTTCAGGAACTCTAATTTGATATTCAACCCAGTCAACTTCCTTTACTAACCCTAACTTTGTGTAATGGTCTATGTAATATGGATGGTTATAAAACGTTATTGACATATTAAGTTCGTTAAATCCGTCAACGAGCATACCCTCGTGGTCCATATCAGTAAAGCCGATAGGCCCTGAAATTGTCTCGTAGCCACGCATTTTGCCCCACTCGATAACCTTGCTAAAAAGAGCTGAAGAAACTTCGTAATCATCAATAAAATCAAAACGAGTAAAACGGATAGAGCTTGTTTTCCATTTCTTGTTTGCAGCGTGATTTATAAGCGCACCTATTCTGCCAACAAGTTTTTTATTCTTATATGCTAAATACAACTTAGTTTCGCAAAATTCATACGCAGGGTTTTTTGCCCTTGTAAACGTATCTAATTCATCTTGGAATAAAAACGGACAATAAGCCTTGTTTTTCTTATACATTTTGTTTGGCAAATCTACCCATTTCTTTAAGTCTTTTTTATTCAAAACTTCTTTTATTACAACGCTCATTTTTCTCTTACCCTTAATTTTACAAAAATTCTTTGATAGATTTTCCGTTTATTTTCTTTGAAACGATAAGACCGATTGTGCCTGGACCACAGTGCGCACATACGTTTATAGGAAGTATGCCTTGGACAAGTTTTCCTTCGCCTATAATCTTTTCTATTTCTTTTGCTATGTACTCTAAAACTTCCACCTTGCCGTCAAAATTTACAAGTGTGTAATCATATTCTTCTGTAGAATACTGATTAGCCAAGTTTTCTGCCGATTCGATTAAGAACTTTCTTACTTGTTTTGTGGTGCCTTCTTTTTGTAATTCACCGTCAGTTAGCGAAATCGTAGGTTTAATGCCCAAAACGTTGCCGATTAAAGCGATTGCTGGAGATATTCTTCCACCATTTTTTAAAGCAGTTAAATTTTCTGGAATAAACACAACTTTATTTACAAGTTTTCTGTTTTCAAGTTCGGCTATTATTTGTTCTACAGGCGTGCCTTTTTTTACTTCTTCACTTGCATACAAAACCTGCGATAGCATTGCCGTTGAAAGCGCATATGAGTCGACAACAAACAGCTTACCTGCAAAATGCTCTTTAGCCACGTTATTAAATAGTTCGTTCATCGACGATAGTTTGCTTGAAATGGTAAAGTGAATAATTTGGTCATACCCTTCAGCAAAAAGTTTTTCAAAATATTCGATTACTTCGCCAAGTGGTGGCGTTGACGTTTTGATATTTTTGCCAGAACGCATTGCTTTGCATAGCGTGTCTTGGTCAATAGTCACACCATCTAAAAACTCTTCTCCGTCAACGATTACGTTGAGAGCAAATACACTAAGCTCGTTTTTCTTGAAAACGTCATAAGTTAAAACTGCCGACGTATCTGTCGATATCAATACTTTCATCTTTTTTTCTCCATTATGTGCTATTTAAGCGTTTTTTTCTTTTGTTATTGAAAAAGTTTCTAAATTTTTGTTTATTATTCCTAAACCACGATATACACTATTTATTTCATCTTGACTAAGGTCTTGCGTTGCGTGCTTAACTGCCATATCAATCTTAGTCGCAACGTCTTTTCCAATAATTTTGCCTTTTTGTGTTAAACTGAGCTTGTTTTTGTATTTCTTACTTATAAAATTAGTGTCTACAAGCCCATCTTCAGCCAAACTTTTAACCGAGCGTGAAATAGCACCTTTGTCTTCATTGCAAAGCTCGCAAAGCTCTTTTAATGTAAGCTTTTCTTCAACGTATAAATAATACAGCGTTGATACGTGCGGACACTTTAGCTTGTGCGTTTTCATTATCTCAGTTTTTACGTTTCTAATATTTCTGTTTATAGATGCGATTAGCACTGTAAACAACTTAAACTGCTCTTGCATACATACCCCTATCGATTTATATAAAGCCAAACAGACTTTGTCTATTTTGATTATATCATAGAATTGTTGTCGTGTCAACAAATTATAAAAATTTCTAGACTTAAAATTTATATTTTTTTCTTTCCGTCAATTGACACTAAAAAAAGGACGAAAATTCGTCCTTTTTTAGTTTTTTATTCGTTTATAAAGTTAGCAAGTGAACTTGCATCAAGCTTGTCGAATTGTTTAATAAATTCATAAAGCTGATTTGCAATCTTTTTTACGCCACCCTTGCTGTTACTTTCGATATTGAGTGGTAAAAGTGGGTCGTGAAGAGATAATCTAAGCAAGAACCAGCCGTTGCCGTTACATCTATTTAAGTTGACTCTAACGCCTTCATAGTTATCCTTTTCAAGAGACCATGCCTTTTGTGCCTTAGCATATTCGTTAAGCTTATCTAAAACGTCTTGACCATACGCTTTAAAGTCTTCGGTCAATATATTCATTCTAAATTCTTTGCTTTCTTTTGGCTCTTCTAAAGTGTCGATAAGCGATGCTAAAGTATAGCCGTTCTTCTTTCCACGAGCAAGCTCAATTAAAAGTTTTGTCACAAGATATGCGCCGTCA
Source organism: Christensenellaceae bacterium (assembly GCA_045587465.1). Lineage (GTDB taxonomy): Bacteria > Bacillota > Clostridia > Christensenellales > Borkfalkiaceae > UBA1259. Next base: position 44,550 of record JAZNCJ010000030.1, read on the forward strand.
TCTAAGAAATAATTTTCTTTTAATGCGCCGTGACCAGACGTTTCAATTGCGAGTTGGCTATCTTGACCAAGGTTATTTAGTCGAATTGATTCGTTGATAACGTTTCTATAGCCTCTCTTAAAGCGATGATGAACGCCACCCTTTTCTTTAATGAATTTAGCAAGACCTGTAGAAGTAATAGAATCTGTGACTATTGTTGTATTTGGATGTTCTCTAAGCAAAATTGCAGAAAGCATTGCGATAATGCGATTTCTGTTGAGCTCACTGCCATCTGAAAGCACTGCGCCTGCCCTATCAACGTCTGTATCAAAGATTATGCCAAGGTCAGCACCCACTTCCTTAACAGCACTAGTAATGCTTTCCATAGCCTCTTCATTTTCTGGGTTTGGAATATGGTTTGGAAAGCTTCCGTCTGGGTCTAAAAATCTGCTTCCCGTTGTGTCTGCACCTAATGGCTTAAGCACTTTATCCACATAGAAACCACCTGCGCCGTTTCCTGCATCAACAACGATTTTAAAGCCTTTAAGTGGCTCGTTTTCACCAGTTGCGCTTCTGATTTTATCAGCAAGAATTTTTGAATACGTATCCATAAATTCTGCGTTTACTAAACTGCCCTTAGCTAGCCCTGTCTGTTCATCACTTTCAGCAAAAGCCAAAATTTCTTTGATGTTTGCCGATTCTAAACCACCTTGTGCCGTAAAGAACTTAAAGCCATTGCGATTAAATGGCAAATGGCTTGCCGTTATCATAATAGAACCGTCGAACAAATATCCTTCAGTCACCGTTGCCATAAACATTGCAGGCGTTGATGCCATACCGAAATTGGTTATGTTTAAGCCTTGTTCAACCATTGCAAAGCAAATCCAATCGCAAAGCTTTTCGCCAGACAGTCTTGAGTCTCTACCCACAGCTACTCTTAAATCAGTTTTGCCCGTCTTTTTAATAAGCCAAAGCGCAAAGCCCCTGCCTATATCTTTGCAAACTTTTTCTGTTAAGTTTACGTTTTGCCCTTCAATGCCTTCTAACGCAACGCCACGGATGTCGCTTCCGTTTTGCAACTTTTTATATTCCATTTCTATCTCCTAAATAAATATTTTATTTTTAGTTTATTTTATCATAATTTAATCAATAAATCAACACAAATTCTATAATTTTTATCAATATAAAGCCGTATCAATAACAGCTTTCAAAAATTTGCTTGCACTCATTAAAGCCGAGTGGCATTTGACTGTTGAGTACTCGAGTTTTATTGTTGGTGCAAAGGTCTGCAAGCCTGTCTGATTTTTCTTTTTGTATACCAAAATCACTAAGCTTTGAAGGCATGCCCAAACTTATAAAATACTCGCTCATTTTTGCAATGCCCTTTTCACACGCAAGTATGTCGCCATCTTCTACAACGCCAAAAACGTTCCTAAAAAACCTTGCAAACCTTGCAGGATTAGCTTTATATACATACTTTGCCCAAGCAGGATATAAAACTGCAAGCCCTGCACCGTGCGCCACGCTATCAAACTCGCCACTAACGGCGTGCTCTAATTGGTGAACTATTAACGAGCCACCACGCCCACAGTCAGTTAGGTTATTATGAGATAGACTTGACGCCCACATAAGCGTTGCTCTCGCCTCATAATCGGTTGGATTTTCTATTGCGATTTTGCCTGCCCATATGATAGTTCTAAGCAAGCTTTCGGCAAGACTATCGGTTATTTCTACAGGCGCACAAGGCGTAAAATATCTTTCCATTGTGTGCGTCATCATATCCACAATTCCACACGCCGTTTGATATTTACTAACCGTGTACGTTAGTTCTGGGTTAAGAATTGCAAACTTGCATCTATTGAACTGACTGCCACAGCCCTTCTTTTTGCTAATTGATAGGTCAGATAAAACTGCTGAATTACTCATTTCACTGCCAGCAGCAGAGTGTGTTAAAATGCAACCTACAGGAAGAGCGTCTTGTGGCACGGCTTTTCCCGAAGTAAAATCCCAAACGTTGCCGTTATATTTAACGCCAAGCGCCGTAAATTTTGAAGAGTCTATAACGCTTCCCCCACCAACTGCTAAAATCATTTGAACTTTGGTTTCCCTTGCAACTTCTATAGCTTTATTTACGAAGTCTAGTTTTGGATTTGGCTCTACGCCACCCATTTCTACAACTTCTATATTATGTTCATTTAGCGATGCTATAACTTGGCCGTATAGCCCACTTTTCTTTATGCTTTGTTTTCCATATTGCATCATTATTTTACTATAACCATATTCGCTTATTATTTTGCCAACTTGTAAATGCGTGTCCTTGCCAAAATAAACGGCTGTCGGTGTGTGAAAGTTAAAATTTAGCATTAATTTGCTCCTTTTTTGTTTTGCTTTATGATTATATCATAATTCATATTAAATTTTAATAACTTATTTAATTAAAAACAGCAAGAAAAGTTTTTCCTTGCTGTCATTATTTATTTTTCTATTTAAATAAATGCCTTATAAATTGCACTTATACACTTTTCATAATCGCTGTTGCTTACGCCGATTATGATGTTAAGTTCGCTTGAGCCTTGGTCTATCATTCTGATATTGATATTTGCCTTTGCAAGTGCGTTAAATAACGTTGCTGCCGTGCCTGAGCGCATTGCCATGCCGTGACCAACGGTTGCGATTAAAGAGATGTTTTCAATTACGTGAACGTAGTCTGGGTTAACGTTTTCTCTAATTTCGTTTACCATTTCGCTGAGCACACCGTTTTTTAATTGTTCGCTTTCTAAAACAACAGAAAGTGTGTCTATACCTGATGGCAAGTGTTCTACGCAAACGCCATAGTGCTCAACAACTGACAATACCTTTCTGATAAAGCCTACTTCGGCGTTCATCATTGATTTTTCAATGAGAAGTACCGTAAAGTTTTTCTTGCCTGCTATACCTGTGATAACGCTTTGGTTTTCTTCTTGCTTATATTGGTCGTTTGGAACAATCATCGTGCCTTTATCTTCTGGCTTAAAGGTGTTTTTAATATTGATTGGAATACGCCTTTTCATAACTGGTGTAATTGCTTCTGCGTGAAGAACTGATGCGCCCATATATGAAAGTTCTCTAACTTCCTTGTATGTAATTTGCTTAATAGCCTTTGCTTCTGGAACAATTCTTGGGTCGCAAACTAAAAAGCCACTAACGTCCGTCCAGTTTTCATATAAATCAGCCTTAACGCCACGAGCGATGATAGAGCCTGTAATGTCGCTCCCACCACGGCTAAAGGTCTTAATTTCGCCTTGGAAGTTTTTGCCATAAAAACCTGGAATAACTGCCCTGTCAACGTTTGCGAGTCTGCTTGCAACCTTGTCGTCGGTATAGTCGTCGTTTAATCTGCCGTGTCTATCAAACCTAACCATTTCAGCGCAGTCAACGAATTCTACCCCTAAAAATGCGGCAAAAATTCTTGCGCTCAAGTATTCGCCCCTTGATGCAGCAAAATCAGCGCTCTTATTTTGCTCGATAGCTTCTTGAGTTTCGTTTAATATTTCTTCAATCTCAAGGTCAATGCCTAAATCTTTAACGATTTCTATAAACCTTGCTTTAATTAGGCTAAAACTTTTTTCACAACTGCCACACTCTAAAACTTCATTATTGCATTTATAGAGCATATCAGTAATCTTAATATCGTCCTTAAATCTCTTGCCTGGTGCTGAAACGACCACGAAGCGCCTTGATGCGTCGCTTTCAATAATATTTTTTGCTTGTGCCATTGCCTTGGCATCTGCCATAGACGTTCCACCAAATTTACATACTTTTATCATTTTGTTATCCTTCTTCCTTCTAAGTAATATCTTTTTTCTATGCCTTCGCCCATTGAGAACGTTTTTCGTGGAAAAGCTCCGTTTTTTGAAACGTATTTAAACAAATCGCCCTTGTCAAGCTTTTCAAAGAATATGCCAATGGCATCTTTTCTACTGCTAACTAGCTTTGTTAAATTTTCATCGCCGTGAACGTAGTCAACAACGCCACCATTTTGCTCGATATAATCTTTTATATATTTGTCAACCGAACGAATTCCTGTCGGCAAGTCGTTTTCTCCAACTTTTGATGTGGTGCTAGCGCCGTCAAATATTCGCATTTTACCACCGTCAACATTTTCTAAGCCACTTAAGAACTTGTCCTTATCTATGCCATAAACGTATCTGTGAATAGGCTCAAAATATATTCCTTCGTCATAAACGTTTACAAGCTCAACTAAAGCGTATCTTGCTGGGTGGGTCGCCCACTCGCTTTCATCTAACGTCTTTTTAACGTTGTTCCAATGGGTTTTTGCAGTTGCTAAAGAGTGGTTGCCATCGCCAACAGCGAACAAGAACTTATCGTCTTTAGAATATTTCTTTGTAAGCCTATCGCTGTCTAAAAGCTTATAGAATTTATCTATAACAGTTTGATAGTCGTCAATGAAATAGCCTTCTATCTCGCCACCTTGCATATTGAGCTTAAAGTCATAGGCTTTTTTATATCTTGCACGATTTTCATAAAGTTTTTCAGTAATTTCTCTCTTTTCATCATCAAAAAGCACCATTACGTGTGGAAATTCCACGTCTGCATCTTTTCTTATTTTAAGTCTAGGGGGAATTCTCTCTTCAATAGTGCCCTCCGTTGCACGAATAAGCGCATTGTTTTTTGGTGAATATTCATATTCTTCTAAGTCTATCGCTGTCATAAGCCCTATTCTTTTATCAACGAAAGGTGTTTTTCTAACCGTTAAAATAAAACCTTTTTCAAGCTTCTTAAATGTGCCGTCAGCAAGATAGTCTTTTATGTTTTGATTGATTTTTTTAATGCGAGCGTCAGCATTATCTTCAAGATAAATTTCTGGCAAAGTTAAGTTAAGCGTGCTCTTTTTGCCCTTAACTTCACTCTCAAGTGTTTGCCAATATTCAGGCTCGCTTGTAAACTGGTCGCAGGCAATGCACGCCCACGCCGTCATATCAGAGGTGTTTGGAAGTAAAATATTGTCTGCTAAAATAACTTGTTTGTCCATAGTGTTTCCTTGTGCTTTTATTGTCTATTCAAATTCAATACTAAAACTGTAATTACTGCAACAAAAAGTGCAAGCACGAAAAAGCCAAACTTTTTCCAAAAGACTTTTGCCTTGCTTTTTGTTTCGTTCGTTTCATTTTTACCTGTAATTCTATTTTGCATAACTAACCCCTTATCTTCTAGCGCTTTCAAGTTCTTGCCAATAATATTTTGCAAGTACTTTCTTTAATGCTTCAGTATCAGCATATCTTGTAATTTTGCCTGCCCTTGCTATAGATATTATACCTGTTTCTTCAGAAACTATAAATGACATAACGTCAATAGTCTCGGTCACGCCAATACCTGCTCTATGTCTTGTACCAAGGTCTTTTGGTATATTTTCTATATTTTGTGAAAGTGGCAAAAAGCAACCTGCCGCAACGATTTTTGTGCCACTAATAATCATTGCTCCATCGTGAAGTGGTGCTTTTGGAAAAAACACACTTTCAATAACTTCACTACTAATATCGCTATCAAGCCTTACGCCACTGTCTAAAATTTGAGTTGGAAAACTGCCGGACGTTAAAACGATAATTGCGCCCACGTCATTTTTTGACATATTTTGAAGGGCTTTGATAATTTCGGCAATACAGTTTTGAATTTTATCTTCATCATAAGATATGCCTTCGCCGTGTTTTGCATCAAGAAGTTTTGTGTTTCTTCTCGCCCATAACATTCTCTTGATTTCAACCGAATATAAAGTCACTATTGCAATAACGAATATTGCTGGAATAACTAGATATATTGCTGTATTGATGTTATCAATAAAAGTTAATAATGCGCCTGCTATTATCATTACAGTCACAAAAAGTGCTGCAAGCGAGCCCGAATCGTTATCAAACAAGAATTTTATCATATAGTAGTAAAGCACTGTAAACACCAAAACGCTTACTGACGTTGCTATAATACCGTTTGTTGTTCCTAATATGGTATCAACAAAAAATTTTATTTTTTCAATTAACATACTCCACCTATTTATCCGTCATTATTTTAAATATCGTTAAATATGCAAAATCTTCAGCATCACATAGTCCGCTTTTAATTTTATAATCAGCATCACTAAGCATATCAACAGCGCTCTTTAACGCACGCTTTTTGAACATTGCCGATTGCGATTTCATTTTTGTCACGGCGTATTCTTTTACGCCAAACGCTTTTGCCAGCTCTTGCCCTTCCATACTGCTGATTGCAACGTGCAAAAGCCTTCTAAAGTAATTGTATATATATGAAAGCAGTCTAGTTGCTTGCTCGCCCTTGCCTAGCATATCTTTTATAATTAAAAGCGCACTGTCAAAATTTTTTTTGCCGATTTGTTCGGTAAGCTCGTATATCTTATACTCTAAGTCCTTAGCAACTAAATTTTCAACGTCTTGTTTTGTTATTGTCTTGCCACTACCAACGTAATCTATTAGCTTATTGGTTTCGGTTTTTATCCTAGTCATATCGCTAAGGCAATATTCGCTGAGCAGTTTTGCCGTTTCTCCGTCAATACTCACTTCTTGATAAGAACACTCTGCCTTAATCCATCTTATAATTAGGCTTACGTCTGCCTTTGAACAATCCACCGTGCAAACGCTATCAAACTTATTTAACTCTTCGCAAGGTTTTTGATTTACAATTGCTAGAACGCTTGATAAAAAGGGGTTTTCTAAATAAGAAGCAAGGCCATTTTTAAGTTGTGCCTTTTTAGGATAAAATTCCCTTATAATCGTCATTCGCTTTTGGCTCATAAACGGATAGCCTTCAAGCGAAGATATAATCTCACTAACGTCGCTTTCGGCTGGCAAGTTTACAAGGTTGAGTTCTGGGTTTGAAATAAATTTATTTTTTAAAAGCGAAACCCCACTTTCCCTAAAAAAAGCGTCTTCCCCTTCAAATAAATATATTGCATATTCTTGACCGGCATTTAAGCCGTTTTTAAAGTCCAAATATTTCAAAACAAACTTCCTCGTATACATTTTAGCACTTTCTATGCTTTTTTGCAATCATATTACTTTTACTTTTTGCACTTTTAACTAAATTTAAGGCATATATTTCCAAAGCTTTGAGCGTTTTGATAAATATTACTATATTTATAACTTATTGCCGTGCGTGGCAAATAGTACGATAAAAGCATATCTGCTCTATCTAGACATACCATAATATCATACCTCATATCTATGCAAGAAAAGTTTAGATTATCATCGCCAAGCTTAGAAAATATTACCGATTTTTTACCACCAATTTCGCCTTTTAACGCCTTTCCTTCCATCGCAAAAGAAAGGTCGATTTTGTGCGTTGATAAAACTTTACCGTCATAAAAGTTTTCAAGTGTTATTTTTGGGAAAGACGCCTTGCAAATTTGTTCCATTTCTTGTTGCTCGTAGCCATAGTAATACACTTTTTTAATTTTATAAACCGAAGTCATTTTTGTTATAAATTGCTGTAAATCCACCTCGCAACCACCCATAATTATAAGACTATCCAAGCTATCACAATCGGTGACGCTAGCAATCTTTTTAAGCCTTGCAGTTGAATAGATATAGTTAACGTCACTTACAATTAAAAGGTTCTGCTTTTTTGTTTGAATATACGTTGCGCTTAAAGACTCACAACTTGTCACGTACATCGTAAAGTTATTAGTTGTCGGCTGATTGATTATAATGGTTGTGACTGTACATATGCACACTAAAACACAGGATATGATAAGCTTATAGAATTTTCTTACGTTAAAAATATCACCTAAAACAAACCAAATAAGATAATATGCTATAGCCCCACTGCCTAATATTATTCCACCGAACATAAATAGCTTATAGTCAAATGCGCTTATCAAAAGGTTGATAAACTTAAATATATAGTTTGATGGAAATAGCAAGATATTAGATAAGCTAAATATCCCACCTAAAATGGTGGCAGTTAGCGTTAGAATAAAAACAAACGAGACAATAGGGATAAACATTACGTTTACTATAACTGCAATGGTTGAAACTTTTGAAAATGCGTATAGACAAATGGGCAAGGAAAATATTTGCGCAGATACAACCGTGCCAATGGAATTCGCAAGTTTTTTAGGTAAAAATTTTAATTGCTTTGCAAGTGGTTTTGCTAAAACTATAATGCCCAAAACAACCATAAAAGAAAGCTCAAACCCCACGCAAAAAAGTTGAACGGGTGAAAATAACAAAATTACTATCGCAGCTAAAGAGAGCGCCGACAACCCGTCGTATCTACTGCCACTAAGCTTTGCAAAAAGCATAACTGAAATCATTATAGTCGCTCTAACTGAAGATGCTGAAAAACCACACACGCCACTATAAAAAATTAAGAATAACGTGATAATTATTGTCTTAATTGTATTGTTAATCTTTATTTTCTTAAATATAAAAATTAAGGCTGTTGCTAAAAATCCTATATGTAGTCCAGACACGGCAAAAATATGCGCAACGCCTGCATCTCGATAATTAGATATTAAGTCGTTGTCCATAAAAGAAGAATTGCCTGTTAAAAGTGCATAGCCCACTGAAAATTCTTTAGTGTCTAATCCATTTTTTAACGACTCTCGTATAAATAAATTAATTTGTTCAAATACGGTTAAATCGGATAATACTTTGTTTATATTTTCTGCGCTAACGCTAGCATAATATTTTATGCCACGTTGCAAATCATTGCTATTAAGTCTATCTTCATAAAGTATAGAGTTGTCGTATAAATTAGCGTTAAAAGTAATTATATCCCCCACGTCAAAAACCGAGTCCCCTAAAACTGACAAGGAAATTTTGTACTTTATTGCGCCTTTTCTATTGCCATTAATCTCAGCATTATCTAAAATAAATTTATTCCCTGTTTCCGTTTGATATTGCTGAACGATTTTGGCTTTTACGTCATAATTTTTACCACTTAAATTTGCCCCATCGTAATCGCTTAAATTAAGGTAAAAACTAAAACTGCCAATTATAAAAAATGCAACGAATAAAAGAGAAAATATTGAGTTTATAAAAAACCTTTCTCGTTTTGTGAATAGGCACATAAAAATTATAATTGGAATTATAAATATTGCACTGAAAAATATGCCCCACACAACTTTAGAGAGCATAAAAAAGTAGGTTGCAGTTATCCCACAACATAGACTTAGTGCAATAAAGAGTATAGGGCGAAAATTTATAATCTTTTTCATTTGTGATTTTTCCAATATTTTTCATTTAAATTTTATAATAAAGTCTAAAAATTGTCAATCTAATCGTTTGTATATGTGGGTTTTTTTTGATATAATATAATTAGCCTTCTGGGTACGATAGGAAAAGCAAAAAAAATCCACAGATAATTATATTGAAAGCCATAGTCTATATTGAATAGTGGTGCTCTTGGCTGACGTTTTTTCCAGCCTTTGATAACAAGAGATGCAAAAGCAATAAGCGTGGCATTCGCCTGTTGACAAAACGGGTTATTATTTTCTTTTCCACCGGCCTATGCAGGTCTTTTTTTATTTTTTAGTTTAATTTTGTTGCATTTAATTTATTTATATGTTAAAATAACTGTCGTTGAATAAATAATTGTTGCACGCCCTCATGGTCAAGCGGTTAAGACGCCGCCCTCTCACGGCGGAATCAGGAGTTCGATTCTCCTTGGGGGTGCCAAACAAAAAAGGATAGATTTTTCTATCCTTTTTTGTTTTGTACTCTCCTTGGAAATCAACTTTGGTTCGGTCGTCATATGATGGGCTTTCTTGATGGACGAGACCATCGGAGCTTTAGCGTAGATGCTTCTCCTTGGGGGTGCCAATAAGAACGTAAATCGAACATAGATTTGCGTTCTTTTTCTTTGCCCAAAATTCAGGGCAGGACACTTAGCCCCACCCTATAAGGTTTGATATTAAAGTTTTTAATTCCCGCACTAATTACAACGAATAGCGTAGGTGTTTTATTATTCGTAGAAACCTATTCGATTTCTTTTTTCTGTTTCTACATTTTGTTGTGTGTGCTTACAACGTGGATAATTATGGCAACCAAAGAAAGTACCGTACTTTCCTTTTCTTAAAACAAGAAAATCCCCACATGCTGGACAGCGATTATTATTGTAAACCGCCTTCATATTGTCATTTGTGTAAGAACAGTATGGGAAATTAGAGCAACCGTAGAAAGATTTTCCGTCAATCTCGGATTTTCTCACAACTAAATGACCTGATTTACACCAAGGGCAAAGATATTCATTTTCCTCTTTTGACTCGCTTTCATCTTCCATAATATAGCATTTACTTTTAATTTCTTGTATAAATTCTGAAGATTTACTTTTTTCAGAAAGCAAATATACGATTGATTTTGTTCTTGTTAGTGCGACATAAAAAAGACGTCGTTCTTCAGCAAATTCAAAGTTGTTTTTCTTCCCAAGTAAAAGCGTTAAAACATTGTCATCTTCTGTTTTATTTGGGAAACCATTTTGTGCATCTTCGCCACTAATTAAAATAACAAAATCGCTTTCCAATCCTTTTGAGCCGTGAACTGTACTGTATGATATTTCAAGTTTTGGATAATCATAGTGCTTTATAGTTTTGTAATCAAAAACCTGAATTTCTCTACAAATAAAAGCGTCTATATCTCGCCTATTTCTACCCAGCACCAAAACTTTTGCATTTGAATTTATTGATGAAATATCTTCTAATGCTTTAGCAAGAGCCATTGCTTTATTACCTTTATGGTAAATAATTCTTACAGGTTTTTCTTGGTGCTTGGCAGATTTTATACTCTTTTTATATTGACTTGGATTTGCTGTTATAAATGGCTCTACTATTTGTTGCAGTTCTGCAGAATTTCTATGTGTAGAGGTTATGTAATTTAGTTTTGCCCCCATAAAAATCCTTTCAAACTCTAAAAATACGTTTATATCACAACCTGCAAAACGATAAATAGCCTGCCAATCATCGCCGACAGCAAAAAGTTTCGCATTTCCGTGTTCGATAAGTTTCTGCAAAAATTTTGTTCTACTTTGCGATATATCTTGAAATTCGTCAACGATAATATATTTATACTTAAAATTGGGGGTTGAATCAAGTAAATCTATTGATTGTAAAATCATATCATCAAAATCTATCTTGTCCGCCTCTCTTAAATTTTGCATATAGTAATTATATACGTCTTTGCAAATATCTAAAAATAAACGTGCACGACTTGTATCATATAGAGAATCATTTAGTTGTGCTTTTAATTCTTCAAAGCCTGTATCGTCTTTAATTTGTGCTTTATACAAAGAAATAAAGGTCATTATCAAATTAAAAAACGAACTAAAATCTCTACCTGTATAAACGTTATGTAAAGCATTAAAAACTTCGGTTTGAGATAAAGGCTTAAATTCTACACCATTTTCCAACAAACGAGATTTAAGGTTATCGAAAATAACGCCCTCATTAAATTCGTAAGAATAAGTTTCTATACATTTTGTTTGATTTTCACTATGTATTTGACGTTTCCAATGCATTGAACGAACGTACTCATCGCTTGCCTCTTTGTCGTATTGAGGGGTTTTTCCGTTCCTATCAATGCCATAGTGTTCTATATAAATACCATAATCAGGCAAGTAGAAATCGGGGGTATATTGACGCTTATCAAGTGTACTTGTTTCAATTTCATACGGCTTTTCATATTCGTAATTTATCCCATTTGTAAAAAGATAATTTGCAATTACGAGTTCTTCATTACTTTTAACAAATTCATTTTTAAGTGTTTCGTGTTTATCTTTATTTGCAGATAATTTCCCTAAACGGTCTTTTAATGTTCTAAAATCAAGAGTTTTTAATTCCTTGAAAATCTCACCATCATTTTTGTATTTTTTCTTATAAGTCGGTGCAGCGTAGAAATATAAGGCAATATATTGAAATATCTCATTTGCTATTTTATGATTTTTTACCAATTCTTCTTCGAAGAATTGTGTAATATAAGCCTTTAATTGTTCTTCTATTGCTTTTTTCTTACCACTTGATTCAGTTAAAATTTTTAACCCTAAAGCATGGAAAGTTTCTACTGCTAAACCATTTGCAACAGAATTTATTTTGTTTTCTAAATCGTCAGCAGAGGCTCTTGAATAAGATAATAACAATATTTCATCTTTTCTCGCCAAACCCGTTTCCAATAAATACTTAACCTTTCCGCAAATTGTCAAGGTTTTTCCCGAACCTGCACCTGCAATTGTTAAGTTGGATTTAGAATTACAAAGTACCGCACGCCGTTGTTCTACATCAAGGCTTTTCCCGTTTATGTTATCAAAAATTATATCATCTAAATGTCTTGCGATAAATTTTTCATTATGTTTTTCTATAGTGTCAGCATTAACAATAGGAATTTGATAATATTTACGAGAGTAAGTATTATATTTTTCTATTCCTTTCAAAGCATTGCTTAACGTATTAGATATATTTCCAGTATCAATATAGACGTCGGGTAAGTTGTCAATTTCTTTAATGATAGAAAGAATTATATTTTTTTGTTCTTTTATTAAATCATAATCGCAAACGATTTCTTTAATTTTTTGTTTATATGTATCATATTGTTGTTTGTGCTTAAAGGAATTAGGAACAACGTATGCGTAAACCTTTTTAATCGTAGAATAAATTTCTTCAACCTTTTCTTTGCTACACTCTAAAATATTATCCAAAATATCCGTAATGGGATATGTTTGTAAAAGTGTATTATAAGCAAACGTTAATGATTGTATTTCCTTATTATGCTTTTCGATTTTTTGTATGCAAACATTATATCTTGAAACAATATCGGCATATAGTTCTTTTTTTGATAGAGAGCGAATAAATTTTGTGTTTTTAACTTCGTTATTATCAATACTCTGGAATAAAGTTAATGCCGTTTCAACTTTATCAACATACGACAGTATCTTCTTTGCTTTATTTTTTAAGAACAAGTTTTCTATAAAAGCAAACATAAAATCCTTATCACTCCTTTTACAACAGTTAATTTATTATAGCATATAATAGCGTTTTTTTCAATCCATTACGGTATGTGGTGGATAATAAAATGAACGAAATTTTATTTTTAACAAAAAAATAATATAGTCACCCTAATTACCTATAAGTTCCCCTAAAATCCCTGTTTGTCTGTAGGACGTGTGCTTGTCTTGATATAAATGGGCTAAAATAGTAGTCACCTTTTTTACCCCAAAAGTCACTATAAGTCACGGTAGGTGGAATGGGGCGTGTGCTTGTCTTGATATAAGTCTGTTCGACTATAAAAAAGTTCAATTAAGGTTAATTATGGCGTGCCAAACAAAAAAGGATAGATTTTTCTATCCTTTTTTGTTTTGTACTCTTCTTGGAAATCAACTTTAGTTCGGTCGTGCTAAAAACAAAATATCCAAGCCATGTTCGGCTTGGATATTTTTTCATTATTATAGTTATTTTTAGTCACGCTCTACAATAAGATTGCCTGTTTTTGCATTTACTTCGATTTCATAAACCGTGTCAACGCCGTCGTACACTTCAATTACGTATACATAATGTGCCCTTTTTGCACTGCCACTGTATTCAAATTCTTTTTCAAATTCAATAATTCTAATTTTATCGGTATTTGCATTAGGGTTTTCAGCAAGCACATATTCGATAACTTTATCGATAGCCTTTTGTTTAGCTTCTTTTGCGCTATAATTAACGTTATCATTTGCGTTGTTATATGCAGGTATTAAGATAGATGCAAGCGTTATGCCAGCTACAACGACGAGTGATACGATTGCTATTACGAAAATTTTAATAGTATCTTTAATCTTAAATTTTCTTACTGCTTTTTCAACTTCGTCTTGTTCTGCTTTAGCAATTTTATCGCCGTCGTTAACGTTGTCTATTATGCTATTAATTTCTTTAGCCTTTGCCATTTCTTGACGCACAAATTCTATTTCTTCATTTGTTGCCTTTCCATCTAAAAAGTTTTGATATGCTCTTTCAAAATCCATAATTTTTCTCCTTTTTCATATTTTTTATATTGTTTTGTTTAAGATGTCTTTTAAACTTTCTCTTGCCCTATAAAGCGTGACCTTTATAACGTTTTCATTTTTGCCCAAAATATTTGCAATTTCCTTAACCGACATATTTTCAAAATAAAACAACGTCAGCACTTCTTTGTGTAAAGGTTTAAGCAGTGACATGGTCTTATATAGTGCCCTATATTCTTCCCCTTTAATGATGTGGTCGATAATTGATTGTCCTTCATCTTTAACCTTGTCATCAAGCTCGGTTATGCGTTTTTGTTTTCTTAAATAATTCAGATACTCGTTTCTACAGACCTTAATTAGCCACGGCTTAAAATTATTAATTTTATAATCAATAGTTTTTATTGCCTTAAAAAAAGAATTTGAAACTATATCTTCTGCCACTGCGTGATTTTTCGTTAAGGACAAAGTATATAATAACGCATCGTTATAATATTTTTCAAATAACGTTTGAATTTCATGGTTTCTCATACTTCATCCTCCTTTCACTTATAAGACGCATCAATATTAAAAAGGTTACAAAATTTTATAATTTTATTTTAACATTACTCGTTAATTTTTTCAATATGATTTATAAAATACGTTGACTTTTTTTGTTATTCATTTTATAATTTAATTTGTAGTTTATTTTAAACTAAAAACATTATATAAATGGAGAATACTATGGCTGTTAAGATTGTTGAAACTTCTCTCCGTGACGGACACCAGTCTTTATTTGCAACACGTATGACGACTGATGAAGTCGTTTCTATGGCAAAAATTTTAGACAATGCTGGTTATTACGCTTTAGAGGTTTGGGGTGGCGCTACTTTCGATGCTTGTATGCGCTTTCTTAACGAAGACCCTTGGGAAAGATTAAGAAAAATTCGTGCAGTTTGTAAAAAGACAAAATTGCAAATGCTATTTCGTGGTCAAAACATTTTGGGCTATCGTCATTATTCTGATGACGTTGTTGATATGTTTTGTAAAAAGTCGATTGAAAACGGAATTGATATTATTCGTGTGTTTGATGCACTAAATGATATAAGAAATTTGCGTCAAGCCGTTAAATCCACCAAAAAGTATGGTGGCGAGTGCCAAATTGCGCTTAGTTATACGACTTCGCCCGTCCATACCATTGATTATTACGTAAATTTTGCTAAAGAAGTTGAAAGCCTTGGCGCTGACTCGCTTTGCATTAAGGATATGGCTGGCGTTCTTTTGCCAGAAGATGCAACTAAGCTTTTCACTGCACTCAAAAAGAACACCAAGCTTAAACTTGAACTTCACTCGCACTGTACTGGTGGTATTTGCGAAATGACGTATATGGCGGCAGTTAAAGCTGGCTGTGATATAGTCGACACTTCGCTCTCACCTCTTTCTGGTGGAACAGGCCAACCTTCAACGCAAGCCTTTAATTCGGCGCTAAAAGGAACTGACCTTGCGCCTAACTTAAACGAAGATGCTCTTCACGAGTGCGAGCCTATTATGGACAAGGTTGTTTCTAAGTATTTGGCTAGTGGAACGCTTAATCCAAAAGCTCTTACAACAAACCCTAATATTTTAACCTATCAAGTTCCTGGTGGTATGCTTTCTAACCTTATGAGCCAACTTAAAGGTCAAAACGCTATGGATAGATATGACGAAGTGTTAAAGGAAGTTCCAAGAGTTAGAAAGGAAATGGGATATCCACCACTTGTCACACCACTATCACAAATGGTCGGAACGCAAGCCGTTTTGAACGTGCTTATGGGGCGTTATAAAATGGTTGCAAAAGAAATTAAAGATTATTTACACGGCAAATACGGCAAGGCTCCTGCGCCTGTTGATGAGAACATATTTAAGCAAATCGTCGGAGACGATGAAGTTATCACCTGTCGCCCTGCTGACCTTTTAGAGCCTGAATTTGAAAGCTTGAAAGAAAAATATGCTGAAATCGCAAAGTGTGATGAGGACGTTTTGTCTTTGGCTCTTTTTGAAAACGTTGCAACCGAGTTTTTGAAAAATAAATATTCTACATCTAAAGATGAAGTAGAAGAATTTAATTTGTTTATTTAGGAGTTTTTTATGAGCACTTTATTATTAAGTTTAATTGACGGAAACGTAAAAGATTTAGGTCAAGGTGGATTGGTTTCTATTCTTGCAATCGCTCTTGTTTTTGCTATACTTGCCGTTATTATTGCCATTACCTTTTTCGTTGGAAAAGGCATTGAGAAATATTCACTTAAAACAACGTTAAACAAGCAAGAGGTGGCAGTGTCAAAAACTCAAGACACCATCAAGCAAGGCTTAGACCTTTCTGATGAAGACGCCGTCGTTGCAGCTTTAGTTGCATCAATTGATTATAGAAACCAAGTTAAAAAAGACATAAAAGTTATAAGTATAAAGGAGATTAAGTAATTATGAAAACATACAAAGTTAAAGTAAACGGCAAATTATACGAAGTTCAACTAGAAGCAGTTAGCGAAAATTCTGAAAGCATTTGTGCACCTGCAAAAGCATCTGCGACTACTGCCCCTGCTACACCTATTGCAGGCGCTAGCACAGTTAAAGCACCTATTGCTGGCAAAGTTTTGAACATTAAGGTAAACGTTGGCGATGCTGTTAAAAAAGGTCAAGTTGTTGCAATTATCGAGGCAATGAAACTAGAAAATGAAATCCCTGCTACTAGCGACGGAGTTGTTAAACAAGTTTTAGTAAATGCTGGCTCTGCTGTTAACAGTGGCGACGCTCTTATCGAATTAGGCTAATTTATAAGGTACGTAAACAATGGATATTTTAGAATTATTTAGTTCCATAATTGACGGAACGGTTATTTCACAATTTTTTCAAGGTGACGGCTGGATGCGCCTTATTATGATTTTTATTGGCGTGCTGTTTTTATTCCTTGCTATTAAAAAGGGTTTTGAGCCATACTTACTTATCCCTATCGCTTTCGGTATAATTTTGGTTAATATTTTGCCTGAAATTTACATAACCGAAACGGCAGACGGTGAAGTTGAAAGAGGGCTTTTAGGTTATCTGCATCTTGGTGTTGAGTGCGAACTTTACCCTTGCTTAATCTTCTTAGGCATTGGCGCTACAACTGACTTCGGTCCACTTATTGCTAACAAAAAAACAATGCTACTCGGTGCTGCTGCGCAAATCGGTATCTTTATCGCTTTCTTTGGCGCACTTCTTTTAGGATTTAATTTCTTTGAAGCAGCGTCAATAGGTATTATCGGTGGTGCTGACGGACCTACGGCTATATTAGTTTCTAACAGTATGATTCCTAATAATGGTGGCATGCTTGCGGCAATTGCTTTAGCGGCTTACTCATATATGGCACTCGTTCCTATCATTTTCCCACCTATTATTAGACTTTTCACAACAAAAAAAGAAAGACTTATCAAAATGGAGCAACTTCGCCCAGTTTCTAAAACTGAAAAAATCTTGTTCCCTATAATAGTGACACTTGTTGTTTGCCTGATAATCCCTTCTGCAACCCCACTTATCGGCTGTTTAATGCTTGGAAATCT
Source organism: Christensenellaceae bacterium (assembly GCA_045587465.1). GTDB lineage: Bacteria > Bacillota > Clostridia > Christensenellales > Borkfalkiaceae > UBA1259. The sequence continues at coordinate 62,057 of JAZNCJ010000030.1, forward strand.
AATCAAAGAGTGCGGCGTTGTCCCTAACCTTGTAAACACTTGTGCAAACGCTCTTCTATATATCTGCACCATTTTGTTAGGCTTATCTGTTGGTGCAACGGCAAATGGCGAAACTTTCTTGCAGCTTGAAACGCTTAAAATATTTGCTTTAGGTATCGCTGCATTTATCACTGCTTCTATATGTGGCTTATTGTTCGGTAAGCTTATGTGCAAACTTTCAAAAGGTAAGATTAACCCTATGATAGGTGCTGCCGGCGTTTCTGCCGTTCCTATGGCTGCACGTGTTGTTCAAAAAGAAGGTCAAAAGGAAGACCCATCTAACTTCCTTTTAATGCACGCTATGGGTCCAAACGTGGCTGGCGTTATCGGTAGTGCTATCGCTGCTGGTATTTTACTAACCATCTTCTTGTAATATGAAAAGCTTAAAAAGAAAATTTTATTTTAATGAATTAGACTCAACGTCTGCGTTTTTAAAACGTGGACGTTTCTTCTTAAGGAATTTTACCTTTGTTTCGTGCGACTATCAAACTGACGGACACGGTAGACTTGGCAGGACTTGGGTTAGCCCAAAGGGTGAAAATTTGTTGTTTTCTGTTTTAATAAAAGACAAACAATTAGTTAAAAATTTCTCTTCCCTATCCCTTTGCTCTGCCGTTTCAATCTTGAAAGTGCTAAACAAACTAAGTGTAGCAAACCTTTCTATAAAATGGCCGAACGACGTTTATATTGACGGCAAAAAAGTTTGTGGAATTTTGTTAGAGAGCGTTTCAGATAATAACAAACTTTCAAGTATTATTATTGGCATTGGTTTAAACGTAAATACTAAAAATTTTGTCGGAGAGTTTAACGCACTGCCAACTTCTATTTGTTTAAAAACTGGCAAAATTTACGACCTTAAGCACTTAAAAAAATTAGTTTTTAGGTCGTTAAAAAACGATTTAATTAAGTTAAAAAAAGGTAAAAGTGATTATTTAAAACTTGCAAGAGAAAATAATTACTTAAAAGACAAATGTGTTTTTGCTGAAATTGATAATGAGAAAAGGCAAATTAAGGTTTTAGATATAGATGATGACAACTCGCTAATTTATAACATTGACGGAAAAACGCAAAAAACAAGTTCAGGCGAAATTACTTTTCATTTATAAACAAAAAACTGTCCACTTTTTATGGACAGTTTTATTTTTTTATTACTAATTATTTATTTAATGCTTTTAGACTACAACTGCTTTAAGCAACGGTCATACCAACCATTGTTTATACAAACCAGTTAAAGCAACCAATTAGCGCTATTAAAGCTGTAATTAATATCGAACATGCCGACAACAAGAATAATTTAGAAAAAAGTTTATCTTTGCCTTTTTCGGTTGCAATTTTACTTGAACAATAAGACGAATACATAAGTCCACCACAACTAGAAAATGGACTGAACGCAGCAGCGTTTGCACCAACACAAATAGCCGTTACAAGTGCTATTGGGTTTACACCAGCCGATGCGGCAAGTACAGAAACTGTTGGAATAAGTGTTGGCATAACCACACCTGACGCAGATGACACCCAAGACATAACGCCCGCTAATATAGTTATTATAGCGGCAGCAGTATATTTGTCAGATATTAAGTTAATGCCGTCTGATAAAAGGTCTATACCGCCAAGTTTATCTACAAGTGAAGTAAGCACGCCTACGCCAGTTATCATAATAAGGGTATTCCAAGGAATTTTTTTCATTGCTTCAGCTTCATTACCAAAGCCAAATATACATAAGACTATTGCAACTAAAAATGAAATCAAACCAATATCAATGCTAAAAATTGTTGAAAGTGAGGCTACTAAAACAATGCCTATTATAGTAAACAAGTGCTTTATCTCAAACTTATCGTCATTAGAAATCTCGGCTTTTTTGTTTTGACTATCATCGTATTTATGCCACTTGAACACAAAGAAATATAAGATTATGGCAATTAAAAGCATTATAATAAACATAAAAAATGCAATAGAGAATTCAATGCCAACTATACCTTCTGCTTCAGATATGGTTATTGCAACTATACCCGATGGAGTTATTGGCGAAAGCCCACCCGCAAAAGCACCTAATCCACCGAAAAACAAGAATTTTATAGGCTCTACGTCTGCTTCAATGGCAAGCGCTATTGCAAGTACAGAAACAAGTGCAGTTGCAGAAATAAGTCCCGGACCAATAAATGAAATTATGGCTGAGAAAAAGAATAAAACAATAGGAATAAGTTTAACCTTTCCTCTGCATAGCAAAATTGCTTTTTTTGCTATAATTTCAAGGGTTTGGTTGTTTTGCGCAACGCAAAACAAAAACATAACGCCTAAAAGTTTTATAAATAGCGAACTATCGAAAGCATTTAATAGGAATTTATCAGGAACGCCTGCTATCCTTGCCAAAATTAAAGCAAGTGCAATAGAAACAATCCCTGTGTTCTTCTTAAATATACAGCCAATCGCAATAGCAACGGCTAAAAAAACCAAAGACAATATAGGATATAACATAAGTTGGCCCTCTCTTGAGTATTTTGTATGAATCTACAACGCAATAATTATACAATTAATGAAAATAAAAGTCAAGAAATTTGTTTTCTTTTACATTTTAAAATATTGGACACATCGCCATAAAATGATGTGTCCAATTTGTTTTATTATTGAATTTAATTTGATAAGATTTTTACAATAGAAGTATTAATTTCTAAAGATTTTCAAAACCTTAAAATTGTTAGTAAAAACCTAATTATTTATTTAATGCTTCTTGAACTGCAACTGCGCAAGCAACGGTCATACCAACCATTGGGTTATTACCAGCGCCGATTAAGCCCATCATTTCAACGTGAGCGGGAACTGATGATGAACCAGCAAATTGCGCGTCACTATGCATTCTACCCATAGTGTCGGTCATACCGTAAGATGCAGGACCTGCTGTCATGTTGTCGGGGTGCAACGTTCTACCCGTGGCGCCGCCTGATGCAACTGAGAAGTAGTTTTTGCCGTTTTCAATAGCCCACTTTT
>JAZNCJ010000031.1:0-43144 GCA_045587465.1 Christensenellaceae bacterium
ACTTGTCTTCCTAAGACCGCTTGGCCTCCGACTTGGCTGCAGAATTCGACTATGCGGGAACTCAAGCGTGTTTGGCGCTAAAGGAAGAGGGATATGAGGTAATCTTATGTAATTCAAATCCTGCAACCATAATGACAGACACGACCATTGCAGACAAAGTCTATATGGAGCCACTCACTCTCGAATACGTTGCAAGAATTATTAGATACGAGCGTCCTGACGCTATAATTCCTGGACTTGGTGGACAGACGGGATTAAACTTAGCAATGCAACTTGCTAAAAAAGGCGTTCTTGACGAATGTAGGGTAAAACTTTTAGGAACAAACGTCAGTTCAATAGAAAGGGCAGAAGATAGAGAACTATTTAAGGAAATGTGCCAATCAATCGGCGAGCCGGTTATAGAATCTGAAATTACGTATAGCATAGAACAAGCAAAAGAATCAGCAAATAGAATTGGTTATCCTGTAGTTCTTCGCCCAGCATTTACGCTTGGTGGAACAGGTGGTGGCTTTGCCGATAACGAAGAAGAGTTAGAAACAATTATGAAAAACGCACTTAAACTCTCTCCTGTGCATCAAGTTCTTGTAGAAAAGAGCGTTAAGGGTTATAAGGAAATTGAGTTTGAAGTTATGCGTGATGCTAGTGATAAGGCAATCACGATTTGCGGCATGGAAAACGTTGACCCAGTTGGCATTCACACAGGCGACTCTATAGTTGTTGCCCCTATTCTTTCTTTAAGTGACAAAGACTTAAAGATGCTAAACGATGCAGCGATAAAAATTATTCGTGAGCTACAAATCGAAGGTGGTTGCAACGTTCAATTCGCACTTCACCCAACGTCTAGCAAGTATTATTTAATCGAAGTAAATCCACGTGTATCACGTTCATCAGCACTCGCATCAAAAGCAAGTGGCTATCCAATAGCAAAAGTGACGGCAAAAGTTGCAGTGGGTATGACCTTAGATGAAATTGCAGTTTCAGGCACAACGGCTGACAAAGAACCAAAGCTTGACTATATCGTTTCAAAATTCCCACGTTTCCCATTTGATAAATTTACAACGGCATCAAATTTACTTGGCACGCAAATGAAAGCGACTGGCGAAGTTATGGGTATCGGCTCTAACCTTGCTGAAAGTATGCTCAAGTCTATACGTTCGCTTGAAATTGGCGTTAATCACTTCTATATCGCTAAGTTTGACAATATGCCAACTGATGAAATACTCAACTATATCAAAGAGTTTAGGGCAGATAATATCTTTGCCGTTGCAGAATTATTATGGCGTGGTGAAAGCGTGGATAAAATTCACCAAATCACAAAGATAACAAAGCTTTTCCTTAACACAATTCTTGATATCGTTAATATGGAAAAAGAGCTTAAAGCCAACAAGTTTGACGTTGAAATTTTAAGAAAAGCAAAAGTTATGGGTTTTTCTGACCAATATATTGCACATCTATATTCAAGCACAGAGCTTGAAGTTAATAAATTTAGAAAAGAACACGGCATCAAGCCAGTTTACAAAATGGTTGACACCCTTTATAGTGGCGCTTATATCCCATACTTCTATTCGACTTATACAGGCGAAAATCAATCAATTTTAACAGACAAGCAAAAAACATTGGTGCTTGGCAGTGGACCTATTAGAATTGGTCAAGGCATTGAGTTTGACTATTCAACAGTTCACGCAGTTAAAACTATTAAAGATAGTGGCAGAGAAGCCATCATCATAAACAACAACCCAGAAACAGTTTCAACCGACTATACAGTAAGTGATAAGCTTTATTTTGAGCCACTTACAACAGAAGACGTTATGAACATAGTTGAGTTTGAAAACCCACAAGGTGTTATCACATCTCTTGGTGGGCAAACTGCAATCAACCTTGCAGAGTCTATTATGAAAAGGGGCGCAAAACTAATCGGTACAGACTGCGAAGCAATCAACAATGCCGAAGATAGAGACGCTTTTGAAAAGATTATGACAAAGCTTAACATACCACAGCCAAAAGGACAGGCAGTGTTTAGTGTTGAAGACGGCGTTAAAGTAGCAGAGCAAATTGGCTATCCTGTGCTTGTTCGTCCATCATACGTGCTTGGTGGAAGGGCAATGCAAATTGTTGGCAACGAAGAAGGATTAAGACAATATCTTAAAAATGCAGTTGACATCGGCAAGGACCACCCAATTCTAGTTGATAAATATATCGTTGGTAAGGAACTTGAAATCGATGCCGTCTGCGATGGCAAAGACGTATTTATCCCAGGTATTATGGAACTTATTGAAAGAACAGGTATTCACTCTGGCGATAGTATCAGCGTTTATCCAACCTTCTCAGTTAGCCAAAAAGCAAAAGATAAGATTTTAGAATACGGCAAGAAATTAGGTCTTGGCGTAGGTATCGTGGGCTTATACAACATCCAATTTATCGTTGACAAAAACGAAGACGTTTACGTAATCGAAGTAAACCCACGTTCATCAAGAACCGTGCCATTTTTATCAAAGTCAACAGGCTATTCGCTCGCTGACATCGGCACAAAGGTTATCTTAGGTCAAAGCTTAAAAGAGCAAGGCATTACCGAACTTTACCCAGCAGAAAAGAAACGTTGGTACGTAAAAGTGCCAGCCTTCTCGTTCAACAAATTAAAAGGCCTCGACGCATACCTATCACCAGAAATGAAATCTACTGGCGAAGCAATCGGCTATGACGATAAGCTTAATAGAGCTCTTTATAAAGCACTACAAGCATCTGGTATGAACGTTATGAACTACGGCACTCTCTTAGTTTCAGTTGCAGACTGCGACAAGGAAGAAGCACTTCCACTCGTTAGAAGATTTTATAATCTCGGCTTTAATATTGAAGCGACAATCGGCACTGCAAATTTCTTAAAGAAAAATGGAATTAGAACAAGAGTAAAGGCAAAAATCAGCGAAGGCAGTGAAGAAATTTTAGATTCTATTCGTAAAGGCTACGTCACGTACGTTATCAGCACACGAGCAGTAAATTCTTTAGGCGAAGCAAGCGACGGCTATCAAATAAGGCGTGCAGCCGTTGAAAACAACGTGACTATGTTCACAGCTCTAGATACGGTTAGAGTTCTTTTAGACGTTTTAGAAGAAACAACCCTTTGCATTTCAACAATCGATGCTTAAAATGTAAGCACAGGTTTGTATAGAAAGCAAAAGACAAGGGAAAAATTTATCTAAAATAAATAAAAGGAGCAAAATTTTGAAAAAGGTTATTTTTACAATTCAAACAAATGAAAAATTGACTGACTCAGTGTATAAAATGACGCTTGCTGGCGACACAAGTGGCATAGAGCGTCCAGGTCAGTTTGTAAATATTCAGCTTGACGGTTTGTATCTTCGCCGTCCAATATCTGTTTGCGACTATGTAGATGGTTTGCTTACAATCATATATAAAGTTGTGGGCAAAGGCACAGAACAAATGAGCTGGCTAGATAGTGGCACAAAACTTGATATTTTAGTTGGACTCGGCAACGGATACTTTACCGAATTTGCAGGGGACAGACCACTACTAATCGGTGGTGGCGTTGGCGTTCCACCACTATATAACTTAGCAAAGAACCTAATAGCGCAAGGCAAAAAAGTGACTGTTATTTTAGGTTTCAATACAAAAGAAGAAATATTTTATGAACAAGAATTCAAAAATCTTGGCGCAAACGTTTTAGTTTCAACGGTCGATGGCAGTTATGGCGTAAAAGGATTTGTCACCGACGCTATAAAACAAGTTGAAAATTATTCTCACGTTTATTGCTGTGGACCAGAACCAATGCTTAAAGCAGTTTATTCAGCAACCGAAGTAGGTGGCTCGTATTCGTTTGAAGAACGTATGGGCTGTGGTTTTGGTGCTTGTATGGGTTGCTCTTGCAAGACAAAATATGGCAACAAGAGAATTTGTAAAGACGGACCAGTTCTTCAAAAGGAGGAAATAATATGGTAAACACAAAAACTACGCTCTGTGGCGTTGAACTAACTAACCCTGTTATTCCTGCTAGTGGAACTTTTGGGTTTGGCTATGAATTTAACGACATTTATGATATAAATATTCTCGGCGCAATCTCTATTAAGGGCACAACAAAAGAAGCAAGGTTTGGCAACCCAACGCCAAGAATTGCAGAGTGCACGGCAGGTCTAATCAACTCTATAGGTCTTCAAAATCCAGGCATCGATGCAGTTATAGAAAAAGAAATTCCGAAGCTAAGAAAAGTTTATTATAAACCTATCATCTCGAATATCAGTGGTTTTTCTATAGAAGAATACGTACACTGTTGTGAAAAGATAGACGGCGTTAAGGACGTTCAAATTATAGAAGTTAATATAAGTTGTCCAAACGTCCACAATGGTGGAATGAGCTTTGGCACAAGCCCACAAAACGCTGAGGCAGTTGTTAAAGCTGTAAGAAAGGTGACTAATAAACCGCTCTTTATAAAGCTTACACCAAACGTGACCGATGTTGTTGAGATTGCAAAAGCGTGCGAGCAAGGTGGGGCAGACGGCATAAGCTTAATCAATACTTCACAAGGTATGAGAATAGACCTTAAAACTCGTAAGCCGATAATTGCTAACAAAATGGGTGGTTTTTCAGGAAGGGCAATCTTCCCTATCGCACTCAAAATGGTATATCAAGTATATCAAGCAGTTAAACTACCGATTATGGGAATAGGTGGGGTGGCAACAGCAGAAGACGTTATAGAAATGATGATGGCAGGGGCATCAGCCGTTCAAGTCGGTGCAGAAAACTTAGTTAATCCTTATGCTTGTAGGGATATTATCAACAACTTGCCATACGTTATGAATAAATACAAAATTGAAAACTTAACAGATATTATAGGTGAGGCACACAAATGATTAATAAAGACGTAATAATTGCGTGTGATTTTAACAGCGCAGAACAACTTTTCAGTTTTTTAGACAAGTTTGACGGAGTAGAAAAGCCATACCTAAAAGTGGGTATGGAACTTTTCTATGCAAGTGGAAACCAAATCATAAAAGAAATTAAACGCCGTGGGCACAAAATCTTTTTAGACCTTAAGCTTCACGATATTCCAAACACGGTTAAAAAATCAATGTCAGTTTTGTCAGCACTTGACGTTGATATGGTTAACCTACACGCTGGTGGTGGCTCGGTTATGATGAAAGGCGCTTTAGAAGGCTTAACAAGACCAGACGGCACAAGACCACTTCTTATTGCTGTCACACAACTAACTTCAACAAACCAAGAACTTATGACTAGTGAACTTTTAATCGAAAAGCCTCTTGACGAAGTTGTTATGAGCTATGCGCTAAACACAAAAAATAGTGGGCTTGACGGTGTTGTTTGCTCTCCACTAGAAGCTGGCAAAGTAAAAGAAGTTTGTGGCAAAGAGTTTTTAACAATCACACCAGGCATAAGGCTCGCTGGGGACGCTGTTGGCGACCAAAAGAGAGTGACAACCCCAGCACTGGCAAGAGAATTAGGCTCTGACTACATAGTTGTTGGGCGTTCAATCACAGGCGCAGATGACCCTGTAAAAGCTTATAGACAATGCGTAAAAGAGTTTTTAGGCTAATATAAACGTAAGAAAAAAAGGAGTTTTATTATGGAAATAGCAAAAATCGTTGCACAAAACTTATTAAAAATCAAGGCAGTTTTCCTTCGCCCAAATAAGCCATTTACTTGGGCAAGTGGAATTAAAAGCCCAATTTATTGCGACAATAGACTTATCTTAACAGCGCCAGAGTCTCGTGATATCGTTGAAAAGGCAATTGCTGAAACTGTTAAAAAAGAATACCCAGAAGCTGAGGCGCTTTTCGGTACAAGCACGGCAGGAATCGCACACGCTGCAATCGCAGGTCACATTTTAGGTATGCCAATGGGCTACGTTAGAGGTAGCAGTAAAGACCACGGCAGAAACAACAAAATCGAAGGCAAGTTAGATAAAGGTACAAAGGTTGTTGTAATTGAAGACCTTATCTCGACAGGTGGAAGTTGCATAGACGTTGTTGATGCTTTAAGAGAAGCAGGTGCTGAAGTTTTAGGAATTGTTAGCATATATACCTATGGTATGAAAAAGGGCTTGGAAAGATTAAAGGAAGCAAACGTCAAAAACGTATCGCTCACAGACTTTGATACAGTTATCGAAGTTGCTGCAGAGACGGGTTATATTGAAAAAGACGACGTTAATAGACTTAAAGCGTTTAGAGACAATCCATCTGACGAAAGTTGGATAAAAGCATAGTTGCAAAGGGGAAATTATGAAAAATTTATTAGCAATAACAGACTTTTCGGTTGAAGAAATTGATAGTCTAATACATATTGCCGAGGATATTGAAAAAAATCCACAAAAATACCAAGAAAAATGTAAGTGCAAAAAACTCGCAACGCTGTTTTTCGAGCCATCGACAAGAACAAGGCTTTCTTTTGAGTCAGCAATGCTCTCGCTTGGTGGAAGCGTTTTAGGCTTTTCAGATGCAAACAGCTCTTCGTCGTCAAAGGGCGAAAGCTTATCGGATACAATTAGAGTTGTAAGTTGTTATGCAGACATTATCGCAATGCGCCACCCAAAAGAAGGCGCACCACTGGTTGCATCAAACGTTTCAAGCGTTCCAATTATAAACGCTGGCGATGGTGGGCACAACCACCCAACGCAAACACTAACAGACCTTTTGACAATCAAGACCGAAAAGGGCAGACTAGATAACTTTACGATAGGTTTTTGTGGAGACTTAAAGTTTGGTAGAACAGTTCACTCACTTATTCAAGCCTTAGCGAGATATAAGGGCATAAAAGTTGTTCTAATATCGCCAGATGAACTTAAGCTTCCTGACTACGTTAAAAAAGACGTTATGGATAAAAATAAGATGGATTACGTTGAAACGGATAGTTTAGAAAAGGCAATCCCTAAACTTGATATACTCTATATGACAAGAGTTCAACAAGAAAGGTTTTTCAACGAAGACGATTATTTAAGACTTAGAGATAGTTATATTCTCGATATGGAAAAACTTGAAAAGGCAAAGAAAGACTTGAGTATACTTCACCCACTTCCAAGAGTAAACGAAATCTCTGTTGACGTTGACAGCGACAAGAGGGCGTGCTACTTTAAGCAAGCATATAACGGCAGGCTTATAAGAATGGCGCTAATACTCAAGTTATTGAATTTGGATTAGGAGATAGATTATGATTATAGACCCTATCAAAAACGGTATAGTAATAGACCACATAAAAGCAGGCAAAGGCAAGGAAATTTATGACTTTTTAGAGCTTGGCGAACTATCTTGTCCGGTTGCGCTTATCAAAAACGTTCCAAGCAAAAAAACAGGCACAAAAGACATTATTAAAATCGATGAAATTATAGACATAGACGTTAACGTTTTAGGTTATATGACTCCAGAAGCAACCGTTAGCACGATTAAAGATGGAAAGATTTGCAACAAGAGAAAGATTGAGCTACCAGAAATGCTCAAAAACGTCATTAAATGCAAAAATCCAAGGTGTATAACAAGTGTAGAGCCGGGCATTGACCACTTGTTTAAGCTCGTTGATGAGCAAAATAAGGTATATCGTTGCATTTATTGCGAAACGAAGGCTAACGACTAAAAATACAATTTTTAGTGTTTTCAATTTTTACATTTTAGGTTGACAAACGACCTAGCATAGTTTATAATACAAGAAATTAACAAAATAAGGAAACTACTATGAAAAAAGAAACTTTAAAATGGGTGAAAGATGCTTATAAAACCGAAGCAGACTGTATAACCGAAATGCTTAACCACCTTAACGAAGAAGAGTTTTCTAAGGCTATAGAAATCTTGATTAATGCAGAGCGTATCGGCACAACGGGCTGTGGCCACTCTGGTATAATAATGCAACATTTGTCACACTTACTTTGCTGTATAGACCAGCCAGCAAAATTTGTTTCACCAGCAGAGGCAGTTCACGGTGGCACAGGCTATTTTAAAAAGGGCGACGCAATGATTTTCGCATCACGTGGTGGCAAGACAAAAGAACTTCTTCCAATACTTGACATCTGCAAGAAGAAAGGCGTTAAAATTATTTCTATAACAGAAAATTTAGATTCGCCACTCGCTCTCGGCGCAGACGTTGTTATTAAGCAATACGTAAACAAAGAGTGTGATAGATATAACGCTCAAGGCACAACTTCAACAACGTCACTTTGCATGATTTCACACGCAATCCAAACTGCAATCTTGGAAGAAACAAACTTTCAAATCGAGCAGTTTGCCGTCACACACCCAGGTGGGGCTGTTGGCGAAAGACTAAATGACAAAGCACTTTTTTAATAAAATAAAAAACGGAGAAATATTATGGTAAAAGATTATAAAATTAGCGAACCATTTTTTGAATATGGCCCAAAATGCTATATGTATGGCGAAACTTTAGTGGAAATGGCAAAAGGCCTTGATAAGCTTGCTGAAAAGTATAACGTGGACGTTGTTTTGGATATTCCAGACACCGAAATTTATAACGTTGCAAAAAACGTTAAAAGAGTTCACGTTTATTCACAACATATGGACAGTATTCCAGTAGGTAGAGGCATGGGCAGAACACTTCCAGAGGCTGTTAAAGCTGCTGGCGCTGTTGGCGTTATGCTTAACCACGCTGAAAGAAAGCTTACGTTAGAAGAGATTGAAAAGGCAATCAAAAGGGCAGATGAGCTTGGTCTTGCAACAATGGTATGTGCAGACTCAATTGAAGAAGTTAAGGCTATTGCAAAGCTTGGCCCAAACATTTTAGTTGCAGAGCCATCTGAACTTATCGGCACAGGAAAACCTGCAGACAAGGAATACGTTGATGAAGTTATCAGGGTAATTAGAGAAATCAACCCAGACATCAAACCTTTCCCATCAGCAGGTATTTCTAAGGGCGAAGATTGTTATAACATAATCAAAGCAGGCGCATCAGCATCAGGATGCTCGTCAGCAATTGCAAAGGCAGAAAACCCACTTGCACTCGCTGAAGAAATGATTGCAGCAGTTCGCCGTGCTTATGATGAAACAAGAAAATAATTTTATAAAAATATAATTAAACAAATAAAGGAGAAAAATTATGGAATTTAAGGTATTTCAAAAAGAAATCGAACTTCAATCAAAAGGCTGGAGACCAACTTTTCACGACGTGACGAGTGATATTCTTGCAATCGTAAAAGAATCAGGCATTAAAAACGGAACAGTTGCAATCGCATCACACCACACAACTTGTTCAGTTATGGTTCAAGAATGCTCACACGATATTGACCTATATGATTTAGAGTATTTACAACACGACCTACTAAAGATTATGCAAAAAATCGTTCCTGACTATTCAGAAACAAATGAATATATGCACCCAGGTCCAATCCACTCTCAATTCGGCCGTTACGTAAACGAACCTGGCGACCACACAAGTCTTAACACAGACGGTCACCTCCGTTCAGTATTCTTTGGCAGAAGCGAAACAATGACGATTAAAGACGGCGTTTTAGACGGTGGCGAATTCGCACACGTTTATTTCATCGACTGGGACCAAGTACGTGCAAGACATCGTCAACTTAACGTGACGGTTATGGGCACAACAGAAGCTATTAACGACAGAAAGTATAACGACGGCAAGGTTGTTGACACTACAGTTCGTAAATATACAGATGAAGAAAAAGCTTACGACGTTCACTACGACTTAAACTGGAAAAGATAATAAATCTTAAACTAAAACTAAAATTTTCTCTGTCAAAAACTGGGCAGAGAAAATTTTTAGCAAAATATTATAAACAAAAGGAAATTATGGTATTTACTAAAACGTTAGAGCAAGTTAGTATACTGTTAATTTTTATATTTACAGGATACTTTTTACGAAAAAAAGAAATAATTAACGAAAGTGGCAAAAAAGTTCTTGCAGGACTTTTAGTTAATTTGTTCGGACCATGTTATTCAATTGTAAGCCTTTCAACTCAGCTTACTATTCAAAGAATAACCGAATATCTTACCTACATACTTGCAGGAACGGCTGTAGCGCTGATAATAATATTTGTTGCTATTCCTTTCGCTAAGCTATTAGGCAAGGACAAAATGGAAAAAAACATATTAAGATATGCGTTGGCATTTGCAAATATCGCTTATTTTGGATATCCTGTTGTCGGTGCAGTATTTGGCGAATCGGTAAAAGCGAGCATGATACTTTTCTGCGTGCCTCAAACGATTGCTATATATACATATGGCTATCAAATCTTAACCACTAAGATTGCAGATACGCCAGAGGGCGTAGAAAACACATTGAATAAAAATATAAAAACTAATTGGAAGTCTAATTTTAGATTTTTAACTTCAGCTCCGTTTATCGGCATAATGTTGGGCATCACCTTGGGGCTTTTACCTATAGAATTGCCAGCATACGCAGTAAATCTTCTTAATTTATCGGCAAATTGCTTAAGCGCAACTGCAATGCTACTTACAGGCGCAGTTTTGGCAAACGTGCCGTTATTAAAATTATTTACGTCTTGGAAACCATACGTCGTAGGGTTAATAAGGTTGCTTATAATACCACTTTTACTAGGCTCGATTGCATATTTAATAGGTATTAGGGGAGAGCTGTTTATAATTTTAACGGCATCAATATCAATCCCTGTTGGAATGAACGTCGTTGTCTATCCAGAATCAGCTGGGATTGACAGCACGGAAGGCGCAAAGATGTGCTTTATATCATACGTTTTAGCGCTTGCAACCCTTCCATTCGTGTTTGAAGCAATAAAAATTTTAGCATAACGTTAAGTTAAAAACGCACGCCAAACAAGGTGTGCGTTTTTGCATTAAAAGACTTTATTTTTATAAAAGTGTCATATATACTTGACAAAATTTTATCTTAAAAAAATCACGGCCTAAAAACACTTGCAAAAATGCAAGTAATTATTTATAATAAAAATAATTATGAAAAAAATTAAAACGGCATTACTATTATTTTGGACAATGTTTAAAATAGGACTTTTCACTTTTGGTGGGGGATACGCAATGATAGCGATATTAGAGCGTGAACTTGTCGAGCGCAAAAAGTGGCTTGAGCACGATGATTTTATCGACTTAATTGCCATTGCTGAAAGCACGCCAGGCCCTATTGCAGTAAACAGTGCAACCTATATCGGTTATAAAAGGTGTGGCGTTTTAGGCTCTATATTTGCAACGCTCGGCGTTGCGATGCCGTCTTTAATCATAATTTTTATAATCTCAATTTTTTATGATGCTTTTATCAAGATTGAGGCAGTAAAATATGCTTTTAACGGCATACAGGCTTGCGTTTGCTTTTTAATAATTTCTGCTGGAATAAAAATGCTTAAAAAAACAAAACGCAACTTTTTTAACGTGACGTTATGCACGCTAACCATTTTAGGAATTGTGTCGTTTACGTTATTTTTCCCACAACTTAGTTTTTCTACAATTTATTATATTTTAGTGGGTGGATTGGTCGGTGTAATCACATACTTAATCACGCACCTTAAAAAAACTGAAAAAGCCCAAAACAAAGATGGCGATACGAAGGGGGGCGAATAATGATAATTTACTTGGAATTATTCTTAACTTTCTTTAAAATAGGGCTATTTACGTTTGGTGGTGGATATGCAATGATACCACTTATTCAAGGCGAAGTGGTTTCAAACGGCTGGCTATCTAGCGACCAAATATTAAATTTTATTGCCGTTTCTGAAAGCACGCCAGGTCCTATTGCAATAAATATGGCAACCTTTGTCGGCTCAAGTCAGGCAGGATTTTTAGGCGCAACGTGCGCAACGCTCGGCGTAATTTTGCCGTCTTTTATCATTATTTTAATCATAGCATCGGTGATGAAAGGGCTACTTAAATTTGCCGGTGTAAAAGCTTTTTTGAGTGGTATACGGCCGGTTGTTGTTGGGCTTATCGTTGGCACGGGAATTACCATAATAATGCAGGTGATTTTTGGGTTTTCAAATATCAAAACAAGCACCATAAAGTTTGATTATAAGGCGCTTATAATTTTTTTAATCATTGCAGGCATTAGTATGTTTGTAAAAGGAAAAACAAAAAAAGCGATTTCGCCAATACTGCTCATTGTAATTTCAGCAGTTTTAGGCTTAATTTTATACGGTTTATTATAATTTCACAAAAGCAATTTTGTGAAATAAGCAGGTGTAGTTTAGTGGCAAAACAACAGCTTCCCAAGCTGTGGTTGTGAGTTCGATTCTCATCACCTGCTCCAAAGGAAAGGGGGGCTACAGTCGTAGCCCCCTTTGCTTTGGCGTGGGTTTGGTAAGAGTTGACTTAGTTTGGCTGTATTATTCAAAGATAACCGAGAAAAGAAAATTTTGGCATATTTTGTCTTACAAATTTTACTAAAATATCAAATAGCCTTGACTTAATATAAAAAAAAATATATAATAATATAGTAAAAAAATGCTAGGTGCTTAAAACTTGAGCAAAAGGCAATACTTGATTATATAGGAGATAAAAATTATGGAAAAGAAAATAACTGAAAACACAACAATTTTCGAAGCAATTCAACTCAATCCAAACGCTGGTGACATATTGATGTCTTATGGTATGCACTGTTTAGGTTGTGCGCTTGCACACGGCGAAACTGTTGGCGAAGCAGCAGAAGTTCACGGTGCAGACCTTGAAAAAATGCTTGAAGAATTAAATAATTTCTAATTAACGATAAATTCGGTGAAGTATTGGAGGCAAAAATGAGCAAAAGAAAGTCGATTACTTTATTGACGATAATAAGCGTGATTTTAGCTATAGTCTTAACTATGACTTTTTTGCGCTTTGAAATTGGAGTTAAAGATTATAACTCGGCAGTCGGCGCAATAGAGTTAGATTACGATATGGTTGGTGGTGTATATTACAATTTAACCTTAAACCAAAGCGAGGAAGACCAACAAGTAAGTGAAGAGCAAACAAAAGAGGTGGCCAGTGAAATTGGTCAAAGACTTGAGTTTTTGGGATACACAACTTATATGGTTAAAACCGTTAAAAGTACAGACGAGAACGTTCAAGACTTTGATATTAGAGTAGAAGTAAAAAGCACGGAAAATTCCGACAGTGATATATTTATTGCTGCAGCTTATGGTGAGCTTAAATTCTATGGTGGCACAGAAGTAGACCCAACAACTCAAATTTTAGAAGATATTGACGTTATTGAAGACGCTACTTATAATGGCCAAGCGAGTGAAGATGCTTACGTATTTACTATAAAGTTTACAGAGCAAGGCAAAAAAGAACTGTTAGAAATTATCGATGGTTCAGTATACTATTTGAGAATAACTTGTGGCGTTGATGAAAACGGCGAAGAAGTTGAGATATTTAAATCAACTGAAGATAACCCATTTGATACGTCTTATTTTGAAAACGACGGAAGAGAAATGGCTTTATCTGCAAGTTCAGAGCAATGGGCAAAACAAATGACACTGCTCTTTAAGTTTGGTGGAATTGAATATAGATACGACATTGAAAACGACGGCAAGGGTATTGAAATCACATCTGCCTTTGGCGAAGATTTAGCATTGAAGAGCATGGTTGCGATTATAACCTTTATCGTGCTTGTGCTTGCGCTTATGATAGTCATCTATAAAGGTCTTGGCATTATGGCATCGCTTTCAACGCTTATCTTTATTTTAGCTGAGACGTGGCTACTTATCGGTGTGCCAGGAATTGTTGTAAACTTAGGTAGCATAGTAGGTATATTCGGTGCAACAATCGTTTGTGTGTTTGGAATGCTTTCATTGCTACAAAAAATCAAAAACAGTTTTGAAAACACTCAAAAAACCATAAAAGCATCTATAAATAAAGGTTTTAAGCAATCTCTTTTACCAACCATTAATATGCACGTTGTAGTTGGTATAATAAGTTTATTGCTTTTTATCTTTACAACTGGACTTGTAAAAAGTTTTGCAATCACGTTTGGTATAGGCACTATCGTATCGGTAATTTGTTGCTTAGTGTTTACAAGAATGTTCAATACATTAATTTTGCCACTTGTTAGCAATAAGGAAAAATTCTTTAGCATCAACAAAGCAGAAATTGAAGCGGAAGAGGTGTAATTATGAGTAGTGGCGTAATGAATAAAATGAAATATTTTGTAATTTCTTGTTTAGTAATATTAGTTGTCGGTATGACGCTACTTGGTATTTTCGGATTAAACAAACCTATCGATTATAGCGATAGATATGAAATCAACGTTAGTGTTGCTATCGATGACGATTCTATTAAAGCAACGATGAAAGAAACAACGGACAAATTCTTTGAAGACGAAAACGTTTCAGTTGAAGCAATTCAAATTCAAGAAGATGGAATGAGTCTTATCTACAAATTTAACGATGACCAAACATCAATCGTTGAACAGTTGAAACAAATTCTTGACGCAAAGCTTAGTCTAAATCCACAAATGGGCAATAACGAAGTTGTAGTTGTATGCAACTATGTGGGACAAGGAAGTCTTGTGCAACCACTTAAGATGGTGCTTGCATATGGCATAGCAATCGTTGCAATCTTTGTTTATATGCTAATTATGAATAAACTTGCAAGTGCAGTTGCAGTTGTTTGCTCGTCAGTTGCATCGGTAATAGCATTTATAGCAATGCTTGCAATCACACGTATTCCAGCCGTACCATTTGTTGAATTTTCTGCAATGCTTGCAGGTGCGCTCGGTGCGTTGCTTTCAGTTTCAACCGTTTCTAGATATAGAGAAGAGCTTAAAAATACGGTGGTAAACAAATTTTCTGTTAATGAAATTGCAAATAACGTTAGCAAAACTGAACTTAAAAAATATGTATACGTATTAGTTGCTATCGTTATAGCAAGCGTAGCTGTTTCAGCTTTCTTTATGAGATACCTTTTAATTATTGGTGGACAACTTTTAGTTGCTGGTTTGGTTTCTGCTTTATGTGCTTACTTTATGACTCCTTTAATTTGGACGGCTATTAAGGGAAAACACAAAAATGCAAAATCAATTGAGAAAAAGTCGGTTGAACAAGAATAAACAGCAGAAAAGGGAATTTTGATTAATTTTTAAGGCGAAATCTTTTTTCGCCTTATTCGATTTTAAAAGCAATATGAAAATAGTTTATGGAGAACAACTAAATAGAGAGAATGAGCAATTAATAACAAGCATTGCTTTAAGTTGCAATATCACGTTTGATACTGCAAGGCTTTTGTTTTATCGTAAACTAGACACTGCTGAAAAAGTAAAACGCTTTTTAAACCCAAGCAAAAAAGGTTTTCACAGTCCGTTTATGCTAAGTGGAATAGAAAGCGCAGTAAATCGCATTGAAGAGGCTAAACTTCAAGCACAAAACCTTCTTATTTTTGGGGATTATGATGCTGATGGTGTTTGTGCTACAACCGTTTTATACAACTGCTTAAAAGATTATGGCATTAATTCAATTACAATGTATATCCCAGAGCGCAGTGAAGGATATGGTCTTAATTTAGAAACTATTAAAAATCTAAAAGACAGCTATAATATAGACCTTTTAATAACGGTCGACTGTGGGATAAGCGATTATGATAAAATATCATTAATTAAAGAGTTAGGTATTGACGTGATTGTCACTGACCATCACGAGCCACCTGAAATTTTGCCAGACTGCATAAAAATAAATCCAAAACTTATTGGGGAAAAATATCCGTTTGACGGGTTATGTGGTGCAGGCGTTGCTTATAAATTAGGATATGCTCTTATAGGCGACAAAGCAAACAATTATTTAGATTTCGTTGCCCTTGCAACTGTTGCCGACAGTATGGACCTTATTGATGAAAATAGGGATATAGTGGCAGAAGGCTTAAAACTTTTTAACAATCCGAAAAAGCTTCGCCTATGTATGAAATATTTACTTGGGGACAATGTAAAGGCCATAGTTTCGCAAACGCTTGCATACACCATTGCGCCACGCATTAATGCAGGTGGCAGAATGGGCGATGCAAATTGTGCGCTAACACTTTTTACAAGTCAAGACCCAAATGAAATTTACGACCTAGCAGTAAAACTAAACACTTATAACGTTGAAAGGCAAACTTGGTGTGATAAAATTTACCGTGAAGCAAAGGAAAAAATAAAAAAATACTCACTTAATAAACGCAACGTGATTTTGGTTAAGGACGAAAATTGGCAAACGGGTTTTGTGGGCATAGTTGCCGCAAGACTTGTTGAAGACTTTGCTCGTCCAGTTATAGTTTTTGCTGGGCAAGAAGACTTTTTAAAAGGCTCTGCAAGAAGTGTAGATGGTATAAATATTTACGAAGCTATTAATGCAAACAAAGATTTGTTAATGTGCTTTGGTGGGCATTCGCAAGCGGCAGGCGTGTCGCTTTCTAAGCAAAACTTTTTGTCGTTTGAAAGGGCATTAAACGAGTATATAAGCGAGCACTATGTGGCGCTAGACACAACGCCAACCACCTATGTGGAGTGGGAGATTGAAGGTGAATTTCCAAAGCAATTTGCAAAAGAAATCGAACTTTTAGAGCCGTTTGGCGTAGGCAATAAAAGCCCTTTGTTTTGCACGGAAGTCGGCAAGGTAAAAGCAAGTCCATTAAAAGAAAATTCGCCACATTATACTTTTAAAACAGAGTGTTTGGAAATGCTTAATTTTAACGGTGAGAAAGACGTTAGCACGTTAAATTTACCAGTGCCAAAAAAAGTTGTGTTTGAAGTAAACGTTTCTACTTTTAAGGGAAAAGAATACATAAAAGGATACGTAAGGGCAGTCAAACCAATTTATAGCGACTTATCGCTTTTAAGATTAAACGCAATAAACAGTCAATTAGAGGGTGTTTATGGCGAGCAAGGTGAGTTTAAATCGCTTGATAAAAATAATCTGCCACCACACGAAAAGGTTGGCACGCTTTACGTTATAAACGATATAGATAATCTTGACGAGTATAAGCAATTAAAATATTTAAATACAACCTTTGATAAAGTTGAGAGCAAAAATTTAATTAGTGAAATAGTTTATGCTCCGTCTGAGATTCCTGATGGATATGAAAGGGTAATATATCTCGATAAGCCATTATTGGTTCAAAATAACACAGCAAAAACCTACGTTGTAAAAGACCTAGTGGGGTATGATTTTGTAAAGAATTTAAGTGTTGAAAGAGAGTATTTTTCGCAAGTATATTCATATTTGTTAACTTTGAAGAACAAGCCTGTTTACGACCTTGTCGATTTTGTAAACTCATATTCAGCTGGCTTTGAAAAAGAAAGCTTTTTATTTGTAATAAAAGTGTTTATCGAACTTGAAATATTCTCAGTAAAAAACAAAGTTTTTACTTATAACGAAAAAACAAAAAACGCATTGACAAATTCCAAACTATATAGTAAAATTGTACTATTAAAGGGAAATTATGTTTGATATATTAAAGCGCATTGAAGAAAAATATAACGGCAAAGACGTAGCGCTACTTAAACGTGCCTATGACTTTGCAAAAAGAGCGCACGCTAACCAAAAGCGTGCTTCGGGTGAAGAATATTTTTCCCACCCTTGTACCGTTGCGCAGATTTTGATTGATTTAGGGCTAGACTCGGCAACTGTTGCAGCAGCCTTTTTGCACGACGTTATCGAAGATACGCCCGTTTCTGAAGGAGACATCAAAAAAGAGTTTGGCGAAGAAGTTTTAGAACTCGTTTTAGGTGTGACCAAACTTGACAAAATCCAGTTTACGTCAAAAGAAGAAGAGCAAGCCGAGAACTTTAGAAAAATATTCGTTGCAATGGCAAAGGATATAAGAGTTATCATAATCAAGCTTGCAGATAGACTTCATAATATGCGTTCGCTTAATTTCTTGTCAATGGAAAGACAACAGCGTATGGCTAGAGAAACGCTCGACGTCTATGCGCCGCTTGCGCATCGCTTGGGAATTTCTCAAGTAAAGTGCGAGCTTGAAGATTTATGCTTAAAATATTTAGAGCCGGATTTTTACGAATATCTCACCACCAACATTGAAGAAAGAGTAAAAGCCAACACCGATTTTGTTGACCAAGTGCTTAGCGAAGTTAAGCAAATTTTAAGCGACTCTAACGTTAGTGGCGAAGTGTATGGCAGAAAGAAGCACTTATACAGCATCTATAGAAAGATGAAAGAGCGCAGTAAAACGCTTGACCAAATTTACGACCTTGTTGCTATTAGGATTTTAGTAAACACGGTTGACGAGTGCTATGAAGTGTTTGGCAAAATTCACCACGTATGGAAACCTGTGCCTGGTAGAATTAAAGATTATATCGCAACACCAAAGCCAAATATGTATCGCTCACTTCACACTACTGTAGTCACCAATTTCGGCAAAATTTTTGAAATTCAAATAAGAACGTACGAAATGAACCATGCTGCAGAGTATGGAATCGCAGCGCATTGGAAATATAAAGAGAAAAAGCAAGTTGCAGATGACCTTGACACACGTCTATCTTGGATTAGAGAAGTTATGGAGTGGCAGGGTGGCTTAAAAGACAGCAAGGAATTCTTAAACTCACTTAAGGGTGACATCTATAGTTCTGAAGTTTTAGTATTCACGCCTAAAGGGGACGTTATAAGTCTTCCAAAAGAAGCAACGCCACTTGACTTTGCATATAATATCCACTCGGCAGTAGGAAATAAATGCGTCGGCGCAAAAGTTAACTCAAAGATTGTGCCACTAAACACAGTTTTAACTGCAGGCGACGTGGTTGAAATAATAACTTCCCAAAACTCAAAAGGTCCGTCTTGGGACTGGCTTAAAATTGTAAAAAGCTCAAGCGCAAGGGTTAAGATAAGACAATTCTTTAAAAAAGAAATGAAAGAAGAAAACGGCAAGATGGGCAAAGTTATGCTCGATGCCGAAGCAAAGCGCAGGGGCTACTCTTTAAGCGATTTGCTTTCTGACGAGGCTTTTAATCATATTTCAAGCAAAATGGCGTTTAACAGCCAAGAAGAAATGTTCTCATCTATTGGCTATGGTGCAGTTTCAGCAAATCAGGTTATAGTTAAACTTATCGACTATCAAAGAAAGAGCCAGCCACAACAAGAAGTGACCAAATACTTTAAAAGTGGAAAGTCGGCTTCAACTGGTGTAAAAGTTAAAGGCATGGCAGGTTTGCTTGTTAGGTTTGCAGGTTGTTGCAATCCTGTTCCAGGCGATGAAATAGTTGGATTTATATCTCGTGGGCACGGTGTGACCGTGCATAGAAAGGACTGTCCAAATCTTACGAACACCGAAAAGGAAAGGCTTATAGAAGTCAGTTGGACAGAAGACGTTAACGGCGCATATAACGCAAGTATAAAAGTCGTGGGCTTTTCACAAGCCGAAATTTTAACAATAGTTGCCACGGCTGTTGCTCAGCTAAAGCTCGACATAGTTTCAACTAACGGCAGAACGGATATAAAGACCAAACAGGCGACCATTGAGTTTAGTATAAGACTTAATAGTAAAGACGACCTTGATAACTTAATAATAAAACTAAAACAAGACTCAAAAATAATAGATGCTTTCAGGACGGCAAATTGATGAAATTATATCATTTACAGTCAGGACCACTAAACGTAAACTCGTATTTTTTGGTAAACGACTTTAATCAAGCAGTTGTTATAGACAGTGGAGAGAATTATAAAAAAATAAAACAGGTGAGCGAGCAGTATGGCTTTATAATTAACGCAGTTTTATTAACTCACGCTCATTTTGACCACTCTGGAAACGCTAAAAAATTGCAAGATGACGGTGCAAAAATTTATATAAGTAAAATTGACGCTAAAAAGCTTCTTAACGATGATAATTTGAGCATTGATTTTGGCAGAAAATTTGATTATTTAACTGCCAATTATACTTTTGAAGACGGCGACGTTTTGAATATATGCGACATAGAGATAAAGGTTATAGCAACGCCAGGTCATACAGACGGCTCAGTGTGTTTTATGGTAGATAACGCACTATTTACAGGCGACACGCTCTTTTTTGGAAGCGTTGGAAGAACGGATTTTAAGAGTGGCGATAGAGAGCAAATGATAAAATCTATAAAAAAATTGTTTAGCCTTGACGGAGACTATTCGGTTTATCCTGGACACGACGATTTTACCACTCTTGAAAGAGAGAGAAAATACAATATTTTTGCAGAATATGATTGATACAAACGTAGAATTTTTAAGATGCGACCTTAACGAAGTTGTCAACTTGTATGTAGGTGGCAACGACAAGAAAATAAAACACCTATTAAAAGAGAGCGACGGCAAGTTTGTAAACACAATAACCATAGACGGCAAGGTTTATGCTTACGGAAATCTTGTGGGCGAACAAACTGACGCAATTAAACATAAACGGCTGCTTAAAAGATATGCCAAATTGTCACTTTATAAAGCGCTATCAAAGTTCTTTGAAAAGGAGCTTCCTTGGGGCGCATTAACAGGCATAAGACCGACAAAACTTGCTTATCAAGAGCTTGCTGAAACTGGCGAGTTTGAAAGTTTTTTTACTGACACAATGAAAGTTAGTCAGCAAAAAACGGATTTAATAAAAGAGATTTTAAGCGCTCAAAAAGGCATATACAAAATCGATGAAGATAGCACTGATTTTTTTGTGTTCATTCCTTTTTGTCCGTCAAGATGTAAATATTGCTCGTTTATTAGTGCGGATATTAAAAGTGCAAAAAAATACGTTGATGAATACGTAGAAGCCTTAATTGATGAAATAAATTTTAGCAAAAGGTTTATAAAAAATCTTAGAAGCATATATATTGGTGGAGGAACTCCCGTTGCGTTATCGGACAAGCACTTAGACAGGGTGCTTTCGGCAATAGATAGCATCAATTCGGGCGTTGAATATACCGTTGAAGCAGGTCGCCCTGACGCAATAACAAAAACTAACTTACAAATACTTAAAAATCACGGTGTGACAAGAATTTGTATAAACCCACAAACGTTTATAGACAGAACTTTAGTAAGCTTAGGAAGAAATCATACGTCAAAAGAGATAGAAGAAAAGTTTTTTATGGCAAAAGACCTTTTTGACGTTAATATGGATTTAATCGCAGGTTTACAAGGCGAAGATTTTAATGATTTTAAGTATAGCTTAGATAAGGCAGTTTCTCTTAACCCCGAAAATATAACAGTGCACACGCTCTGCATAAAAAAAGGCTCTTACCTTGCCCAAACCGAAAAGTGTTTAAGTGGAGAAGTTGTGTCGGATATGGTGGAATATGCACGCCAAAAATTAGGGGAAAACGGATATGCGCCATACTACTTATATCGCCAAAAATATATGGCAGGAAATTTAGAAAACGTTGGATACGCAAAACCAAACAAGGCGTGCGTGTATAACGTGGATATTATGGAAGAAATATCTAATAACGTTGCTTGTGGCGCAAACGCTATAAGTAAAAGGATATATGGTGGTGGAGCGAGAATAGAACGCTCGGCATCGCCTAAAGACGTTTTGACGTATTTAAATAAATTATCAGTGATAAAATTAGAAAAAGAAAAACTCTTTTTGGGTTAAATAGAATTTAGGAGAGTAAAAATGAAGTTAATCACTTTTGCAATACCTTGTTATAATTCGGCAGAGTATATGGAAAAATGTATTGATTCGCTATTAAAAGCAGGCGAGCAAGCAGAAATTTTAATAGTAAACGATGGCTCTACAAAAGATAATACAAAAGAGATTGCAGATAGATATCAGGCAAAATATCCTAATATTTGTAAAGCAATTCATAAAGAAAACGGTGGGCACGGCTCTGCCGTAAACGAAGGCATAAAAAACGCAACGGGTAAGTACTATAAGGTTGTTGACTCGGATGATTGGCTTGATGAAAGCGCCTTAAATAAAGTTATGGAAGTTATTCGTTCTTTTGAATCAAAAGAAGAAGTCCCAGACGCAATTATAGCCAATTATGTGTATGAGCACACCTATAGCAACACTCAAAGAGTCGTTCATTATAGAAAAAAATTGCCAGTCAATAGACTTTTTAATTTTGAAGAAAGCAAGAAGTTTGGCGTTGGTCAATTTTTGGCAATGCACAGCGTGATTTATAGAACGCAAATTTTAAAAGACATAAACTTAGAATTACCTAAGCACACCTTTTACGTGGACAACATTTTTGTTTATACACCACTTCCATATATAAACAAGTTTTATTACGTGGACGTAGATTTGTACAGATATTTTATCGGAAGGGCTGACCAATCGGTAAATATTGAAAATCAAATTAAAAGAAACGACCAGATGCTTAGAGTGGCAAAGATAATGGTAAGCAAGTATAACGTGGAAGAGTTTAAAAAAGAGCGCCCAAAGCTTAGCCATTATATGAAAGAATATTCATATATAATAGTCGTTTTGTCTAGCATATTCTTGATACTAGAGGGTACGCCGGAAGCTCTTGAAAAAAAGAAAGAACTTTGGCAATATTTAAAAGAAAATGCACCATACGTTTATAAGAAGAATAAACATAAATTTACAGCGATTACTAAGTATAACAATAAATTTATGTTAAAAGTATGTAAAATTGTGTATGCAATTGCTAGTAAAAAGTTAAAAGCTAACTAAAAAATGGAAAATTACTGTTAAAAGTAGTTTACAAATGTTAATAAATTTGATATACTAAATAGGCTTGATACTTTAGACAAGGTTTTGTGGTTCTCCACCCATTGCTTTGTTTAAAGCGAATTAATCCATAAATTATAGGAGGTAAAAACAATATGGAAAAAGCAAAAAAGACAGAAATTATCGCAAAATTTGGTCGTCACGAAGGTGACACAGGTTCAGCAGAAGTTCAAATCGCACTTTTGACTGAAAGAATCAATCATTTAAATGAGCACTTGAAATTAAACAAGCACGACAATCATAGCAGACGTGGTCTTATGAAAATGGTTGGTGAAAGACGTGGTCTTTTAAAGTATTTGCAAGAAATCGATATTGAAAGATATAGAAAGATTATTGCAGATTTAAATTTGAGAAAGTAAGGAAATTAAGGCGGCATAATTTTTGTCGCCTAATTTTTCTAAAATGCCATTTTAAAAGTTATAGTGTTTGGGCGAATGCCACGCCCAACTTCAATAAAAATTAGAGTAGAAACAGGAGACAAAAATGACAGAAAATTTTAGAGTATTTAAGACCACTGTTGGTGGAAGAGAACTCATTGTTGAAACTGGCAAATATGCTGAACAAACAAACGGTTCTTGTATCATCAAATGTGGCGAAACAGAAGTTATGGTAAACGTGACGATGGCACCACAACCACGTGATGGAATGGATTATTTCCCACTCGGTGTCGACTTTGAAGAAAAGATGTATGCTATCGGCAAAATTCCAGGTGGATTCAAAAAGAGAGAGGGAAGAGCGTCTGATAAGGCTATTTTAACATCAAGACTTATCGATAGACCAATTCGTCCACTTTTCCCAAAAGGACTATTTAACGACGTTGTTGTAATTGCAACTGCACTTTCAGTTGAACCTGATATTCAACCAGAACCACTCGCAATGCTTGGTAGCTCAATTGCAATCAGTATCTCTGATATTCCATTTGCAGGCCCAACAGGTAGCGTTGTTGTGGGTTTAGTTGATGGCGAATACGTTATCAACCCAGATGAGGCACAAAGAGCAAAGAGCTTACTCACTCTTAACCTTGCTGGTACAAAAGATGCTATTATGATGGTAGAAGCAGGTGCAAACGAAATTTCTGATGACCAAATGGTCGGTGCAATTTTATTCGGTCACGAAGAAATTAAGCGTCTTTGCGCTTTCCAAGAACAAATCATTGCTGAAATTGGCAAGCCAAAGAAGGAAATGGAACTGTATCACGTTCCAGAAGAAATCGACAGCGCTGTTAGAGCTTATGCAAACGATATGCTTGATAAGGCTCTTGACACGTTTGATAGACACACTAGACAAGTTGGTCAAGACAACGTAGAAAAGGATTGCTTAAATCACTTTGCTGAAATCTTCCCAGACTCAGCAAGAGAAATTAAAGACGCTCTTTACTATATGACCAAAGAAAAAATCAGAGCAAAAATTACAAACACAGGTATTCGTCCTGACGGAAGAAAACTTGATGAAGTTAGAAAAATTTGGTGTGAAGCAGGCGTTCTTTCAAGAGCACACGGCTCAGGCGTGTTCACAAGAGGAATGACGCAAGTTATGTCAACTTGTACGCTCGGAATGCTCAGCGAAGCACAAAAATTAGAAGGTCTTGACGGCGAATCTAGCAAGAGATATATGCACCAATACAACATGCCAGGCTATGCTTCTGGTGAAGCAAGACCATTAAAGAGCCCAGGAAGACGTGAAATCGGTCACGGTGCACTTGCTGAAAGAGCATTAGAACCAGTTATCCCAAGTGAAGAGGAATTCCCATATGCAATCAGAATCGTTTCTGAAGTATTAAGCTCAAACGGTTCAACGTCACAAGGAAGCGTATGTGGCTCTACACTCGCACTTATGGATGCAGGTGTTCCAATCAAAGCGCCGGTTGCTGGTATCGCTATGGGTCTTATCAAAGACACTGAAAGTGGCAAGGTATCAATCCTTTCTGATATTCAAGGCCTAGAAGACTTCCTCGGCGATATGGACTTTAAGGTTGCTGGTACGGAAAAGGGTATCACAGCAATCCAAATGGACATTAAGATTAAAGGCATTGACGAAGCCATTTTAAGACAAGCAATTGCACAAGCAAACGTTGGCAGACAACATATTTTATCTAAGATGCTTGAAGCTATCGACAAGCCAAGAGCAGAGCTTTCAAAATATGCGCCAAAGATTATATCATTTAGCATCAACCCTGAAAAAATCGGTGACGTTGTTGGTAAGCAAGGTAAGGTTATCAACAAGATTATTGAAGAAACGGGTGTTAAGATTGATATTGATGATAACGGCACGGTAAATATCGCAACAGTTGGTGACGCTCAAAATGCAGAAAGAGCAAAAGCAATTATTCTATCAATTGCAAAAGACCCAGAAGTTGGTGATATGTTTATTACAGAAGTTGTTAGAATACTTCCAAAGGTTGGGGCATTCTGCGAACTTGCACCTGGCAAAGACGGACTTATTCATATCAGCAAAATGAGCGAAAAGCGCATCGATAACGTAGAAGAAGTTTTGCATATAGGCGACAAGGTTAAAGTGGAAATCATTAAAATCGGTGAAAAGGGCATTGATTTAAAGCTTTTAGAAATCGTTAATGAATAATCTATAAAAGAAAGATAAAATATGCAAGGCAAACGCCTTGCATATTTTGATTTAAAAGTAATTTTACCACCCATAATTCGCATAAGATACGAATAGAGGTGGCAGTAAATGAAAAAACTAAGTAAAAGACAAACGATTATAGTAAACGCAATGTTAGCAATAACGTTATTGCTGGTATACGTTATAAACTTTGTACCAAGGACCACGCTTGAAACTTATAGTGACGACACGCTTAGCGCAATCTATAACGGCAATCGAACACAAAACAACGTGTCTTTAATGTTTAACGTGTATGAAAATACTAAAATTGTAAATTCTATAATAGACGTTTTGGATGAAAAAAACGTAAAAGCGACTTTTTTCGTTGGTGGTTGCTGGGCAGATGACAATTCTGAAACGCTTAACAGAATAGTAAATAGTGGCCACGAAATAGCAAATCATGGTTATTTTCATAAAGACCACAAAAAGCTTAGCTATGACGATAACGTTAAGGAAATATCCAATACAGGCAGTGTGGTAAAAGCGCTTTGTGGGGTTGAAATGAAGTTGTTTGCACCACCGTCAGGCAGTTTTTCACCAAATACGCTACAGGCATGTTATAATTTAGGATATAAGGTTATAATGTGGTCAAAAGACACTATAGATTGGAGAGATAGCAATCTAACGACTATATATAATAGGGCGACTAAAAATCTTGCTGGTGGTGACTTAGTGCTTATGCACCCAAAAAAACACACCTTAGAGATATTACCAAGCATAATTGATTATTATATAAGCGTTGGGTTTGACGTTGTGTGTGTCAGTGAAAATATAAAAGAAATTTAATTGGAGAGAAAATGGTCAAATATAAAAAGTTTAACAATGGGCTAAGGCTTGTTGTCAACAAAATGGAAGGAATGTTATCGGTTAGCATAGGCGTGCTTGTAAAGACGGGCAGTATGAACGAAAACAGCTTAGATAACGGCATATCACACTTTATAGAACACGTTATGTTTAAAGGCACTGAGAAGCGTTCGGCCTTTGAAATTTCCGACCATATCGATAGGATAGGTGCGCAAATTAACGCATTTACTTCAAAAGAACTTACCTGTTATTACACAAAATCAACAAGCGAGCATACCGAAGATGCTTTAGAAATTTTATCGGACATCTTCTTTAATTCTAAGTTTGAAAAAGAGGAATTGGAAAAGGAAAAGGGCGTTGTAATAGAAGAAATCAATATGAGCGAAGACACGCCAGAAGAAGTGTGTTTAGACCTTTTGGCTCAAAGTTATTATGGCAATAGTGGTCTTGGACAAACTATTTTAGGAAGCATAAAAAACATAAAAAGCTTTAGCCGTGACGACGTTATTGAATATTTGGACAAGTATTACACTGCCGACAACGTTGTAATCTCTGTTGCTGGGAACATTGATATAGAAAAAGCAGTAAGTCTTGTAGAAAAATATTTTGCCGATAAATTTACAAGGCTTAATAGTGCCCCTCAAGCCAGAACGCAGATTCAAAAGCCAAGCCACCTTTTAAGAACAAAAAGGATAGAACAAACTCATATAGGTTTTGCAATGAAAGGCGTTCCGTTAAATGATGAAAACAGCGATGCGTTTGCAATTTCAAACATTGTGTTTGGTGGTGGTATGAGCAGTAGGTTGTTCCAAAAAATTAGAGAAGAACTTGGGCTTGCCTATAGCGTTTATTCATACGCATCAGGATATAAAGATAACGGAATTTTAGAAATTTATGCAGGGGTAAACACAACGCTAAGAGATTTAGCTGTAAACGCAATATTAGAACAAATAGACGTTTTCAAAAAGCAAAAGATTACAGAGCAAGAGTTTTCTCGTGGCAAAGCGCAAATTAAAAGCGCATTTATAATGGGGCAAGAAAGCACTGCTTCTCAAATGCTTTTATATGGTAAACAGCTTATACTTTTAGATAAAGAATTTGACCTAAACGAACGAATTAAAAAGCTAGAAAGTGTTAGCATAAATGACGTTTTTGATATTATAGACGAGTATTTTGATGTAAAAACGATGGCAACTGCAACGGTTGGTGCAAAGCGCTTGCCACTTAAAATATAAATAGCGCTAAATAACAATTATAAAGCATATAGGATTTCAAATATTGAAGTCCTATTTTTTATTAAATAAGAATATATTTAAATTATGAAAATATTAAGGGCAGTATTGGCGAGTTTGCTTGTTGCGATTACAGTATTTACTATAACCATAGGCTACAAGAAAATAGGAGAAAACAGGCTGATTAGCGTTGAGTCTTATAAAGGCATTATCACAATGTGGCAGATAGACGGATTCGAGGGTGGCTTAGGCTCGAGAAAACAGTTTTTGCTAAGCGTTGCAAGAGACTTTGAAAAGCAAAATACTGGTGTTTTAGTTATGGTGATAAACCATACGTTTACAAGTGCAGAGCAAAGTATGTCAGAAGGAATTTATCCTGACATAATTTCTTATTCAAACGGCTTGGACGTAAAAAATATGCTCCCGTTAAACGCAACAAGATATGCAGGTGGTGGAAGAATTGGCGAAAAAGTGTATGCGACGGCGTGGTGCCGTGGGGGATACGTTTTAATTAAAAATTTAGACCTAACACAAAGTGAGCAAGACACGATAATTGTTTCTAGTGGCAAATATACTCAGCCACTTTTGGCAATGAATTTAGAGGGGCTTGAGTTTGAAAAAATAGAGATTTTAAGCCCTATGAACGCATATACGAAATTTACGATGGGAAAAAACTTATTTTTCCTAGGCACGCAACGAGACGTGGTAAGGCTAACCAACAGGGGCTTTAATTTTTCTGCCACACCACTGACAAAATTTAACGATTTATATCAATACGTTTCCTTAACTTCAACTGACCAAAATAAGAGCATATATGCAAAGCGATTTATAGATTATTTACTTTCAGATAAGGTGCAGGCAAAGCTAAACAAAATAAATATGCTTTCGCCATACGTAAACGTAAATTTTGATATAGAATTTTTAAATGAAATGCAAAACGTAAACAATTTTTCAACCATTTCAGCATTTTATCCTTTAGGCAAACTTGTAGAAATACAAGATATGTCTATGCTCTCGTTAAAGGGGGATAAAAATGCTTTAAATTATGTTAAAAAATTGTTGATTTAGTCTTGAAAAAAATATAAAAATATAGTAAAATGTTATAAGGAGTATTTTGTGTTTAAAAATACATTGATAGAAAGCACAAATGCTAAAATTCTGTTTGATGAACCGATGAGAAAACACACAGGATACGGTGTGGGTGGTTGCGCAAGATACTATGCACAAATAGATACCCTTTATTCGCTTAATAACCTTATAAGTTTAGCAAAACAACACAACGTGAAATATAAAGTTATAGGCTGTGGCACAAACTTATTAGTCTCCGACCTTGGGTACGACGGAATAATTATAGACACAAAACGGCTGTGCGACGTTTTTTTTAAAAGAGAACACGTAAAGGCAATGGCAGGCGCAAAACTTGAAAAGCTTTTGCAGTTTGCTTTTGAAAACAAACTGACTGGATTAGAAGCCTTTGCAGGCATACCTGCTTCGGTTGGTGGGGCAATAGTTATGAACGCAGGCGCTTTTGGGCATAATATAAGCGAGTATATTGAGACTGTTGAAACGCTTTGCGATGGTAAAATTAAACTCTATCAAAAAAACGAGTGTAAGTTTGGATATCGCACCAGTCGGTTTTTAAAAAATAAAGAAATAATTGTTTCTGCTACCTTTGATTTAAAAATAGGCGATAGAGAAAAGATAGGGGATAGTATAAAGTCTTATAAAGATTTAAGGCGATTGGTTCAGCCCTCAGGCAGAAGCTGTGGCTCGGTTTTCAAAAATCCTAAGCCTTATTCGGCAGGTGCGCTGATTGAAAACGCAGGTCTTAAAGGAAAGAGAATAGGCGGTGCCCTCGTGTCCGAAAAGCACGCAAATTTTATAATCACTTCGTCTAAAGCAAGGGCAAAAGACGTTTATGAATTGATAATGCAAATTAAACAAAAAGTTAAGGACGCATTTGGCGTAGAATTAGTAGAAGAGGTCGAGTGCGTAGGGGAGTTTTAATGATACTTTCATCAGATTATCACACCCACACCGTGTTTAGTCACGGAAAGGGTCAAATAATTGATAACGCACTAGTTGCAAAAGAAAAAGGGCTAGTTGAGCTTGGTATATCAGACCATGGTTTTTCACACCCTGCTTTTGGTCTTACAAAAAGAAAAGTTCCAAAGATGAAAGAGCTTTGCAAAAAGGCAAGCCAGCAAACGGGCGTGAAAGTTTTATTAGGAATTGAATCTAACATAATAGGCATTGATGGAAGCGTGGATTTGAGGCCAAATATGTATGACGACTTTGATATTTTCTTAGCCGGAATTCATAAGTTTGTGCTTTATAAATTTAACACGCTTTTTCCACTTTTTGTTAGAAATTATTTTTGCTCTACATTTAAAAAGAAAAACGTTTCAAGTAGTTTAATTAAAACCAACACAAAAACAATTGTCAACGTTATAAAAAACAACCCTGTAGACGTTATAACTCACTTAAATTTTTGCTCGTATGCAGACGCAAAAGAAGTTGCAAAGGTTGCTTCTGATTACGGCACGTACATTGAGCTTAACTCTAAAAAAACGCATCTTAGCGAAGAGGAATTATATCAAGTTGCATCAACTGGCGTTAAGTTCGTAATAAGCTCAGATGCACACACTCCAGATAGGGTGGGTGAGATTTCTTTGGTAGAAAAAATGCTAAGCGTTGTAAAAATTAACAAAGAACAAATAGCAAATATAGACGGCAAACTTCCTTCTTTTAGATTTAAGGCGTTTAAGGAGAAGGCGTAATGAATTTTACAGACAAGATAAAAAAAGAAATTTTATCCAAGCCAATTAAGGAAGCACACTGCAAAAAGGCGTTTATAGCAGGGCTTATTCGTGGCTCTGGTGTGCTATATGAAAAAGACGGAGAACTAGGCTTAGAGTTTAAGGTTTTTGACGAGCAAACTGCAATAGCTTTAACAACGGCTTTTTACGAACTTTTCGACTATGAGATTAGGGAAGTTTCAGTAAGCGAAGGGCAAAACAATAAAAGCAAATTTTACTTAAGCATAAGTGGGGACAAGGGGTTAGATATACTAACTAAGCTCGGAGTGCTTATAACCGATGACGACGGCGTGGGGGTAGATTTAAAATTTTTTGGTGACCTAACTAAAAACGAGTGCTGTTTAAGAGCGTTTATCAGAGGGTTATTCGTGGCGACTGGAAGTTGCACCTTGCCAAACGAGAACGATAGCTCAAGCACGAGTTATCATTTAGAAATAAGCTTTTCACACCATAGCCCAGCGCTTGAAACAAGCTCTAAACTTGCTGAGTATGGCATAATGACAAAAATTGTTAAACGAAGGGAAGGTTATATAATATACATTAAGAGTGCAGAAGAAATTAAAGACTTTCTCGCCTTTTTGCCAGCGCCTATATCAGTGTTAAAGATTACCGACTTAATGATAAATAGAGAACTTGCAAACAAAATTAATAGGCAAAAAAATTGCGATTTAGGAAACGTGAATAAGCAAGTGGAAGCTTGTGCAAAACAAATTGATGCAATTAAAAAAATACAAACGACTATAGGGCTTAGTGGACTTAACAAGGACTTAGAAACGACGGCTAGGCTTAGGATGGAGTATACGGACGACACGCTAACAGAACTAGCTGAAAGGCTAAAGGTCACTAAGAGCTGTCTAAACCATAGGCTTAGAAAAATTTTAGTCATAGCAAATGAACTATAAAGGGAAAAATTATGTCTGATTTTGTACATTTACATTTACACACAGAATACAGCTTGCTCGATGGTGCAACCAGAATAGACAAGCTATTTAAGAGTATAAAAGAAAAGGGTATGGATGCCGTTGCGATAACCGACCATGGCAATATGTTCGGCTCGCTTTACTTTGCTGGAGAAGCGAAAAAGGCAGGTATAAAGGGCATAATCGGTTGTGAAATGTACGTTTGCGATGATTATAAAGAAAAAACAGGCAAACAAAACTACGACCACTTGATTTTGCTTTGCAAAAATAAACAAGGCTATAAAAACCTAATCAAACTAGATTCTATCGCATACGTTGACGGTTTTCATTATAAGCCAAGAATAGACTATAAAACCATAAAAGAACATAGCGAAGGGCTAATATGCCTATCAGCCTGTCTTGCAGGCAGGGTTTCAAAGAGACTACTTGAAAACGATTATGAAGGCGCAAAACAAACGGCGCTTATGCTTTATGACATTTTCAAAGATGATTTTTATATCGAAATACAAGACCACGGTTTAGACGACCAAAAACGTATAAACCCACTACTCATAAAGCTTTCAAGGGAACTTAATATTCCACTAGTAGCCACAAACGACGTGCATTATCTTGAAAGAGAAGATGCTGAAATGCAAGACGTCGTTATGTGTATCAGTATGAAAACTACTATAGACGACCCAACAAGGCTAAAGATGGAGAGTGACCAGTCGTACTTAAAATCGCCAGAAGAGATGAAGGCGCTTTTTTCGCATATTCCAGATGCACTCGAAAACACTAAAAAGATTGCCGATAAGGTGACTGAAGAAGTGTTTAATCTTACCAAAAAGGGCGAGCCTATAAGAGATGATTCACTTATTCCAAAATACGTTCCAGAAGATGGAAGCACATCTAAAGAATATTTAAAGAAACTAGCTGAAGAAGGTTTAAAAAAGAGATATTCAGAAATTACCCCAGAGATTAGAGAGCGTTTTGACTATGAGTTTGACGTTATCAGTTCAATGGGTTTTTGCGATTACTATTTAATCGTTTGGGACTTTATTAACTACGCAAGAAGCGTTGGCATACCTGTTGGCGCTGGTCGTGGCTCAGGCGTATCGAGCATCATTGCATACTCTGTTGGAATAACCGACGTAGAGCCACTAAAGTATCAACTCATTTTTGAGAGATTTCTAAATAGAGAAAGGGTTAGTATGCCTGATTTTGACGTTGATATATCGGACGCACGCCGTGGTGAAGTTGTTGAATACGTTAGGAAGAAATACGGCTCTGATAGGGTTGCTCAAATTATCACTTTTGGAACGATGGCGGCAAAAGGTGCTATAAAAGACGTTGCAAGGGTGTATAGAGTTCCCTATGCAAACGTCGATAAGATAACTAAGCTTATGGACGGTAAATCTACGATTAGACAATCTTTAGGTTTAGACCTAACCAAAGACGGAGTAAACGTTGGCGTTCCTGAGCTTAGAGAAATTTATGACACAGACGAGCAACTTAAAAAAATAATAGATATGGCAATCAAGATAGAAGGGTTGCCAAGGCAAGCATCAATGCACGCAGCTGGCGTTGTAATATGCGAAAAGCCTATTATGGAAAACGTTCCACTTCAGAGAAATGGCGACGACGTGACCACGCAATTCGATATGATAGAAGTCGAAGCGTTAGGTATGCTTAAAATGGACTTTTTAGGCTTAAGAACTTTAACCGACGTTCAGCTTGCCTGTCAGTACGTAAAAGAAAATCATGGAATTGATATAGATTTTCATAAACTCGGCTATGAAGATATGGGGGCATATGAACTCATCGGCTCGGGCGAAACGGACGGCGTGTTCCAGCTTGAAAGTCCAGGTATGAAAAGGTTTATGAGGAACTTAAAGCCATCTACCTTTGAAGATATCATTGCAGGAATTTCATTATACCGCCCAGGCCCTATGGACTCTATCGACGATTACGTTAAAAACAAGCATAATCCAGAGCTTGTTAAATACGACCACCCACTTTTAGAGCCAATACTTAAAAACAGCTACGGCATACTCGTGTATCAAGAACAAGTAATGCAGATTTGTCAAAGCCTTGGTGGTTTTACACTTGGCCACGCCGACGTTGTTAGAAAGGCGATGGGTAAGAAAAAGATAGAAATTATGGAAGCCCAAAAAGCTATATTCGTTTACGGTGGTATAAACGAAAGCACAGGTCAACCTGTTGACGGTGCAATTAAAAGGGGCGTTCCAGAAGACGTTGCAATAAAAGTTTACGATAATATGAAACCGTTTGCAAGATATGCGTTTAACAAATCGCACGCTGCGGCTTATGCAGTTTTGGCTTATCAAACGGCATATTTAAAACGATATTATGAAGTTGAGTTTTTCTGTTCGATTTTGAATAACAGAATAGACAAGATTGAAGAGCTTTCTAAATATTTATCATATCTAAAATCAAAAAATATCAGCGTTCTGACTCCAGACATAAACAAGAGCAGGGCAATGTTCACTTGCGAAAACGGTGGCGTTAGGTTTGGTCTTGTCGGTCTTAAAAACGTTGGGCTTGGCGTTGTTGAAAGCATAATAAGCGAAAGAGATAATGGTGGCGAGTTTAAGTCGTTTGAAGATTTTATCAATAGGTGTATAGGTCTTGGCATAAATAAAAGACTTGTTGAAAGTTTAATTTTATCAGGTGGATTTGACTGTTTTAATATAAATCGTAGAACGCTTATGACTGTATACGCTGACTATATGGAAAGGGTTTCTCTTGTAGAAAAGAAACGAAACGAGCAACAAATTTCAATGTTTGGCACAATACTTGCCGATGATGAAGGCTTAAAGCTCGAATATCCAAAAATGGATGAGTTTTCATCTAAAGAAAAGCTTACGCTTGAAAAAACAGTGCTAGGAATATATCTTTCTGGGCATCCACTTTCCGATTATAGAGAGCAACTCTCAAAGTTTAGTTTTAATACTTCGGTTTTAGACTTCTATGAAGAAGATGAAGAAGAAAATAGAACGTATACCGAAATTAAAGACGGCGAACACGTAGTGATGGGTGGCATCATCACAGAATTTAAAAAGCTTGTGACAAAGAGTGGACAAACTATGGCGTTTACTAGGGTGGAAGACGTTAATGGACAAATAGAAGTTATATGCTTCCCAAAAGTTTACGAAAGATGTATTGATGCAATCAAAGTTGAACAAATAGTAAAAATTTCTGGTAAATTACAAATTAAGGGCAACGAAGTTCAAATTATTGCAGACGGCATAGAAACGCTAAAAGTTGTAGAGCAAGAAACTTCAAGCGCTGGCAAAGAATATATGGGCGTTATTATCCCAGACGAAATAGCTGAAAAAAAAGATGAAATTCTCGACATATTGGCAAGCTACGTTGGTGATATTCCAGTAATAGTTGCGCTCCATGGCAAAAAATATAGTGCAAATTGTGCCGTTAGAAAATGTGAGGGACTAATCAGCGAACTTAAAAATTACGTTAGCGAAAAGGATATACTTTTTTTCACTAAAAAAACTTAAAAAATGCTTTAAAACAGTGGATAAAATATTTGGGATATGATACAATAAATTACAAAGTGATTATTGGTGAAAAAAGGTCAAATGGTACGAAAAAAATGAATAGAATTGCTGTTTTAACAAGTGGTGGCGACGCACCTGGTATGAACGCTTGTATTAGAGCTGTCGTTCGTAGTGCGCTTAATAAAAAAATGGACGTATACGGCGTACAAAGGGGATATGCTGGACTTGTTAAGGGTGAAATAGATAGACTTAGCACTCGTTCAGTTTCTGATATGATTCATAGGGGTGGAACTTTTTTAAGCACGGCAAGATGCCCTGAGTTTCGTGATATAGAAGTGCAAAGAAAGGCTGCAGAAGCCTTGTCAGCTTATGGCATAGAGGGGCTTGTAGTTATTGGTGGAGACGGCACTTTCCGTGGCGCAAAAGACCTATCGGATAATTTTGGAATTAGGGTTGTTGGAATTCCAGGCACGATTGATAACGATTTGTCTTACACCGATTATACCGTTGGATTTGATACGGCAGTAAACACCGTGCTTTGGGCAATTAATAACTTAAGAGATACCTTTCACTCTCACGATAGAGTTGGGCTACTTGAAGTTATGGGCAGAAATTGTGGTGACATTGCAGTTTATGCTGGGGTTGCAGGTGGTGCCGAATACGTTTTAGTTCCAGAAGTGCCTTATAACCTTGATGAGATTGCATCTTCAATTAAAAAGAGTTATCTTCGTGGCAAAACGTCAAACATGATAATACTAGCAGAAGGCGCAGGCAATCGTGATGAGATAGCAGAATATATCGCAAAGAAAAGTGGCATTGGCGTTAAGGTGACAAACTTTGGGCATATTCAAAGGGGAGGCTCGCCTAATATGGCTGACAGAGTGCTCGCTGCAAGATTTGGCTATAAAGCTGTGGAACTTCTAAAAGAAAAGCACGAAAGTTGTGCAATCGGCATAAGGGACAATAAAGTTATAACCGTTCCATTTGATGACGTTCAAGGCAAAAGAGATAAATTTGATACAGAGCTTTATAACATAGCCCACGTGTTAGGCTTGTAATAAATAAACATTGTCAAACGAGAAGGAGAGAGAAAAATGAAATTTTTTCACGCTTATGATGACCATTTTATAAAAGGGCTAATCAAGAATAACTTATTGAACAAAGATTCGGGACTTAGAATTCAACAAAGTTATAGATTCCCAGACCACATCAAGTTCAATGAATATGCTAAAAAAGGTAGCAAGTTCTACAACTACATAAAAGAAACAAAAACACCTATGTACGTTGATAGACTTTGTGGTGGTTCAACATGGCATAATTATAAGTTCGACTTAGAACTTGCAAACGACTATCGTGAAATGCTTGGCGATTGGTTCTTAGGCT
Source organism: Christensenellaceae bacterium (assembly GCA_045587465.1). Taxonomy (GTDB): domain Bacteria; phylum Bacillota; class Clostridia; order Christensenellales; family Borkfalkiaceae; genus UBA1259. Next base: position 35,858 of record JAZNCJ010000031.1, read on the forward strand.
TCCAAGTTCACGAAAGTGGCTCTAACCGTCGTAGGTCAGAGTGGAAAGGACTCATAAGAAGAATGGGTCATAAAGGCCCATATGACTTAGAAGAGTTGAAGAAAACAATGATTCACAAGTTTGCAAAACTTCCAGACGGCACGCCTCTTCACTCAATCACAACCGATTGTTTAGAATATTATGCAACAAAAACATATGCTGAAACATATCCAGAATTCGTTGAAGAACTCAAGGAAATGTTTACTAGAAGAATAAAAGATACTGATGATAACGTTATTCCTTGCGATAGCTATTATTTAGCAACAAAACTTCAAAACGATTTGGGCATGAGAACGTTTATGCCAGAAGTTGGTGCACAAATCCCACTTATGCGTCTTGCTGTTGCAGTTGCTCGTGGCGCTGCAACTTGCTATAACAAAACTTGGGGTATTTATTATGAATGCTGGAGAGAAATTCCAGGCGACTATATTATGCCTAACTACTGCTTAAAAGGCATTAACGAAAGATGCTTGCCAAAAGTAGAATATATCAGCAAGTATGGCGAAAACGGTGGTAGCTCAAGACTGCTTCAAGATAGAATTTATAACCACGGCTATATGAGTGGTTGTGATTATATGTCAGAAGAATGGGGTGCATACTGTAGTTATCAAGACTGTGAAGAATTTACACTTTCATCTTATGGCAAGTTAAAGAAAGAGTTTATTGACAGAACACAAGCACTCGGCAATATCAAAGCAAACGTTCCATTTGCTATCGTGTTGCCACAAGAATTTAGCGTTATTGAACTTCCAGATATCTTCACACCTTGGGTAATAGGCGAATATAAGACTAAGCACTTAGAAAGTCCACTTAGTGATGAAGAAATCGCTTTCTTCGGCCACGTTGAAGACGTTTTGAAACTTGTTTTTGCAAATGCTGATGAAGTTCGTGGGAACGAAGGCTTTGTGCTCACCAACTCTAAATTCGGTGATATATTTGACGTTATTTATGACGATACGCCAGACGAGGCACTCGCTAAATATAAATATTTAATCGATGCAACTTTAGAAGGCAACTTCTTAAAGAAGAAAGCAGATAAATTTAAAGTAATCGATAGCTCGGATATTGCTAAGCTTGAAAAGACGTTAAAAGACCTTGAAAAAGAAATTATGCCTTGCTACGTAGAAGGTCTCCCATACATTGTATCTAACAACGAAAAGGGCGACAGCTTCCTTACAATCTTCAATAACGAAGGCAACCAAAGAGACGAGAACGTTGGCGACATTATCCTTCACGAAGCAGATAAGACTGTTAGAGTTGTATTTAAGGAAGTTCCAAACCTTGAAAGCATTTACGAGTCAAGCAAGCTGGATATCAAAAAGGTTGATGACAAAACCTTTGATATTTTCGTTCCAGCAGCGACAGTTGCAATCATTAAATTTTAATTAGAAAAATATATACATTTTACATAAGGAGAAATAAAAATGAAAGGATTAAAAGGCGCATTAATGTTCGCTCAATCAGGTGGGCCAACGTCAGTTATTAACGCAAGCGCAGCAGGCGTGTTTATTGAAGGCTTATCAAACGATATGATAACTGAAGTTTACGGCGCAGCACACGGCATTAGGGGTATTCTTAACGAAGAATTCTACGATATGTCAAAAGAAGACATCAAAGAATTAGAACTCTTAAAGAACACACCATCATCAGCACTCGGCTCAGTTAGATACAAACTTAAAGACGCATCGGTTGATGATACGGATTACAAAAGACTTTTAGAAGTATTCAAAAAGTATAACGTTCGTTATTTCTTCTATAATGGTGGAAACGACAGTATGGATACTTGCAACAAAATCAGTAAATATATGGCTAAATCTGGCTATGAAATGAACGTTATCGGCGTTCCAAAGACAATCGATAACGACCTTTATGGAACAGACCACTGCCCAGGCTTTGCATCTGCTGCAAAATATATCGCAACTTCTATTATGGAAATCAACCTTGATGCTAAGGTTTACGATACGCCAATGATTTGCGTTATTGAAGTTATGGGAAGAAACGCTGGCTGGCTTACGGCAGCTGCTCAACTTGCAAACGCTAAGGGCTTAGGCGCAGACCTTATCTATCTTCCAGAAATCGCTTTCGACGTTGATAAGTTTGTTGCTGACGTTAAAGACGTTATGGCTAGAAACAACAACAAGTGTATCGCAGTCGTTTCAGAAGGTATCAAGAATAAGGACGGTGTGTTAGTTTGCGAAGCATTAGGACAAACAGGTGCACGTGATAGCTTTGGCCACGCACAACTCGGTGGCGTTGCAGCAACACTTTCAAATATCGTTAAGGCTGAAACAGGTTCAAAAGTTAGAGCAATTGAACTTTCACTTATGCAAAGATGTGCAGCACACTGCGCAAGTGCAACAGACGTTGAAGAAACTTTCGAAGCTGGTAAGCAAGCAGTTAGAGCAGCAGTTAACGGCGAAACTGACAAAATGGTTTGCTATGCAAGAAAAGAAGGCGCTAAGTACGAATGCGAATATAAACTTTTACCATTAGAACTTGCAGCGAACACAGAAAAGACCGTTTTATTTGAATGGATTATCAATAACGGAACAGGTATTTCTAACGAATTCGTTGACTATGCACTTCCACTTATCCAAGGCGAAGTTAATATGCTTAAAGAAGACGGACTCCCAAGATTTGCAAAACTAAAGAAAGTTTTGGTTAAAAAATAAAAAATTTTAATCGACAAAATTTTTAAAAGGACTTGAAATGTTGTTATAAAAGTGATATTATAATAATTAGTAAGTTTAGGGGACGCTGGTGATAGAATTTTCGGCACAAAATAGCATTAAAAAAACAAAAAAAAGGCATAGCCATATGGCTGTGCCTTTTTAATTTTTTAACTCAAACAATATTATAAATATTTCTTTAATTCTTGCTCGTATGTTTCTTCAAGAGAAAGAAGCTCATCTAATAGTTCTAAAACGCCTTCGTCAAGGTTAGTGCCTTCGTTTTTCATAGCCGTTAGCTCGTTAATGCCCATAACGGTGCCGTTAATCATCATTTCAGCCACTTGATTTCTGCTACTATTAAATAGCGTTTTCATCTTAATACTGCTCCAAAGCATAGCTTTCTTAAATGGATTAACGTCTTTAGGTTCTATGCCGTTTTCAGCCATAAAACTAGAAATTTTGCCTATAATTTTTTCATAGCCTTCATACTCTTCTCTAAGCTCGTTTTTAATGTCGTCATCTTCTACGGCTGGAATAAGGTCGGAAATGCTTTGAAGTGCAATGTGTGCGTTTTTGTAAATATCGTTTATCGCTTTTTGGTTATATTCATTTAATTGCATAATAAAACTCCTATATAAAATTTATAAAAATAGTTTGTGAAAGGTTGATAAAAATATGTAAAAACGTATGACTTTTTTTTCGTAATAGTATAAAATACTGAGGTAGCCGCTCGAAAGGGGTTTTTTAAGCGTGTAATCCACCCCAAAATTTAATTCGGCGAGACTGGTTAGCAGGAGGTATTAGATATGTACGCAATCGTAGAAAACGGTTCAAAGCAGTACAAAGCAGAAGTTGGTCAAGTTATCAGATTTGAAAAACTTTCAGCAAACGTAGGCGACAAAGTGGAATTCAGCGTTTTAATGGTTTCAGATGAAAACGGCGTTAAAGTAGCTGAAGAAGCAAAGGCATTCAAAGTTGTAGGTGAAGTGCTTGAACAAGGCAAAGATAAGAAAATTATCGTCTTCAAATACAAAGCAAAGAAAAACGAAAGAAAGAAACAAGGTCACAGACAACCATTCACGGCTGTTAAGATTCTTGAAATCGTTGCGAAGTAAGGACGGAGGGTATAGAATATGATATTATTTAGATTATTTGCGCACCACAAAGGTGGCGGTAGTACCAAAAACGGCAGAGATAGCAACGCAAAAAGACTCGGCGTAAAGAGAGTTAACGGTCAAGAAATTCTTGCTGGTGGCATAATTGTTCGTCAAAGAGGAACAAAGATTCACCCAGGCAACAACGTAGGTATCGGCAGTGACGATACGTTATACGCTTTGATTGATGGTGTTGTTAAGTTCGAAAGAATGGGTAGAAACGACAAAAAAGTTAGCGTTTACGCAAAAGAAAACTAAAAAAAATGACGGACTGAAACTCAGTCCGTTTATTTTTTATAGCGTGGCAGTATGAAAAAAGTAGAAAAAATTATAGTTGATAGTGAATATTTTGACGCACTTAGCACTTTAGATTGTGGTCAAATTTTTAGATTTAAGCCATATAAAAATGGCTTTATAGTGCTGTCAAAAGATAAAGGCGCTATTATTTATACTCATAACGATAAGACAACGATAGAGTGCAACGAACAAGATAAAGATTATTTTATAAACTTTTTTGATTTGGATAGAGATTATAAAGCTATTTGCGAGAGCGCAAAAAAAGAAAACCTTGAAATTTTATCAAGTGCAGTTGATAACGCTAAGGGAATAAGAATACTCAACCAAGATAAAGTTGAAACGCTTTTTTCATTTATAATCTCGCAAAACAATAATATCCCACGTATCAAGGGGATAATAGAAAAACTTTGCACTGCATTAGGCGAAAAAAAGGAACTGTTTGGTGTAGAATATTATTCATTTCCAACGGCAAAAAAAATGGCTGAAATGGAGCTAAAATTTTATCAAGATATAGGGCTAGGATATAGAGCAAAGTATATTAAAAACCTTGCCGAGTGCATAAATAACGGCTTAAATATCGAAAAATTAAGCACGCTTTCAACACAAGAACTTAGAAAACAACTAACAAGTATTTTAGGGGTTGGCAACAAGGTTGCAGATTGCGTAATGCTTTTCGGCTATCACAAAACCGATAGTTTTCCAGTTGATACTTGGATAGAAAAAGTTTATAGAGAGGATATAAAAGGCAATATTAAGGATAGAATAAAAATAGCAGACGAACTATCAAATAGGTTTAAAGAAAATGCCGGATATTATCAGCAATACTTATTTTATCATAAAAGGCTTGCTGAAAAATAACAAAAAGCATAAAAAAAGTGCAAAAATAATTGTCAAAAATGCACGATTATGATATACTTAAACAAGATTAAAATTTAGATAAAATTTATGGAGGCATAATTTATGCAGTATTCAACTGAAGTTAAAGAAATGACCTGCGTTTGCAAAGGCCCAAAACACGGACCTGCTCCAATTCCAGAAGAAGGAAAATGGGTAGAAGCTAAACAAATTAGCGATATTTCTGCATATACGCACGGTGTAGGCTGGTGCGCCCCACAACAAGGCGCTTGTAAACTTTCGTTAAACGTAAAAGACGGAATTATTGAAGAGGCACTTGTAGAAACAATCGGTTGCTCTGGCATGACTCACTCTGCAGCTATGGCTGCTGAAATTCTCCCAGGCAAAACTCTTTTAGAAGCATTAAACACAGACCTTGTTTGTGATGCTATCAACACGGCTATGAGAGAACTTTTCTTACAAATCGTATATGGCCGTTCTCAATCAGCTTTTTCAGAAGGTGGCTTGGTTATCGGCGCTGGTATGGAAGACTTGGGTAAGGGCGCTCGCTCAATGGTCGGCACAATGTACGGCACAAAGGCAAAGGGGGTTAGATACCTTGAAATGACAGAAGGTTATTGCACAAAAATGGCTCTTGACGAAAATGATGAAGTTGTTGGCTATGAATTCGTTTCACTCGGCAAAATGACAGACTTTATCAAGAAGGGTATGCAGCCAAACGAAGCTTATGAAAAGTCAAAAGGCACGTATGGTCGCTTTAAGCCAGAAGACGGTGTGGTTAAGTATATTGACCCACGTAAAGAATAATAAGGAGGGAATAGATTATGGCACAATTTGAAGGTTATGAAAGAAGAGAAGCCAAAATTCTTGCTACGTTAAAAGATTACGGCATCAATTCAATTGACGAGTGTAAAGACATTTGTGATAAATATGGCATTTCTCCTTATACTATCACTCAGGAAACTCAACCTATCTGCTTTGAAAACGCTAAGTGGGCTTACACAGTAGGTAGTGCAATTGCTCTAAAGGCTGCTGAAAAGACAGGCGACAAGTCTGCTGCAACAGCTGCTGCTAATATCGGTATAGGACTTCAAGCTTTCTGTATCCCAGGCTCAGTTGCTGAAAACAGAAAAGTTGGCTTAGGTCACGGCAATCTTGGCAAAATGCTTTTATCAGAAGAAACAGAATGTTTCTGTTTCCTTGCTGGTCACGAATCTTTCGCTGCTGCTGAAGGCGCTATCAAAATCGCACTCAACGCAAACAAAGTTAGAATTAAACCTTTAAGAGTTATCCTTAACGGCTTAGGTAAAGACGCTGCATATATCATTTCAAGAATCAACGGCTTTACTTACGTTGAAACAAAGTTTAACCCTGCAACCGAACAAGTTGAAGTTTTAGAAGAAAAGGCTTTCTCTAAGGGCGCAAGAGCAAACGTTAAATGTTATGGTTCGGACAGCGTTCCAGAAGGCGTTGCAATTATGATACTTGAAAACGTTGGCGTTTCTATCACAGGCAACTCAACAAACCCAACAAGATTCCAACACCCAGTTGCTGGCACGTATAAGAAATGGGCAATTGAAAACGGCAGAAGCTACTTCTCGGTTGCTTCAGGTGGTGGCACAGGTAGAACTCTTCACCCAGACAATATGGCAGCAGGCCCTGCATCTTATGGTATGACGGATACTATGGGTAGAATGCACTCTGATGCACAATTTGCCGGCTCAAGCTCAGTTCCTGCTCACGTAGAAATGATGGGTTTAATCGGTGCTGGTAATAACCCAATGGTTGGTATGACCGTTGCATGCGCAGTTGCGGTTCAAGAAGCATTAAATAAATAATTAGGAATTTACTAACAATTTTAAGGTTTTGACGAACTCTAATTTTTGAGTTTAGAATTGTAAAAATCTTGATTAACAAAAATTAATAATAAAACAAATTGGACACATCATTTTATGGCGATGTGTCCAATGTTTTATGAATAAAAAAGAAAACAAATTTCTTGACTTTTATGTTTATTAATTGTATAATAACAACGTTGTAGATTCATACAAAATACTCAAGAGAGGGCCAACTTATGTTATATCCTATATTGTCTTTGGTTTTTTTAGCCGTTGCTATTGCGATTGGCTGTATATTTAAGAAGAACACAGGGATTGTTTCTATTGCACTTGCATTAATTTTGGCAAGGATAGCAAGCGTTCCTGATAAATTCCTATTAAATGCATTTGATAGTTCTCTATTTATAAAACTTTTAGGCGTTATGTTTTTGT
>JAZNCJ010000032.1:0-17381 GCA_045587465.1 Christensenellaceae bacterium
AAAGCCTTGTATATATACCATTGCGGTGACGTTAGCGGTGAGGTCCCACCTGTTCTCATACCGAACACAGAAGTTAAGCTCACTAGCGCCGAAAATACTTTGCTGGAGACGGCACGGGAAGATAGGTTGTTGCTGCATCCAAACAAAAAACACCAACCAAACGGTTGGTGTTTTTTTGTTGCAACAACCTTATAAAACCCCACAAAAATTGTCGAAGAAATTTTTGTGGAGAGGAAAAGCTGTTTGAAAAAGTTAATTCGCCATTGCGAATTAATGTAAAAGAACGTGCTTTGACGAGTTGCTGCATCCAAACAAAAATACCAACCAAAGCGCTCTTCCCATAGGGATTTTTTAGACAAGATAAAAGACTAACGAATAATTTCGCTAGTCTTTTTTTGCTTTTTGGGTAGAGTTAAAAAATATATTTTTGTCATTTAATATAGAGCAACGTGCAAAAAACAATAAATTTACACAAAACTAATTACAAAATAAAAGATTGTCGAAAAATGGCTAAAAAAGTCAGTATTTATCAAATTAAAATAATCTTGGCCAAAATTATTTTTTATTCGACAAATATTTTACAAAAATACTAAAAATTGCTTGTGTTTTGCAGAAAATTATAGTAAAATGCAATTATCAACAATTAACTAGGAGTGATGAGATGCAAAAAAGAACGATTTTTCTATTGCAAGGCACCAAAGAACAAAATCAAGAACTAATGAAAATTTTTGGAAACACAGAAGAGTTTGAAGTTGTGGGAAGTGCCGTTGATGGAATTTCGGCTATACCTGCAATCGAAGAAAAGAAACCAAAGATTTTAATTACTGACCTTGTTCTTTCGGGCTATGATGGTTTAAGCGTTATTTCTAAAGTGCGTGAACTGAAGTTGCCAATAAAAATCGTTGTTTTGAGTGCTCTTATGAGCGAAGAAGTTGTTGCAAGAACTATGAATGCTGGCGCCGATTATTTTATGGCTAAGCCATACAGCGAAAGCGTGCTTTTAGAAAGGCTTAAAAGCCTTGACGAAATAAAAGAAGGTGCAAAAGATTTATCTGAGAGTCTTCATGAAATGACTATAGAAGAAAAGGTAAGTAGAATTTTTATTAACGTCGGTATCCCACCACATATAAAGGGTTATTCTTTTTTAAGAGAAGGCGTTTTGATGGCAATAAGAGAGCCTGAAATTATAAATAATATAACCAAAAAGCTATATCCAAAAATCGGTGAGAAATATTCTACCACTGCATCTAAAGTTGAAAGAGCAATTCGCCACGCTATAGAAGTTGCTTGGAATAGGGGCAGGATAGAAAGCATTAATTCAATTCTTGGCGTTAGGGCATACGTTGGTGCAGAAAAGCCAACAAATGGCGAATTTATAGCACTAATTGCCGATAAAATGCTGTTAGAAAAGGCGTAAAATAGCGCAAAAACCAACAAAAAATGAAAAAAATCAAAAAAAAGTAAAAATTTTTATTAAAACAGTTTACAAATTCTTTATATGTATATATAATATAGCAAGCAAAGACATTAACTCTTTGAGCCAAAGAATAATATATATGATATATATGGAGAATTTACTATGCCGGGAGATTATATTAAGTGCCCAAGATGTGAATTAAATTACATCAAAAGGGGCGAAGAATATTGCGCAGTATGTAAAGCTGAACTAAAAAAAGGTCCACAGCTTATATTTGCTGTTGACGATGAAGACGAAAATGAGCTTTTAGACCTTTGTCCTGTTTGTCATCAAAACCACATTAGGCCAGGTGAAAAAATGTGTTCTAAATGTTTGGAAGAAAAAGAATATAAAGACAATTTAGATGAGATTGATGATGATTCGTGGAAGGAATATCTAGACGCTGACGAAGAGGAAGAGGAAGAAGATGAAGAAATGCTTTCTCTAAACAAGCTTGCTGAAGAAGAAGGCGATTTTGAAGAAGAGGAAGAAGAGGAGATTATCGAAGAGGAAGACGATGACGACTTTGATATCCCTAACATAGACCAATCTGATTTTGAAGACGAAGAGGAAGATGACCTAGAAGAAGATGAAGAAGATGAAGAAGATTTTTAAATTTTAGCGTATAAAAAATAATTAAATTGTCAATTATTTATATATGATTAAAACTTCTTTATCATTATCCGAGGTAAAATCGAGCATAAAAAATATGCAAGAAAAATCAGTTTCCGTCACAATAAATTTGGGCAGAAACAAACTTGTCAGTTTTATTGGCAAGGTTCAAGGCGTTTATCCGGCGCTTTTTACCGTAAGCCCTATCGATAAGTCGTTTAGAGGAAAAACCACCTATTCATATTCAGAATTTATGTGTGGCAGGGTAAAAATAAAAGAGATAAACCTTGATAATCAAAATATAACTCAAAATTAATAGTTTAGGGCGTGACTTAGTTCACGTCCTTTTTATTTGTAATAAACTCCGTGTGTAAAAAAGGCATAAATTCCTAAAACGAATAATATACTGTAATACGATTATGAAATTATGTGGAGGGGTTTATGGTAGAACCTATTTTTGAAAAAATAAGTTATGAACAGAGACTAAAAGAAGTATCGCAACAAATCAAAGTTGAATGTAAGTCAAGCTTAAATTCAGAAGAAATTGCAAATATTTTAGTTGTCTCTCCGTTTGTCAGCGTAAAACCAAATGAAAATTCAGAAAATAAAAGCAAATTTGAGGGAAAAATAAGCTTTTATATTACTTACGTTGACAAGGAAGGAAACATAAAAAAATGTGAGTGCGCTTCTGAGTTCGGTGGCGAAGTAGACCTTGGCGATGATTTTTTGGACACGAAAGCAAAGCTTAGCGTGTGCGTTCAAAAAGTCGAATACGACTTAAGTGGCGTTTATCTCATTGTAAACGCTATTTTATCGGCAAGCATAAAGCCTACAAAAACAATGGAAAAAAGTGCGCTTATCGGAGGGGAAGACCTATATGCCGACCAATGCGAATTTTGTGCAATGCAAAACTTAGGCAAAAGAACGGGCGCATATATGGTTGAAGAAGAATTCGACTTATCCTATCCCGTTGAGGAAGTGCTTTATCACAAAGCTGAAGCAGTAATTACCATGACTCAGTGTGGGGTTGGGACAATTATCGTTGACGGTGAAGTTCTTTTATCGCTTGTATTGTTGCAAAATAACGAAAAAAAGGATATAATAAAAGAAACTAAGGTTTTGCCTTTCCGTATGGAAATAGAAAGCGAAGAAGCTATGCCAAACATGCTTGCAACGGCATCGGTAAGGGAAAAATCTTTCAAAACCGACGTTGGCGTTGACGAAGAAAGTGGTTCGAGCGTAGTGACGGCGTGCGTTTCGTTAGCGTTCGAGGGTGAAGCATATAATCAGGTCAGCAAAACGATTGCTAAGGACGTTTTTAGCACTGAAAGAGAAATAGAAATAGTCAAAGAAGAGTGCGAACAAATCACACCGTTAGAAAGCAGAAGTTTTAATTTCTTAGTCAGTGGAAGAGCAAACGTTGGTGAATTACCTTTAGGCGCATCATCACCGGTTATGTGTTTAGAAAGCATTAACGTGTTGGAAACAAAAATTAAAGATAACTGTCTATGGTTGACGGCGACGTATAGTGGAAGTATATATTTTAGAGATGAAGGCAAGGTCGTTGCGAGAAAGTTTGAGATGCCATTTGAAAAAGAACTTTCCGGAGACTTTGACCACGATATGCTTGTAGAGATTGAAGCGAGAGCGTTTAAGGGCGTGGCTAAGGTTGTATCGTCAACCGAAGTGGATATAGATGGTGAAGTGTATTTAACCGTTTATTTATCAAAAAAATGCCAAACAAAAATGGTAAGCGACGTAAAATTATTAAAAGAAAAAGAGCAGAACGACCATGCGATAAGCATTTATTTAGCATTAAAAGATGAAGAGCAATTTTCGCTTGCAAAACGCCTTAACGTTTGCCCAGAAACATTAATCCAAACAAACCAAGATTTACAATTTCCACTTACAGGAAACGAGAGAATAGTGGTCTATAGACAAAAATAAAAATTAAAAAAGGATATACATATGAGAAAAACGACCATAAAAGCACCTGCCAAAATAAACTTAACTCTTGACGTGTTAGGCACGGAAGGCAAATTTCACGAGATAAAAACGCTTGTGTCAACAATTGATATTTATGATAAAATAACAATTAAGCCAAGAAAAGATAGTTGTATCAATCTAATTATGAAAGGTCTTGCCGTCGATTGCTCTATCACCGAAAACAATGCTTATAAAGCGGCAAAACTGTATATGGATAACCTTTCATCAACGGGGGCAGACATAATTATTGAAAAACACATCCCTATAGGCGCAGGGCTAGGTGGCTCAAGCGCAGACATTGCAGGCGTTTTAAACGGCATGCAAAAGGCGTATAAGAAAAAAGCAGACTTACTTCCACTTGCAAATTCTTTGGGTAGTGATTCGGGATATTTGCTAAGTGGTGGCTATGCAGTCTTGACTGGGCGTGGCGAAAAAGTTGTCAAAAAAGAAATAGACAAGAAGTTATATTTGCTCATTATAACGGATAGTAAGCCTGTATCATCAAGGGCAAGTTATAAGATGTTCGACAAGCTTGAAAAAACTTATAAGCCTTGCACGGCTTCAGCCGAAAAGGCCTTAAAAGACGAACAGTTTGAAAAGTTTTGTTCGGTTATTAAAAACGATTTATATCCTGCGTCTTGCCAAATCAACGAAAACATAAAGATAAACTTAGCAAATTTAGAAATAGCAGGGGCGCCAGCAAAAATTATGACGGGAAGTGGCTCTGCCGTTGTTGGAATTTTTAATGATAAAAAGAAAAGGGATAAGGCGTTTAAGGCGCTTTTACCACTGTATAAAGACAAATTGATTAAATCGCAAACTGTATAAAAAATAAACGACAAGAAAAAGTCAAAGCAAAGAGCTTTGGCTTTTTTGTTTTAAATTTTGTTATTGTATAAAAATTAAAACATATGTCAATAAATAAAACACTAAAAGAAAAAAAGGAAGATTGAATATGAAAAAAATTTGCATAAGTTTTTTAATAATCGGCATAATAGTTTTGTCGGGAATAGGTCTATGGTCTTATCAGCCAGAAACGCACAGCGAGTATCTTAGGATACATATTCGTGCCAACTCAAACCTTGACCATGACCAGCAAGTAAAATATTTGGTAAAGGATAAAATTGTAAGTTTTTTAACGCCATATATCGCCGAGTGCGACACCAAGCAAAAAGCACAAAAAATGCTTGAAAACAATTTAAATAATTTAGAGCAAGTGTCTGAAAAGGTTCTTAGGCAAAATGGATTTAGCTATTCAGTAAAGGTTAGCTTAAAAAACGAAAAGTTTCCCACAAGGATATATGACGGCGTGCGTTTAGAAAGTGGGTTTTATGACGCATTAATCGTTGAATTAGGCGAGGCAGAGGGCGATAATTGGTGGTGCGTGGTTTATCCACCACTTTGTTTTACTGGAGAAGGTCAAGGATATTATTATAAAAGTAAGATTTTAGATATTATAAACGACTTTTTTAAAAAGGAGAAATGACATGAAAAAAATTTTTAAGGTGACGGTACTCGTCCTTATGATTTTGTCGATGGGTATATTTGCAGGCACAAGCACTCCTTTTCAAAGCGAAGTGCGAACTGCTTATGCTGCAGTAATAAAGCAAGGCAACACTGGTGCAACTGTCAAAACAATCCAACAAAAACTCAAAAATTGGGGCTATTATAAGGGTGCAGTCGATGGTATTTTCGGAAGTCAAACAAAAGAAGCCGTAAAATACTTTCAAAGGAAAAACGGATTAAAGGTAGACGGCATCGTGGGGGACAAAACCTTAGCGGCGCTTGGCATTAGCGTAAGTGGAAATCAAGCAAGCAATTCTTATTACAGCGATTCAGACTTACTGCTCTTAGCAAGACTTATTTACGGCGAAGCGAGGGGGGAAAGCTACGTTGGACAAGTTGCCGTTGGGGCAGTTGTTCTCAATAGAATTAAAAGTCCGTCTTTCCCAAACACAATGGCAGGGGTAATCTATCAAAGATATGCGTTTACAGCCGTCGATGACGGACAGATTAACCTAACGCCAAATGCAACGGCAAAAAAAGCCGCACAAGATGCTTTAAACGGCTGGGACCCATCATATGGTGCGCTTTACTATTACAATCCAGCAACGGCAACTAGCCAGTGGATATTCTCAAGAAAAACGCTGACTACAATCGGAAACCACGTTTTTGCAATTTAAGGGGGGATTATGGAAAAAAAGAAAAATAATGCTGTAGAAAAAGCTGAAAAAGCTCAAAGCGAAAATACACCAAGACAAAAAAACCAAAGCAAAAAAAATACGAGCAACTCTGTTAAAAAGGAAAAACAAGTAAAAAAAGAAAAATCAAGCAAATCAAAGTCTGATAAAGCTTTGGCTAAACAGCAAAAAAGAAAGCAACGATTAGAAATGAAAGAGCAAAAGAAATTAGAAAGAGAAAGGATTAAGGCTGATAGAAAAAAAGCTTTAGCGCAAAAAAGAATTGAGCTTGCCAAAATAAAGGCGCATAGAAAGGCCGAAAAACAAAAGGCAAGGGCAACTTATCTTAGAGAAAAGAACAGAAGAAAAGCAGAAAGAAAACAACAAAAATTAAGGATTAAAGAAGAAAAACAAAAAAGAAAGCAGATGCTAAAGCACGAAAGCAAAAAGGAGCGTCAGGAAAGGATTAACCAAGAGAGAAACGCAAGGCGTGAAGCAAAAATGCAAAAAAGACAAGAAAAACTCGCAAAGAAAAGAGAGAGACAAAAAAGACGAGAAAAAAATAAAGGATATGGTGGCTGGCTTGCAGCCGTCATCTCGCTGGGCGTTGCTACTTTAGTTTTGGCATCGGTTTTAACTTTTACACTGCTAATGCCAACTGTTTCTGATAATATGATGGAACTAGCATATCAAAAATCTTTTTATGACACGGTGGAGCAGGTTGACAACATTGACTTAAACTTGTCAAAGGCTCTTGCAAGTAAAGACGCAGGTGCTGTGGAGCAATATTTAATTGATGCGTCAATCAATAGTGAACTTGCAGAAAACGATATTCAGCAGTTGCCACTTCATGATGAAACAAAGTTTTATACAACTAAATTAATCAATCAAATAGGAGACTACTCTAAATATTTGGTTAAAAAACTTATAAATGGCGAAAACTTAACTAGCGTTGATAAGGAAAACTTACAAAACTTATATTATGCAAATCTTGAGCTGAAAAATGCCCTTCAAGAAATGATGCAAAAAACGAGTAGCAATTACTCTTTTGCAAGTTTAGAAAAGGCAAAAAGCGACGATGCTATAATTAAAGGTTTTACAAAACTTGAAAATCTTTCGGTTCAGTATCCAGAACTTATTTATGACGGACCATTTTCAGACGGACTTGACCAAAGAGAAATTAAAGGTTTATCAAACAAAGAAGTGACTTTCGACCAAGCAAAAGAAACTTTTGTAAAGATTTTTAATGATTATGACCTAAACAAGATTGAAGACGCTGGCACAACCGAAGGTGATATAAGCTGTTATAATATCCAGGCAAAGGTTGATGATAGCGTGCTTTATGCCCAAATAAGTAAAAACGACGGCAAGCTTATTATGTTTGCTATGGCAGGAAGCTGTCAAAGCGTTGTAGCTAGCGAACAAACGGCAATCGAAAGCGCACAGGAATTCTTAGCTAAAATGGGGCTTAAGAATATGCAAGAAGTGTGGATGAACGTTTCTAATAACGTTTATACTTTTAACTTTGCAAATACTCAAAACGGTGTGATATTATATCCAGACTTGGTTAAAGTTAGGGTTTGCGCTGAAACGGGCAAAGTTATAGGCGTAGAAGCTAAAAGTTATTATACCAATCATACCGAAAGAAATGTCGGCAGTGCAACGCTTAGTCAAAGCCAAGCAAGACAAAAGGTGTCTAGCGATATAGAAGTTAAGGCCTCTCGCCTTGTAATCGTTCCTATAGGAAACTCAAGCGAAAAATTATGTTATGAGTTTTATGGTGAACTTGACGGACAAACCTATTACGTTTATATAGATGCAACAAGTGGCAGACAAGTAGAAATGTTTAAGGTCGTTGAATCGACGGAAGGCATCTATTTGATGTAAACTTGATTAATAAAAAAATTAAATAAAAGGAGATAAATATGACTAATAACAACAATAATATGCTTACGACAAAAGAAGCAACGCTTATTTCTGACCTACTCACAATGGAAGAAAGTGCGTGCAAGAAAGCAAGACTTTATTCAAGAACACTTACAGACCAAAAGTTGGCAACTGCATTTTCTAAAATTGCAGATAACCACGAAAAAAGATTTAATGCGCTTTTTGATTTGTTATAATAGGGGGAGAAAAACATGAGTGAATATAAAGCAGAAATTACGCTTAACGAAAAAGATAGTTTACAAGATATGTTAAACTTAGAAAAAAGTTTAGTAAAGATTTATTCTTTGGCTATGACGGAAGGCTGTTCAAAAGGATTTAGAACACTTATTAGAGAGCATTTAGACTTGTCTGCAGACGACCAAATGAAAGTGTTTTGCGAAATGACGGAGCACGGCTATTATCAAGTTGAATCAGCACCAGAAACTGTTCTTTCAGAGCATAAGAATAAGTTTTCTAAAGTTAAATCACAACTTAGTTAAAATAAAAAAGAAAGTTGAGTAAGTTCAACTTTCTTTTTTTGTAATCTTTTTTCTTTTTATAAGCCCAAAAATTATTATGGATAAACATATTATAAAAATGCTTGAGCCGATTAATATTGCGCAATTAAGGAAAAACTGTTCGGGAAGAACACGTATAATTTCCATTTCTTTTGGGTCAAACACCCAATTTGTCTTGTTGGGGAAAAATATGTGGTGAAAGGTGGTAAATGCCGAAGAAAAATCTACGGCAACAATAATTGCCACCACAAAAATTATTAAAAAAATACTGATGGCTGAAATAACAGCCACGCTCATATTAAACGGCCTATAAAGACAAACTTTTTTAAGCTTAGCCAGAACTAAAATGGTTATTATTGTGAGCGTACTAATAATAAGGGTGATAATATTAACGTCAAAAAGCACTTTGCAGTCGGCAAAATGCTCAAAGCCACTTTTTGTATAAGCAAAAACACCAGTGCCAAAAGGCATATTTGGAAGTGTTAAATAGTTTAAAACTTCATCATAGGCGCATTTTATTTGCGCATAAGAAAAGCCGGCTTTTTCGGGCAAAGAAAGTGCGTTTATATGAAGATAATAAAAAAACCTTAAGTAAATTGGCAAGGCAATAGAAAAAGTAATTATAAAAAAGAAAACGGCTATGCCAAAAACTATAGTAAAAATTTTGTTTATCATTAAAAATTCCCTTAAATTTAGTATAATTAGTTTAGCATACCTTAAAAAAATTGTAAAGCAAATTAAAAATTATGTTAGGATGATAAAAAACGATTGCCAAAACGAAAAAAGTTTTATATAATAAAAATAGAAGGTTTTCGGACAACACTTCTATAAAACAACCGATTAATATAAGAATAATCTTTTATAAAGATAAGTCTCTTTTTTCGGTGGTGTAAACTTGTCCAAAAAAGGAGATTTTTTTATGCCTGGTGCCACAAAAATAATAGTTAGAGCAGGGCTTATTGCAGGGCTATACGTGGTTTTATCACTGTTAACTTTGCCAATAGCTAGTGGAGCAATTCAGTTTAGGCTAAGCGAAGCGCTAACTATTTTACCCTTATTTTTTATCGAAGCAATTCCAGCATTATTTGTTGGATGTATGCTTTCAAACTTAATAACGGGGTGTATGCTTTTAGACGTTATTTTAGGAAGTGTTATAACTTTAGTAGCATCGGTTTTAACTTATATTATAGGCAAGTTAATCAAAAGCACTGCATTAAAAATTATAATAGGTGGGGTTTTCCCAATTGTCTTAAACGCAATATTTTTGCCAATACTTTGGATAGCAATTTATGGCGCTATAGAATACGTATATATTCTTCAAGTTTTATTTTTACTCATAAGTCAAGGTCTTAGCGTTTATGGTTTTGGCACGCCGTTATATTTGGCTGTAAGAAACCATATAGAAAAAAAATAACGTTAAACAATAAATACAAATAAAAATCCCCCTTGCCACGAACGGCAAAGGGGAAATTTTTTAGCAAGTCTAGTTTTTATTAGTCTAGGTGTCTAAAAGGATTATATGCAATCCAATAAAAGATTAGCCACAATCCAGAAATCCCAACTAAAGAATAGATAATGCGTGAAATAATAGCGCCTGCACCACTACCAAAAATCATTGCAACTAGGTTAAAGTTAAATAGACCGATAAGTAGCCAAACGAGAGCGCCGATAATTACAAGCGTAAATGCTATAATTGTTGTAATCTTCATAAAATTTCCCCCTTTTACATAAATTATATGCAAAAGGAAAATTTTTATACAAGGCAAGGTTAAATAAGGGCGTTTTCTAAAACTAACTTGTCAAAAGAAATTTGCTCAACAAAATCGCTCTTAGTAAAACGCACGTTGTTGTATTTTGCAAAGTTAAAAAGATGATTTTTTATTAAAACAGGGGTGGCGATATCAAGATTTTCGCAAATCTCCCTTAAATAGTCAAAAAACTCAGAATAATCCAAATTTTCTTGTTTTTCAAACATATATTGACTTAAAATCTTGTCTTTTTTCATTACTTTTGCCCAAATTCTAATCATATTAATCTCCCAATAAAATAATTGTAGCACAACAAAAAGAGAAAATCAAACTTATTGTATTGACAAATAGCATAAAAATATGTAAAATAGAATAAATTATTATGTTTAAATTAGGAGATATAAATGAAGAATTTAAAAAATCAACTTGTAGAGCTATTGAGCGAGAACGCAAGATATACTTTTAGCCAACTTGCTTCGATAACAGGCCAAACTGAGGCTCAAGTTGAAAAGGCTGTTTACGAGCTTGAGCAAAGTGGCGTTATAACCAAGTATTCTGCTATAATCAACACCGAAGCGATGGACCAAGCGAATAGAAAGGTGCAAGCGCTTATCGAAGTTAAGGTTGCCCCACAAAAATTAAAGGGCTTTGATAGCTATGCAGAAGAAATTTATTCTTTTAAAGAAGTTCAGAGTTTATATCTTATGAGTGGTGGCTTTGACCTTGCTATTTTTGTAGAAGGCAAAACTATCACCGATATTGCAATGTTCGTTTCAGAAAAACTTTCGATTATTGACGGCATTGCAAGTGTGCAAACTCACTTTATACTTAAAAAGTATAAAATCGAAGGGCATATTACTAAACCAAGTAAAGAAAGTGAAAGACAGTTAATTCAAGCATGAGAGATTTTTTAAGCGATAAAGCAAAAAATATAAAACCGTCGGGCATAAGAAAATTTTTTGATATAGTCAGCGAAAGAAAAGACGTTATATCTTTGGGCGTTGGCGAGCCTGACTTTATAACCCCTTGGGATATTAGAGAAGCTGGTATTCAAACTATAAAAAGGGGATATACTCAATATACTTCCAACAAGGGCTTAGTGAGGCTAAGGCAAGAAATTGTGGATTATTTGAAGTGTAATTATAAGGTTGATTATTCGGTTGACGACACTATGATAACGGTGGGCGCAAGTGAAGCAATCGACTTGGTTTTGCGTGCTACTATTAATCCTGGCGACGAAGTGCTTATTCCAGACCCAAGCTACGTTTCTTATAGACCTTGTGTTGAGCTTAACGGTGGTGTGGCTGTTTGTGTGCCTTGTGACGGCGAGAACGGATTTAAACTAACGGTGGAAAACTTAAAAAAGGTGGTCACTAAGAAAAGCAAGATTTTGATTTTTCCATATCCAAACAATCCAACGGGTGGAATTATGGAAGAGCAGTTTGTAAGAGAACTTGTTCCGTTTGTCTTAGAGCACGATTTACTTGTTGTAAGCGATGAAATTTATGCAGAGCTCACGTATGGCAGAGAGCATTTTTCGATTGCAAGCGTTAATGACCTTAAAGATAGGGTTGTTTTAATAAGTGGATTTAGTAAAGCATTTGCAATGACGGGTTGGCGTGTGGGATATGCGTGTGCACCAAAGCAAATTTTAGATACAATGCTTAAAATTCACCAATATTCAATAATATGTGCGCCGATTTTTTCACAATATGCTGCGTTTGAAGGGCTTAGAAAGGGCAAGTTAAACGGATATAAAGACATAAAAGAAATGCGATTAGAGTACGATAGGCGCAGAAAGTTTATGCACAAAACTTTTTGCGATATGGGGTTAAAATGTTTTGAGCCAAAAGGCTCGTTTTACATATTTCCATCAGTAAAAGAAACTGGGCTGACTGGTGAAGAGTTTGCGACAAAACTATTAGAAAAGGAAAAAGTTGCCGTTGTGCCGGGCGATGCTTTTGGTGAGTTCGGCAAATATTACGTAAGATGTTCTTATGCATATTCAATGAAAAACTTAGTTGAGGCGACTGAAAGAATTGCTCGTTTTGTAAAAGGACTTAAAGGTTAAAAATTATGGAAAAAATAATAATAGTAGGCGCTGGGTTTTCTGGCGCTACAATTGCAAGATTGTTCGCTGATAGTGGCAAAGACGTTATAGTAATGGACAAAAGGGATACCATAGGTGGCAACGCTTATGACTATTATAATAAAAACGATATTCTCGTTCAGCCATATGGCCCACACATCTTTCACACGAGCGAAAAGTCGGTGTTTGAATTTTTGTCAAGGTTTACCGAGTGGAAAAAATATGAACATAGGGTGCTTGCCGCTATAAGAAAGGATAAGCTCGTGCCTGTACCCTTTAACCTCACTTCGCTTTTTCTGCTTTATCCAAAAGACAAAGCAGAAAGAATTAAAAATATTTTGATTGACGAAATCGGCATGGACAAAAAAGTGCCAATTTTACAACTTAGAAAACACGAAAACACTGAAATCAAAAAATTCGGCGACTTTGTTTATAAACACATTTTCTATATTTACACAATGAAACAATGGGGCTTTAAACCTGAACAGCTGGGCTCTGAAGTTATGAATAGAGTGCCTGTTTACGTTTCTAATGAAGATAGATATTTCACTGACGAGTTTCAGTATATGCCAAAAGACGGTTTTACAGAGCTTATTAAAAATATGCTTTGCCACCCACGTATAAAACTTAAACTCGGCACTGATGCAAACAAAGAAATCACGCTTAGCGAAGATAAGATTTATTATAAAGAAAAAGAACTTAAAGGCAAGCTTATTTACACAGGTTGCGTTGATGAGCTTTTTGATTATAAATTTGGGGTGTTGCCTTATAGAAGTCTTAAGTTTAAGTTTGAAACTTTGAAACAGCCTTCTTATCAACCTGCTGCCGTTGTCAACTATACAACGTCGCATAAATATACCAGAATTACCGAATTTACTAAATTTACTTGCGATGAACAGGAAAACACGGTTATAGTTAAAGAATATAGCAAGCCGTTCAAAAAAGGCAAAAATATTCCTTATTATCCTATTCCTATAGCAAAAAATCTCGCACATTATGAGAAATATAAAGAATATGCTAAAAAGTATGAAAACTTATATTTACTTGGAAGACTTGCAAATTATAAATATATAAATATGGATATTGCCGTTAAAAACGCAATGGAGCTTTTTGAAAAAATTAATGAAGATGAAGAATAAAAAGTGCCACCGACTAGTAAAAATGTCGGTGGCATTTTTTAGTTTATAAAAATTCTAATTGATGTCTTTGTTGTTATTTTCGGTTATTTTTTCATAAAGTTGCTGTTCTTTTTCGGACAAAAGTGGTTGCTCTATAATTTCAATCGTTTGTTTTTTCGCCTTTTTCAAATCTGATTTTTTCTTTAGCGTTGCAAACGTAAAGCCAACGATTATTGTGCTATAAAAGTGAAACAATCTCCACACAAGCATAGCAGGGAAGGCAAGGCCAGAAAATAAAACTGCCTCAAACAACAAGAAAAACGATAGGTCTGCCGCCCCAGAGTTTCCAGGCGTAGGAATAAAGGTTATTGAAGCAAACAAAACAAAACTAAATTTACAAATTATTGCCCACTCGGCTATAAACGAAAGACTAGCTATGTCAAACCCAAAGCCTTTAAGCACAAAAAACGCTATAGATGTGCTTGCAATGTTTTCTAAAAAACTAAGCAATAACAAGCTCAAAAATATAAGTGGCTTTGATGCAATCTTTTTAAGGCAGTGAGAGTTGTGAACCACTGTTTTAATGGTTTTTTGCAAAGTTTCTTGTGGTTTTTTAACAATGCGAAGCTTTGTGCCCAGTTTGATTACAAAATAAACTAATTTTGCGCCTACTCTTGGGAGCATCGAGAACAAAATTACAAGCGATGGCACGAACAAACAGCAAAAAAGGCCAATTATTGTCAACGAATAAAAAGCTGGTGGGAATACGCCTATTAAATAATTAGGTGCATCAAAAACATTTCTGCTAATAGCAAATAAAGAAAACACGCCTAAAACAACAAAAGCTAGTTGGTTTATGAAAAAAGACGCAATAGGAATAGACGAAGCAACGCCACCGTGAACGCCGTGTTTTGAAAGGTGATAAATTTCAAAAGGTTGACCACCTACTGCAAGTGGAGTCACGTTATTATAATACGTGCCGATAATGCCTGTTTCCATGCACGTTATAAAATGCGCTTTACCCGTCATAGACTTGCACATCACAACGTTTTTCAAGCCCTTAAAGAAAAAAGACAAGAAAAATGCAAAAATTGCCAAAATAAAAAATAACCAACCTGTTTTAAAAATAGCTTTAAGCTGGGCAATTGAAGGGAAGTTCTTATTGACAAAAAAGTCTTTGTAGGCAGTGTAGGCAAGAACGCCTGCCATAAACACGATAAAAACAATCGTGGTTATTTTTTTGAACAGCTTTTGCCTTTTGTCAATGTTGTCTTGTTCTGTTTTGATGCCAAAAACTTTTTCGACAGTTTCCTTTTTTCTAATTTCTTTTTTGGATTTAGATTCAACAAAGTCTGCTTGCTCAATAGGCTGGTTAAGATATTCGGCTTCTGGAACGTCTACAACTTTAGCGCTTTTAGTTTTCTGGTCAACTTCAATTTTTTTTACGATGGAAGTATCAATTTTTTTTCTACCCATAATGTAAGTATTATAATTTAAAAAAAACAAAAAGTCAACACCAATTATTAAAATAAAAAAAGAACTACTAATGAACTTGACTTATTTTGTAATATATATTAAAATATTGATATCAACAAAGGAGAAAGTTTTTTTGGAAACCTTGGCTATAAATTTTAACAAAAAAGATAATGCAAGAAAAACTGAAGACTTAATATCAGTAATAATTCCACTATACAATAGCGAAAAGTTTATCGGCAAATGTATAAATAGTTTGCTAGGGCAAACTTACGACAATTGTGAAATTATAGTCGTCGATGATGGTTCAACCGACAATTCGCTTGAAGTAGCCCAAAGTTATGCTCAAAAGGATGCTCGTGTAA
This sequence comes from Christensenellaceae bacterium, assembly GCA_045587465.1. Lineage (GTDB taxonomy): Bacteria > Bacillota > Clostridia > Christensenellales > Borkfalkiaceae > UBA1259. Next base: position 15,472 of record JAZNCJ010000032.1, read on the forward strand.
AAATATTTTCAGGCAAGAAATATAGTGGCGTATCGGCAGTAAGAAACGTAGGGCTTAAAAATGCAAAAGGCGAATACGTATGCTTTGTTGATAGTGATGATTACGTTTCTAAATATTTTTTAGAAAGCTTGATAACTTCAGTTAAAGATACTGGTGCAGACATAAGTTGCGTGGGCGTTGCAAGAGTTGGCGAAAGTCAAAAGAAAAAATTAGATAAACCTTTTAATGCTAACGCATACGAGTGTATAACCTATAACAAGGTGGAAGCAATGGAATTGCTTTTTACCGGAAGAAAAATAAGAATGAATATTTGGAATAAAATATTCCATAAAAAATTTTTTACTGGAGAAAACAATATAGTTTATAACGAAAACGTCTATCATGGCGAAGACGTGGAGTTTTTATACGACGTGTTTTCAAAAGCGCAAAAAGTTGCGTTTGTGCCAAATAAATATTATGCGTATACAAGAAGAAAAGGCTCGCTTGTGCACAGCAAGATGAACGTTAAAAAACTTACTTACTTATCTGCTGTTAAATATGCAAGTGAAAAATGTAAAGAAGAGTTGCCAGAGGCCTACACGCACGTTGCCGGCTGGAGGGTTGGCGTCAACGTGGAAACTTTTTATTATATGCTTAGAGATGGTTTTTTTGACTACGTGGCATATGATAGCATACTCAAAACTTTTAAAACGCAAATGATATATTTGAAGAAGGCAAAGAAACAACACCTTTCAATAAGATTGTTTGCGCCACTCGGAGCAAAAGTGTTAAATTTATTATATAAAATTCGTTTTGCAAAACAATTAAAGCAAGCCAAAGCACAAGATAAATAAAAAAGACCACGGAATAACGTGGTCTTTAATATTAAAATTAATCTGTTATGACATCAACAAAGATTTTTGCGCTTTCTTCTGGCGAAATTTTAACCGTGACAGGATATGTGCCAGCGTTTTTGATTGTGTCAGCAAGAACAATCTTCTTTTTGTCAATGTCAAAGCCGATGTTAGCAAGCTTGTCTGAAATTTCTTTGTTGGTCACGCTACCGAAAAACTTTCCGTTAGCGCCCGTTTTAACCTTGATTTCAACCTTTGTGCCCTCTAGCTTTTCTCTTAATTCTTTGTTTGCTTTTAAAGTTTCTTGTCTATGGAATGCCAAAGCCTGTTTTTGCTGTTTGTTTTCGTTTAATGCTTGTGCGTCGGCAGGTTTAGCAAGCCCTTTTTTAATCAAAAAATTTTGTGCAAAGCCATCTTTTGCCTCTATAATATCCCCAGCTTTTCCAGAGCCTTTAACGTCTTTTAATAAAACTACTTTCATATTACTGTTCCTTTTGTCTTTTTATAATATTTTAACCATAAAACCAAAAAAAGTCAATGGCTTAAGGTATAGTTTTTGTGTTTTTGCTCATAATAATTTTACAAGGAGCGAGAATATGAATAAGAATATGAATATCAAATGCGACGTAAGAAAATGCAGACACAACAGCGAAGGTTGTTGCTGTGAGCTTGAATCAATTAAAGTAGGTTGCTGTAGTGGCTGTGGTGAAAAGGGAACTTGTTGCGAAAGCTTTGATGAAATTTAAAATCAAAAAACTAACAAATTAAGAAGGTTGCAAATTACTTTGCAACCTTCTTTTTTCATATATTATTCGGAATAAACCCTAATTTATGAGCACAAAGCCCATAAAAAATTCAAAAAGATGAATTTCCCCTATCACTATTTTCATTTTAACATAAAAATAACATTTGTCAATAGGTTTTTAAAATTTTTTTCGCCCGGGCGCAGACAGGAGGGTTACCCCTCCTGCTTTGCCTTTTTGGCTTCGCGCGCCTTCGCATCACGTGCCATCTTTTTCGCCTTGGCTTCGGCGGCGGCCTGCGCCTTCTTCTGCTTTTCAGCACACTTGAAAGCGT
>JAZNCJ010000033.1:0-34202 GCA_045587465.1 Christensenellaceae bacterium
ATTATTCCGGATAATTATATCAGAATTACCGGCAATATTTATGGTGTTTATAATGAGCATGGTGTATGTATCGGATATAAGGAACGGAAATACGACGAGTCGACAGGAAAGTATTATTGGGTCGATGCCGCAAAGCCAGAAATTCCTTCTAATCCAGACTCTGGAAATAACACGCAGACACCAAGCGAAGGAAACCCCACGATACCTCCGTCCCCCACACAGCCAAACAATCCAACCACGCCAAATGTTGAGCCCACCACGCCACAACCTACTATTCCCAAACCAACAAGTCCGAATGTGGAAACGAAACCAACGCCATCCGGCTTTGTAGAAACCGAAACAATCATTGAGAAAAAGACTGCCGGAGATTGGGTAATTGCAAGTCAATTTACTTACGCCGAACTTGGACAAGTGCTTAAAGGCATTAAAGTTTTGGGTTTTTATGATATTGTAGAGGCTGCGCTCGGCGCTGACATAGTTGCATTAAGTGAAGCAAAAGAACTTGCTGAAAAAGGTTTTTTGACAAGTTCGTGCTGTCCTGCGTTTGTGGCTTATGTTAAAAAGCAGTTCCCAGACCTTGCGCCTTACATTTCACATAACCTATCACCTATGGCAACTATTTCTAAAAAGATTAAAGAACATAATCCAAATGCAAAAGTTGTCTTCATAGGACCTTGTACGGCAAAGAAAATGGAAATAAAGAAGGAAGATGTTTCTCCTTACGTTGACGTGGTTATTACTTTTGAAGAATTGCAAGCACTATTTGATAGCAGAGATATTCTTCTTGCTAATTTAGAAAGTGAAAATATTAAAAACGCATCATACTATGGCAGAATTTTTGCAAGAAACTGTGGTCTTTCTGAAGCAGTTGCAGAAGGCTTAAAAGAAAAAGGTATTGATAACTTTGACCTTAAGGCTGTGCCTTGCGATGGCATTGAAGCGTGCAGAGTTGCACTACTCAAAGCATCAAAGAAAATGCTTGACGGCAACTTTATAGAAGGTATGGCGTGTATGGGTGGTTGCATTGGTGGCGCAGGCTGTTTAACCCACGGCGACATAAACAAGGCTCGACTTGATAAGCACGGCAAAAAAGGTTTTACTTCTATATCAGATGCTGTTAGCGCAATAGATAATGTCTAAAACAAATTTAAAACACAAAAGCGAGAACAATTTTGTTCTCGCTTATTTTGTTAATCTTCAAAATCATTAAAATAGTCTTTATCAAAAAACTCAGACAACGTTATCCCTGCCCCTTGACAAAAAGCTTTAATTGTTGAAACCTTTGAACATTTTGTTCTTCCTTTAATTAAATCATATATTGCAGATGGAGATTTTCCACCATTTAACGTTGCCTCACATACGTTTATTTTCTTTTGCTTGCATATTTCTTCAATTCTTTTAATAATTGCATCATTTATAGTCATATTTTCACCTTCGTGGAATTTCTTATCGCTATTCCACGAAAATATTATATGAATTATCAAAAATATTATCTCGTGGAGCTCCACGAAATTGACTTGTAAAAAGTTTTTTGATATAATATTTTTACGGTATTCCACGAAAAAAGGTGAAATTATGCAAGTTTGTTTTATTGGTCATAGAGTTATAAAAAAAAGCTCCAAACTAATTTATAAGTTAAAAAAAACCATTGTGTCACTAATAAACATAGGTGCAACGACCTTTCTTTTTGGCAGTAAAAGTGAATTTAACGATTTATCGTGGGAAATTGTTACGAAGTTAAAAGAAACATATCCTTTCATAAAGAGAGTATATGTAAGGTCTGCTTATCAATATATAGATAATATATATGAAAAATATCTTCTTGAATCATATGAAAAAACTTATTTTCCACCAGCAGTAGAAAAGGCTAACAAATGTTCTTATATAAAACGTAATTATGAGATGATTGACAGTTCTTCTTTTTGTGTTTTTTATTATAATAAAAATTACACACCTCCATTACAAAATAATAAAATGCTACTTTTCAAAAATAGTGGCACAAGGCTTGCATATAATTATGCAGTCAAAAAGAAAAAAACAATTATTAATTTATATCAACTCACAACTACATAAATTTAAAATACAAAAGCGAGAACAATTTTGTTCTCGCTTATTTTTTTCACAAAGTAGCTAAATCAAGCCTATCATTAGATTACAAGCAAGTACTATAAGTACGAGTGCAATAGGATAGGTTGATGCATATGCACCTGCAACGTCGTCTGTTTCAGCAGTTGCTATAAGTGAGCCAAGCGCTGGTGTGCTTGTCATACCACCCGTGATTGAACCAAGGTTATTAAGAAGTGGGAGTTTAAGTAATTTAGTACCTAAGAAGAAACCTACTATCATAGGCACAATAGTCATTACTGCACCACCAACAAAACCCCAAGCAAGTATATCTAAATTATTACCTACTTTATCAATTAGACTTACGCCACCTTCAACGCCTGCGCCGATTAAGAATAACATTAAGCCTAATTCTTTTAATGCCTTAAGCGTTGTTTCTGGAATTTCGAGTGAAAGTTTGCCAATTCTTCCAAAGTGACCGAATACTAGGCACATAATAAGCACGCCTCCTGTTGTGCCGAGCGTGAAACAAGGACCGTTATAACCACTTCCTGTAAGTGGAATTTTGACTGCGCCTAAAATCAAACCACTAACGACAGCAAGCGCCAAGGCCGTAAAGCCGAAATCATCACATTTAAATAGATTTTTCTTTTCAGCTTTTTTGTCTGCTTGTTCTAAAATTTCCGGCCTTAAAAAGCTTCTTTCTTTAGCCATATCAGCTTTTAAGAACTTTGGCATAAGTTGAACGAATAATACCACGCCAATAACGCCAAATGGATATGCGATTGCGTGGCCTATTGTCACATACGCATCCGACTGACCTTTTAAATACATTGCTTCTTGTGCAGCAGAATAGCCTGGAGTTGAAGTTAATGCGCCAGATAAAACGCCTGACCAGAAATCCGAGCCGTATGGTGAAATAAAGATAAACAACAATGCAACAGCCGTTCCAATGACAATAATAGAAATTCCTAAGAATATGTACGTCTTAAAGTTCTTTTTTAAGTCTCTAAAGAACTTTGGCCCTGCAATAAAACCAACCGAGCCAACGAATAATACTAAACCGATATTTGAAATGGCTGATTTATAGTATCCTGTCACACTTGATGCACTATCTAATCTAAGCACGTGTAAAACAGGCAAATCTTCTGGGATATACGTACATAAAACACCAAAAGCAATTGCAACCAAAAATACACCGGCAGTGCCTAGTGATACACCTTTAATATTTATTCTACCCAAAAGATAGCCGAGTACAGTTATAACAAACAACCCGAACAACAATGCTCCAATGGACATAATTGCATCAACACCAAAAACGACGTCTTTTATGGTTCCGTCTTTGTTATAAACATTTTTACCCCAGCCTGACGCAACAACACACCAAGCAATTATTGCACCAACAACAACTATTGCAAGCACAATCCAAAGCCATTTAAGGTTTTTTTTGTTTTGTTTTTCTAACATAATTTTCTCCTAAGTAATATATATGCAATTAAAAAGACTTACTAACCCATTATATATAATGTTTATGATATATTTAAGGGTTAGAAACAAGTTTGACAAGGCTCGCAAAGTGTTTTGGATTGGATAGACCTTGTTGGTCATCAAAGTCAAAACATCTTTGCAGTAGGCTCGCTTATCAAAACGGATGAAATAGACCGTCTGGTCATTGAAGTCGTTTTGATAAAGCAGTTAACGACCTGCAACGAAGTTTATAAGCCTTATTAATTTAAGGATTAGAAACAAGTTAGGCTAGGCTCGTGCAAACGAGAAGATTTGATAGAACGTCTGTTCATCAAAGTTTCGAGTTTGCACAGAAACGAAGCATAACGAAGTTTATAAGCCTTAAATTGCCGGTTGTTTTGTGTAGTTAGGTAGTAATTGTGGTGAAAGTTTTTTTGGGTTAAGACCTGCAACCTTTAGTTCAGCATCAAATTCTTTAACGTGAGCTAAGGTCATTTCTTTAACTTCGATATCTTTATAAATCTTACCAACACTCTTACCTGCGTTTCTGCCGAATACGATAATGTCAAGTAGGCTATTACCCATAAGTCTGTTTCTGCCGTGGATACCCCCAACAGCTTCGCCTGCAACGAAAAGGTTTGGAACAGTTGTGCTCATACCGTCTGCACCGATGTCTAAACCACCGTTTTGATAGTGAAGCGTTGGATATACTAAGATTGGCTCTCTTCTAATGTCAATTCCGTATTTGATAAACATTCTAAGCATAGCAGGAATTCTCTTTTCGATTGTTCCTTGGCCGTGAATAATATCAATCATAGGAGTGTCTAGCCATACGCCTTCGCCGTCAGTAGTCTTAATGCCGTTATCACGCTTTTTGCATTCTCTAATGATAGAAGATGCCGTCACGTCTCTTGTTTCGAGTGAGTAAACGAAAGGCTTGCCGTCTTTATTTACGAGTTGAGCGCCGAGTGAACGAACTTTTTCGGTCACTAACGCACCGAAGATTTGAGTTGGCTCAGCAACGCCTGTTGGGTGATATTGAAGTGTATCAACATAAAGTAGTTTTGCGCCTGCTCTATAACCTAAAACCAAGCCGTCTGCAGTTGCGCCATAGTGGTTAGACGTTGGGAAACCTTGATAGTGAAGTCTGCCTGCACCACCCGTTGCGATAACAACAGTTTTTGCCTTTGCAACGTAAATATCCTTTGTTTCCATATTCATTAAAACAGCGCCACAAGCCTTGCCTTCCGTATCTTTGATGATTTCGATAGCAGAAGTAAAGTCAATAACAGGAATACCTCTGTTTAATACTTCATCACGAAGTGTTCTCATAATTTCAGCGCCTGAGTAGTCTTTGCAAGCGTGCATTCTCTTTCTTGACGTGCCACCACCGTGAGTCGTTATCATTGTGCCGTCTGCATCTTTATCGAACATAACGCCAAGGTCGTTAAGCCATCTTATAGCATCTGGAGCTTCTGTGACGAGTTTATATAAAAGTTCGCGCTTAGCAGTGAAGTGACCCCCACCAAAAGCATCGAGATAGTGTATTGCTGGAGAGTCGTTTGGCTTATCTGCAGCTTGGATACCACCTTCTGCCATCATTGTGTTAGCATCACCGATACGAAGCTTTGTGACCATCATAACCTTTGCGCCAGCGTTGTCTGCTTCGATTGCGCAAGCACAGCCAGAGCCACCACCACCTATAACTAAAACGTCAACGTCGTAGTCAGGCTTTGTTAGGTCGATATCCATATCTAATACTCTTGATTTACCTTGCAAAAGGTCAGCAAGCTCGTGCAGTACTTTATCGCCCTTGTTTTGCCCTACTTTTAATTGTTCATAAGCGCTATCGATATAGTCAGGGTGATTTTCTTTTAAGACCGTTTGCTTTTCTTCAGCAGTCATTCTTGCGAACAAGTTATCTAGTCTTTCTTTTCTAGAAGCCTCAACTTTCTTTATTGATTCTAATTGTTCAGCTGTGTAATTGTAATCGTACATAATCGCTCCCCTCCTTATTTTTCTATGTCTCTATTGTTATAGAGCTCTTTAAGTTCTTCGATAGGTTTATTCATAAGCGTCTCGATAATTTCTTTATAAACGCCTTCGTCAATTTCTTTTACTCTATCTAAAACGTGTTGTGACTTTGGTGCTAGATACTTGCCGTAAATTCTTCTTGAAAGTTCAGCAACTTGTGGGTGTGAAATACCTGCTGGGCAACGTGATGAGCAAACGCCACACATTACACAGTCAAACGACTCTTCTGCACAGCTAGCATAGTCGCCCCTTTGTGCATAAGCTATGTATTGCATAACGTTAAGACCTTGCGTGCACGCTTTTGTACAAGCATTACAGCCGATACAAGCATAAATTTCTGGATATAATTGCATCATAATCATTTCTGAAGTTTTGATGTTTTCGATATCGTAAACTTGCTTAACGAGTGGAAAGAAAGGAAGAGTTGCAACGTACATATCGTTTTCAACCTTTTGTTGACAAGCAAGACAAGCGTGCAATTCCCTATCACCCTTTATGCGATAGATTGTTGAACATGCGCCACAAAAACCGTTTCTACAACCACAGCCACGAACAAGTTGATAGCCAGCGTATTCTAATGCCTTCATAATTGTTAAACTTTCTGGCACTTCATATTTCTTGCCGAAAAAATAAACGTTTACTTTGTTTTCCATATTAATTCTCCTTAATTAGTATTCATCAGGAAGTGCATCTAATTGGTCCATTCTAAACACTGGCCCATCTTTGCACACGTATTTAGAGCCTACGTTGCAGCGTCCGCATTTGCCGATACCACATTTCATTTTAAGTTCTAAGGTTGTAAAAACTTGCTTTTTATCAAAGCCGAGTTCACTCAAGCCTTGAAGGGTAAACTTAATCATAATTGGTGGACCACATAAAACTGCCGTTTTTGTTGGCTCAAATCCAAGTTCTTTTACGTACGTTGGAACAAAACCAACGTGACCGTCCCAACCTTCTTGTTCTCTATCTATGGTAAGATGAACGTTCATACTACTGTCAGCTTTCCATTCGTCTATAATTTCTTTGAAAAATACTAAATCATCTTTACTTCTTGAGCCATAAACAATATCAACCTTGCCATAATTTGCTCTGTTATCTCTAACGTAATTGATAACCGAGCGAACAGGCGCTAAACCAATACCACCTGCAATAAAGAGCATGTCTTGTCCCTTAAATTCTGTTTCAACAGGGAAGCCGTTGCCATAAGGTCCACGCACTGTTATTTGTTGACCTACTTCTGCTGAGTGTAGCCAGTTTGTCACGCAACCACACTTTTTGATTGAAAACTCTACGTATTTATTATTTGTTGGTGATGACGTGATTGAAAATAAGGCTTCACCCACGCCTGGCATCGATAGCATCGCACATTGACCAGGCTTATGTATAAATGGTTTCTCTCCGTCAAGCGTTAAAACTCTAAAAGTCTTAACGTCTGGTGTGTCTTGTCTAATATCTGTTATTACACATACTTTTGGAATTAAAGGTTCTTTTATGTTAGTCATTTTCTTTGCCTCCAAGTGTCTTCATAACTTTTACTATATTCATTGAGATTGGGCATTTTGCAACGCATCTTCCACAGCCAACACAACTGAACATTCCGTCGTTATTGGTTGGGAAATATACGAGTTTGTGCATAAATCTTTGACGGAAGCGTTCTAATTGAGTAAGTCTTGGTTGACCAGCGCTCATCTTTGTAAAGTCTGAATACATACAAGAATCCCAACATCTAAATCTTTCAACGCCTGTCTTTGTCTTAAAATCTTTTATGTCGTAGCATTGGCAAGTTGGACAAACGAAAGTACAAGTTCCACAGCCAAGGCAAGACTCTGAAAGTGTTTTCCATTCTGGGCGATTAAAAAACTCATCGGTCTTATCTTTGCCAAACGCATCGGCTTTTAAATCTTTAAGTGGAAGCTTAGCTAAATTTTCTTTAATCTTTGCTTTTTCAGTTTCAACTTCTGATGAAGAGCACTCTTCGGTCACGTCCTCGAGTTTTTCGAGTAATGCTTTGCCCTTTTCTGTGATAGCCTCAAAATAAAAAGCATCATTTGTCTTATAGCAAGCAATATCGCCTTGTGGACTAGATGCGTCAATATCAAAAGTTTGACAAAAACACGTTTCGCTTGGCCTACCACAAGCCATTGAAATTATAACGCCGTGCTCACGCCTATTTTGATAATAACTGTCAACAGGCTCGGCAAGGAACACTTTGTCTAATACTTCAATGCTCTTAACGTCGCAAGCACGAACGCCAAAGATAACGAAGTCTTCTCTTTCAGAACGTGTGTCGATAACTTCTATGTTTTTGCCTTGAGTTCTAAAAGCCATTAAAGTTTCGGTTTGTGGAAAGAAAAAATCCTTTGCACTTCTATCCGTTTTTAACGCATCGCTCATTTTTAGGCCTTTAGCATATTCTTTATATGCCACCCTACCTTGTTCAAGGTCAACGGGAATATATAGTTTTGCATTTTTTGAAATTTCATAAAAAAGGGCATCGCTATTTGATAATAAACATTTACGCATATTATTTGTCCCCCCTATTTACTGCATCGGTTGGCTCGATGTCGTCTTTTGTGTAATTAACAAGTGGAGCACGTGAGCCAACTTGTTCGCCTGCTTGATATTCTCCATAAAATTCGTTTATGTCTTTGATGAATTTTCTATTAAGCAAATGAAGTGGAATATTTTGTGGGCATACTCTTGAGCATTCACCACAATCAGTACAACGACCAGCAACGTGGAAAGCACGGATGATGTGGAACATTTGCTCTTCAAAGCTGTTTGCTGGTGATTTGTTTTCAACGCCTGAATTTGGGTTGTCGAACACGCACTTTTCACAAGTACAAGCTGGGCAAGCATCACGGCAAGCATTACAACGTATGCAACGTGAAAGTTCGTTTTGCCAGAAATTAAATCTTTCATCAGCGCTCATTTTTTCAAGCTCTGCCACTTGGTCAAAACGTTTGCTTTCTAAAACTTGTCCGTCTTCGCCGATAAGTTCATCGTATGCAACGTGCTTTTTGCTCTTACAATTTGCGCAACGTTCTAATAAAACGTCGCTTTTTTCTAATTCTTTTACGCCGTCATAAAGCGTGTTTACTTTAATTTTTTCATCAGTTTCAACGCTTATAATGCCGTCGCCAACCATTGACTTAATCTTTGCTATATCAATCATACCATCACAACTAATTCCAACAGCATAAACTTTATCTCTATCAAATCTATGCTCTGTTAAAAGTTGGTTAAAGCTATACGTGTCACAAGGTTTTAAGAAAACTAATACTTTGCCTTCTGTTTGGTTTTTTGTTTCCTTAACGAGATATTTTGCAAAGTTTGCACCGCAAAAATCGTTAAAAACAAATTCTTTTTCTAGTTGCTCTTTAGAAGTGAACACGGCTGGAGTAATATCATAAGATAAATCACCCTTTTTATAGCCAAGCACACGGCTTACCGTGCCATCACTTAAAAGCTTAACTGCCTTTTCTATAAGGACAGAACGAGTTATCTTTTGCATCTTAAGTCCTCCAATCTCTTATTTTCGCCAAGAGCCGAAACAGTTTGAACGAAATCGTTCATAACGCTAGAAAACTTAGCACCTTCAGCAGCTGAAACCCATTCTACACGAGTTCTTTCCTTTTCAATGCCGAGATAATCGAGCATAGAAAATAGAAGCGCCATTCTTCTTCTTGCAAAATAGTTGCCAGAAGTATAGTGGCAATCGCCTGGGTGACAACCACATATAATAACGCCGTCAGCCCCACGTTGGAACGCCCTTAAGATAAACATTGGGTTTACTCTACATGAGCATGGGACTCTAATAATTTTAACGTCAGCAGGATAGCTCAATCTATTGCTTCCAGCAAGGTCAGCGCCTGCATAAGAACACCAGTTGCAACAAAATGCAACGATTTTTGGTTTAAATTCATTTACTTGCATATTGCGTCCACCTCTGCCATTATTTGTTTATTTGCAAAGCCCTTAAGGTCCATAGCGCCTGAAGGACAAGCAACCGTACAAGCACCACAGCCTTGACAAATCGCTTCGTTGACCGATGCAACTCTGCGAATAAGCGTCGTCCTGTTTGCCCCTCTAAATTCTTTATCAGAATATGTAATAGCACCGTAAGGACAAACTCTTTCACAACTTGAGCAACCATTACACATCGTTTCATCAGAGTGAGCAACGCAAGGGTTTCCTGTAAGCTTATCTTTTACTAACAAGCCTATAACCTTTGCTGCGGCAGCGCCTGCCATTGCAACAGTTTCTGGAATATCTCTTGGACCTTGACAGCAACCTGATAGGAACACACCTGCCGTTGGACTTTCAACCGGACGAAGTTTTGGGTGAGCTTCTGTAAAGAAATCGTTTGTATCCATACTTGCCGTAAGCATTGTTGCAAGTGGTCTTGCTGACTTATCCGGCTCTATAGCAGCAGCAAGCACAACAAGGTCTGCATCAATCTTAATTTGTTTATTTGCAATAAGGTCTGAGCCTTGAACAACAAGTTTGTCTCCTTCTGGGCTAACCTTACCTACCATACCTTTTATGTAATGTACGCCGTAATCTTCAACAGCTCTACGATAGAATTCATCAAAGTTTTTACCAGGTGTTCTAACGTCGATATAGAATACGTACACGTCTGTATCTGGATATTTGTCACGAGTGAGCATTGCGTGTTTAGCAGTGTACATACAGCATATCTTTGAGCAATATTCCTTGCCTTTTTCTGCGCAAGATGCACAACGTGAGCCAACACATTGAACGAACACTAAAGTGTGTGGGTGCTTTCCATCTGATGGACGTAAAAGTTTACCAGCCGTTGGGCCAGCAGCGTTCATAAGACGCTCAAATTCAAGTGATGTAATCACGTCTTTGCTTTGGCTATATGCATATTCATCAAATTTGTCCATACTTATTGGGTTAAAACCTGTTGCAACAACGATTGCACCATACTTTTCTTCAATAAATTCATCTTTTTGCGTATAGTCAATAGCATTTGCCGTACAAACCTTGGAGCAAACACCACACTTACCAGTTTTAAGCATTGTGCAGTAATCTGCGTCGATAGTTGCGACCTTTGGAACGGCTTGAGCAAATGGGATATAGATTGCCCTTTTATTATCCATTCCTAAATTAAAGTCGTTTGGAACTTTCTTTTGTGGGCATTTTTCGGTGCAAAGTCCACATCCCGTACAAACGTCTTCTTTAACAAATCTTGCTTTCTTTTTAATCTTAACGTCAAAGTTTCCAACAAAGCCTTTAACCTCTTCAACTTCGCTATAAGAGAAAATTCTAATCTTTTCGTTTTGAGCAACGTCAACCATCTTTGGCGTTAAAATACAAGCAGCACAGTCAAGTGTTGGGAAAGTCTTGTCAATTTGCGCCATTTTACCACCGATTGTAGGTTTCTTTTCAACGATATCAACTTCAAAGCCTGCGTCTGCGATGTCAAGTGCCGTTTGAATACCTGCAATACCACCACCGATAACAAGCGCTCGCTTCGTGACTGGGCTTTCACCTGGAAGTAGTGGCGCATTTAAAGCAACCTTAGCGATAGCAGTTCTACCTAAAACGATAGCCTTCTCTGTGCCCTCTTCAATATCTTTATGTATCCAAGAGCATTGTTCACGTATATTTGCAATTTCTACCATATAAGGATTAAGTCCTGCAGCAGAAGCAGTTTTTCTAAAGGTTGCCTCGTGCATTCTTGGTGAGCAAGAGCATACCACAATGCCAGTTAATTTATGTTCTTTAATGGCTTCTTTAATAAGTTCTTGACCTGCTTGAGAACACATATATTGATAGTTCATTGAGTGAACAACACCAGGTTCTTTAGCAAGTGCTTCAGCAACCCTTTGAACGTCAACCGTGGCTGCGATATTACTGCCACACCAACATACAAATACGCCTATTCTTTGCATTTATCTTTCTCCTTTATTTAGTGTATTTCCTTAGTGCGCTAACAATTGCCTGTTGAGGCATATCTTCATCTAAAAGGTCAGGAATCTGATCTGGCTTTAGGTGATTGTTGCCTTGCATCCTAACTGCTTCAAGACGGACTGCCTCGATAAGTTTTGCAGGCTCAACACCCCTTGGGCATCTATCCACGCAAGCAAAACAAGTTAAGCAACGATAAATTGACTTTGACTTAAGTAGTGGCTCAATATCCCCCGATTCTACCATATACACAAATTGATGTGGGTGATATTCCATTTCATCATATGCTGGGCAAGTGCCTGAACATTTGCCACATTTCATACACTTTCTTGGATTTACGCCACTGCGACGAGTTATTTCGTCACAAACTTTTTTGTTATTCCTTTCCATTAGTAATTACTCCTTTATGCCGAGAGCTTGTGCAAGTAGTTCGGTAAAATACACCACCGGAATATCTGCACCATTCTTTTTTAAGTTATATAAGCAGAGTGGACAAGCCGTTATAATCATTTCAGCGCCCTTTTCTTTAGCTCTTTTAACAACCTTTTGGCTTTTTTGTTTAGCAAGCTCTGCGCTTTCTAAAGCGATATATCCACCACAGCACTCGTTTCTGTATGCATACTTAACAGGTTCTGCGCCGAGCGCTGATATTAAATTTTCTATAATTGAAGGATTTTCAACGTCGTCCATTGCCATAACCTTACCTGGACGAAGAAGTAAACAGCCGTAATATGCTGCTATCTTTTTGCCTGTTAAAGGATTTACAACCTTTTCTTTGATTTTGTCAAAACCAATCTTATCACGCAAAAGTTCTAAGTAGTGCAAAACCTCAGTTTCGCCATTGTAAGAGTCTGGCGCAATGTAGTTGTTTACTCTAGCGCTTGCATCAATACTTTGGTCTTTCATCATAGCGTTCGTTTGTTTTAGCACGTTGTGACAAGCTGAACAAACCGAAACGAGTGGTTGATTTTTCTTGTTTGCATAACTTAGTGCACGCACGCAAGATAATTTTGTCGCAAGTTCATCATTGCTGGTGGTAAAAACGCCACCACAACATTGCCAATTATCAATCTCTTCAAGTGTCACGCCCAAAATTTCAGCGCACTTTCTTGCATATATGTCAAGGTCTTTTGCTTTAGTCTTTAGCGTACAACCAGGAAAATAACTTGCTTTCATATTTTTTAGTTTCTCCTTAAACCATTTTTTCTGGGTGAAAAACTTGGTCAAATTTTTCTTCTGTTAAAAAGCCAAGCTCAACGCACGCTTGCTTTAGTGAAATTCCATCTTTATAAGCTTTTTTAGCTGTCTTTGCGGCGTTTTCATAGCCAATATATGGATTTAACGCCGTCACAAGCATTAAAGAGTTGTGTAAATTATGATACATTTTTTCTCTATTCGCACTTATTCCAACAGCACAGTTATAATTAAACGAAACGATTGCTTCTGCTAAAAGCCTTGCCGATTGCAAGAAGTTATAGATACATACAGGCATAAACACGTTAAGCTCAAAGTTGCCTTGCGATGCTGCCATGCCAACGGCAACGTCGTTGCCCATAACTTGAACTGCAACCATTGTCACAGCTTCGCATTGAGTTGGGTTAACCTTACCTGGCATGATTGATGAGCCTGGTTCGTTTTCTGGAATAAATATTTCGCCAAGACCATCTCTTGGTCCACTTGCAAGCCACCTAACGTCGTTTGCAATCTTCATCATATCGCAAGCGAGTGCTTTTATTGCGCCGTGCGCAAACACAAGTTCATCTTTGCTTGTTAAGGCGTGGAATTTATTTTGTGCCGTTGTGAATTTTTTGCCTGTGATAGCTGAAACCTTTTCAGCAACCAAAGTGTCAAATCCTTTTGGTGCGTTAAGACCTGTTCCAACAGCCGTTCCACCGAGCGCAAGTTCTGAAAGTGGCTTGATAGAAAGCTTAAGTAGTTCAACGTCTCTAACTAAGCTTGTTCGCCAACCACTGATTTCTTGACTAAACTCAATTGGCGTTGCGTCTTGAAGGTGCGTTCTTCCACACTTAACTACGCCTTTGTGTTCTTCTTCAAGCGTTTTGAACGTATCAATCAAAAGGTTAACAGCTGGGATAAGCTTATCTTCAATAGCCATAACTGCTGATATGTGCATAGCAGTTGGGAAAGTATCGTTAGAAGATTGGCTCATATTAATATCGTCGTTTGGATGTAAAATCTTTTTACCAGCAATCTCATTGCCACGATTTGCAATAACTTCGTTTGCGTTCATATTAGATTGAGTTCCAGAGCCCGTTTGCCAAACGACAAGTGGGAAATGCCCGTTAAGTTCCCCACTAATAACTTCATCACACGCCTTAGAAATTGCACCGAGTTTTTCGTCAGTCATCTTTTCAGGCTTTAAGACGTTATTAGCTTGTGCTGCAGCTTTTTTAAGTATGCCAAACGCTTTTGTTATTTCTCTTGGCATAATTTCAATGCCCACGCCAATTTTAAAGTTCTCAGAAGAACGTTGCGTTTGAGCTGCCCAATATCTGTCTGCAGGGACCTTCATTTCTCCCATAGAATCGTGTTCAATGCGATAATCCATAATCTTTCTCCTTATATTTCGCTGTAAAATGTCTAACATATTTTAGCATAAATCTTTCTATTTGATTTTATCCCAATATATTATATCAAAACGACAAAGTTTTGTAAATAATTAACTCTATGATTTTGATAAATTTTTTCATAATTTTTTTTATTTTACTAAAAATTTTTAAAATATGACTTTCATTTGTGTATTTTTAACTTTTTTTGGTGTATTTTATCAAATTTACCTGCATTTTTGTTGCTATATTTTTTTGACTATGGTACAATAAAATACACTAAAATGTTAAAAATTAACAAAAGTTGGAAGTTAAAAACAATATGAATAAAAAGTTGAAATTTAAAAACGGAATAAGAGATGGGCTTCCTATAGGGCTAGGATATTTATCGGTGTCTTTTGCGTTTGGAGTGAAAGCGAGTATTTTAGGCGTGCCGTTTTATATGAGCCTTTTTATTTCAATGACAAATCTAACCTCTGCCGGTCAACTTGCAGGGCTTACGGTAATAGCTTCGTTCGGCACTGTTTTAGAAATAATTTTAACACAGCTTATTATCAATTCTAGATATTTTTTAATGAGTTTAACGCTATCACAAAAACTTGACGACAGCTTTACTATAGGAAAAAGATTTTTCTTTTCGGCTTTTGTCACTGACGAGATTTTTGCAGTTGCATCATCAAAGCCACAGTTAATTAACAAAAAATATTTTTTTGGGCTTGTTATATTGCCATATTGCGGTTGGTCTTTAGGCACGCTACTCGGCGCACTTGCAGGCTCTTCTTTGCCACTTGAATTAACAAATGCCTTAGGAATTGCACTTTACGCTATGTTCGTGGCTATTATTATCCCACCAACCCTTTCAGTTAAAGGGGTTTTGCCTGCTGTTATCTTGGGTGCAGGATTTAGTTGTTTTCTTTATTACGTGCCACTATTTAACGGCATGCCAGATGGGTTTATTTATATAATCAGTGCACTGTTATCTTCACTTATAACGGCATATTATTTTCCTATTGCCGTGCCAAAAAATCAAAGCGATGGAGGTGAAAAATAATGGATATATTAGATATGTTTTTTATGATTATAGCAATGGCTGGCATAACCTACCTTATCCGTATGCTTCCACTAGTTTTTTTCACAAAAAAAATACGCTCTAGATATCTTTTAAGCGTACTATTTTATATTCCTTATGCCGTTTTATCGGCAATGACTTTTCCTTTTATTTTTTATTCAACAAAAAACATTTACACAGCGCTAATCGGCACGATTGTTGCAGTTGTTTTAGCTGTGTTTAAGCGCTCGCTTTTAACCGTTGCAATATGTGCTTGCCTAGCCGTTTACTTATGTGGTTTTATTCCCTTTTAAGTAAATTTTATTATTTAGTTTACGAAGTAAAAAAGCAAAAAATACAAGCAAAAGTAGAAAGATAGTTATCCAATAAAAAGAGCCTAGATAATATGGCGAAACTTTAGAAAAACCAAAGATTTTAGCTGGAGAAAGATAGTTCAAAAAGAAGTACGGAAAGTTTTGTCCTCTGCCAAAATCTATGTTAAGAATAAACAAAATAGTTGTTAAAATTAAATAAATTAAAGGTGGCACAAGCGAAAGAAAAGCCACCTTTTTGTTTATAAAAAACCTTTGTTTTTGCATAAAAAAATCAATGATTGCAAAAAGTGGCACGAATACGTGCGTTAGCCACCCACTTATTGACCATGCGTGATAACTTTTATCGGCAAAAGGCGCTAAAAATGCGCAAAATATAATACCTGTTAAAAGTATTGAAACGGTAAAAATATACCTTGCCACAAACAAGCTGTAGGCATTATAATTATCCTTTCTTGCAAAACCAAATAAAGATAATATCATTATTATAAATATCCAAATATTAGATTGATTTGTAAAATATAGAAGTCTTCTAGTTGGGTGAAAATAGCCGTCGAATTTTGCCGTGATTAAACATATGATGATACCTGCAAACGAGCATATGACCACTAAATACTTAAATGAATTCTTAATGATATTATTCATAAATTATTTTGCCTTTTAGTTAGTATTGCTCAAAACTGGCGAAATATTTACGTAAATTATACCTTTATTAAAAATTTTTAATAATATTATTAAAAAAAACTTACACAATTAACTTGTCAGATTGATTTTGTTGGTGTATAATTATATCATTAAAAATTTACACTAATAAATGGAGAATATTTATGGATTGCAACAAAAGACCTGAAAATATGCAAAGAATTACAACTGCTGAGCTTGCAAACGCTTTTATCGACGAACAAGTTAAGTTAATCAAAGAGCAAGTTGGCGACAAAAAAGTTTTACTCGCCTTGTCCGGTGGCGTTGATAGCTCGGTTGTTGCCGCTCTTTTAATCAAAGCGATTGGCAAGCAACTTGTTTGCGTTCACGTTAATCACGGGCTTATGAGAAAGGGCGAAAGTGAACAAGTTATAGAAATTTTTCAAAAAGGACTTGATGCAAACCTTGTTTATATTGACGCAACAGAGCGTTATTTACAAAAACTTAAAGGCGTTTTTGACCCAGAAACAAAAAGAAAAATTATCGGTGCTGAGTTTATTCGCATCTTTGAAGAAGAAGCAAGAAAGCTTAAGGGCATTGAATTTTTAGCTCAAGGCACAATCTACCCTGACATTATTGAAAGTGATGGCGTTAAGGCACACCACAACGTTGGTGGACTTCCAGAAGATTTGCAATTTGAACTTGTTGAGCCTGTTAAACTTTTATATAAAGATGAAGTTAGAGAAGTTGGTTATGCTTTAGGGTTGCCAAAGAGCATGGTTGCTCGCCAACCTTTCCCTGGCCCTGGTCTTGGCGTTAGATGCCTTGGCGAAATTGAAAGAGATAGGCTTGAAGCACTCCGTGAATCTGATGCTATCTTAAGAGAAGAATTTGACAAAGCTGGTCTTACTGATAAAGTATGGCAGTTCTTTACCGTGGTTCCAAACTTCCGTTCAACTGGCGTTAGAGATGGAAAGCGTGTGTTTGACCTTCCTGTAATCATAAGAGCAGTTAACACTGTTGACGCTATGAGCGCAACCGTTCCAGAGCTCGATTGGAAAGTATTAAAGAAAGTGACCGATAGAATTTTATCTGAAGTAAAAGGCGTTTGCAGAGTTTTATACGACCTATCGCCAAAAGCCCCTGCAACTATTGAATGGGAATAATATAAACATTATATAAAAGCAAAAAGGATAACGGCAAAGTCGTTATCCTTTTTTTTGTCTGTTATATTTATAACTATCCTTTTTTAATGTTTACTGAGATAATTCCACTTATAGCACCGATAACGCTTGTAAAGATTAAGTCGAGAAAAAAGTTATCCCCAAACATCATCTCCCCACAGAACAAAGAAAACAATAGATATGTAATAATAGTTGTAAGCACTCCCATTAGTGCGCCCCTAACAAGTCCATTTTTGCCACGGATAGAAAAAGAACAACCCAAAAAGATTGCAAGTATTTTAATGAACTGATTAACAGCTTTGATAACGCCTTCACTTAAAAGCGCAAACTTTAATAGGCCTGCAAATATGAGCACACCAACAAGTGTTATGATAACTGCTGAAAACACAGCTTTTATAATCCCAGAAAAAAATCCTTTTATATTTTCTAACATAAAAAACCCCACGTACTCTTTACTTAAAAGTATGCGGGGAATAAAAATTCTATGATATTTTTTTTAATTTAGTTAAAGATTATTCAGCTGGAGTTTCTTCAGCTGCTTCTTTATTTTCAACTGCTTCAGCCACCTTTTTTGTTGACTTTCTCTTTTTAGGTGCTTTGTTTTCTTCTTTAACTTCTTGCTTCTTTTCTTGTACTGGAGCTGGTGCTGTTTGATAAATAGCGCCCTTGTCAAACTTAACAAAAGAGTCTTTGCCTGCCATACCTGTTCTTAAAACGAAAGTATTTTCAGAATCGTCAATTTCAGCAACGTATCCACAAACACCACCAATAGTCTTTACTTTGTCGCCAATTTTAATGCCGTTTACCATTTCTTGTGCTTGTTTTTGCCTTTTTTTGTTTGAATAGCTTGACCAAATAAATAGACCTATAATCGCAACGATAAGTACGATTATCATTATTGTTGAAGTAAGGTCAGCTTGTGCTAATAAATTAGTTATCATTTTTTAATCTCCTTAATGTTTATACAAATATATTGTAAAATATTTTTGGTTATAAATCAAGTAATTTTAGGCAACTTTTTGTCTAAATGTGCATCTTATTATATTTTAGGATAGGTTTTGCCTGTTTTTGCATAAAATTCCTCTCTAAACTCAGCAAACGAATCTTGCAAAATCGCCTCTCTCATATCGTGCATAAGCCTATTAAGATATGAAATGTTATGAAGGCTTATCATCATTGCGCCCATCATTTCGTTTACGTTTATAAGGTGCCTTAAATATGCTTTTGTGTAATTTTTACAGCAATAACAATCACAAGTTGGGTCAAGTGGCGTAAAATCTTCTTTGTATATGCCGTTTCTAACAACAACTTTGCCATTATCTGTTAATGCCGTGCCGTTTCTTCCAACCCTAGTTGCAAGCACGCAGTCAAACATATCAATTCCACGCATAACCCCTTCAACCAAACAGTCAGGGCTACCCACCCCCATTAAATACCTAGGAATATGCGTTGGATAGTATTCGTAAAGGCTGTCCATTATATCGTACATTATAGGCTTAGGCTCGCCAACAGATAATCCACCGATTGCAATGCCGTATTTTGCATAAGGAATAGTTTCAAATAAGCTTTGCTTTCTTAAGTCCTTAAACATATTGCCTTGCACGATTGGGAACAACGCTTGGTTATCATTTTGGTGTCTTTGATAGCACCTATCAAGCCACTTCAGCGTCCTTTCCATTGCCGTTTTAGACTCTTTGTAGTCAGCGCCGTAAGGCGAGCATTGGTCAAACGCCATAATAATATCTGCGCCCAAATTGTTTTCTATATCGATTGCCTTTTCTGGTGTGATAAAGTGCAAGCTTCCATCTATATGAGAGTTAAAATACACGCCGTCGTCTTTAATCTTATTTAGTTTTGCAAGTGAAAAAACTTGAAAGCCACCACTGTCGGTAAGAATAGGTCTATCCCACGCCATAAACTTATGGAGTCCGCCAGCGTTTTTTACGATTTCATCACCCGGTCTCATATAAAGATGGTACGTGTTTGCAAGAATAATTTGGCTGTTGGTCTCTTTTAAGTCCCTTGGCATAACGCCCTTAACAGTTGCTTGTGTGCCAACAGGCATAAAGGTAGGCGTTTCTATATCGCCGTGTGGCGTGTGGAGTATCCCTGCCCTTGCACCCGTTTTAGCATCTTGTTTAATTGTCTGATAATAAAATTTTTCCATAATTTATATTAAAGTTTTATAAAAGTTTTTTAGTGTCTTTTGTCTAATTTTAGAAACAAGTTAGGCAAGGCTCGGCAAAATGTGGGGTGAAATAGACCGCCTGGTCATTGAAGTTCACATTGCAGACAGAAAACGAAGCATAACGCAGTTTATAAGATTAGACAAGCATCGCCGAAAGAAAAGAAACGATATTTCTCACTAACTGCCGTGTTGTATATTTCAAGCATCTTTTCTCTTGTTGAAAGTGCCGATACAAGCATTAAAAGCGTTGATTTTGGAAGGTGAAAATTTGTTATTAAACTATCCACGCACTTAAATTTATAAGGTGGATAAATAAAGATTTCGGTATTATCTTTTGTCGCTTTTACAAAACCGTTTTCGTCGCTTGCGCTCTCTAAGGTTCTAACGCTTGTAGTTCCAACGGCAATAATTCTTCTGCCTTCCTTTTTTGCCTTGTTAATTGACTCAGCCGACTCAGAGCTTATCTCATAATACTCCGAGTGCATATGGTGCGATAAGACGTCATCAGTCTTTACAGGTCTAAAAGTGCCAAGCCCAACGTGAAGAAGTACGTCAACGATTTCCACACCTTTTGCCTTGATTTTTTCTATAAGTTCATCGGTAAAATGTAAGCCGGCAGTTGGCGCTGCAGCAGAGCCGTCAACCTTAGCGTACACCGTTTGATATCTATTTTGGTCTTTTAACTTTTCGGTTATATATGGTGGAAGAGGCATTTCTCCAACTCTAGATATAACGTCTTCAAACACGCCGTCATAAAAAAATATAACACGCCTACTGCCACTTTCTTCTATATTTGATAAAACTTCTAAAGATAACTCTTTTGAAATAGTGAGTCTTGCGCCCACCCTTGCTTTTTTGCCAGGCTTAACTAAAACTTCCCACTCGTTTAAATCAAATCGTTTTAGTAGCAAAATTTCCACCTTGCCACCGTTAGGTGTATAAGCAAACATCCTTGCTGGCAAAACTTTGGTGTTGTTTCTAACCAAAACGTCCCCTTCAACAAGATAATCTATTATATCGTAAAAATGTTTATGCTCTATCGTATCGGTTTTTCGATTATACACTAAAAGCCTAGAACTATCCCTAGGATAAACAGGTGTTTGCGCAATTAAATTTTCTGGCAGTATATAATCAAAGTCACTTGTTTTCATTGTTTTGTTCATAAAGAGCAAACTGCTCCATCCTGCTTGTCGGCATTGTCATGCCGATATGTTCATAGCCACGCTTTAGTAGTACCCTACCCCTTGGCGTGCGTGCGATAAAGCCGAGTTGCAATAAATATGGCTCGTAAACGTCTTCAATTGTATTTCCGTCCTCATTTATGGTTGCAGCCAAAGTTTCAAGCCCACATGGCCCACCGTTAAACTTAGTTGCCATTGACTTTAAGAGCTTAACGTCTATAGCGTCTAGCCCAAGTTCATCAATCTCTAACATCTTCAAGGTGTTTTGAGCATCTGATAGCATTAATTTTTCGTGACCTTTAACTACTGCGTAATCTCTAACCCTGCGAAGTAGTCTATTTGCAATACGTGGCGTGCCACGGCTTCTTTTTGCAATTTCTTGTGCAGCAGAGTGCTGTATAGATAGCCCCAGCATATTGCTTGCACGCTCAACAATTTCTGTTAGCTCTGCATTAGAATAACACTCTAACCTACAAATAACGCCAAACCTATCCCTAAGTGGCGCTGATAACATACCTGCTTTTGTGGTTGCTCCAATCAGCGTAAATTTAGGAAGTGGTAATTGCACGTTTTTTGCTGAAGGGCCTTTTCCTATTATGAAATCTAAG
This sequence comes from Christensenellaceae bacterium, assembly GCA_045587465.1. Classification (GTDB taxonomy): domain Bacteria; phylum Bacillota; class Clostridia; order Christensenellales; family Borkfalkiaceae; genus UBA1259. The sequence goes on from JAZNCJ010000033.1 coordinate 21,253, forward strand.
GTAAAATCTTCCATAGCAGGATATAAAATTTCTTCTACGTTGTGGTTTAACCTATGAATTTCATCGATAAACAAAACGTCTCTCTCATTAAGGTTTGTAAGTATAGCAGCAAGGTCGCCAGCACGCTCAATGGCAGGGCCACTCGTGATTTTAATTTGCGTGCCAAGCTCAGTTGCTATTATATGCGCAAGCGTTGTTTTTCCAAGGCCAGCTGGACCGTATAAAAGCACGTGGTCTAAGGCGTCTTCTCTTAATTTTGATGCGGCAATAGACACGGCTAGGTTGTCCTTGACCTTTTCTTGTCCGACGTAGCCTTCCATAGACTTTGGGCGCAAAACGTTTTCAATTTCGCTTTCCATTTGGTTGGTTGTGCTTTGAATCAATCTTTCTTCTTCCATAACTTTCCTACTTTATATGCCTTATGCTATAAGCAATAATTTCTTCGATAGTTTTTAAGCCCTTTTCTTTGGCCTCTTTTACCACCTTAACACACTCTGCCTTAGTAAAGCCTAAACTCATAAGGGCAATGATTGCATCTTGGTCGTCTTGGCTATCTTGTGCCGTCTTATTTGGTTTTTCGCCTTCGTAATAACTAGCTTCAACCTTTTCTCTAAGTTCTAAAATAATGCGCTCTGCCGTCTTTTTGCCAAGACCTTTTATCTTTGAAAGCCCCTTAACGTCTTCGGTTGCTATCATTGTGGCAAGCGAAGATATATCTATTGCCGATAAAATTGCTATTCCACTTTTTGGGCCAACGCCAGAAACGGTTATCAGTTTTAGAAACATATTCTTTTCTTCTAGACTGCTAAAGCCATAAAGCGAAACACCGTCTTCCTTAACTGCAAGATAGGTGTAAACTTCCCCACTTTTTTGAGACACCAAATTTTGATAAACCGATGCAGAACACATAATCTCATAGCCTATTCCGTTGTTTTCAAGCAAAACGGTAGTATCAGTATAACTTAAAACTTTTCCTTTAATATAACCTATCATATTTGCACCTATATAGAGAATAATCCACCTAATTTATTAGTTTGAGAGTGACATAAAGCCACTGCCAAGGCATCAGCAGCGTCGTCTGGGCGAGGGATTCCTTTTAATCCAAGCATGGTTTTAACCATTTGTTGAATTTGGTTTTTATCTGCCCTGCCATAGCCGGTAAGCGCTTGCTTGATTTGAAGTGGTGTGTATTCAAAAATCTTTCCACACTCTTTGATTGCAGTTAAAAGTATAACACCCCTTGCATGCGCAACAGAGATAGCCGTTTTTACGTTTTTAGCAAAGAATAATTCTTCAACTGCAATCTCGTCCGGCTTAAACTTTTCTATAATTTGCTTAATGCCCTTTTCAAGCATAGCAAGTCTTACTGCAAGGTTTTCTTCCTTTGGCGTAGAAACAATGCCGTAATCTATCATTTGTGGCTTAAGCCTTTTTTCAGTTTTGATAACCCCGTATCCAAGCGTTGCTATCCCAGGGTCAAAGCCAACTATTATCATAACATATATATTTTACTTTATTTGTGTAAAAAAGTCAATCTTAATAAATAAAAAAGCACCCATAAGCTTTAATAACTTTGGGTGCTTATATTTTAATTTAACATTTATGCTACTGCTCTTTGAACGGTAAATTTAATTTCACTTGATGAACTTGTTGATAAAATCTCTCTCGCATTGAAAATTGCGCTTACAAAACTTGACCTTGACGACACCGTATAGTTAGTGCCTAAAAATTCAACTGCCGTAATGTAATCACCGGCTTCTAGCACGCCGTACGCATTACTCCCTTGAACAACACTATCTATCTTTAGGGTGCTTCCAGAAACTTTGCTCTCGCTATCAGTCACCACAACGCCTAATTCCCACCTACCTTCAACGTAGCCATAGTTGACAGCGTTATTGCTTTCAATAAGTTCTTTGGCAATATACATAAAGCCGTATTCAGAGGAGTTATAATATGGGATTGCATAGCTTAAGCCGGTAAGGTCTGTCACTCCGGCGTTGGTGATTCCGATTAGTTGACCTTTCATATTAAATAAGCCACCACCGGAACTTCCGTGCGTTATAGCGCAATCGTGTTGAATAACGTTGGTCATAATTCCCACGCTATCAAGCGCAATCGTTCTTTCAAGATAACTAATATATCCGTGTAAATAGGTCATAGGTAGGTCGCCCGTTGGGTTGCCTATAGCGAACACTTCTTCGCCATAGCTTACGCTAATAGCGTTTGGGTCTGAAAAAGTTGCCTTCACAATTGAAACAGGGTCGTCGTTTTTATCTTTTCTTTGTCCAACTTTAAGTTTTAAGATTGCAATGTCCCCATCTCTATCTCCACCGATTAGGCACACCGAATTATTTTCATCTTCGGCTTTACCAGCACCAATATAGCCTGTAAAAGCGTAATTTGAGTCGTATCCGACGTCCCCTGTGTTTCTTCCCTCTCTATCAGGAACGCTGACGGTTATTGCGCCACCTGAAGATATAACGTGGTGGCAAGTCATAATATAATACTCGTTTTCATTTAAGCCACCTCTAATATCAACTATAACGCCAGAACCTCTACTTACTGATTGACTATTTGAAATGCTGATATGCACAACTGAGCGCATAACTTTTGCAGCAGCTTCGACTGATGAAGTGGCAGTTGCCGAAGTATCAACCCCAAAGGTCACGTTTATAGCATTGCTTGATTGACTTAAGGTTTCACCAGTATCGCAAAAAATCATTTGCTTTTGTAATTGAACGGTAATATTAACTTGTTCATATCCCCCAGCCCCTTCTAAATCAAGAAACTGCGAACAAGCTGAAAAGGTCAATACGCTTGCTATGAGACAAATATATGCAACTAATTTCTTAAAAGTTTTTTTCATAAGATTCTCCAAGAATTAATACAAACACTTTAACATATTTTGTTTAAAATAACATTAAAATCTAATTTTTTTCAAAAATATTATCTACTTTTATAATATTACCATATTTAAATAAAAATTGCAATTATTTTTAAAAATAAGAAAGGGCGACAAAGCGCCCCTTCACTCCACAAGATTGTGGAGTGATTACTGCCGAACAATTTTGTGGATATTTTAACGGCAGTAATGCTTTTATAATTTAATAAGTTTTACAAAACTTATCTCTACCACCGATAAAAATAGTGTTGGCAATAACAAAGTTTTTATACTTTCTTTTATAAAATTTTTTAAAGATTATTCTTCGTCAGGAAGTTCAACGTTGTGATAAACGTTTTGAACGTCGTCAAGGTCTTCTAAAGCGTCGATAAGCTTGTTAAATTTAACAAGTTCTTCGCCAGCTAGAGTAATCTTGTTTTGTGGCAACATTTCGATTTGAGCCTCAAAGAAATTAAGATTTTTCTCTTCAAGATATTTTCTAACTGCTGAAAAGTCTGCAACCGAAGTGTGAACGATAAATGCATCGTCTTCTGCAATAAAATCATCAGCACCACCTTCCAAAGCATATTCCATAACAGTATCTTCATCAAGGTCAGCCGTCCTTTCTATGATGATTACGCCCACTGTTGAAAAAGTAAAAGACACGCAACCAGCGTTTCCAAGTGAACCACCGTGCTTTTTCATAGCCGTTCTAACAAAATCTACCGTTCTGTTTTTGTTATCGGTTAAGGTCTTAACGATAATAGCACTACCTGCTGGGCCATAACCTTCATAAGTCAATTCTTCATAGTTAGCGCCACTGAGTTCGCCTGATGCCTTTGCGATACATCTTTTAATGTTGTCGTTTGGCATATTAACCGATTTTGCTTTAGCAATAGCATCGGCAAGTTTAGAGTTTGTATTAGGGTCTGGGTTAGATTTTGCGGCAACTGCAATTTCTCTACCTACTTTTGTAAAAATTTTGCCCTTTGCGGCATCAGTTTTAGCTTTTTTTGCAGCAATATTGGCTGCGTGAGAATGTCCTGACATATTGTTCTCCTTATTTTAATCGATTGTATTATTTTTTTGTAGTTAAGGCATACATCAAAATGCCTGCCGAAACGGCTGCGTTCAAGCTCTCAACACCATTTTTCATAGGAATTTTTACAGTTAAGTTAGCTTTATTTTTGAGATAATCGCTAACTCCGTTAGCTTCGTTTCCGATTACTAAACAAACGTCGCCTTTAACATCCATATCAAACACGTCTTGTCCGTCCATATCGGCAATGACAAGTGGGCTAGAAATGGCGCTTAAAATTTCATCTATATCGCCACGCATAACCTTTACACGAAAAATCCCACTCATACTGCTTCTTACTGCCTTTTGAGAGTAAGCATCTGCACAAGTATTGGTTAAATACACGTTATTAAAGCCACTAGCTGCAGCCGTTCTTATAATTGCACCCACGTTTGCTGGGTCCGAAACACCGTCGAGAAGCAACGATTTGCCTTGTGCTTTAACAATATCGCAAGGCATTTTATAAACGATTGCCAAAACGCCTTGTGGCGAAACTTCTTCGCTAATAGACTTAAAGACCTGCTCGGAAACAACTTCTACTCTGTAGCCACAGCCAAGCAGTTCTTGACAAGTGTTTTCGGTGCATATAATCTCCCTTATAGATAGATTAAGCGCTATTGCCTCTCTAACAGGCTTAATGCCTTCAAGCACAAAAACTCCGAGCTTGTCACGGAACTTTTTGTCTTTTAGAGAGCGAATTTCTTTGATAAGTGTGTTTTGAGTTGAACTAATCATAAAATCAAATTAAAGCCTATCTTGATTTAAGGTAGGCTTTACGTTTTTATTAGATATTAGCCTTTGCTTTTTCGCAAAGAACAGCAAAGCTGGCAGCATCTGAAACTGCAATTTCAGCAAGAACCTTTCTGTTAAGGTCGATGCCAGCCTTTTTAAGACCAAACATCAATTTGCTGTATGATAAACCGTTAAGTCTTGCACCAGCATTAATTCTTGCAATCCACAAAGCACGAAAATCTCTTTTCTTTGCTTTTCTTCCATAGTAAGCATAAAGTTGAGCCTTCATAACGGCTTCTCTAGCTACTCTATATCTCTTACTTCTGCCACCAAAATAACCTTTGGCAAGTTTTAATATTTTTCTACGCTTCTTTACAGCGTTCACAGCTCTTTTAATACGCATAATAAAATTCTCCTTATAATGTATTACTTATTGTAAATAAGCGTCTTTACTGTCTTTTCTTGTGTCACGTCAACGTATGCGCCTTCACACAAGCGATTCTTTCTCTTTCTGTCTTTCTTAGTTAAAATGTGGTTCTTGCCTGAGCAAGCTCTTTTTACTTTGCCTGTTGCAGTCACTTTGAAACGTTTCTTTGCTGCACTCTTAGTTTTCATTTTAGGCATATTTGTACCCTCCGTTAATATAATTTTATAAGTTTACGCTTTTGTTGGCACAAGCATCATCCAGATGTTTCTACCTTCAGTAAGCGGTTTCTTTTCCATTGTGCCGAAATCTTTTACAATTTCATAAAATTTGTTCATTACTTCCAATCCGAGTTCAGCGTGCGCCATTTGTCTTCCACGCATTCTTATTGAAACTTTAACCTTGTTGCCACAGCTAAGGAATTTTTGCGCTTGCTTTGCCTTTACGTTAAGGTCGCCCACGTCGATTGTCATAGAAAGCCAAACTTCTTTAATCTCAACAACCTTTTGGTTTTTCTTGGCTTCTTTTGCCTTTTTGTTTTGTTCAAACAAAAATTTGCCGTAGTTCATAACTTTGCACACTGGTGGAACAGCGTTTGGCGAAATCTTAACTAAGTCAAGACCACTTTCTTCTGCAACGTTTAGTGCTTCACGAGCAGAAACAATGCCGAGTTGCTCTCCGTTTTCACCTATTAAGCGAACTTCTTTATCTCGAATTTCTGCGTTGATTTGATGTTCTTTTTTGATAGTGATATACCTCTCAATAATATTTTCCATTAAGGCAAACGCCTTTTGAAACAAAAAAATCGGGCTTTCTGAAAAAGAAAACCCGAAAAAATACATTTTACTTGGACAAATCCATTAAAAGTATTGAACCAAACGACCTTAATTAGCGTTGGTGAGAAGGGTCTCTTCTTCTTTAAGCCTTAATATAATACAACTTTTAATGAATATTGTCAAACGTTTTTTATGCTTTTTTTGTTTTTTTTATTTTTTAGTCTTCGATTAAAACTGCCGTTAATGAAAAGCGTCTTACCGATTCGATTGCGCTAACACAAGAATCTAACGATTCATAAGCCTCGCCCATACAAATAACTGATTTTTGGTCGTTTCTAAGTTTATAATAAAATCTTCCAAACTTATCTCTATCTATAATGAAGTTGCCTTGTTCTGCGTATTTTTTTACGCTTTCGATAGCATTTTTTGCACTTCTTTCTAAAGAAACTTGTTCAGTTGCAAGCATTAATTGACCATTTGATGCGAAAAGTCTTGCAGAATATAAGCCGTTTTCTAATTGAACGATACGCCACTTACCATTTGTTCCCTTTTTAACATCAGTTAAATCAAGCTCTGCTGGTATATAAGGAACATAACCTTGACCTTCCCTGATTTCATCTAAAACAGGTGAATCTTCAGCAATTCTCTTTACACTTTCTACTGCATTTAAGCAACCATCTTTAGTCTTATAAATTTCACCGGCACAAAGCAAACGATTATTTGCTGAACTAATTTTATAATAATAGTTTTTGTTCTTGTCTTGATAGATTGTAAAATTATCGTTAGCTATGCTACGAATAATTGTATCAATACCACTTCTAGCACCATCTGCAGTTGTGTAAATTTCACTAGTGAGCATTACTTCGCCGTTTGATGCAAGCAGTTTTGAAACAAATTCATCGTCGCTCTCTTTTTCAATAATCCACTTTCCGTTTAATTTTTTAGTTTTTTTTTGCGCTTCTGCAGTTTCTTCAACAGTTTCTGTTTGTTCGCCAAGGTCTTTAATTAAACCACGTGCAATCAATTCTTCTGTTGTTTCATAAGGCATACGGAAATCTTGCTCAACATAGTTGTTTAGAGCAACTACCCCTGCTTTGCCCATTAATATATCGATAAGCTCTAACGCACGTCTCAATTTGATAGGACCACTAACCTTAATAAGCATTGAAGTTTCAGCGTTCTTTTCAGATATATCAATATAGTTATAAAATTGAGCCTTGTCAGCAAATTCGCTTGGGTTTAATGCCAAGTATAAGTCTATTTTCTTACCTTTAACGTCTAACTTAGCAAGAGTTGTTCTTCCCACATAGAAAGTTTCTCTCTTTTTTGACAAGCGACTTTTAACTTTTTTATATGATAGAAATTTGTTTTTAATAGCGCTATAGATGTCTTTAACTCTGTCTTCTGACTGAATTAAACGAGCCATATATGTACGGATATACCTTGCTTTAATTTCTAACTTGTCGTTAGCATCTTCCACAACTTCTGTGGCTACGACAGCTTGTTCTTGCTCATTGCCCAAAGACGTTTGGTTAGCAACGTCAGCTACTTGAGCGTCTGTCGCATCACCATCTTTTGCTTTACTCTTAGCACGTTCTTTGATGACTGCCACAGTGAAGACCGTCATACAAGCTAGGAATATGAGTGCTAATACTAAAACGCACCCATAAAGCGCTGGTCTTGAAAAACCAAATAAGCTACCAATCATATAAAAGATTGATTTAATGTAATTTAACATAAGTTCCTCCTAATTTTATCTATTTTTTTAGTAAAATATAATTTTATATATAAAAAACACAGTTCGTTTGCTTATAAATATGCATTTGCAAGCAAAAAATGTCTTTTTTAATCAATTCATTTATTAAAGAACAAAATACCTAAAGTGTTTGCCCCACAATGGCTTGCTATCGTGCAACCTGCGTGTGTTTCATAAATATTCTTAAACCCTTTTTCAACGAGAACTGCCCTTGCTTGTTCAATCATATCTTGTGTCGCCGTCGTATAAGTTATAAAGACCTTGTCAAGCTCTGCATTTGGATATTCTTCCAAAACGTCTTCGCAATATTTTTTAACAACTTTAGCCATAGAGCCTTTATATTTTTTATCAGAACTCATTTTGCCGTTTTTAACAACTATGCGTGGCCTAATTTTAAAAAGCGTTGCACCAAAAAGCGCAAACAAATTGCATCTTCCACCTTTATGAAGATAATCTAACCTTTCAATTACAAAACTTGCTTGAACGTTATTCACTTTATCTTGAACTTTTTGTGCGATTAACGAAACGTCAAGCCCTTCATTAGCAAGTTCTCTAGCATAAATCGCAAGTAGCCCTATGCCTGTTGACAGAGTTTGGCTGTCAATGATATACACGTTTTCAACGTTTTGTGCGGCACGCATAGCGTTTGCACAAGTTGATGATAATGCACTTGATAAAGAAATATGAATTATTGCATCATATTCTTTTTTTATGTTTTGAAAATACTCAACGAACTCGAATTCGTTTACTGCATTTGTTTTAGGAAGCGTCTTTATCTCGTCCACGATATCGAACATTTCCTGCGCAGAGATTTCACCGTCTAAAATTTCTTTGTTATTTAGATTTATGTGATAAGGAATAACCTTGATGTCATATTTTAACAATAATTCCTTGGATAAGTCGTTAGTAGATTCAACCGAGATGGCAATTTTCATATTTATTTAACTCCTAAGCATTGATGCTTATAATTATATTCGCCGTATATTAACTATATATTAACATATTTTATTAAATTTTACAATACTTTTTTAAAAATAAAACTACTATTTTTTTAATCTTTACTAAACTTTTTATAATTTTCGCTTGATAAAAACCCCAAATAATGATATCATATTATAGAATTATGTGAGAACCTAGGAGATTTAATATGGACAAGATTTGTGGAAACATTTTAAACGATACAGTAAAATTTTCTCAGTTTGCTGATTATGACCAACAAGTGGTTGCCATTAAAGGCTATATACACCGCATCAGAGAGATGACGGGTTTTTCGTTTGTTATTATAAGAACGGATAGAGATTTAATTCAATGCGTATATGCGCCTGAATTTTCGTCTTATCGCTGGGACGATAGGCTTTCAGAAGAAGCTGCAGTTAAGGTTGTTGGCAAAGTTGTTAAAAGTACGGACGCTAAAGGCAACGTTAGATACGAACTTCAAATACACGATATTGAAATTCTATCACTTCCTGCCGAAAATCTTCCTATTGTTATCAATAAAAAACAACTTGACAATATTGGACTTAGCACCATATTAGACCTTAGGCCTATTTCTATGCGCAATCCTAAAGAACGTGCTATATTTAAGGTGCAAGAAGGCATTGCTCGTGGTTTTAGAGAGTGTTTGATTAAAAACGGCTTTACAGAAATTCGCTCTCCAAAAATCAACTTTGCCGGTGCAGAAGGCGGCACAAATATTTTCAAGCTTGATTATTTTGGAAAGCAGGTTTATCTTGCTCAATCCCCTCAACTTTATAAACAAGCGCTTGTTGGCGTTTATCAAAAGGTGTTTGAAGTTGCACCTGTTTTTAGGGCAGAACATCACGACACATCTCGTCACTTAAACGAATATACGTCTATGGACTTTGAAATGGGCTTTATCAATGACTTTACAGACGTTATGAATATGGAAGTTATGGTCTTAAAATACATTATGAACTTGCTTAAGACCGAATATAAAGACGAGCTTGATATTTTGCATATTGAAGTTCCTGAAATAACAGAAGTTCCTTCTATTAAGTTTATGGATGCAAAAGAGCTTATTATCAAAAAGTTCAAATATCAACCACAAGATATGAAAGACTTTGACCCAACTGAAGAAGAACTGCTCGGTAAATATGCTAAAAAAGAACTTGGAAGCGACTTTTTGTTCGTCACTCATTATCCATCTAAAAAGCGCCCTTTCTACACAATGGATGACCCACAAGACCCAGAATACACACTTTCGTTCGACCTACTCTTTAGGGGACTTGAAATCACTTCTGGTGGACAAAGAATTCACGATTATAACCAACAAGTGGCTAAAATGGTTAAGTGTGGCATGGACCCTGAGCAATTTGAAACATATCTAATGCTCCACAAATACGGCGCTCCACCACACGGTGGCTTAGGCATTGGCCTTGAAAGACTTACAATGCACCTACTCGGCGCTAAAAACGTTAGAGAAACGACAATGTTCCCACGTGACATAAACAGAGTGACGCCATAAAACAATAAAACTATAAGCCCAAAGGCAAATCAATGCCTTTGGGCTTTTTATTTTTTTCTACACCTCAATCAAAAGCCCACAATATATATATTCAAGATGATTTTTATCCAAAATTTCCTTAGCATTTAGGTTAAATCTTAAAGCCAAACTATCTATTGTATCTAAAGGTTTAACCAGATAGACGTTTTCTACTTGCTCAACTAAAATAATATCGCCAGCAGACACTTCTTGAGTTAAATTATTGTTATAAATAAGCCTGCCGATTGGTGCGTTAAATTTTTGTGCTATTGAGTTTAATGTGTCGCTCTTTTGCACACGATAAAAAAACTTTTTCATACCACTATTATATTTGTTTTCCCCATCGAATAGAATATAAAGACAAGTTAATTTAGGGGGCACAATGAGAAAGTTTTATAAAACCGTTGCTATAGTCACAATCTTTTCAATTAGCGAAAAATTTCTTGGCTTTTTATATAGAATCTATTTATCGAGAACAATCGGCGCTGAGGGCGTGGGACTTTATCAAGTTGCACTTTCGGTGTTTGCCCTGCTTCTTACAATCTGTGCGTCTGGCACGCCTATAACCGTTTCTAGACTGATGACTAAATATCGTGCAGAAGGTCAAGGCTTAAAAGCGCAAAGGGTTATTTCTGCAGGTCTTTTTCTTACAATTTTAATAGTTCTGCCAGTATGTGCAGTATTTTTTCTTTTTACCGATTATTTCACCTTTTTATTCGCAGACCCAAGATGTATAAAAATATTTTTAATAGTTCTTCCAGGTCTAATTTTCACTTCAATTTATTCGGTGCTTCGTGGCGTGTTTTGGGGAGACAAAGATTTTTTGCCTTACAGCATAATTGAGCTTTTAGAAGAAGTTTGTATGATTGTGGTGGGCATTATTTTAATAAACTCTATAACCGACGTTTATGAAGGCGCATATAGAGCTGGCATTGCCGTTTTATGTTCGTATATATTTTCTTTCACGCTTGCTACAATAGTATTCTTTTTTAGAAGGCATAGGCTAAAAAATCCTATAAGTGAGTTTAAGCCACTTATTTTATCTGCCCTTCCCATTACTGCTATGCGCACGGCAAACTCGCTGACAATCTCGCTCGTTTCCATAATACTTCCTTTAAGGCTTGTTGTCTCGGGCGTATCTCAAAGTCAAGCAATGGCATCTTTTGGTGCATGCGTGGGGCAGGCAATTCCACTTCTTTATATTCCAACAACACTTATAGGCTCGTTTACACTTGTATTAGTGCCTGAAATTTCTGAAAATTTTTACAAGAAAAACAATTTTTGCTTAAAGCGAGATATAGAAAAATCGCTAAAATTCACAACCTTTTTAACATGCCTTTTTATTCCTATATTTTTTGTTTGTGGAAAAGAAATCGGCAGTTTAGTGTTTGATAGTTATGACTGTGGAAAGTATTTAACGGCTTCAGCTTTTATTATGCTGTTTATGAGCATATCTAATATAAGCACAAGCATGCTAAACTCAATGGGTTTAGAAAACAAAACGCTTTTATATTATATCGTTAGTGGAATTTTTATGCTTTTATGTATTTGGTTTTTGCCAAACGTATGTGGAATATATTCGCTACTTATCGGTTTTTTTGCAATCTATGGCATAACCACCATGCTAAATTTGATTTTACTTAATAAAAACTGCCCACAAAAGCCTAGGTATTTAAAGTTTGTTTGGCTTGCCTTTTTGCTTTTAATCCCTACGTCGCTTTTTGGGCTAATGTTAGAAAAACTCTTTTTGCCAATTTTGGGAGAGCTTCTCTCTTTAATAGTTTGTAGCGCACTTATGGTTATCTTTAACGGACTTTTATTCGTTGGTTTTAACCTTATTTCATTAGAAACGTTGCGCTCTAAATTTAAGTTTAGTTTAATTAAGAAAATCAAAAAAACTACATAAATGGGGCAAAAATTTGCATAACTCCAGCAAAGGCACGATATATAATACCATTTCTAAGTTTGTTTTTTTCGGTTATTAAAATGCTGTTTGTAAAGGTTGATTCAAAATCTAAGTTTACCTTTTCTATAGTTTTTTGGTCGTCTGTAAATACACCACACTCAAACTGCTGATAAAAACTTCTTAAATCCATATTTACCGAACCTATCGCCACGCTAACTTCATTAAGCAACACCTTGCTGTGCACGAATGAGCTTTTCATTAAATACACTTTAACGCCACAACTTGCAAGCTTTTCGGCGTTGTTTCTTGTCACGCCATAAACAAAAGTTTTATCAGGGATTTCTGGGATTATTATTCTTACGTCAACCCCACTCATCGCTTTTGTTTTAAGCATATTTGAAATATAATCGTCAACTATAAAATACGGGGTCATAATATATATTTTTTGTTTTGCGCTGGCAATCATATTCTCATAAACGCCCTTGCATATATCCCTTTTATACTCTAAACCGTCTGCATAAGGCACAAAAACGCTTTTTGAAGCCACAATTTTCGTTTTACAAAAAAACGCAGAATAATCTTCTTTTTGCTTTGTTAAAATTTCCCACTGCCTTAAAAACATAATGGTAAAAGCAGAGCAAGCCTCGCCGTCAAGCCTAATACCTGCATCTTTCCAATATCCGTGCATACGTTTTTCATTTACATACTCGTCGGCTAAATTAGCACCGCCTGTGTATCCAATCTTTCCATCAATAATGACAATTTTTCTATGGTCTCTAAGGTTGAGTGCAATATTGAAAACGGGAACAAGTCTATTAAACTCTTGGAGTTTCACTCCGTGCTTGATAAGTTGTTTTTTTGTCTTTCGCTTTAAAGTTTTATGACTACCCATAT
>JAZNCJ010000034.1:0-4914 GCA_045587465.1 Christensenellaceae bacterium
GGTATAGATAAAAATTTGATACGTGAGAATTTTTTGAAAAATGTGCCCATACGAATAACTTTAGAAAATGTTTTTAATATAGAATAGTTAATGTCTTTTGGGTTGAGCATTATAAACTTAATATCAATATTTATAGGGTGGGGCTTTGTGTTCCACCCTTAATTTTTTGCAAAGAAAAACAACGTAAATCAAACCTTTCGGTTCAACTTACGTTGTTAATGGTGCCGCTGGCCGGACTTGAACCGGCACGGATGTTACTCCGAGGGATTTTAAGTCCCTTGTGTCTGCCTATTCCACCACAGCGGCATTTTTAGATTAAATTAAAAACCTCACAAAGATTAGTGAGGTTTTACTGGAGGCGCCACCCAGATTCGAACTGGGGGTAAGGGTTTTGCAGACCCGGGCCTTACCACTTGGCGATGGCGCCGTCGACATAACCTTATGAGAAAAACCCCATAATAAAAAAATGGAGCGGGAAACGAGATTCGAACTCGCGACATTCGCCTTGGCAAGGCGACGCTCTACCACTGAGCCATTCCCGCACGTTGCAATGATGAATAATGGTGGGAACAACAGGGCTCGAACCTGTGACCCTCTGCTTGTAAGGCAGATGCTCTCCCAGCTGAGCTATGCTCCCGCTTGCTCATCACTGCTGATATAATATATCAAATTTACAAATTAAATGCAAGTGTTTTTAAGTGGTATTTTAAATTTTTTTTAAAATTTTTTTTCTTTATGCTTTAATGTGCATATTTAGTAAATTTATTAAGTATTTTAGTGCATAAATTATATTAAAATTTACTTGACCGCATATAATAAGATGTTTATAATTATAAACGTAAACAAAAATTTTTCTATATAATATATGTAGAAAATCAAAATTTTGTTAATAGCAGGTGTGAAATATGTATTCAATCGGCGTGGATATTGGTGGAATGAGTATAAAAATTGGCATTGTTGATGATTGTGGGAATATATTATATAAATCTACGTTTAAGACCGAAAAAAATCCGAATATTGCAACTGAAAATATTGCAAGGCAAATAAACACTATGTTAAACGATAACAATATTAGTTTGGATAAAATAAAAGGCATTGGGATAGGTTGCCCTGGTGCAGTAAATTCAGAAGAAGGTGTTATCGACTTTTTGCCTAATTTAGAGTGGGAAAATATCGAAATTGCAAAAATGCTTAAAAATTATTTTGACCTAAACGTAAAAATTTCAAACGATGCAAACGTCGCAACGCTTGGCGAATTTACTTATGGCTGTGCAAAGGGTTATAACAGTGCAATAATGTTTACTTTAGGCACGGGTGTTGGTGGTGGAATAGTTATTGATAAAAAGCTGTTTGAAGGAGAACTGTCTCGTGGTGCAGAGCTTGGGCATATAACATTGTTTTTAGATGGAGAAGAGTGCACTTGTGGGCGAAAAGGTTGCGTTGAGCGTTATATATCGGCAACGGCGTTGATTAACCAAACTAAGAAAAAAATGGCGCAAAATTTAAGCTCAATGATGTGGGATTACGTTAATGGCAATATAAATAAAGTAGATGGTAAAACGGCGTTTGAGTGCGCTAAAAAAGGCGACAAAGCGGCAACGGAAGTTATTGACAAATACGTTTATTATTTGGGCGAGAGTATACTTAATATGCTCAACATATTCAGGCCACAAGCCTTTATAATTGGTGGTGGAATAAGTGGCGCTGGAGATTTTTTAATAGACAAAGTAAATAAGTATTGCGAAAAAGCAAGTTATGGCTATAAAAAAGCCCCAAAAACACAAATATTAAGGGCATCTTTAGGCAATGATGCTGGAATAATCGGCGCATCATTGCTTGTTTAATAAAGAAGTTAATACTATAAAACGCACTCAAAAATTTTGAGTGCGTTTAGATTGTTTTGAAGAGTTATAGTATGTTATCGGCTTTAATAGATTTTATATATTCGGTTGGAGACATTGCCGTTTGTAATTTAAATTGTCTGCTAAAATAATATATAGAACCGAAGCCGAGCATATCTGAAATTTCGCTTACGGTGTATTTTTGTTGGCTTAAAAGTTTTTTTGCCTTGTCAATTTTCATATCAATATAATATTGGATAATAGAAATGCCCGTTTTCTTTTTGAATTGAGATTTTATATAACTTTTACTAAATCCAACTCTAAAAGATATTTCGTTTAGGTCAATATTTTCACAGCAGTCAAGCTTATCGGTTAAAATATTTCTTATGCTATCAACGATTTTGTCCGAGCTTATAGTAAGGCTCATCACTTCGTTAGGCTGAGAACTGTTTTCATCATTTCTAATAAGCGAAATAAACAATAATTCAATACAGTTTTTAATTATTTGTTCACTTGCGAACGGCAAAGAATTTTTTTTAGTTAGCTTTGTAAGGTGTGCATCGTTGAGTTTGTCGGAATAACTTGCTTTTGCTTCGCTTATTATCTTATTTAAAAGAGATTTTTCATAATCACTTAAAACTAAAACACGGTCTGCAATATTTTTAAGTATTTTGTTTTTGCAGTTAAAAGAAATGATTGCCGAGTTAGCAAAATTATTTTTTGTGTAGATTGTATGAGTAATGTTTGGACGATGTAAAATTGCTTGTCCTTGAGTTAAGAGCATTGTATCGTCACCACTTAGAATTTGGGCACTGCCACTGTCTATAAATACTAGTTCCCAAAAATCGTGGCATTCTGGTTCAAACGCAAAGTTTTTGCCATACTTAAAATAGTGCACAGTATAGATGCCGGAAACTTTAATTGAAGTATTAAGTTTTGTAATTACGTATTTCTTTGTGCTCATATTTGTATTATATAATATATTTACACAAATTTCAACTAAAAGTGGCTCTTTGTGTAAACAATTTATTTTTTTTTATAAATGCAAAGCTGTACATATATTGTATAATAAATATAATAGATAAAGGAGAACGACAAATGAAATTTACAACTAACTATGACAAAGGCTTTTATCCGATAAGTGTTAAGCTAAAAGAGTTTAGAGAAGCTGTTGCAAAAGAAGTCAGTAAACCACTAAAGATTTGTGTCGAAAGAAATGATGGATATAATTACATATTTAACATCGATATTTTTGCAGACCAAGCTAAAAGAGAAGAAAATTATGGCATAGCAGAGAGAATTATAAAATCTATGCTTTGGGTTGTCGGTGGATATAAAATCTATATTTGCGGTGATGACTATATTTATGACAGAATAAAAGATGATTATACTGATAAAGGTAGCCGTGCTTTCGACGTTGACTTTATGCAAACTGTTTACGAGCAAACTTTTGAAGTTATAAAGTCAAGCGAACAAGATTTTCCAAAAGCAAACAACTGTGCAGTAAAAATTGGTGGGCACCTTGATGGTTGCAGAATCGGTTTTGATGCTGGTGGAAGCGATAGAAAGGTTAGTGCCGTTATTGATGGCAAGGTTGTTTATAGTGAAGAAGTTGTATGGTTTCCAAAAATAAATAGCGACTATCATTATCACTATGATGGAATTTTGACGGCAATGAAAACTGCTGCATCAAAAATGCCAAGAGTTGATGCTATCGGCGTTTCAAGTGCAGGTGTTTATATTAATAACAAGATAATGGTTGCATCACTTTTCTTAAAAGTTCCAAAAGAAGACTATAAGCCACACGTTCAAAATATGTATATTGACGTGGCGAAAGAAATCGGCGCACCACTTGAAGTAGCAAACGATGGTGACGTGACTGCGCTTGCTGGTGCTATTGACCTAAAAGATAATTGCGTTTTAGGTATTGCAATGGGTACTAGTGAAGCCGTTGGCTACATAAATAAAAACGGACTTCTTAACGGTTGGCTATCAGAAGTTGCATTTGTTCCTGTTGACTTTAGCAAAGATGCTATGGTTGACGAGTGGAGTGGGGATTATGGTTGTGGCGTTAAATATTTCTCACAAGATAGTGTTATAAAACTTGCAGAAAGTGCTGGCTACGTGTTTGACAAAGACAGTTCGCCTGCTGAAAGGCTTAAAATTATTCAAAAACTTATGGCTAATGGCGACGATATGGCAAGAAAAATCTATGAAGATATTGGAACGTATCTTGGCTACGCTATTCCATATTACGCTGAGTTTTATGAAATCAAGCACCTGCTTTTATTAGGTAGGGTGACGAGTGGCGAAGGTGGTAGCATTATCGTTGAAAATGCTAAAAAGGTATTAAAAGAAGAATTCCCACACCTTGCAAATATCAATATTACAATGCCAGATGAATCAAATAAACGTGTTGGTCAAAGTATTGCCGCAGCATCATTGGCTGAGTCAATTAAAAAATAAAAATATACAAAAAACATAGGAGATAAATTATGAAACATACAGAAACATTAATGTGGAAAGAAATTAACGAAACACCTAGAATTTTTAACGAAATTCAAAACCAAAACGCAAGTGTAATGGCTGAACTTGTTAAGGCAATTAAGGCTGGCAAAGCAAGAAACTTTGTTGCTGCTGCTCGTGGAACTAGTGACCACGCACTTATCTACTTTAAATACGTTTTAGAAGTAAACTCTGAATATACTGTAGGTTTATCTGCACCAAGTGTTGTCACACTTTATAAAGGTAAAATTAACTATTCAAACAGCATTATTATCGGCTGTAGCCAAAGTGGTAAGGCTGCTGACGTATTAGAAGTTATCAGAAAGGGTAATGAACAAGGCGCTATCACTATCGCTGTCACAAACGACAAAGAAAGCCCAATGGCAAAGGAAGCAAAATTCCATCTTTGTTGCTCTGCCGGCTTAGAAAGCAGTGTTGCCGCAACAAAGACTTTCAGCGCACAACTTTTCATAATGCTTTGGCTTGCTGCTGAACTTGCAGGAAATAAAGAACAACTCTTGTACATCAAGAATTTACATACCGAAATTCAAAAAGTTATCCCACAAAT
>JAZNCJ010000035.1:0-22351 GCA_045587465.1 Christensenellaceae bacterium
CCAAGGCTTGAGCGTGGATAAATTTTTAGCACCCAGCCTTCATCAATCTTAACCCTAATTCCCGTTGCCACTTTTTCAGTTTGGTTTGGCATAAGCGAAAAAGAGTATGGAGCAAAAAAGTCGTATCCAGCGCTACCAGAAGTTGCTCTCTTTGGCAACGCTATTTGGTCGTAGTTTTCTTTTTCGCCACTTTTTAAATATTCATCTAAACTAACTTTTTCAAACTTTGCAATTCTTTTCATAATTTCACCTTTTGATAATTATACCAAAAAATTTATCTAAAATCAATATCAATCAAAAATTTTAGCTTTTATTTAACTCTCTATTCTTTCTTAACAGACAAGTTTGTTTGTTATAAACTATTGTGCTAACGACCATTGCCACGTATAAAACACCTAAAAAGATAGGAAAGATATTAAGGCTTAATCCTTGTGCTAAAAAACCAAAGACAGGTGGCATTATGAGTATTCCAAGATTACAAAATGCCATTTGAAGGCCGATAATAGACTGCGAAACATCACTGCCAAAATTTATTGGCGTAAGGTAAGTAAAGTTAGGAAAGGTTGGTCCATTTCCAAAGCCGATTAAAAATAGCGAAATAGCCTTAAATACAGGTGGAAGTGGAACAAAAAGCAAAACAAGGGCTATAAAAACGATAGAATACCCAGAGTAAACAATTTTTTCTTCACTAATTTTTTTAGAAACAAACCCAGAAACAAAACGTCCTATCGTTATTCCTGCATAATAAAAAGTTAAATATCTTGACGCTAAAGCCTCGCTAAAATTTTGCACGCCAACAAGATAAGTGCACGCCCAAATTCCACAAGTAAATTCTAACCCAACAGAACAAAAAAACATAATGATAGCACTTCTAACTGCTGGCATTTGTAGCATTTGCTTTAACGAAAGAGTTTTTTGTGGTTTTTCTTTTTCAGGCCGTTTAGATTTTACTTTTTTCCAAAGAGGAAGGCTGATAAAAGCAACCAAAGTTATAACCATCATTACAACGAAGACTAAAACGTATCCTTTTCGCCAATTATTATTATCGCCTAATGCAAAAGACATTAAAAATGGACTTATCGAAATGCCTACTCCATAAAAACAATGCAAAAGGCTCATATGAAGTGATGAATAGTTGGTTGCCGTAAAGTTGTTTAATGCCGTATCAATAGCTCCTGCGCCTAATCCCAAAGGAATTGATAATAAGCAAAAGAATAACATTGAATTTGAAAAAGAAAAGGCTAAAAGGCATAGCGCAGAAAAGAAAGTGCTAACAAGGGTGACGTAGCCTATTCCAAATTTGTTTATAAGCCTTGATGCAAAAAGGCTTGAAAAAACGGTGCCAAGAGAAACTAAAACGGTTATAAAATTGGCATAACTAATCGGCAAGTCAAGTTCTGAATAAATTGCAGGCCACGCACAATTTAAAACTGAATCTGGAAGCCCCAAACCCATAAATATTATACAAATTGCAACAAATAAAAAGGTTATCATAATTCACCTAAATAACTAAAAGTAAAACACCGACCGACGCAATGAGAGTCGGAACCATAACGATAAAACCATACATAAAAAATTTCTTAAACGGCATATCAATTTGATATTTTTTCAAAATTTTGCTCCACATAATACCAGCGAGTGCACCGACAGGCGTCACAAATGCGCCGATATTAGAGCCAATTATTGTTGCGTAAATTGATAAAGAATTGTTTGCAGAAACAACCTTTTCAAAAAGCACGCTCATAGGAATATTGTTTAATAAATTTGCTGAAAGTGTGCTCATAACCCCAAAAACAAGTCCATCGAGTTTAGAGTTTGAAGTAAGTGCCGATGCCAAAACGTCGGTTATGCCATTTTGTTTAAGAGCAAGCACAATTACAAACATTGACAACACAAATGGAATTAATTCGTAAGGTTCTTTTTTAAGACTTTTAAGCACTGGCGACGCCGTGTGCAAGGTGATAAGGTCATACACCAAATCAAAAAGTGTAAGCGACAAGGCAAGCACTAAACATATCAAATACATTTCCACTTGCAAAAAATCCGAGATAGCAAGTAAAATTATGCCCAGTCCTAAGTGGCAAATGGCAACCAGCATAGGAACTTTAGAAACGTGTACGTGATGAGAAAGGGTTTTTTCATGTGTGCAAATAGGTTTAGATAATTGTTTTCTAAAAACTAGCAACAGTACGGCTAAACTGGTTAGCCCACCAGCAATAGTAGGAAAAATCATTGTAGAAAAATATTCACTAAAAGCAATGCCGGCAGACTGAGCAAGATATATGTTTGTTGGATTGCCAACAATAAGCGCCATACTCCAAGTGTTTGCCGCAATAAATTCACCAAACAAAAATGGAAGTGGCGAAATTTTTGCCTTTTTGGCAAAAATACAAATTGGAGGGGTAAAGGTAAGAATAATAATGTCGTTAGAAGTAAAAATAGTCAAAACCGATACGACGGCGTAAAATATTAAAAAAAGTTTTAGCGTTCCACCTTTACTTTTAAGAAAAACCGAGTCTGCTATGTAATCAAAAAAACCAGCGTCTCCAAGATAAACGGAAAGCAAGGTCATTGATAAAAACAAAGTTAAAATTTTTAGTGGATTTACCGAGGTGTTTGCCGTTATGCCTTCTATTACTTGGTCAAAGCTTATGCAATTGCTTAAAATCATTATAATTGCACCGACTAGACAAATTATCCAGTAAAGCCCAACTTCTTTTTTGCCAATTTTTACGTAAGGCTTTATTAAAACCGAACACACCATAAAAATAATTGTAATAAGCGCAATAACTGCACAGACAATCATAAAAACGTCCTTTTGTTTGAAAATACTATAAAAATGATTATATCACGGAAAAATTAATTTTGCAAGGCATCAAAAAGCCTATCCAAAAATTTATTTTGCTTTTTAAAAAGGCATAACTTGATAAACTAAGGCATATCATTTTGTATGGAATTAACGTATAAAGAACTTGCTAAAAGAGACGTTGTCAACGTTGCCGACGGCAGATGCTTAGGTAGAATAATAAACGTAAAATTTAAATTTCCACAAGGTGTTATCGTGGGGATTTACGTGCCTGCAAGAAAGAACAAGGGCATTTTTTGGTTTTTAGATAAAAGCACTCTTTATATCGACGTAAGCAAAATCATAAAAATTGGTGGCGACGTTATCTTGGTCGATATTAAATGTGGGGAAACTTGCGCTCAAAGCACGCCTATTAAAAAGCCTGTTAAGCCGTGCCCACCAAATCCTTGCCCACCAAATCCTTGCCCACCAAACCTGTGTTCTCCACCACATTGTCCACAAAACGCTAATAATAACAACGACGCCTTAGACCTAAGTGGACTATTTGACCAAAACGGAAATATTGATTTGGACGATTATTAAGCTTAAACAAAAAGAGACAAACTATTTTTTAAAACCCCCTTGAAAAATACAAAAAAAAGGTTTATAATAAATTTATCCGTGGCGATAATCGGATTTTACCAAAAGTAATAGGGGGACAAAAAATATGGGTAAATTATTATCGGAAAATATAAGAAATATAGCTATAGTTGGGCATAGTGGAAGTGGTAAGACTTCTTTAGCAGAAGCAATATTATTTAACGGCAAAAGTATAGATAGATTAGGCAAAACTGCTGAAAAAAACACAGTTATGGACTATGATGAGCAAGAAATGGCAAGGGGCATTTCAATTTCTCTTGCTTGCGCATATACATACTGGCGTGACGTAAAAATCAACGTTATTGACGTTCCTGGTTTTTATGATTTTGAAGGCGAGTTTGAACAAGCTATGCGTGCAGTCGGCTCTGCAATTTTAGTTGCCGATGCTAACGGAGAAGTTGCTGTCGGCGCTGAAAAGGTTGTTGATTATTGTATAAGAAGACATATTCCACTTATGATTTTTGTAAACGGCGTGGACAAGGAAAACTCTAATTACGTTGCAACTGTTGAAGCGTTTAGGCAAAAATACGGCAGAAAAATTTCTCCAACCCATCTTCCAATTTTAATAGACGGCAAGATGAAAGGCTACGTTTCAGTTATATCCGGAAAGGCGTTTGAATTTACTCAAGGTGGCAGAAATGAAATTGCCGTGCCTGATTCTATGACGGCAGACGTTGAACTTTTGAAAGCAGGGCTAACAGAAGCTGCTGCAGAATCTTCTGAAGCGCTTCTTGATAAATTCTTGATTGAAGAAACGCTAACAAACGATGAAATCGTAAGTGGTGTTAAAAATGGTCTAAAACAAGGCGAAACTATTCCTATTATGGGGGGTTCTGCCCTTCAAAATATGGGCGTTATCAACCTTATGCACGAAATAGTCGACTTACTTCCATCTCCATTTGACAGAAGGCCTGTTATGGCAACCAACGTTATGGACGGCGATAAAAACGGCGAAGTTTTTGAAGTTGTTTGCGACACAGAACTTCCTTTTGCAGGGCAAGTTTTCAAAACGGTTGCAGACCCATTTGTTGGAAAACTTAATATGATAAGAGTGTTCACCGGCTCGCTTAAGAGTGGTATGACCGTTTATAACGGAACTACAGGCGAAAAGGAAAGAATTAACACTTTATATATAATGAAAGGCAAAAAGCAAGAGCCAGTTGATGAACTAATTGCAGGCGATATCGGTGCTGTAAACAAGCTTAACAATACAAACACTGGCGACACGTTATGCGATGAAAAAGAACAAATTAAATTCTTTGATATTCCACTTCCAAAGCCTGTTATTACAATGGCTATCTCTGCTAGTAAAAATGGCGAAGAAGAAAAGGTTTTCCAAGGCTTAAATAGGCTAGCTGAAGAAGATTTAACCTTTAAGGTTGAAAAAGACTTAGATACCGGCGAAATGGTTATTCGTGGACAAGGCGAAACTCAGCTTGAAATTCTTTGTAAAAAGCTTAAAGCAAAGTTTGGCTGTGAGGCTATTTTAAGCGCTCCAAAGGTTGCGTTTAAGGAAACGATTTTAGGAAAAGCCGAAGCCGAAGGCAAACACAAAAAGCAATCTGGTGGCGCTGGTCAGTTTGGTGTGGTCAACATTAAGTTTGAGCCAGGCGCAGCTGACGGCGAGTTTGAGTTTGTAAACGCAATAGTCGGTGGGGCAGTTTCTAAGCCGTTTGCTCAAGCAGCAGAAAAAGGCTTAAAAGAAGCTATGCAAAAGGGCGTATTGGCAGGATATCCTATGACCAACTTAAAGTGTACGTTGTTCGACGGCAAAGAGCACCCTGTTGATAGTAAAGAAGTTGCGTTTATTTCTGCAGCTAAGCTCGCTTATGAAGAAGGCATAAAAAATGCAAAGCCTGTTATTCTAGAGCCTGTTTATAGTTATAAGATTTTAGTCCCAGATACTTACACTGGCGATATTTTAGGGGATATGAACAAGCGCAGGGGTAGAATTTTGGGCATGGAAATGATAGATAACGTTCAAGAAATCTATGCAGAAGCGCCACTTGTGGAAATGCTAAAATATGCAACGGACCTTAGAAGTATGACTCAAGGTCGTGGCAAATTTTCATCAGAATTTTTAAGATACGAAGAAGTTCCTTATTCAGCGCAAGAAAAAATTATTGCAGATGCAAAAAAATAAAAATACCTTTAATATAGGTAAAGGGAGCAAAAAATGATTCTAACAATATGCCCGAATCCGAGCATTGACTGTACGATAGAACTTGACAGTCTTAACGTTGGCAAACTAAATAGGGTTGACAATAAGGTTGAAACGTATTCGGGCAAGGCGTTAAACGTGGCAATGGGCGTTGCAAGGCTAGGTGAAAAGAGTTTTGCAACAGGCTTTATGTTTGATGCACACGCAAGACTTTTTGAGCAGGTTTTAGATAAAGAAGGCGTGCGTCACGATTTTGTTTATAACCACGGAAGCGCTAGAACAAATTATAAAATTATAGACAAAAGGTCTATGCTTACCGAAATTAACGATAAGGGCGAGGCTGTTAGCAAACTTAAACAAACTGAGCTTATCGATAAGGTTAAGTCAATTTCAGGCGATTATGAGATTGCAGTTATGAGTGGAAGTTTGCCAAAGGGCGTTGAGCCAAGTTTTTATGGCAAGGTTTTATCGGCAATTCCTAATCACGTTAAAGTTATTGTGGACACCGAAAAGGACAATATGCTTTCGGCACTTGGGGATAGAGAAGTGTTTATGGCAAAGCCAAACCTTAGGGAACTTGAAGAGTTTACAGGTAAAAGCGTTCACTCGCTTCAAGATATGGTGTCGGCATCAAAAAAATATTTGGATAGAGGCGTAAAGTACGTAATGATTTCTCTTGGCAGTGAGGGCGCCGTGCTTACCGACGGAAAAGACAGTTATTTTTGCAAAAGTGCATCGGTTGCCGTAAACTCAACGGTAGGCGCTGGAGATAGTATGGTGGCTGCAACTTGCGTGGGCATCGAAAAGGGTGTGCCAATGCAAGAAATATTAAGAATGGCAACGGCTGCTGGAACTGCCGCTGTCACAACGAGTGGAACCAATCTATTTTATAGGGATAAATACAACGAAATTTATTCAAAAGTCTATTCGGAAAGGATTTATTAAACATATAAAAAATAAAAAGCATAAACAGTTTGTACTTAGCGCAAACTGTTTTTTGTATGAAGAAAAATTTTTTAAGCTCTTTTTTCGACTTAATCAACAAAAAACGATTAACCACTGTGGCAGGGGCGTGGGTGTATTATTTTCTAACGGCTTTCGTGCCACTTGTTTTTTTAATAGTGACGGCGTTTAGTGTGTTTGGTGTAAGTCTAACGCACGACCTAGTGTCAAGGCTTCCAATAGAATTTCGCCAAGCTGGGCAAAAGGTTGTTGAAACTGCTGAAAACTCGTCTAAGGGCGCAACAATTTTTTTTATTGTTGCCGTGGTTTTTTCGTGCACTAATTTACTTAATCAAATGTCAAAAGACGGCGACTTTATTTATGAAGCACGCTCTAAAACAAAAAGGGGAATTTTTAGAAGACTTTGGGCAATTTTAGCACTGTCAATGCTATTTTTGCTCTTTTTAGGCGTGGCGTTTGTAATTGCGTTTTCATCTAATATAAAGCTCAGCGCTTTAATAAATCCAAGGGCAGACATTTTTTTAACAATGTTTGTTTTTCTATTTACAATAACGGTCGGATATGTTATTATATACGTATTAAATAAGTTTATAAGTCCAATAAAAATGAAGTTTTCAGACCTTGCCGTTGGCTCAATGCTAGCTTTGTTTATTATGGTTTTAGGAACTATCGGCTTTATAATTTATTTAAAGTTTTTTTCTAACTACAACGCATTTTACGGCTCGCTTGCAGGGATTATTATATTCTTAATTTGGGCGTATATATTAATGCTTGGTCTGTCTTTCGGTGCAATAATTAATATGCAAATTTATAAGCATAAAAAAGATAAGAAAAAGGCTAAGAAATTATAAAAATTAAGGAGAAAAAATGTTAAAAATTCAAAATTTATCAAAATCATATCAAACAGGCACTTATGCCGTTAAAAACCTATCTTTAAATGTAAAGAGTGGCGAAATTTATGGCTTTGTTGGGCATAACGGCGCAGGTAAATCAACGACTATTAAAGCAATCGTTGGCGCTCTAGGGTTTGACGGTGGCGAAATTTTGATAAATGGAAACAGCATTAAAGATGAGCCTATTAAGGCAAAAAAGGATATGGCTTATATCCCAGACAATCCTGATATTTATGAATACTTAACGGGTATTCAATACATAAACTTTGTTTGCGACATCTATGGCGTGGGCGATGAAAGAAATGAAAAAATAGAAAAATATGCAACTGATTTTGAAATTAAAGAAAATTTAGGCGATTTAATTTCAACCTACTCTCACGGTATGAAACAAAAGCTTGTTTTAATATCAGCGCTCGTTCATTCGCCAAAGCTTTTGGTGCTAGACGAGCCGTTTGTGGGGCTTGACCCGATTGCATCTTTTAGGCTTAAAGAGATTATGAAAGAACTTTGCAAAAACGGCTCGGCAATCTTTTTTTCAAGCCACGTTCTAGAAGTGGTTGAAAAACTTTGCGATAGAGTTGGCATCATCAAAAAAGGCGAACTTGTTAAAGAAGGTAAAATGCAAGAAATTATCGGCGATAAATCCTTAGAAAAACTTTTCTTGGAGATTGCTGATGAATAATTTATTATCTTTAATAAAAATCCAATTTTTGTCACTTTTTGGCATAAATAAGATAGCCAACAAGAAAAAGGGCAAAAGCGCAAGCGCTATAGGAATAGTGGGCGTGGGGCTAGTTTTTGTTGCAATTATCGTGGCTATTGCCTATATCTATGCAAAAATATTTGCCGAAATGTATGTTGAAATAGGCAAACCTCAACAATTTTTGCCAACCATTTTTGCTTTGATAAGCGTTATTTGTTTGGTGTTCTCTTTTTATTCAGCAAGTGGGAATATCTACAGCGCAAAAGACCATGACCTTTTATCGGCAATGCCTATAAAAAAACACACGATAGTGCTTTCAAAACTAATATTTATGTATGTTGCAGACCTACTTTTTGCAACTATAGTGTTAGCAGTGGCAGTATTCGTGCAAATTAACACAATAAGCAATGTGCCAGCGTTAGATTTATTAAGACTTTTTATAATGACGCTTGCTCTTCCTGTTTATCCAATGCTCGTTTCAATTTTCTTAGGGGTTATTGTTAGTTATATTTCTTCAAAGTTTAGAAGAAAGTCGCTCGTTCAGTCTTTAATCTATGCCGTTTTATTTATAACAATGTACTCTGTTTCGCTTATCGGCACAGATCTAAACGATAATCTTGGTGCAATAAGAAATATGTATTTTATCTATCCTTGGGTAGAAAAGGGCATAACAAGTTTTTCTTATGCACTTATATTTGTTGGCGTGGGAATTGCAATTTTGTCACTCTTAATCGCTTTTGTAAGTTATACTTATGACAAACTAAACACGCTCTTAAAGTCGGTTAAAAGGGCAAAGAATTATAAGTTTAGAAAAACAAAAAGTGGCACGCAGTTTAAGGCGCTTATAAAAAAAGAGTTTAGGCTTTTATTTTCAACACCAATTTATGCAATGAACACCCTTTTAGGCTCGATTTTTGCAATAGCAGGCGCAATTTTGCTAACGGTTATGGCTTTTAGCACAAACCTTTTGCCAATGAAACTTATGTTTGCAATGATTTTGCAACCTATATTTGCGTTTACGTTTATGATTAGTCCAACAACGGCAGTAAGTTTAAATGTTGAAGGCAGTTGCTTTTATTTAATGCGCACAAGCCCAATTTCTAATAAAAGAATTTTTGGAACAAAACTATTTGTAAACTTTGTGGTGGCTGTTATTCCAGCACTAATTTGTGGCATTGTTTTTTCAACAGCGCTTTTATCATCGGCTCCAGCCTTAGTTATAATTTTCACAATCTTAAACGCACCACTCTATGCGATTTTAGGTGGAAACTTGGGGCTTATGTTTAACCTTTTATTCCCTTATATGAAGTGGGATAATATCACAAAGGCAGTTAAGCAAGGCGTTTCGGTGTTCTTTACAGTGCTTTGTGGCATGGCGCTCGCCGGTGGGATATTTGCCTTTTTATATTTTGTTAACCTTGACTTAGAAATAAAACTCATAATTGTCTTTGCTGCTTTATCTGTTTTAAGCAATATTACATATATGATTATTTCAAAATATGGCGAAAGGTTAATTATCAAAAAAACTTAATAAAAAACAAAAAAAATTTAAAATTGCTTGACAACAAATTTTAACAGGCGTATAATTGATTTAAATTGAGGCAAAAAACTATGAAAAAAACTAACGCATATTTTTACTTTTATTTTTATAGCAAAGGTTCTATATCGGATTAGTAATTACTTATCGGTAGTTTTTGTGTAGCAAAAATTAAGGGCTTTGTGGTAATTACTACAAAGCCCTTTCTTTTTAAGGCACTGTCACAGCCTCTGGTTGATTTTTGACGGAAAAATTCTACGACATACTTGGTTTTTTGTTCAGTTGAATACTTTTCAA
Source organism: Christensenellaceae bacterium (assembly GCA_045587465.1). GTDB lineage: Bacteria > Bacillota > Clostridia > Christensenellales > Borkfalkiaceae > UBA1259. Next base: position 10,000 of record JAZNCJ010000035.1, read on the forward strand.
GTATTCGCCTTCACAAGAAAACTCGTCTTTCTTGAATTTTTCTCGCCAACCTATCAAACAGGTTAGATATAAATCAACCATTTTCTGTTCCATCACCTTATGTATAAACATTAAACATAAAATTCATTTTTAAGTAGGAGATAAAAAATGATTATAGTTGTAAAAAATTCTTGTGAGCAAAATCAGTATGACAATCTTGTCGATTGGATAAAGGAGTTGGGGTTAGACGTCCACGTTAGCCGTGGTGAGAACTCAACCGTTTTGGGGCTTGTCGGCGATACAAGTAGGGTGGATATTGATTTAATAAATTCGCTTGATATCGTTGAGCAAGTTCAAAGGGTGCAAGAGCCTTATAAAAACGCCAACAGAAAGTTTCAACCTAAAGATACTATAGTAAACGTTGCAGGGCACAAGGTTGGTGGAAATATATTTCAGGTTATTGCAGGACCTTGTTCGGTTGAAAGCGAAGAACAAATCATAACGGTTGCAAACGCAGTCAAAAAGTCTGGCGCAACTATGCTAAGAGGTGGCGCATTTAAGCCAAGAACTTCGCCATACGCTTTCCAAGGACTAAAAAATAAAGGGCTTGAGCTTTTACTAAAAGCTAAAAAAGAAACGGGGCTTCCAATTGTCACCGAGCTTCTTAATATAAACGACATTGACTTATTTAGTGAAGTTGACGTTATACAAATCGGCGCAAGAAATATGCAAAACTTTGAGCTTTTAAAAGAAGTGGGAAAAACAGGTAAACCAATTTTACTTAAGCGAGGCCTCGCAAACACCTTGCAAGAACTTTTGATGAGTGCTGAATACATTATGGCAGAGGGCAACAATCAAGTTATTCTTTGCGAAAGGGGGATTAGAACGTTTGAAACGATGACCAGAAACACACTTGACCTTTCGGCTGTTCCAGCTTTAAAAGAAAAAACACACTTGCCAATTATAATTGACCCAAGCCACTCAACAGGCACGGCTAAATTTGTTCCATCAATGTCGCTTGCGTCGGTTGGCGCAGGGGCAGACGGGCTTATTATAGAAGTTCACAACAATCCTAAAAAAGCGTGGTGTGACGGCGCTCAATCACTTAATTTAGAGCAATTCGACAGCTTAATGATAAAAATTAAAAAGATGCTTAGCATTGTTGATAAAGTTTACGATGGTGAATAAATGAATATTGCAATTATTGGTTTAGGACTTATCGGTGGCTCGCTGGGAAGAAGCCTTTGTAAAAAAACCGAGCATAAAATCTTTGCAAGCGACATAGATGAAAGGGCAATGAAACTCGGCAAACTTTTATCGGCTTATGACCAGCCTTTGAAAGAAAAGGATATAGGCAAAATGGATTTGGTTATTCTTTCGCTTTATCCAGAGAGTTTGAAGCAATGCTTAGATGAACTTTGCCCAAAACTAAAAAAGGGTGCAGTCGTTATGGACTGCTGTGGCAACAAAAGAAAGGTCACAGAGCAAATGCAAAATTTAAGCGAGAAATATCCACACTTAGAGTTTATAAGTTCGCATCCTATGGCAGGCAGAGAATTTTCTGGCGTTTCGCACTCAACGGCAAACCTTTTTGAAAGGGCGTCTATGATTTTAGTGCCTGTAAAATCAAGCTTAAAAACAATTCAAAGCATAAAAGAACTTTCCTTAGCCCTTGGTTTTGGAAGCGTGGTTATAAGCACGGCGAAAGAACACGATAGAATTATCGCATACACTTCTCAACTTGCCCACCTTGTTTCAAGCTCGTATATGAAAAGCCCAACGGCAACGAGTTTTATGGGGTTTTCGGCTGGTAGCTTTAGGGATATGACAAGAGTTGCAAGGCTTTCGCCTGAAATGTGGGCGCAACTAACTATTGAAAACGCCGATTTTTTAGTGGGTGAAATCGATAATCTTATAAATAGTCTAAGCGAATACAAGACGGCGCTCAAAAAGGGCGACAAAAGGGCAATGAAACAGCTTCTTGCCGATGGAAACGACAAAAAACTTTTGTCTGAAAAGATGAGAAGAAGTAAAATTATAGAAGAGTAAAAAATATGAAAGTAATAACGGTAAACGCATCAAAAAGTTATGATATTTTGGTGGGAAGTGGATTAGTCGACATTGTCGGTGGAATTTTAAGCCAAACGTTTTCGCCATGCAAAGTGGCTGTTATCACCGATGATAACGTAGATGAGATTTATGGTGAGAGCGTTGTTTGCTCGCTTGAAGAAAACGGCTTTAAGACGTGCAAGTTTGTTTTCGAGCACGGCGAAAAGAATAAAAACATAAACACCTTTAACGATATACAAAACTTTTTGGCTAAAAACGAGCTTACTAGAAAAGACTTAGTAGTCGCTTTAGGTGGTGGCGTTGTGGGGGACGTTGCAGGCTTTTCAGCAAGCACTTACCTTAGGGGAATAAACTTCGTGCAAGTTCCAACCACGCTTTTGGCGCAGATAGATTCATCGGTCGGTGGAAAAACAGGCATAGACCTTGACTGTGGCAAAAACTTAGTCGGTGCGTTCCATCAGCCGTCACTAGTTATTTGCGATATTGAAGCTCTTTCCACTTTGCCTGACGAAGTGGTGGAAGATGGACTTGGCGAAGGCGCAAAATATGCACTACTTGACAAAAGAGTGTTTATGCACGTATTAAACAAAAACTTTGACCTAGAAACTTTTGTAAGTCTTTGCATTGAGTATAAAAAGCAGATTGTTGAAGGCGACGAGTTTGAAAGTGGAAATAGGAAACTTTTAAACTTAGGTCACACTATCGGCCACGCCATAGAAAAACTATCAAATTATACTATTTCGCACGGAAAGGCCGTTGCAATAGGCTTAGATTATATTTTATCGGCATCTGTTAAACAAGGAAAAATAACCAGCGAAGATTATGATAAAATTAAGGTGGTGCTATCTAATCTAACCAAAAACGTTGACAAATCGCTTTGCACTTTTGACATAAAAGACGTTGTAGAGTGCGTGGTGTTTGACAAAAAAAGAGATGGCGATTGTATAAGTTTAGTTGTGTATAACGGCATAGGTAAATGTGAGATAGAAAGCATAAAACTGACCGACCTTTTGGAGTATTTTGCATGAATATAAATATTCAAGCCACAAAAATAAAGGGCAAAATAAATGCCATAGCATCTAAATCGTTTGCGCATAGAATTTTGATTTGCGATTTTTTAGCTGGCAATCCTTTAAGAAAAGAATTTGATGGCTTTACATCAAAAGATATTTTGGCGACCTATAACTGTCTAAGCGATATAAAAAAAGGAGCAAGAAAAATAGACTGTGACGAGTCTGGTTCAACTTTGAGATTTTTGCTTCCACTTTGCGCAAGTCTTGGTGGAGAGTTTATCTTTACAGGCAGGGGTAGGCTACTTTCTAGACCTAATACAGAGCTACTTTTAGCTCTTTCAGAAAACGGCATAACCTTTGAAGAAAATGACGGATACATAAAAATTTCAGGCAAGCTAAAGTCTGGCGAGTTTAAAATAAAAGGGGATATAAGCTCTCAATACGTGTCAGGCCTTATTATGGCGTTATCTTCGCTTGACGGCGACAGCAGAATAATTTTGACCACTACACTCGCATCAAAACCATACGTTGATATAACCATAAGCGTGCTTAAAGGCTATGGCATTGAAATCCAAACCACCGATTATGGATATTTTATTAAAGGCTGGCAAAAATTTCGTGGCAAAATGCAAGCTGAGGGCGACTGGTCTAATATGGCGTTTTATTTGGTTCTTGGCGCTATTAACGGCGATATAACGATTAGTGGTTTAAACTTAGACAGCGTTCAGGGCGATAAAAAAATACTAGAAATTTTAAAAAGTGCTGGCGCAACGGTTTTTTGTGATAAAAACGGCATAACCGTTAGCAAAAGTCAGCTTAAAGGTTTTTCTATGGATGCTGAAAACTGCCCGGACTTAGTGCCTATTTGCGCCGTGCTTGGGGCTGTAGCAAGTGGAACAACTATTATTAACAATATTGAAAGGCTGAAGATAAAAGAAAGCGACAGAGTTTTGTCAACTATAGATATGTTAAGAGCCTTTGGCATAAAGGCAGAAGAAAAAGACAATTCGCTAATTGTTTACGGTGGAAAAATAAAGGGTGGCAAGGTTAATTCGTTTAACGACCACCGAATTGTAATGGCAAGCGCAGTTTTGGGGGCTGTGGCTAACGGCGAGAGTCAAATTATTGATTCAGATGCCGTTCAAAAATCATATCCAACCTTTTTTAAGGACTTTAATAGCGTAGGGGGAAAAGCAAGTGAGAATTAGTCACGAATATAAAGAGAGTTCTTTGTTTTGTGGAAAAAAACTAAATATAGAAATTTTTGGCGCATCGCACTCAAGCGAGATTGGCGTAAAAGTAAACGGATTTAAAAGAGAAAAGATTTGTTTAAGGAAACTACAAAAATTCGTTGATAGAAGAAAGGCGAAAAACACCTGCTATTCGACAAAGCGCTTAGAGCAGGACAAGATTATAGTTAAAAGTGGCAGAATCAACGGAATTTTAAGTGGCGAGTTTAAGGCTGTTATACAAAATACTAACCAAAACAGCAAAGATTATTCTAATTTAATAGTCACGCCACGCCCATCGCACGCTGATTTTGTTGCAAGAACTAAATATGGTGACAAATTCGATTATCGTGGTGGAGGAAAATTTTCCGGGCGTTTAACAGCGCCTATGTGCATAGCAGGTGGCATTTGCAAACAAATTTTAGAAAAAAAGGGAATAACTATAAACGCTTATATCTCGCAAATATCAACTGTTAAAGTCGCAAGTTATAAAGATACCGATATTGAAAAGATAGACCTAAATAGTTTAGACCAAGATTTTCCACTTTTAGACCAGTCTAAAAAAGGGCAAATGCTTGAAAAAATTGAAAAGGCGAGAGCCGATTTGGACTCTGTTGGTGGAATAATAGAGTGCGTTATAAAGGGCGTGCCTGTCGGTGCTGGCGAGTATATGTTTGATAGTTTAGAAAGCATAATTTCTCACCTTGCATTTGCCGTGCCTGCCGTTAAAGGCATAGAGTTTGGCTCAGGCTTTGACTTTGCCGAGATGACGGGAAGTAGTGCAAACGATAGCTTTTATTATGATGGCAACAACGTTAAAACAAAGACAAACAATAACGGTGGAATAAACGGTGGCTTAGCAAACGGAATGCCAATAACGTTTAGGGTGGTTATTAAGCCAACGCCGTCGATTGCAAAAGAGCAAGACAGTGTTAATTTAAAAACAAAGCAAAACGTAAAACTTAAAATTGAAGGCAGGCACGATGCGTGCATTGTGCCAAGGGCCGTTGCCGTTATAGAAGCAATTTCTGCAATAGCGATATACGACAGTTTGTAAAAAGGAGAACCAAAAATGGATTTAGAAAAGGTTAGAAAAGAAATAGACGTAGTTGACGACCAAATAGCCAGTCTTTTGGATAGGCGTATGGACTTAATTAAAGAGGTTATAGACGCAAAAAAGCAAAGCAAGACTGCCGTTAACGACCCAAATAGAGAAAGGGATATTCTTTTAAGGGTGACTGAAAAGGTTAATGAAGACAGACAAATTTATCTAAAACGAGTTTTTGAAACTATGTTTGAAGTAAGCAAGGCTTATCAAACGGTCAATATGGAAAAGACGTCAAAGATTTCACAGCAAATTGACACGGCGCTTGAAAAGGGTTTTCAAAAACTGCCTGTAAAAGCAAAGATTGCTTGCCAAGGCGTTGCCGGGGCGTATTCAGGCATTGCAACAGATAGAATGTTCGAGCTTGCCGACATTACTTATTTTAAGACTTTCGAAGGCGTTTTCGGTGCAGTTGAAAAAGGTTTTTGTAGGTATGGCGTGTTGCCTATTGAAAACAGTTATGCAGGCTCGGTCAACCAAGTTTACGACCTTATGAAAGAGCACAAATTCTATATCGTTAAGAGTTTAAGGCTTTCGGTTAGCCATAACTTAGTTGCGAATAAAGAAACAGAGCTTAAAGATATAAGAGAAATAGTTTCGCACGAGCAAGCAATATCACAATGCAAAAAATATCTTGAAAAATTCCCACTTGCAAAAATAACTGCCGTTCCAAACACTGCCGTTGCATCAAAAATCGTTAAGGAAAGTGGCAGGAATGATATAGTTGCAATTTGCTCAAGAGAGTGCGCCGACCTATACGGCTTAAAACTACTAGAAACAAATATTCAAGATAGCGAAAACAACTATACTCGCTTTATTTTAATAGCAAAAGAAATGGAATTTTATGAAAACGCAAACAAGATAAGCATTATGACCACTCTTCCACAAAACTCAGCAGGAAGCCTTAATAAGCTTTTGTCTATGTTTGCAAATCTCGGAATAAACTTAACCAAACTTGAGTCTCGCCCAATAGTTGGCTCAAGCTTTGAATTTATGTTCTACTTTGACTTTGAGTGCGACATTAAAGACAAAGCAGTTAAAAACCTTTTGGCAGGGCTTGATAGTTCTACCGAGCAATTTACTTTCTTAGGTGCATACAGCGAAAAGATTTAGTATGAAAAAATTTGGACTTTTAGGAAGAACGTTAAAGCACAGTTATTCGCCACTAATTCATCAACAGTTGGGTGCGTATAGCTATGAGCTTATGGAATTAGAGCCAGACAAGCTTGAAGAGTTTGTTAAAAGTGATACGCTTGACGGCTTTAACGTGACAATTCCTTATAAACAAGAAATAATTAAATATCTTGACCAAATAGATGAAATCGCAAAAAAAATCGGTGCAGTAAACACAGTCGTTAAAAAAGGCGATAAGCTTTATGGCTACAACACCGATTATCTTGGTATGGAATATGCACTAAAAAGCGCCAAGATTAACCTAAAGAACAAAAGCGTTTTGATTTTGGGCAGTGGGGGCACGTCGTTGACGGCAAGGGTGGTTAGCGAGTGTTTAGGCGCAAAGGCTATAAAGATTTTATCTCGCTCTGGTGAGATTAACTATCAAAATTATAGTGAAATTGCCAAAGATGCTCAAGTAGTTATCAACACCACGCCTGTAGGGATGTACCCTGATAATTATTCTTGTAGGGTTGACTTAAAAGTCTTTGATAAACTCGAAGGCGTGTTTGACGTTGTTTATAATCCAAGCTTGACAAAGCTTTTGTGTCAAGCAAAAGAGATGGGAATAAAGTATGCAAACGGACTTGCTATGCTTGTTGCTCAAGCAAAATTTGCCTCCGAAAAGTTTTTAAGTAAAAAGCTTGATGACGGCGTTATTGAAAAGATTGTAAAAAAATTAAAAACAGATAGCCAAAATTTAGTGCTTGTGGGTATGCCTGGCTCGGGAAAATCGACCATAGGCAAAAAGCTTTCTGAACTTTTAGGAAAAGAGTTTATAGACACAGATGAGCTAATAGTGGAAAAAGAGCAAAAGACTATTCCAGAGATTTTCGCCGAGTTTAAAGAAGATTATTTTAGAAAGGTTGAAAGCGAAGTTATAATGGAAGTGGGCAAGCTTTCAAATAAGGTTATATCAACCGGTGGTGGCGCTATAAAAAATAGGGATAATTATTTTTCGCTAAAGCAAAACGGCGTTATAGTTTGGCTGGATAGAGATTTACAGCTTTTAGCAAGCGACGGTAGGCCACTTTCAAAGGATAAAGAGACGATAAAAAAACTTTACGAAGAAAGAAAAGAGGCTTATGCGTTTTTTGCCGACAAAAAGATTAAAAACGACGGCGAGATAGATAAAGTAGCAAAAGGGGTTAAAGAATTTTATGAAAATTTTAGTGATTAACGGACCGAATATAAATATGCTTGGAATAAGGGAAAAACATATTTATGGCGATAAAAATTATAATGCGCTTATAAGCCTTATCAAAAAAAGAGCAATAGAAAAAGGCGTTAAAGTAGAGTGCTATCAATCAAACTATGAGGGCGCAATAGTTTCTAAAATACAGCGTGCATATAAAAAGTTTGACGGCATTATAATCAACCCAGCAGGCTACACGCACACAAGCGTTGCTATTTTAGACGCTCTAAAAGCAGTTAATATCCCAACCGTTGAAGTACATATTTCAGCTGTTGATGACAGAGAAGAATTTAGAAAAGTATCGTTTGTTCGTGAGTATGCTTTTTTGACCATTGCGGGCAAAGGCTTTGACGGATATATAGAAGCGATTGATAAATTAATTGAAAAAAATAAATAACAAAAAAGTCGTTTGCACAAATATGTGCAAACGACTTTTGTTTTAGACTAATTAAAAACGCTTTTAATTAAATACAATTAGTTGCTAGCTTTTGCTTTTGCATCTAAAATTAATGCGCCTAATTCGTTTATAATTTCTTTAGCAACGTTTTTGTTTACTATAACCCTTATTCTTCCGTGTTTTTCTCTTTTAAGTTTAGCAGAGGCCCCAACAGCAAGTCCTAAACTTTCTTGTCCATAAGTGTTCACAACTAACACGAATTGTTTCGCTCTCAAAATTCTAACTGCTAAAACAATGTAAAGTATGCCAAATACTAAAATTGAGGTTAAAATTCCGAAAATCAACATTAATATTGCTAAGAAGGAGCCGTTTCTTTTGAACTTGTAATCTAACGATTTGATGTCAGAAAGATAAACTTCACTTCTCGAACAACTTTTGCTGCTTTCAGCAGTTGAAATAAGACGCTTGTCGGTTGCCGTTAGGTTAAACGTTTTGCGTTCAAGCCCCTTTTTTTCCAAAGCGTAGTCCCACGATTTAATAATCGCTTCATTTTTGCCACAAATTAATTCCATAACTATTTCTCCTTAGTTTTTTTAACATTATAGCATAATTTAACTATAGTGTCAACTCATTTTTGTATTATATATAGTTAAATTTTGGTATATAATATAGTTATTAAGTAAACGAGAGGATGTAATGGATATTATAGAAAAGTTAGAAAAGTTGCGACTTTCTAAGAATATGAGTGTTTATAGACTTGCCGAGCTTTCAGGTATCAATCAATCTACGCTTGCTAACACGTTTTCAAGAAGAACGGTGCCTTCTATTAAGAACTTAGAATTAATGTGCGATGCGATGGGTATTACTTTATCTCAATTTTTCTTAGAAGATGAGTCGTATGAAATTTTAACGTTGAAAGAAAAAGAACTAATAAAAAACTATCGCTCTATAGACAAAAACATTCAACAAAGCATTTTTACGTTGATAAGCGATATTGAAAAAAAAGAAGATTAATAAAAAGCCTTTTGCTTATGTTATGCTAAGCAAAAGGCTTTTTTAGTTGATAAAAGTAAATATAAACTTATTTAGGCTGGTTTAGTTTTTTCATTTCGTGTAAAAAACTCTTTGATGAAAAAAGCATAATACCAACGGCAATAACCAAAATAACATCAAATAAAATTACAGCGTTTAAGGTTAGGCTAACAACTGGTGTAGCTTCCCATGCGAATATGCCAGCAATAACGCTTGAAACAAACCTAAATAAAACGCCTAATATCGCACCAATTGAAAACCTTAACCAATGCAAATTTTTAAATACGTTAAAATTGTTAAGAACGCCGGCTAAACCAACAAATGAAAATGCTATAGGATAATCAAGCAAGAATTGTGCTGGGTGAACAATCCAAGGTTCTTGCACGGCTTGTAAAATACCATAAATAAACCCAATTAAAAGTCCTTTTTTAACGCCGTAAATGTAAGCGAAAACCATAACTGGTAAAAGTGATGCAAGTGTAATAGAGCCACCTGTTGGTGGGTCGAAAAGTTTAATGTAAGAAAGAACGAACGAAAGTGAAACGCATACACCGGCAATAGTTAAGCACTTTGTGTCAAACTTTAAGCTTCCTTTTTTGTCGAGTAAAAGGCTTGCAAGAATTGCACCGACAACTAATAACCCTGCGCCAACATAAAGTGCTGTTGAGTTATATTTATACCAATCTTTTGTGTTGTTTGAATAATAAACATAAATAAGAACTATGCAAGTGACAACACAAAAGAAAAGTATGACACCAAAAAAAGAAGAAACTTTTTTATAAAGAACAGCATTCTTTTTGCTTAAAACGAAAAGAGTAATCCCAAAAGATAAGGCAATAACAAGCGTTATTAGAAGTGGCAAGAAAACGTAAAAAATAACATCAAGAGAAAGTCCGTTTTCGCTTAAGCTCGACTTATTGAATTCGGCAAAAATGTTGCTAATTAGCAATGTAATGCCTAAAATAATTGCATAAAAAACAAGGCCTATAAAAACAGTCTTTATAATTTTCTTTGCGTTTTGTGCTTTTGTTAAAACAAGAAATAAACAAAGCAGAGCAAAAGCAATTACAAGAGAAATTGTGAGCCACTTGGCGATAGGCTCAAGTGTGTCAAAGACATAACTTGAAAGTAAATTGTTTAACATAACGTCTCCTTCTATTCGCTATAAAAACAAAAAACGCTTCCTATGGAAGCGTTTTCATTGATAACTATCTTTTGCTTTCCCTTCAAGCATAACCTTGCGGGTTCAAATGGTGTAATCTCAGCCTAACGGCACCCATAGCGAATATTTAAAAATTTTTTAGTAAAATTATATTAACACTTTTATTTTATTGTGTCAAGCAAAAAAATATGATAAAATAAAAATCCACAAAAAACAATATATATTATATAATAAAGCTAAACGAAATAAGGGAGAAGAAAATATGAGTAAATTTTTTGCATTTATAAACCGTATGAAATACATCAAGCGCTGGTCGCTTATGCGCTCGGTTAGAGAAGAAAACATAATGGAACATTCTTTAGAAGTTTCTGTTCTTGCGCACGCCTTAGCCGTTATCAAAAACAAAGTGTTCGGTGGGGACGTAAGCGTTGAAAAAGTTGTTTTACTTGCGCAATATCACGAGGTCGGCGAAGTTATAACAGGCGACTTGCCGACGCCTATAAAGTATTTTAATCCTGAAATTAAAAACGCATATAAAGACTTGGAAAAGAACGCAAGCAAAAAGATTTTAGACACGCTTCCAGACGTTATAAAGAGTGAATATGAGCAATACGTTTTGCCAGATGAAAATAGCCAAGAATATAAAATAGTCAAGGGCGCAGACAGGCTTTCGGCATATCTAAAGTGCGTTGAAGAAGTAAAGGCAGGCAATAGCGAGTTCAAAAAAGCAAAACGAACAATACTAAACGACCTTAAAAACTTGAAAATGGAAGAGATTGACTACTACTTAAAAGAATTTGCGCCTGCGTATGAACTTACTTTAGATGAATTAGATTAATTTTTTGTGCACATTATACAAAATTAAATTATTTATTTGTTTACATTGTAGTTGATATTAACTGAAAAAAGTAGTAAAATATAATAGAAAAAATAAACAGGCCTTATCGGCCGTTGGAGGAAAATTATGGCAAGTTTAAACTTAAAAAACATTTACAAAGTTTATCCATCAGGCGTTGTAGCAGTCACAGACTTTACGCTTGATATTGAGGATAAGGAGTTTATCGTATTCGTTGGTCCATCAGGTTGTGGTAAATCAACAACACTTCGTATGATTGCTGGTCTTGAAGAAATTTCTGCTGGTGAACTTTATATCGACGGTACGTACGTAAACGACCGTGCCCCTAAAGATAGGGATATCGCAATGGTTTTCCAAAACTATGCGCTTTATCCACATATGACGGTTTATGACAACATGGCTTTCGGTTTGAAACTCCGTAAAATGCCAAAAGCACAAATTGACCAAAGAGTTAAAGAAGCTGCAAGAATTTTAGGTCTTGAAATGTATCTTTCAAGAAAACCAAAAGCTCTTTCTGGTGGTCAAAGACAACGTGTTGCTTTAGGCCGTGCTATTGTTCGTGAACCAAAGGTATTCCTTTTAGACGAACCACTCTCTAACTTGGACGCAAAGCTTCGTTCACAAATGAGAACGGAAATTACAAAACTTCACAACAGACTCGCAACAACGTTTATTTACGTCACACACGACCAAGTTGAAGCTATGACGATGGGTACGAGAATTGTTGTTATGAAAGATGGTTTTATGCAACAAGTTGATACTCCACTTAATCTTTACGACCACCCAATCAACCAATTCGTTGCAGGCTTTATCGGAACGCCACAAATGAACTTCTTTACTGGCAAACTTACAGGTACTAAAGATAACGTAAACGTAGAATTTGGTTTAAATAAGATTGCACTTTCAAAAGAAAAGGCAGATTTGATTGTAAATATTGATAAATATCTAAACACAGGCAAGGATATTGTGTTCGGTATCAGACCAGAAGATATTCACGAAGAAGAAGAATGGGTAAAATCTGGCAAACCTGTTATTGAAATTGAAGTTGACGTTGCAGAAGCACTCGGTGCAGAAACTCTTATCTACTGCTCAACAGCAAAAGAAAAGGTTAATAGTGAAGACGGCTTTGTAAGTCTTGATG
>JAZNCJ010000036.1:0-66321 GCA_045587465.1 Christensenellaceae bacterium
CCTTAAAAGTTACACGATAGGTTGCGCATCAATTTTGGCAAAAGTTTATAGGGATAACCTTATGATTGAATACGCAAAAGAATTCCCTGAATATGGTTTTGAAAAGCATAAAGGGTACGGAACAAAAATTCATATTGAAAAAATCAAGGAGATAGGACCTTGCAGATTGCACAGAAGAACTTTTATAAAAAACTTTTGGGTAGAGCCGGAGAAAAAAGAGCAGTAGATTTTTTAAAGAAAAAAGGTTTTAAGATATTAAAGACAAATTATAAAGTGCCTGTTGGCGAAATTGATATTATTGCAGAAGATGATGGGGTGATAGTTTTTATCGAAGTTAAGACAAGGTCTAGCGATAATTACGGCAATCCTTGCGAAGCAGTAGATAGAAAAAAACAAGAAAAATATTATCTAACTGCCACGTTTTACTTGCAAAAAGAGAAGAAAACGGATAGAGAATGTAGGTTTGACGTGATAGAAATAGAAAATGGACAAATAAATCATATTTTTAATGCATTTGGTGTGTAAAACGCTTGCAATTAAAATAAAAATATGATATTATATTAAACGCTTTGAGCGTTCCTCTTGCAAAAACAGTTGACAATGAACGCTAATAAATTGGAGGTAAAAGCAAATGAACGGCATAATTGATGCAATCAATCAAGAAAACTTAAAAAGCACAATTCCACAATTTAACGTTGGCGACACTGTTAAGGTAATGGTAAAAGTTATCGAAGGCGACAGAGAAAGATTACAAGCCTTTGAAGGTATCGTTATTGCAAGAAAACACGGTGGTATTAGCGAAACTTTCACTGTTAGAAGACTTTCTTTCGGTGTAGGTGTTGAAAAGACTTTCCCTATCCACTCGCCAAAGGTTGCAGATATACAAGTTGTAAGACACGGAAAAGTACGTCGTGCAAAACTTTACTACTTGCGTGCAAGAACAGGAAAGGCTGCAAAAGTTAAAGAAATTAAAAAATAATTTATTCTTTAAAAAACGAACTTGTCTAAATAAGGGCAAGTTCTTTTTTTATAGTTTTTTATAGAATAATTCAGCCTAAAAAAAGTAGAATTTTACTCGGAAAAAAAGTTTTTTCCTATATAATATGTTTACTTTTAAAATAAAATATTATATAATAATATAATAGTGAGAAAGTTTTTGCTTTTTTAAGGGGACAAACAAATGATTGCAAAAGTAAATGGGTTTACGCTTATAGGACTTGAAGGGGTTGCTATTGACGTAGAGGTTGATATCAATAACGGTCTTCCAGCCTTTGACATAGTGGGGCTTGCTGACACAGCCGTTAAAGAATCAAAAGAGCGTGTTCGCTCTGCCATTAAAAACAGTGGCAGAAATATGCCTATTAAACACATTACCATTAATCTTGCCCCAGCAGGCGAAAAAAAGGAAGGCCCAGCCCTTGACCTCGCAATAGCAATAGGTGTGCTTATATCAAGTGGACAACTTGAGTGTGATACAAACGGCATTATATTTTTGGGTGAGCTTTCACTTGACGGAAGCGTTAGAAGGGTAAACGGCGTTTTGCCAACCTTGATTTCGGCACTAAGCCTAGGCTATAAAAAGTTTATTATCCCAAAGGGCAATGAAAAAGAAGCGTCTTTTGTTAAAGGCATTGAAGCCGTTGCAGTAGAGAGTTTGAAAGATACTATAGACCATCTTTCTGGTCTTAAACCTATAGCGCCTATAGTTTATCACGACTATAAGGTAAAAGAGACGAAAAATCAATATCATAGCGACCTAGCGTTAGTTAAAGGTCAAGCCGTTGCAAAACGTGCTTTGGAAGTTGCCGTGTCTGGTGGTCATAACTTGCTTTTTGTCGGTGCACCGGGAACGGGCAAAACAATGCTAGCAAAATGTATTCCAACAATTATGCCAGATATGACTTTTGACGAGGCGCTTGAAACTACGAAAATTCACTCGGTTGCAGGAATACTTAAAGATAGCGACGGAATAGTTTTTGCTCGTCCGTTTAGAAGTCCACACCACACGGCGTCAACAGTGTCGCTTGCAGGTGGTGGCAATCATATAAGACCTGGCGAAATATCGCTTGCTCACAACGGCGTGTTGTTTTTAGATGAAATGCCAGAGTATAGCCGTATGGCTTTAGAAGTTTTGCGCCAACCACTTGAAGACGGAAATATAACCGTATCAAGAGCGACAGGTTCAGTAAACTTTCCTGCAAACTTTATGCTTTGTGGCAGTATGAACCCTTGTCCTTGTGGAAACTATGGCTCGGCAGAAAAGGTTTGTAACTGCACGCCTTCTCAAATTTCTAAATATAAATCTAAAATATCAGGCCCACTTCTTGACAGAATAGATATACAAGTGGAAGTGGATGAAGTTAAATATGCAGAACTTACTGAAGAAAAGCAATCGGAAAGCTCTGAAGTCGTTAAGAAAAGGGTAAATAGAACTAGGGAAATTCAAAAGAACAGATTTTTAAGCGACGGCATTTTAACTAACAGCGATATGGGCGAAAAGCATTTGCAAAAATATTGCAAGCTATCTAAAGAGTGTGAAGAAATATTAAAAAGGGCGTATGAAACCTTGCATTTATCGCCAAGGGCACGAAGCAGGATAATAAAAGTTGCAAGAACTATTGCAGATATGGAGCTTTACGAACAAATTATGCCAGCACACATTTTAGAATCTATTAGTTATAGGCATACTTAATATGAAAAGATATACTTTAGAAGAGCTTAGTTTGATTTGGCTTGACAGTTTTGTGGGGCTTGAATATAAACATAAAGTTCAAATTTATCAAAGCTTAAAAAATAGCGCTAAAATCAGCGAAGGGCTAAACCTTGCAAAAGATTACGTTGTTTCAAGCGTTGGCGAAAACCAGTTTAAAACAATGCTTAGCTCTGCAAACCAAACCTATCTCGATTTTATTTTAGATGAACTTGATAGAAAGGATATTATAGCAATTACTTGCGAGTCGGAAAATTACCCAAGCTCGCTAAGAGAAATTGACCTTAAACCATTAGTGTTATATGCAAAGGGCAACTTGAAGCTTTTAGAGACTGAAAGTTTTGCCATTGTTGGCAGCAGAAAGAGTTTGCCACTTTCTATGTCGATTGCAAAGGATTATGCACAAAGTTTATCTAAGCATTTTACTTTGGTGACAGGCATAGCAGAAGGCATTGACAGTGAAGTTATTTTAAGCACGCTTACTACCACCAAAAACATAATATCAGTTATCGCAGGTGGATTTGATAATATTTATCCAAGCACAAATAAAGACCTTTTTGAAAAGGTTGCGAGTGTTGGTTTAGCAATAAGCGAACACCCACCAAAAGTTGCACCAAAGCCATACTTCTTTCCAATAAGGAATAGAATATTAGCAGGGCTAGCAAAAGGCGTTTTGGTTGTTAGTGCAGGCATAAAGAGTGGAACGCTTTACACT
Organism: Christensenellaceae bacterium; assembly: GCA_045587465.1. Lineage (GTDB taxonomy): Bacteria > Bacillota > Clostridia > Christensenellales > Borkfalkiaceae > UBA1259. The sequence continues at coordinate 3,426 of JAZNCJ010000036.1, forward strand.
GCCGAGTATGCAAACGAATATTCAAAGGACTTGTTTGCCGTGCCATATAGCGTGGGCGTGGCATCTGGCGAAGGCACAAACGATTTAATTAAGCGTGGCGCAATTTTAACCGACAAGGTAAAAGACATTTTAGATTTTTATTCTTTAGAAAGTAAGGATAACCTAGTGGAACTTACTTTAGAAGAAAAAGAAATAATAAAAGTTCTTTCAAACGGCTGGATGCATATAGAAAAAATAAGCAGTGCGTTAGGAAAAAGAACTTTTGAAATGATAACTCAGTTATCAATCTTAGAAATAAAAGGCGTGGTTGTAAAAAGTGGCAACGTTTACGGCTTAGTTCGTAATCATTCGGAGGATTAGATGCAGTTAATAATAGTAGAATCACCACACAAGGCAAAGACGATTGAGAAATTTTTAAAAGGCGACTTTAAAGTTGATGCGTCAAAGGGACATATAAGGGATTTGCCTGTAAACTATATGGGCATATCTATTGCTAACAATTTTGAACCTTTTTACGTTGTTTCACCAGAAAAGAAACAAGACATAAAAAGACTTGAAACAATGGCAAAAAAGGCTGACAAAGTTTACCTCGCAACCGACCCTGATAGAGAAGGGGAAGCAATATCGTGGCATTTAGCAGAAGTTTTGGGGCTTGACACAAGCGTGCCAAATAGAATAGAGTTTAACGAAATTTCTGAAAAAGCAGTTAAAACAGCACTTGCTAGTCCAAGAAAAATTGATATGAATTTAGTTGATGCTCAGCAAGCAAGAAGAGTTTTAGATAGGCTTGTTGGTTATAGCATTTCACCAGCAGCAAGTTCAAGACTCAACGACAACTTGTCGGCAGGTCGTGTGCAATCGGTTGCACTTAAAATGGTGGTTGATAGAGAAAGAGAGATTTTAGAATTTAAGCCACAAGAATACTGGAACTTAAAAGCAACGGTGAGCAAAAAAGACGGCTCTAGATTTAAAGTATTATTAAAAGAAAAACTCGGTAAGGCTTATAAGCCAGCAAGTGCAGTTGAAGCTAGTCAAACCGAAGCCGAACTTAAAAATAGTAATTTTGTTGTGGCAAACGTAAAGCGTTCTGTTATAAAAGCGCACGCACCAGCGCCATATATTACAAGCACCTTGCAACAAGACGGCTCAATTAGATTAAATTTGTCGGCACCACAAGTTATGCAAGTGGCACAAAGGCTTTACGAAGGTGTTGAAACCCCACGTGGAAATATCGCACTTATAACCTATATGAGAACGGACTCTGTTCGTGTTTCAACCGAAGCACAGGCAAGCGCTCTCGAATATATTAAAGCAAACTATGGCAGTGAATACGTGCCATCAAAACCAAATAGGTATGTGACTAAAAAAGACGCACAAGATGCTCACGAAGCAATCAGACCTATTGATATAAACAAAACGCCAGAAAGCGTTAAGGACTTGTTGGACAAAAACCAATACAAGTTATATAAGCTCATTTACGATAGATTTATCGCATCGCAAATGAACGAAGCTAAGTATGACAGTGTGGCAGTTGACGTTAACGCAGGGGAATACACTTTGAAAACTAGTGGTAAAACGTTAATTTTCAAAGGCTATACCGTTGTTTACGACGATACTAAAAAAGATGAAGATGAAGAGAGTGGAAATGCACTTTTGCCAGCGCTTGATAATGGCGAATGCTTAGACTTATTAGAGCTAGCAAAAGAGCAAAAGTTCACAAAGCCACCAACAAGATACACCGAAGCATCACTTATCAAACATATGGAAGATAAGGGAATTGGAAGACCATCTACTTATGCGACCATTATGGCAAAGCTTTCTGACAAAAAGAGAGAATACGTTAGGAAGGAAAAGAAATATTTAGTTCCAAACGATATAAGTTATTCTTTAATAGACTTTTTGGTTAAATATTTTCCAGACATAATGGATATATCATTTACTGCAAAAATGGAAAATGACCTTGATGCAATAGGCACAAGTGGAAAAGATTGGCATAAGCTAATTGCAAACTTCTATAAAAACTTTGAAGAGCAATTAAGAAATTCAAAAATTACCGAAGTCATTTGCGAAAAGTGTGGCTCGCCAATGATTATCAATAGTGGTAAATACGGCAATTACTATGCTTGCTCAAAATATCCAGAGTGTCAAAACATAAAAGCAGTAAACGAAAAGGTTGCCATTCCAACCGATAAAATTTGTGCTAAGTGTGGCTCGCCAATGGTGGAAAGAGAGGGCAAGTTTGGCAAGTTCCTTGCTTGTTCAAATTATCCAAAATGCAAAAATACAGTTAGTATGACAGAAAACGTTGGCGTTTGTCCAGAATGTGGAAAGCCAACGAAAAAGATGACGAGTCGTGGTGGAAAGGTTTTCTATGGATGTTCAAACTTCCCAAATTGTAAATTTATGAGCTGGGATATTCCAACTGGAGAAAAGTGTCCAGACTGTGGTCAATTTTTAATAGAAGTTGAAGGCAAGGTTAAGTGCTCTTCAAAGAAGTGTAAGTTTGTAAAAGATGCAAAAAATTAAAGTAATAGGTGGTGGACTCGCAGGGGCAGAAGTAGCTTACTATCTTGCAAAAAAAGGCGTGAAGGTGGAGCTTTATGACATAAAGCCAAACAAGATGAGCCCAGCACATAAAAGCAAAGATTATGGCGAACTAGTATGTTCTAACTCTTTAAAGAGCAACGACGTTTTTGGCAATGCGGCTGGCCTACTTAAAGAAGAAATGCGCATTTTAGGTTCTTTAATTATTGAAAGTGCCGATAAAAACAGTGTTCCAGCAGGCAATGCACTAGCTGTCGATAGGCAAAAATTTTCCGAGTATATAACTCAAAAATTATATTCCGAGCCAAATATAACTCATATCAGCAAAGAGATTGAAAATATAGACTACGATGAATATACGGTTATAGCGACGGGGCCACTAACAACAGATAAACTTAGCCAAAATATAAAAGAAAAAGTTGGTGGTGCTTTAAGTTTTTTCGATGCGTCAGCACCTATCGTTGACTTTGAAAGCATTGATATGGAAAACGCTTTCTTTGGCGATAGATACGATAAAGGAAACGGCGACCATATAAACTGCCCAATGACCAAAGAAGAATATTTGGCGTTTATGGCAGACCTTGTAAGTGCCGAGAGGGCAAATCTTCACGAGTTTGAAGACGCAAAGGTGTTTGAAGGCTGTATGCCCATAGAAATTATGGCAAATAGGGGCATAGACACGCTAAGATTTGGTCCACTTAAACCAGTTGGGCTAACAAATCCTAAAACAGGAAGATGGGCATATGCTTGCTTGCAACTTAGAAAAGAAGATGCAAGTGGAAGTATGTATAACTTAGTTGGCTTTCAAACGAATTTAACTTTTGGCGCACAAAAAAAAGTGTTTGCAAATATCCCAGCCCTAAAAAATGCCGAATATCTTAGATACGGCGTTATGCACAGAAACACCTTTATAAACTCACCAAAAGCGCTAAAAGAAGATTATTCGCTTATTAATAGTCCAAAGACCTATTTTGCAGGGCAAATCACGGGTGTTGAAGGATACGTGGAAAGTGCAGGCAGTGGGCTTATGACGGCAATTTATATGTATAATAAGTTGCTAGGAAAAGAAATTAAGCCTATTTCTCACAGCACCGTGCTTGGGAGTCTAGCAAAATACATAACTACTGAGAATAAAGATTTTCAACCAATGAACGCAAACTTTGGCATATTGCCACCGCTTGATAGAATAGTTAGGGATAAGGCAGAGAGAAAGCGCCTTATGGCAGAGCGCAGTTTAATAGAAGTGGAAAAATTCAAAAAGGAGAACGAGATATGATAGAATTTAAGGGGACAACCATTTGTGCCGTTAAAAAGGACGGAAAAACGGCAATCGCTGGCGACGGGCAAGTGACAATGTCGCAATCGGTTATTTTTAAGAGCAATGCCGTTAAGGTTAGAAGAATATATAACGGCAACGTAATTTTAGGGTTTGCAGGCTCTGTTTCAGATGCTTTTACTCTTTCTGAAAGGTTTGAAGAAATGCTTAATAAATATTCAGGCAACCTTATGAGAAGTGCAGTTGAGCTTGCAGAGCTTTGGCGCTCTGATAAGGCAAGGAAATTAGAAGCAATGATGATTACTGCTGATAAAGATACGCTTTTAGTTGTTTCTGGCACAGGCGAAGTTATAGAGCCAGACGGTGGCGTTTGCGCTATAGGAAGTGGTGGAAACTATGCGCTTGCCGCAGCAAGAGCGCTAACTAAAGAAACAAATTATTCGGCTGAAGAAATAGCTCAAAAATCACTCAAAATAGCAAGTGAAATTTGCGTTTTCACAAACGACAACATTACATGTGAAGTTATTTAAGGGGGATAAAAATGAATTTAAGTCCAAAACAAATAGTTAGTGAATTAGATAAATATATTATTGGTCAACACGGCGCAAAAAAGGCAGTGGCCATTGCGCTTAGAAATAGATATAGAAGAAGCTCACTATCTTTAGAAGAGATGGCTGAAATAACACCAAAAAATATCATTATGAAAGGCCCAACAGGTGTTGGTAAAACCGAAATAGCAAGGCGCCTTGCAAAACTTGTTGGCGCACCTTTCGTAAAAGTTGAAGCAACAAAATATACCGAAGTCGGCTACGTTGGAAGAGACGTTGAGTCTATGATTAGGGACTTAGTTGAGTGCGCTGTTAGGCTTGTTAAGGAAGAAAGATTTAAAAAGGTGACCGAAAAGGCAGAAGGTGCAGTAAACTTTAGGCTTGCAAAAATCGTTGCCGAAGTTCGACGTTTAGATAGGGGCGAAACGCCACAAGACATTTTTGAAAAGAATATTTTAGAAGGTCTTAAAAAGGGTTATTACGACAATGAAGTAATAGAGATAGAACTTATTGACAATCCAAAGCCTATGGAGCTTATCCCTGGTGCCGGAGAAATCAGTATAGGCAATATTTTTGGCGATATGATGCCAAAAAAGAAGAAAAGAAGAAAATTAACTGTAAAAGAAGCAAGAAAAATCTTGCTTGATGAAGAAGCAGAAAAACTCATTGATAAAGATTCGGTAAATGAAGAAGCAATTCGCCGTGCCGAAAACGAAGGCATTATCTTTATTGATGAAATTGATAAAATTGCAGCACGCACAAACAAGGGTGGTGGACAAGACGTTTCAAGAGAAGGCGTTCAAAGAGATATCTTGCCTATAGTTGAAGGTTCGACGGTTATGACAAAATACGGCGCAATCAAAACCGACTATATTTTGTTCATTGCGGCAGGCGCTTTCCATATTTCAAAGGTAAGCGACTTAATTCCCGAACTTCAAGGCCGTTTTCCAATCCTTGTTGAACTAAGCAGTCTATCTAAGCAAGACTTTATTGATATTTTAACAATTCCAAAGAACGCAATAACAATCCAATATGCAACGCTTTTAAAAGTTGACGGCGTGGATTTAAAGTTTACTCAAGACGCTATATCTGAGATTGCAAGAATATCAGAAGAAATGAATATGACAAGTGAAGACATCGGCGCAAGAAGACTTCACACCGTTATGGAAAACTTGCTTGAAGAAGTTTCTTTTGAAGCAGACGGCATGGTAAAGGAAGTTATAATAGATAAAGAGTTTGTTGTAAATAAACTTGGAATAGACGCAAAGACAAAAGATTTGAAAAAGTATATATTATAAGGAAAAAAACAATGATAAATATACCAAAGGGCACAAAAGACGTTTTGCCTGGCGACAGCTATAAATGGCAATTTATAGAAAAAACGGCAAGGGACGTCGCAAAGAGTTTTGGCGCAAAAGAGATAAGAACACCGACTTTTGAACACACAGAAGTGTTTTTACGTGGCGTAGGTCAAACTACTGATATTGTAAACAAAGAAATGTACACCTTTATGGATAAAGGCGCTAGAAGCATTACCTTAAAGCCAGAAGGCACGGCAGGTGTTGCAAGGTCTTTTGTTGAAAACGGAATGCACTCTGGCGTTCTTCCAGCAAAACTATTTTATCTAACGCAATGCTTTAGATACGAACGTCCACAAGCAGGAAGGCTTAGGGAGTTCCACCAATTCGGCGTAGAGTTTTTAGGCTCTACAAATCCTAACATTGATGCTGAAACAATACTTTTAGCTAAGACGTTTTTGGATAAAGTAGGCATAAAAAATATAACGCTATTTATAAACAATATCGGTTGCAAAGAGTGTAGGGCAAAGTATAAACAAGTGCTTAGAGAATACTTATTGAGCAATATTGACGATATGTGTGAACTTTGTAAGGACAGGCTTGACAAGAACCCACTAAGGATTTTGGACTGTAAAAACGATAATTGCAAAAAGATAAACCAAAAAGCGCCAGTTATTTTAGATTATTTGTGTGATGAATGCAAAGAGCATTTTGAAAGCGTTCAAAAACTTTTAAGCATTGCAGGCGTTGAATATAAAATCAATCCTTATATCGTTAGGGGACTTGACTATTATAACAAAACTGTTTTTGAGTTTGTTTCGGAAAATATCGGCGCACAAGGCACGGTCTGTGGTGGTGGCAGATATGATGGGCTTATTGCAGAGCTAGGTGGAAACGACGTTGCAGGCATAGGCTTTGCAGTGGGCATTGAAAGAATTTTAATGCTACTTGAAAACTTAGGCGCAGAGATTCCAAACGACAGCGAGATAGAATATTACGTTGCACCAATGGGGCAAAAAGAAAGCGAAAAAGCCTTTGAGATTGTAAGCTTATTGAGACAAAAAGGAATTTCAGCAGACTTCGACCATATGGATAGAAGTATAAAAGCGCAATTTAAATATGCTGATAAGATAGGCGCAAAGAAGGTTATTGTAATAGGTTCAAATGAGCTTGAAAAAGGCATTTTCAAAGTAAAAGAAATGTCGACAGGAAACGAAGAGTATTTAACTATTAGCGAACTTATAAAATAAAGCGAATTTGTGCATTGAAATTAAAAGTATGGCTTATAATATTGTCATAATCATTTGATTTAAGGAGAAGATTATGAACAGTATAGAAGAAGTTTTAGGCACTGACGAGTTTGAAAAGGTGCTACTTGCTAACGATTTAACGCTAGTAGATTTTTATGCAAGTTGGTGTGCGCCTTGCAAAATGCAAACACCCATACTTATAGAATTCAGTGAAGAAATGGATAAAAAGGTCAAAATAATAAAAGTTGACGTTGACCAAAATCCAGAGCTTGCAAATAAATACAGCGTGCAGTCTATCCCAACTATAATTTTATTTCAAAATCAAGAGCAAAAAGAAAAAACCGTTGGGCTTACTGCAAAGGCAAATCTTTCAGAAATGCTTATAAAATATTTATAAAATCAAAAAAAATAGGTGAAACACCAAGGAGAAATAAAAAATGATAGACTTAACTTCAATTAAATTAGCTGACCCAGAAGTGTATGAAGGTTTAGAAAAAGAACTTCAAAGACAAAGAAACAACATTGAACTTATCGCAAGTGAAAACGTTGTTTCGCAAAACGTTTTACTCGCAGCAGGAAGCGTCTTAACAAACAAGTATGCAGAAGGCTACCCAGCACACAGATATTATGGTGGCTGTCAGTGCGTTGACATTGTTGAAAACCTTGCAATCGAACGCGCTAAAAAATTGTTCGGTGCTGAGCACGCAAACGTTCAACCACACAGTGGTGCAAACGCTAACTTTGCAGTGTATTTTGCTGTGTTAAAACCAGGCGATACTATTATGGGTATGAGCCTTGCTCACGGTGGACACTTAACACACGGAAGCCCTGTGACAGTTTCTGGTAAATATTTTAACTCTGTAGGCTATGGCGTTAAGGAAGAAACAGGCACTATCGACTATGATGATTTAGAAAGACAAGTTTTAGAAGTTAAACCAAACATCTTTGTATGTGGTGCAAGCGCATATCCAAGAATTATCGACTTTAAGAGAATTAGAGAAATTTGTGATAAAGCAGGCTGTTATATGATGGTTGACATCGCTCATATTGCAGGCCTTGTTGCAACAGGTCTTCACCCAAGCCCTGTTCCTTACGCAGATTTTGTGACGACAACAACGCATAAGACTTTAAGAGGCCCAAGAGGTGGTATGATTTTATGTAAAGAAGAATATGCAAAAATTATTGATAAAGCAGTATTCCCAGGCACACAAGGTGGTCCACTTATGCACATTATCGCAGCAAAAGCAGTTGCTTTTGGCGAAGCATTAAAACCAGAATATAAAGCTTATATGGAACAAGTTAAGAAAAATGCAAAGGCAATGAGTGAAAAGTTCTTATCACTTGGTGTAAAACTTGTTTCAGGTGGCACGGACAACCACTTGATGCTTTTAGATTTATCTGATAAAGACTGCACGGGAAAAGACTTAGAAAATATGCTTGATGAAGTAAACATCACGCTTAATAAAAACGCAATTCCATTTGACAAGCAAAAACCATTTGTGACAAGTGGCGTTCGTATCGGCACACCTGCAGTCACAAGCCGTGGCTTTAAAGAAGATGATTGCGAAAAGGTTGCTGAGCTTATTACTATGATTATCGAAAAGAAAGAAGAGGCTTTCGATTACGTTAGAGCTGAAGTTAAAAAACTTATTGAAAAATATCCTTTATATAAAGGAGTTATAGACTAAGGAGTTATAAACTAAATGCAATATAAATCTACGCTAACTCTACTTGAAACAGAGATAGCAATCAAGTTTATAAAAGACACTTTTGAAACTGAACTTGCAAAGGCGCTTAAGCTTACAAGAGTTTCAGCCCCACTTTTCGTTCAACCAGAATCAGGCTTAAACGACAACCTAAACGGTTTTGAAAGGGCTGTTAGGTTTGATATTTTAACGCTAAAAAAAGACGTTGAAATCGTTCAGTCTCTTGCAAAATGGAAAAGAAACGCACTTGCTAAGTATGGCTTTAGTGAAGGCGCAGGTCTTTACACGGATATGAACGCAATTCGCCGTGATGAAGACTTAGACGCTTTGCACTCAGTTTACGTTGACCAATGGGACTGGGAAAAGATTATAAGCAAAAACCAAAGAACCTTATCATACCTTAAAAAGACTGTTAAGTCTATTTACAAGGCGCTTAAAAAACTTGCAAGTGCAGTAAACAAAAAGTATGCAATCTCTCACACAATCCCAGATGAGATAACGTTTATCTCAACAAAAGAATTAGAAAAAGAGTATCCAAACCTAACAAGAAAAGAGCGTGAATGTGCAGCTGCAAAGAAATACGGCGCAATTTTCCTTTATCAAATCGGTTGGGATTTATCAGACGGCAAGCCGCACGATGGCAGGGCAGCTGACTATGACGACTGGAAGTTAAATGGCGACATTATTCTTTGGTATGACGTTTTAGATTTGGCACTTGAAATTTCTTCTATGGGAATTAGGGTTGACCAAACAAGCTTAGTTAAACAATTAAAAAAGAAAAAAGAATTACATAAATTAGAAAATCCTTATTGTAAGGACATAATGGCAGGAAAACTACCACTGACAATCGGTGGGGGAATAGGTCAGTCAAGGCTTTGTATGTTCTTTTTAAATAAAGCTCATATTGGCGAAGTACAAGCGTCGGTTTGGGCTGATGAAACAATAGAAGAAAATGCTAAAAAAGGAATACATTTACTTTAATGAAAGCATTTAACAGGGTAGAAAACTTAATAGGAAAAGAGAGTTTAGATATCTTGCAATCTTCATCAGTCGCCGTGTTTGGTGTTGGTGGTGTGGGTGGCTTTATTTGCGAAGCACTCGTTCGCTCTGGCATAGGCGAAATTGCCGTGTTTGACAGTGACGTTATAGATGAAACAAATATAAATCGCCAAATTATTGCAACGGTTGACACCATTGGAAAAGATAAGGTCGAAGTTATAAAAGAAAGGCTTTTATTAATAAATCCAGACTTAAAAATCAACACCTATAAAGTTTTTTATCTTCCTGAAAATGCAAACGAATACGACTTAAGTAAATACGACTATATAATAGATGCAGTTGATACTGTAAGCGCAAAGATTGAGATAATTTCAAGGGCAAAAGCCTTAGGGAAAAAAGTTGTTTCTTGTATGGGCACGGGTGGAAAACTTCAAATAGAAAGCTTAAAGGTTGCAGACGTAAATCAAACTAGTGGTTGCTCACTTGCAAGGGTTATGCGAAGAGAGCTTAAAAAACGCAACATATCAGGCGTAAAAGTCGTTTATTCCACAGAAGACGCACAAAAAAACTGCACCGAAAGTCAAATGGGAGATAGAGTTCCACCAAGTATGATTTTTGTGCCTGCTGTTGCAGGGCTTTATATAGCAAGAGAAGTGGTTTTTGACCTTATTAATAAAAAGAGAGAAAGTTAGTTATGAAAATTGTTATAGCATCAGATTTGCACGGTTCGGCATTTTATGCCCAAAAATTGATGGATATTTGCTACAAAGAAGACGCAGACAAGCTTATTTTGCTTGGCGATATTTATAATCATGGACCACGTAATCAGTTGCCAAAAGATTATCAGCCAATGAAAGTTGCTGAAATTTTAAATGGCGTTAAAGAAAATTTAATAGTTATAAAAGGAAATTGCGATAGCCAAGTTGATACAATGATTTCAGAATTTGATTTTGTAGGGGATATGACAATAATTAGTGGCAATAAAACTATTTATTTAACACATGGACATATGTACAATAAAGATAAAATGCCCAAGACAAATTTTGACGCAATAATTTACGGTCATTTTCATACAGGCTTTATTGAAAGGCAAAATGGGGTGGTGGTCGCAAACGCAGGCTCGCTATCGCTTCCAAAAAATAACACGCCAAACAGTTATATAGTATTGGAAAATGACCAAATAACGTTAAAAGACCTAGACCAAAACGAGATTGCAAAAACACAAATATAAATCAAAAATGAATAAAAACATAAATTATTCACTAAATTATGAATAAAAATAAAACAATATTCAAATAAAATGAAAATTTTATAAAAATATTCACAAAATATAGTTAAAAACGTTGACAATGAAAATATAATTGGCTATAATAAAAATCGAAAAAAACATAAACAAAAAAAGGTTGGTATTATTATGGAAAAGAAAGACATCAAAAAGGTAGTACTTGCATATTCAGGTGGACTTGATACTTCAATCATTATCCCTTGGCTAAAAGAGAATTATAACAACTGCGAAGTTATTGCAGTTGCAGGAAACGTTGGTCAATCTGATGAGCTTGACGGATTAGAAGAAAAGGCGTTAAAAACAGGCGCATCTAAGCTTTACGTTTTAGATTTAACTGACGACTACGTTGATAATTACATAATTCCTTGCGTAAAAGCAGGCGCTATATACGAAGAATATTTACTTGGCACTTCGCACGCTCGTCCTTGCATTGCAAAGGGACTTGCTGAAATTGCTATCAAAGAAGGCGCAGATGCAATTGCACACGGCTGTACAGGTAAGGGCAACGACCAAGTTCGTTTTGAACTTACTCTAAAGCACTTCTGCCCAGATATGGAAATCATTGCGCCTTGGCGTATATGGGATATTAAATCTCGTGAAGAAGAAATCGATTATGCAGAAGCGCATAACGTTCCACTTAAAATAAACAGAGAAACAAACTATTCAAAGGATAAAAACTTATGGCACTTATCACACGAAGGTTTGGACTTGGAAGACACAGGCAACGAACCACTTTATGAAAAGGAAGGCTTTTTGGAACTAGGCGTTTCGCCAATCAAAGCACCAGATAAGCCAACTTACGTTGAGATTGATTTTGTTAAGGGCGTTCCCGTTGCTCTCGATGGCGAGAAGATGAGCGCAAAGAACATAATCTTAAAACTCAACAAACTTGGTGGTGAAAATGGTATAGGACTTCTTGACATTGTTGAAAACCGTTTAGTTGGTATGAAATGTCGTGGCGTTTATGAAACGCCGGGTGGTGCTATTTTATATAAAGCACACAGCGTTTTAGAAACTTTGTGTCTTGACAAAATGACAATGCACGAAAAACAAAAGTTAGCAATTACTTATGGTGAACTTGTTTATAATGGACAATGGTTTACACCACTTAGAGAAGCTCTTGCAGCATTTGTTGATAAGACGCAAGAAAAAGTAAATGGTAAAGTTCGCTTAAAACTTTATAAAGGCAATATGATAAACGCTGGCGTGTGGAGTGAAGATTCGCTTTACAGCGAAGAAATTGCAACGTTTGGCGAAAGTGATTATAACCAAAAAGATGCAGAAGGCTTTATCAATCTTTTCGGTCTGCCAATCAAAGTTGCAGCAATGGTAGAAAAAAACAAAAAACAAGGTTAAAACCTTAAGTCCTGTACGAAAAATTTTTCGTGCAGGACAGTTTCGTTAAAAAAGGCATTAGTTAAATGCTAAAAATGGAGGCAATATGGCAAAGATGTGGGCAGGCCGTACTGACGGCAAAACTAATAAAATTGCAGATGACTTTAACAGCTCTATCAAAATTGATAGCAGAATGTATAAGCAAGACATTTTAGGCAGTATGGCACACGCTAGTATGCTCAGCGCAAAAAACATAATATCAAAGCAAGATGCAGATATTCTAATCGACGGCTTAGATGGCATACTCGCCGACTTAGAGAGTGGCAAGCTTGAAATTGACTTTAATGCAGAAGATATACATATGTTTGTTGAGCAAGTCTTAACAGAAAGAGTGGGCGAAGTTGGCAAAAAGCTCCACACTGCACGTAGCAGAAACGACCAAGTTGCTTTAGACACAAAAATGTATCTTAAAGATGCAACCGAAAAGGTTGTCGAAAAGATAGAAAATCTTCTTTTTGCTATAACTGACCAAGCGCAAGAACACAAAGACACCATTATGCCGGGCTACACACATTTGCAACGTGCTCAACCTATTACTTTTGGGCATCACCTTTTGGCTTATGCCATGATGCTACTTAGGGATATAAAAAGATTTATCAGTAGCTACGAACGCTTAAACGTTTCGCCAATCGGCTGTTGTGCACTCGCTGGAACAACTTATGATACTGACAGGGAATTAGAAGCAAAGATTTTGGGTTTTGACAGTGTTAATATGAATAGCATAGACGGTGTTTCGGATAGAGATTTTTGCATAGAGTTTTCATCAAACTGTGCAATTCTTATGATGCACCTGTCAAGGCTATCAGAAGAAATTTTACTTTGGACAAGTTGGGAGTTTAAATTTGTTGAGCTTTCTGACGAATTCACAACAGGCTCGTCTATTATGCCACAAAAGAAAAATTCGGACATGGCAGAGCTTGTTCGTGGAAAGACAGGCAGGGTTTATGGCAATTTAATGTCAATTCTCACAATGCTAAAAGGACTTCCACTTGCATATAACAAAGATATGCAAGAAGATAAAGAAGGCGTATTTGATAGCTATGACACAGTTTCAATGTGCTTAGACGTTTTATCACCGATGATTAAAAGTATGAAAGTGCTAAAAGAAAATATGCTTTTGGCATCGCAAAAAGGCTTTATCAACGCAACAGACCTAGCAGATTATATGGTTAAAAAAGGTATGCCTTTTAGGTCAGCGTATAAAATCGTTGGCAAGATTGTAAGCGATTGTATAGGCAGTGGCAAAGTTTTAGAAGAGCTTAGCCTAGAAGAATATAAAAATTACGATAAAATATTTGAGCAAGATTTATTTGAGGAAATTAACCTTAAAACTTGCGTAGAAAAACGTATATCACTCGGTGGAACTTCTCCAAAATCGGTTCAGATGCAAATAGAGTGGATAAAGGAACAATTAAAAAATGTATAACGTATTTATTGATGGCAGTGCTGGAACAACAGGCTTAAAAATTGCAAACAGGCTGTCAGAAAGAAAAGATATAAATTTAATTAAACTTTCTGAAGAGCTTAGAAAGGATGAAAAGGCAAGAAAAGAAGCATTAAACAGTGCAGACGTTGCTTTTCTATGTTTACCAGACCAAGCGGCAATACAGGCCGTTTCACTTGTGGAAAATCAAAACGTGAAAATCATAGACACTTCAACTGCGCATAGGGTGAACGAAACGTGGCAATATGGCTTTGCAGAGATTAATAATTTTGAAAAAAAGATTGCATCTTCAAATCGCATTGCCAACCCAGGTTGCCACGCAAGTGGATTTATCGCACTTGTAAACCCACTCATTAACGCTGGTGTATTAAGCAGAGAAGTTGCTCTCACTTGTTTTTCAATCACAGGCTACACGGGTGGTGGCAAAAAGATGATTGCAGAATATGAAAGTGAGGATAAGCCTGTGCTTTACGATGCTCCACGCCAATATGCTTTAGGTCAAACGCACAAGCACTTACCAGAAATGCAAAAGTATTGTTCGCTTGATATGAGTCCAATCTTTTGCCCAATCGTAGCCGATTATGATAGGGGTATGGAAGTGACCGTTCCTATCTTTAGCAAAGATATAAAATGTGATATAGAGGGCATTAAAGAAATTTACAAAAAAACATATACAGGCAAGGTGGTTTATCTTGCAAATGAAAACACAGAACAAGGCTTTTTGTCAGCAAACAGTATGCGTGGCAAAGACAGTATGGAAATTTGCGTTTGCGGAAACAAAGATAGAATACTTTTAGTTTCTCGCTTTGACAATCTCGGAAAGGGGGCGTCTGGCGCAGCAATTCAAAATATGAACATACTGCTTGGCGAGAACCAAACGAAAGGGCTTATACTATAAAGGAGAAAATTTATGAAAATTATTAGTGGTGGCGTATGCGCAGCAAAAGGATTTACGGCAAACGGCGTGCATTGTGGTATTCGCCATAACAGAACAAAGCGTGACCTAGCGCTTATATATAGCGAAGTTCCTGCAACGGCAGCTGCTGTTTATACAACAAACTTAGTTAAAGGTGCACCGCTTGTGGTGACAAAAAAACATATAGAAAACGGCATTGCAAGCGCTGTTATTTGTAATAGTGGCAATGCTAACACTTGTAATGCAAACGGCATAGAAATTGCCGAGAAAATGAGCGATTTAGTTGCAAGTGCTTTAAATATTCCAGCAGACGACGTTGTTGTTGCTTCTACTGGCGTTATCGGTCAACCATTAAGCATTGAACCTATTAAAAAGGGCATGGATGATTTAGCGAAAGGCTTATCAAGGGATAACGGACTTTTAGCTGCTGAAGCAATTATGACAACAGACGTTGCAGTTAAAGAAATTGCAGTAGAGTTTAATATCGGCGACAAAGTTTGCCATATCGGTGGCATAGCAAAGGGAAGCGGTATGATTCATCCAAACATGGCGACGATGCTTGTGTTTATTACAAGTGACGTAAGTATTAGTTCTGATATGCTTTCAAAGGCATTAAAAAGCGACATTAAAGAAACTTTCAATATGATTAGTATTGATGGAGATACGTCTACAAACGATATGGTAGTTGTGCTTGCAAACGGACTTGCTGAAAATAAAATGATTGAAAGCGAAGGCAAGGACTTTGAAGAGTTTATGAAGGCGCTTAACACAGTAAACGTTAGCCTTTGTAGAATGATAGCAGGCGACGGCGAGGGTGCAACAAAACTTTTAGAATGCTCGGTTAAAGGCGCAAAAGAACAAAGCATTGCAAAAACAGTTGCTAAAAGCGTAATATGTTCAAGCTTAACAAAGGCTGCAATGTTTGGTGCTGATGCTAACTGGGGAAGGGTGCTGTGCGCAATCGGTTATAGTGGCGCAGACGTTGACGTAAATAAAATTGACGTTAGATTTATTTCAAGTAAAGGCGAGATTGCCGTTTGCAAAAATGGCAGTGGCGTTGACTTCTCTGAAGAAAAGGCTAAAGAAATATTACTCGAAAAAGAAATTACAATTGCTGTCAACTTAAACGACGGCGAGTTTAGTTCAAAAGCGTGGGGCTGTGATTTGACGTATGACTACGTTAAAATTAACGGCGACTACCGTACTTAAATTAGGAGAAAATTATGGATAAACATTTTTCAAACGCTCAGCGTGCAGAAGTTTTAACACAAGCGCTTCCATACATACAACAATATAACGGCAAGGTCGTTGTTGTTAAGTATGGTGGCAACGCAATGATAAACCAAACTTTGAAAGAACAAGTTATGGAAGACATTGTGCTTTTACACCTCATTGGTGTAAAGGTTGTTTTGGTGCACGGTGGTGGCCCTGAAATTAACGAGCTTATGGATAAACTTGGCAAGAAAGCCACCTTTGTAGATGGACTTAGAGTCACCGATAAGGAGACTGTGGACATTGTTCAAATGGTGCTTGCCGGCAAAGTAAATAAGTCACTTGTAAACTACCTAGAAGTAAACGGTGGCAAGGCGATGGGTGTTTCTGGTATTGATGGAAGACTTATCGAAGCAGAGATGAAAGACCCTAAGCTCGGCTACGTTGGTGAAATTACAAACATTAATATCGGCTGTGTAGAAGACCTTTTAAACAATGGTTATATTCCTGTTATCTCAACGGTTGGTTGTGATAAGGAAGGAAACATCTATAACATAAACGGCGATACGGCTGCTGCAAGAATTGCAGGGGCATTAAAAGCTGAAAGACTTATTATGATGACCGATATTGCAGGTATCTTAAAAGATAAAAACGACCCAACGACGCTTATTCCAAAAATTACTATTACTGAAGCCGAAGTCCTTAAGCAAAGTGGCGTTATACAAGGTGGTATGATACCAAAGGTAAATTGCTGTATTGATGCTATTGGCCACGGCGTTAAAAACGTTATCATTATGGACGGAAGAATTCCACACTCAATTCTTATGGAAATCTTAACTGACGAAGGTGCTGGCACAATGGTTGTGGAGGCTTAAAATGAATAGTCTTATTCAAATAGATAAAGAATACGTTGCTAATACGTATGCACGTTTTCCTATTGAAATTGTTAAGGGCAAAGGCTCTATAGCTATCGATAGCAGTGGCAAAAAATACGTTGATATGGGCAGTGGCATTGGTGTGACTGCTTTTGGCATAAACGATAAAAAATGGAAAAAGGCTGTTAAAAATCAACTAAACAAAGTTCAACACACCTCAAACCTATATTACACACAGCCTTGTGCTTTGCTTGCAAAACTACTATGCGAAAGAACGGGCATGAAAAAGGTTTTCTTTTCAAACTCTGGTGCAGAGGCAAACGAGTGTGCAATCAAAATTGCTCGTCAATATGGCATTGAAAATAAAGGTGCAGAATATACTACGATAATCACGCTTAAAAACAGTTTTCACGGCAGAACTATAACAACTCTATCAGCAACAGGACAAGACGTTTTTCATGCTAAATTTCAGCCATTAACGTTAGGTTTTGTGCACGCAACGGCTAACGATATTGAAAGCGTTAAAGAACTTGTTGAAAAGCACAAAGTTTGTGGAATTATGATTGAGTGCGTGCAAGGCGAGGGTGGCGTAATTGCGCTTGACAGGGAGTTTGTTTGTGGCGTTGAAGAGATTTGTAAAGAGAACGATATAATCTTTATGGTGGACGAAGTGCAAACTGGAAACGGAAGAACAGGCGAGCTTTATGGATATATGAATTATGGCGTCAAGCCAGACGTTGTTTCGACGGCTAAAGGTTTAGGTGGTGGTCTTCCTATCGGCGCTTGTTTGATGAACGAAAAAACCGAAAAGGTGTTGGGCTATGGCGACCACGGCTCTACATATGGGGGAAACCCAGTGTGTGCAGCTGGTGCACTGAACGTTATTAAAAGAATAGATGATAAACTTCTTAGCGAAGTTAAGAAAAAAAGTGAATATATATTCACAAAACTTCAAAATGCAAAAGGCATTGAAAGTGTAAGTGGAATGGGTCTTATGATAGGCATAAAGACAATAAAGTCAGCAAAAGACGTGGTTTTAAAGTGCATAGAAAAGGGCGTTATTTGTTTAACAGCAAAGGATAAAGTTAGACTTTTACCTGCGCTAAATATACCTATGAAAGACTTAGAGTTTGCGATTGACACGATACTTAGCGTGTGTGCAGAATAAAATAGATTTTACAAAAAAGGTGAAAAAATGGATTTAAAAGGTAGAAGTTTTTTAAAACTTTTAGATTTTACAAGCGAAGAAATAGAATATTTAATCGACTATGCAAAAGATTTAAAACAAATGAAAAAGAAGGGCGTTAGCCACAGAATTTGCGAAGGCAAGAACATTGCCCTCGTTTTTGAAAAAACAAGCACGAGAACTCGCTGTAGTTTTGAAGTTGCAGCGTCTGACCTTGGCATGACGGCAGTTTATCTTGACCCACAAGGCTCTCAAATTGGCAAAAAGGAAAGCATTGCCGATACAGCAAGGGTTTTGGGCAGAATGTTTGATGGCATTGAATACAGAGGATATGGTCAAGAAATCGTTGAAGATTTAGCAAAGTATGCAGGCGTGCCTGTATGGAACGGACTTACAAACGAATTTCACCCAACACAAATACTTGCAGATTTTATGACCATTAAAGAGTATTTTGGCACTTTAAAAGGCAAAAAACTAGTGTATATGGGCGATGCAAGATATAATATGGGCAACTCGCTTATGATAGGCTGTGCAAAAATGGGAATGCACTTTGTTGCATGTGCGCCAAAAGAATACTTTCCAAACGCTGAGCTTATTTCAAAAGCGCAAGAAATTGCAAATGTGACAGGCGCAGTTTTAGAGTTTATAACTGAACCTATGGTTGCAACTAAAGGTGCAGACGTGATTTATACAGACGTTTGGGTTTCTATGGGCGAGCCTGATAGCGTATGGAAGGAAAGAATAGAAAAACTCTATCCATATCAAGTTAGCAAAAAGATTATGGATAATGCAGGTGAAAACTGTAAGTTTATGCACTGCTTGCCAGCTTTTCACGATTTAAATACAACTATCGGCAAAAGTATTTATGAAAAGTTTAACATAACTGCAATGGAAGTTAGCGATGAAGTGTTTGAAAGCGATGCATCAATAGTGTTTGACCAGGCTGAAAACAGAATGCACACAATCAAAGCCGTTATGGCAGCAACGTTATAATTAAATAAAAAAATAACCCCCTTAAACCGAAGTTTAAGGGGTCATTTTTATGACTTTTTCTTATGTGTATTTAGATAAATTAATATTACACTAATCGATATAGTTATTATAAAAGTTAAAACAAAGATAACTAAATATGAAAATTCCCAGCCACTAGATTGAATAGTCGCACCGATGACAGTAGGAGCAATTCCTGCTGAAAAAGAGCCGGCGGCGTTCATAAGACCAGAGTGCGCACCTGCATCTATGTAATCGCAAAGTTTATAAGAAATAATACTAAACACGATGGTGACAGCGCCTTGAATTATTATTAGATAAAGCACTATTGCAATTAGTGAAAGGACTAAGTTTAGGTCAAAGATGAACACGTATACAAGTGAAATAGCTGATGCAATTATAAAATAAACAAAGCCAACGGTGACAAAGTTAACGTGTTTTTCGCAATGCTTTATTGCAATAATTGGGCCTATCATTGTTGCAAGTGGTGCTAAAACTGAAATCAAAATAGCCAAATCTTCACGCATACCAAAATTTTCTTGTAGCAAACTTGGAATCCAATTTATCGTTCCATAGAAAGCGCAATGCACCAAAAAGCTAAGCAAAAAGGTTATTATAAAAAACAAATTTTTAGAGCGCTTTGACCTTAGAGTAAATGGCGTAGGGGTCAAATGTTTAATAACAGAAGAAGGACTTTTAGTAGGCTGTTTGGCGTTCATCTTTTCGCAGTTTTTTACGGCTATAAAAAATATTACTGCCGAAGCAAAAAGGATTATGCCTAAAACAGTAAACGGAGAGTCAAAACGTTTAAAAGAAACGAAAAGCGATGCCGAACCGTAAGATATAATTCCAGCAATAGCCGTTCCAACGTTCATAAACATATTAGCCGTTGCTTTCATACTGACAGGCAAGAATTTATTCAAAACGGTAGTGCACATACCCCAGATTCCTGCTTGCAAAATGCCGTTTATAGCGAGTATCCACCAAAGTTGCCATACGTCGATAGCGATGGAAATAATTACAGTGACTACACCAGAAAGCCCAACGCTAATTAACATATACCATTTTATATTAAGCTTATCAAGTATAAAGAAAAGCAGAATTTGCATAAAGCCGTAAGTAAAAAAATAAAAGGTCATGGCAAGGCTGACTTGTGGTTTTGAAACGTTAAAAATTTTGCCGATTTCAATATATTCGGCAGTATAAACGTTTTTGCTTCCCATCATAATTACCCAAACTAAAACGCAAGCAAATATTAAAAAGTTGTGACTTCTTTTACTTTGCATATAATATCCTACGCTTAATAATATTTATATATTAGCAAGTATAATAACGATTAGTCAAGAAAAAAAATATAATTTACAAAAAGTGCATTAAAAAAGTTGACAAAAACTTTTGTGGTTGTTATACTAAAAAGGCTTTATCGAACAGCCAAAGGGCAAAGGAGGGTTAGTGGAGATGTCAATAGTAAGAGTGGGCGAAAACGAAAATATCGACAGCGCATTAAGACGTTTTAAGAGAAAATGTTCTCGTGACGGCATAATCGGTGATTTGCGTAAGAAAGAACATTATGAAAAACCTTCTGTAAAGAAGAAAAAGAAGTCTGAAGCTGCAAGAAAGAGAAGCATTAAAGGCTAAACAAAAGAAGTCTATCGGTATCCGGTAGACTTTATTTTTTTATTGCAGAAAAAGTAAAATTATGTAAAATTTTGTAGAAAAACAGGAGATAATTATGATAGAAGAAGGAAAGAGCCTAAAACAGTATTGTAAAGAAGCCAAAAAACGACTTAAAGGAGGGTTTTGGCAAAGTTATCAAAAGGATTTAAGCGAAAATATAGAGCGTGCTGAAAAGGCAGGCATTTCAACGTCAAAGGTTAAACAATATTATGCCGAAAGGGTAATTGAAAACATAAAAAATCGTGATGAAGAAAAAGAAGAGTTTTATCAAAAAGTCAAAAAACTTCTTTTAGAAGAAGGTGAAGCGCCAAATGCAATAGGAAGGCTTACTGACGTTGAGCATTTTAATTCTCTAAGTTATGAAGAAAAACAAAGATATACACTTTCACTTTCGGAAAAGTATTTAGAAGCTATTGAAAGATTTAGAAAAGAACAGGCGTTAGAAATTAAAAAATAAAAATCTATTGCAAAAATTTTACTTTTGGTATATAATGATAAAAAAGTATTATGGGTGAAATTATGTTTGAAAACTTTTCTTTATTAGTAAACAATAGACAATCTTGTAGAGATTTTAACGATAAACCTTTAGACAAAGAAACGCTTGATAAAATCGTGTCATTAGGGCTCTTAGCACCATCTGCTTGCAACAGCCAACCTTGGAAGCTATACGTTGTCACAGAAGAGAACATGCGAAAAAAGGTGGCAAGTTCACTTCAAGATATGATGATGAATAAATTTACAAATAAAGCCAAGGCTTTTATCGTTTTGGCTGAATGCAACGCAACGCTTAAGCTTGGCGCAAGCTTAAAGTTTGATAGAAACCATTTTGTAAAATACGATATAGGTCAAATCTCTGCATATCTAACGCTTGCTGCTGAAAGTTTAGGGGTAAGCTCTTGTATAATAGGTTGGATAAACGAAAAAGATTTGAAAAAAGCAATCTCTATGCCAGAAGACCAAAGCGTTTCTATAGTAATTGCTTTAGGATATTCGGATATAGAAAAGAGAAAGAAATCAAGAAAAGATTTTGAAACACTTGTAGAAACAATTTAGTTTATATTAAAAAACGGCATAGCCTATATGGCTGTGCCGTTATAAATTTACGATTGAAAATACTCTCTGTTTTCGCTAAAGCCTAAACTAATTAAAAGAGCAGTGTTGACCTTTTGCATTTTTAATGGCGAAAGTTCGCCTATTTTTTCCTTAATGCGTCTTTTGTCAAGTGTTCTAATTTGCTCTAACAAAATAACAGAATCTTTCATAAGCCCAAACTCGTTTGCACTAAGTTCTATGTGCGTTGGAAGTTTAGCCTTGTTAAGCTGGCTTGTAATTGCAGCAGCAATAATGGTAGGGCTATATTTGTTTCCAGTGTTGTTTTGTACTATTAAAATTGGCCTAACCCCACCTTGTTCGCTTCCAACGACAGGGCTAAGGTCAGCATAATAAAGTTCTCCTCTTTTTATCATAACGTCTCCAAGCGCTAAAGTAATCCCCACTTCATTATATGTAATTAATGGTAAATTGGGTTAAATGTAGTTTATATAACCAAATTGTTCCCATTAAAAACGCTTTTTATACGTTATAAAAATAAAAGCGCAAACCATAAAGATAGGCGCTTTAAGTATAGCTTAAAAATTAGTTTTTATTATTTTCAAAATTAAGCGTGCACATTTCAACAGGCATATAAAAGCAAATTGCGTGGGCAGGTGTGCCAATGCCAGCCGTTTGTTTAACACCCTCCATAATTTTTTGCGCAACTTCTTTTTTGGCGATTGTCAAAACAATTTCTTTTTCCGGGTCAATGGTAATGCCAAAAATAGTTTGTGGATTAGGCACAGAGCCTCTTGCATTTAAAATAGTTGCGCCCGTTGAGCCGTTTTCTCTTGCAATATCAACAATTTGTGTGGCAAAGCCAGCATTTACGATAATATATAAAACCTTTAAATCTTCCATAGTATTCTCCTTTAATTAAAATAATAATTTTTGGATAGGCACGCTAAAGGCAATGCCCGTGTTCGCTTTGCTAAACTTGTATTCTTGATATAAAATGTCGATAACCTTTTTAGCATTTTCCGTGGGAATAAGGCAGGAAATAATAGCCTTTTTTTGGTCAGCATCAAGCCCAAAAGCTTGTGCCAAAATGCTTTTTCCAACCGACCCACGCCCATAAATCGTGTCAATAGAGTGTGCACCGTTTTTTATAAGCAAGCTAGTAAACTTTTCTCTAAGCTTGGTGCTACCTATTATAACAAAATATTGAAGCCCATTCGTTATTTTTTCTTCCATAATCTTATCCTCACTTTTTTTGAGTTAGACTTTTTCACGCTCTTATCAGTATCGTTGTCAACAAATTTTTGGAGTTCATCAAACGATTCTTGTGCAAGATTTTTGCTTGCTTTTTTAGAGCGAATGTTGTATATGATGCCAAGTGCTTGAATAGCTATAAGTGGAGTGACGGAAATAAACGATATTATTCCAAAGCCGTTTGTTAAAATAGACATGGTGCTATTTGTCATTGTTGCCACCGATTGAGCAATGCTAAGCGTTAATGGCGTTAAAAATGCCGAAGTTAGTGCGCCACCTGTCACCCCTCCAGAGTCAAATGCAAGCCCTACAAACAGTTTAGGTGTAAATTTCATCATAGCAATAGCTATTACGTAAAGCGGAACTAAGAAATATAATATATTAATTTGCGTTAAAATTTTAAGCACCGAAAGTAGTGACGCAAAGCCAATGCCAATAGCAAGCGTGATTACAATGGTCATCTTTTTAATGTGACCGTTGGTAAGCTGTTCAATTTGAGAGCCAAGCACGACTACTGCAGGTTCTGAAATCGTTATTGCAGCACCCAAGACAAATCCAACGATGAGTAATAGATAAGGGAAAAAGTCTGGCTTAGTTGAATCAAAAAATACCTGTCCGATATATTGTCCAACGAACTGAAAACCATAGTCTATTCCAGACAAAAAGATTAAAAGTCCAAAATATACTGGAATAACGCCGATTATCAATCGCCAAAACTCTCGCATTGGCAATTTAATGATAAATAAAAGAACTGGCACTGAGATAAGTACGATAGGAAAAACTGCAAGAGCAACGTCTAAAAGGTTAGCTAGCACAACGTCGCCGAGAGCAAAGCCGGTGCTTATGGTGTATTCATTTGCAGAAGGAATGCCCCCATTGATTTCTTTTAATATAATACCGTAAACTAGAACGGCAACTATAGGCCCAACCGATGCGATACCAATTATGCCAAACGAATCGTCGTTTGTTTTGCTTTTAGAAAAGGTGGTTGAAATGCCGATTCCAAGCGCTAAAATAAAAGGAACTGAAACGTCACCTGTGGTCGCACCACTTCCGTCAAAAGCAAGTGAGATGAACTCAGGTGGGGCAAAAATAACGAGTATAAAAACTAACGTATAAAGCAAGCCGAAAACTAGTTTAATGTTTAAGTTTTTTATCATTCTTACAAGCGCAATAGCAACGCCAATACCAATGCCAGTGCCTGTTATCCAAATAAACAGCGTGCTGCTAACGATAGGGAGAATAACTGTTATTTGGCGAGAGAGAACTGATAGTGCAGGCTCTGCAACCGTTGAAAGTAGCCCAAATAAGAAGCCAAACGATAAAACAAAGAAAAGTTTGTTGTACTTAGAAAAAGAAGAGCCAAGCTTACTTCCGATTGGCAAAATGCTAGAGTCTAATCCGACCAAAAAAAGCGCTTGCCCAACAATAACAGAAAAATATCCAACCAAAATTTTGCCGTAAAGATTTGGGTCTGAAAAAGGAAAGCAAATAAGGCATATAACAACAATTATAGCAAGTGGCAATGATGATAAAGTTGTCTCTTTAATTGTTTTTAAAAGTTTCATAATTACACTCGCTTTTTAAGGTTTAGATAATTTTTGAAAGTATAAAAATTAACTATATATACTGGATAGCATTATATCATATGTGTATTCAAAAGTAAAGAGCATTTATAAAAACTTTTTTACAAAAATAAAGCAAAAATTTTGAAAATAAACACAAAAAATAATAATTATTATTGACATATTATTCTAGGTAGGTTATAATGTTTTCAATAGTTATTGTATTAAAAATATAGATAATAACTAAAGGAGATTGCTATGCAAAGTAATATTACAGTGCCTGGTTTAACACCTGTAGAAAGTAAAAGATTAGATAATACGTATGAGTCGACGGTATGGAATAGAAAATATACTATTTCCGACACGCCGTTCTTTTCTTCAATAATATCAGGTGGAGAGGAGCTTCTTGCAGGTCCAATGCGCCTTGTAGGCACTTGTTTTGGCAAACCTATCGAGTGGGAAGCTTGCGAAAATTTTGAAATAGTAGATTCAGACGGCAAGTCAAAAACTTTTGTTCAAACAACAATGTTTAGAGAACTTGTATTAAATACTTCAATGCAAATTTTTTACGATGGTTGCGTTAAGTGTAATGCAAAATTAATGCCAAAATCATCTGCTATATCTGAAAACTTAGTTCTTAACGAACTTTATCTTGAAATCCCATTCAAGAAAGAATCTGCTAAAATGTATCAAATATATCCATTTGGCAACATTAAAATCAATGGCAGAGAAACTGTTGGCTCTCCATCACTTTATGGTCTTGATTACGTTCCAAGTGAAAGCTTAGTTGCACCATTTAAGCAAAACGTATATCTTGGCAACGATAACGTTGGGTTATCAGTATTCTTTGAAAGTGACGAAGGCTGGAGATATTTCCTTCCAAATAGAGTTATAGAAGTGCATAACAAAGAAGACCACGTTCTACTTAAAGTTCGCTTTTTAGATGAAGAACATCTCGACTGGGTTGATAAGGGTGGCGCAAACGGTGGTTATTTATTCCCAATCAACTTTGAGTTTGGTATGCAAGCAACCCCTGTTAAGCCATATGTTTCAAACAACTATTTTGAAAAGAGTTATCACGCAGGGCAAGTAAGCACGGCTGATAATGCTAGTGTTGCGCTTGATGCACCTTATAAAGAGGGCGATGATGAATTGCTTATCGATGCGCTTAAAAAAGAAGGCATTGAAATTTTATACGTTCACGAACTTTGGAACGATATGCAGAACAGTTTTATGCTAACTGATAAGACTTCGGAAAGACTTAAAAAACTTGTCGAAGTGGCGCACTCTCGTGGAATTAAGATTGTTCCATATTTTGGATATGAAATATCATCTTTATCACCACTTTTTAATAAAAAATTCTTGTATAAATATAAAAAGCGTTATTCAGACACACACTATGAACTTTGGAAGTGCTTGTATTCAAGAACGCCATATCAAAGAGACTATAGTGTATGCTATGCTTCAGATTATAGCGAAGTTTTTCTTGCAGGAATTGCTCGCATTATGGATGAATATCATATCGACGGAATATACGTTGACGGCACGTTCGCAATCACGGGTTGTATGAACTTAGAACACGGTTGTGGATATAAAGACAAATATGGAGTGATTCATCCAACCTACGACGTATGGCGTAGACGTGCGTTTGTTGAAAAACTTCACCAAGTTGTTCATAGTCGTGGCGGCATAATCAATGCACACACAGGTATGACTTTCCCAGCACCAACACTTGCGTTTGCAGACAGTTTGTATGATGGTGAAGTTATTCAACCGTTCTTAGTTAAAGGTACTTTGACAAAAGTTCCAGAGGGGCATTTCCGTTCGTTATATACAGGTAAGACGGCTGGCGTTCCTATATCGTATATTGCATATACAAATCCACCACTTTGGACTTTCCACCAATCACTTTCAACAATAGTTGCGTTTAACGTGTTGCCAAGGGCAAACAACAGCATAGAAAACCTAAAAGAAGTTGCAAAGATTTGGCGTATATACGATGAACTTCCTACTTCTAAAGCAGAGTTTAAGCCTTTCTTTGACAATGACGTTCAAGTAAGCAATCAAGACGTAAAGGTTAGCTATTATGAACTTAACGGCAAAATGCTTGCTGTTATTGCAAACTTTAGCAAAATGCCAACAGGAAAAACACAAGTGAAGTTTGCTAAGAAATATGGCTCAGCAATAAACAAGATGACAGGCGAAAAAGAAAGTCTTGTTAATGGCGATACAATTACAGTTGAATTTGATAATTTCGATTATAAGATTGTCGGTCTTGAATAATATCTAATAAAACAAAAAAAGGAAGAGCGAAAGTAGCTCTTCCTTTAACTATTTTAAATTTACTTTCTATACATTTTGAGTTTGTTTGACACAATTTTAGCGCTAAACGGCATATTTTCATAAAGTTCACCGTCAACGTTTATGGTGCAAGGTTTGTCGGTTAAAATGTCAACGCTCTTGCACTCAAAATGTTCGGCTTGCTTTAGAGATAAAACCTTGCCTTTTTTAAGCTTTAGAAAAGCACCTATAATCTTTAATTTTGCCATCGATTTAACGGCAACAAAATTTAGTTTATTATCGGTTGGATTTGCGATAGGGCAGATAGGAATTCCACCACCGTAAACGTTTCCGTTTGCAATGCAAGCGATAAAAGAGCGGTATGGAATTTGTTTATCATCTATTTTTGCAGTAAAGTTAGTATAGTCAAAACTAAAAAGTGTTTTTATAAGACAAGTTGTATAGTTGAACTTGTTTTTTCTTTTTAGTTTTTCATATCTCTTAAGCACGTCAACGTCAATGCCTGTGCCAACTATATTAATGCCCCTAACTTCAGGAAGCTGTATAAAGTCAACAAACTTAGGCGTTTGACTTAATATAATATCAAGTGCTTTTTGTGGGTCTAACGGAATGCCAAGTGAAGAAGCAAAATCGTTTCCTGTGCCACAAGGTACTAAACCGAGATTAACGTTAAAATCGGTAAAGCCATTAACGACTTCGTGTAAAGTTCCGTCGCCACCAACAACTATGATATCGGTTGCATTTTGCGAAATTAAAGTTTGCGTAAGCGCTTTTGCGTGACCTTTATAGTTTGTAAAATGCAGGCGATAGTCAACTTCTTTTTGGGTTAAAAAACGCTTTATAACGTCAACAACCTTTTTAATTTTCCTTCCGTGCTTGCCACCAGCTATAGGATTTATTATAAAATCTAACATCTTTTGTCCTTTTTTTTATTTTTCTAATAAATTGTACTATAAATTGGTGGAAATTTCAAGTTAATATGATATAATGTTTATATTATGAAAAATATTTTACCAAATAGTTTCATAAAACTAACCAAAGCTATGCCAAAACCTCTTTACGTGGTGGGTGGAGCTGTCAGAAATTATCTTATTGACGGTTCGCTTTCAACTGACCTTGACCTTGCCGGAGCAATTCCTGTAGTAGAATTTGTAAAGGTGCTTAACAATTTTGGCATAAAAGAAAGCTCAATTTATCCTAGAACAGGCACTGTTATGTTTTCGGACGGAGAGCTTTGTTATGAATACACTGCATTTCGCCGTGACAAATACTTGGGTGGCGAGCATTTGCCTGAGCAAAGCGAGTTTACCGAAGATATTAATGAAGATGCGCTAAGAAGAGATTTTAAGTGTAATGCAATTTATTACGACGTATCAAACGATAAAATCATAGACCTGTTAGGTGGCGTGGAAGATATAAAAAACAAAACGCTTTCAACGGTGTGCGAACCTGATAAAGTATTTAGCGTTGACGGATTAAGGCTTATGCGCCTTGCAAGATTTGCAGGAGAATTAAATTTTAAGCCCACAAATGAAGTAATCCAGTCGGCAAAAAAGTTTGCTGATAATATTTTAGACATATCGCCAGAACGCATATTTAGTGAGCTGAAAATGATACTTAATGCTGATAGCAAATATTCATTTTCTGACCCAATAGGTCATTACAGCGCTCTTAAAATACTTGACGAAACAAGGGTTTTGGACAGGATTTTACCAGAACTAACACAAGGTCGTGGCATGGCGCAAAGGGCAGACTTTCATAAATACGACGTGTTAGAGCATAGCATAAGAACGGTATTATATTCGCATCCGTCAATTAGGCTAGGGGCGTTGCTTCACGACATAGGTAAGCCGTTTTGTTTTTTGAAAAATGCAAATTATCATCATCATTTTTCTGAAGGTGAAAAAATTGCAGTAAAAGTGCTAAAAAGGCTTAAGGCAGACAACGAAACTATAGCGCAAGTCAAATTTTTAGTTAGAGAGCATATGGTCGATTTAAATTGCTTAATGAGAGAAACTAAGGTAAAGAGATTTTTGATTAAACATCAAGATAAAATGCAATGGCTTTATGAACTTAAGCAGGCCGACTATAAAGCAAGCTTAGAAATGGAAAACGTTGCACCAACAATCGTTAAGTGGAAAAAAATCTATGACAAAATGATGGATGATGGCACGCCGTTTTCACTAAAGGATTTAAAAATCACGGCTCAGGACTTAATCAACTTAGGATATAAGGATAAAGAGATAGGTAAAGAACAAAAAAGACTTTTTGATTATGTAGTGTTATATCCTAATAAAAATGTATATGAAAATCTTATTGTCCAAGCAAAAAAACATATCAAAAAAATAAAAAGATAAAAAAGAAAACTTAAGGGAAATTTGCGAAAAATTTATTATATAAAGGTTTATATTTGAAAGTGGAGGCAATTATTTATGGCTAAGAAAAAGTACACAAAGGAAGAAATTAAACAAAAAAGAAATGAGCAACGTCAAAAAGCTGCGCTCAAAAGCTATAGATGTCGTGGCTTAAAGAACTTTTTGTTTTATTTGACAGGTTTTCTCACGAGTATAGTCATACTCGTCACAGCACTTTTCGTGGGGTTAAAGGTCGTTCCTATTAAAACGTATTTAGGCGATGGTGCAAACGGTGTCGTTAGTGAAAAAGTTTCTTCTAAGAGCATAATCGATGCACTCTTAAGTGCTAGTACATACGATATGAACGACTTTCCAGTTGTAGTAGATGCCGTTGACGAGATACTTAATGGTATTGGTGTTGATGGTTATATAGAGATTGATAAAGAAAAAGTTAAAAGCTTAGATTTTAATGGCAATTTTACAGACGGACTTTTGTCTTGTATAAAAATTGCAGAGGGTGGGGCTCAAAAAATTTTAGGCGAGTTTGGAAACCTTGACGTGTTCCAAAACAAGTGGGACATCATACCTACTGAATCAGATGACCAACCACAAACTGATATAGATGGTAATATTGAGAAAACAGATAAGGGCGAATTATTAAGCAACCCTAAGCTTTATTATTTCCAAAAACCTGTTGACGGTGGAACAAGCCCAATGTCAAAAACCTATAGTGGAAGTTATGAATGGGCTAGGGCGTTTGACGATGACGGTCACCCTATAAACGGATATACTGGCACGCAACCACTATATTATGCAAACCTTAATGTTGTTCCAATTGTTGATATTTTAGACTTAATTGATGAAAGTCTTGGCAGAGTGTCATTGGATAGCATTATAGATATTGCCCTTAAAGGCAGTGGTTCTGGTGATGGAACAGGCTCTAGTGGTGGCGCTGAAGGTGGCGCTGGCTCTGAGGGTGGAAACGGAGGCGATGCTGGAAAGGACACTGTAAGCGATTTAATTAGCAAACTCTTTAAAGGTAAAACCATTAAAGACATAACTAATTCCGAAGTAGATACGTTGTTCAACGACGTATTAATTATTGATTTGGACTTAGAAGAGGATGTTTTAGAAATAATCAAAGCTATCGCAGTTGATAAAGATGGAAACTCAATTGCTTTAGAAAATATAACCATTGGCAATTTGACGGAAATGGATTTATTAGAATATCTGTCAACTAACTATGCTGACGTTTTAGCTAAATTAGAAATTGGTCAAAAACCACTTACTGAGCTATTGCAAATGTCATATGAGTCTAGCAAAACAATTTATGATTTGTTGTACGCTATGATAGACTGGGATAAAGCTGGAATTGAAAATGAAGATATTCCACAGGCTGAAGACTTAACACTTGCTCACGTTTTAAAGGGCAATATTAAACTTGACTCACTGCAATCAGGCTATGCTGATATTTTGGCAAAAATGGATATAGGTCAAAAGCCACTTTCTGAGTTGTTAGAGATGCCATATGAGGGCAATGAAATAATTTATGATTTATTGTTCGATTTGATAGACTGGACTGGTGTTGAACCTGAAGATGTTCCAGAGGCTGAAAACTTAACACTTGTTCATGTGTTAAATGGTAATATCAGTTTAGAAAAATTTAGCGATTTTAGTTTTGTTTTAGATAGTATAGGAATATCAATTTCAAAGTTCTTAGGTGAATATAATGCCGAAAATGAAAACAAATACAAATTATTACACTCTATAATAAATTGGGAAGGCGTTGATGAAGTCCCAGAACCAAAAGACTTGACGATTAGCCATTTAATAAACAACGGAATATCTTTAGATAATATAGATCTCGATAGTGTAGGAATATCAATTTCAAAGTTCTTAGGTGAATATAACAACACAAATAAGAGCAAATATGAATTATTGCACTCTATAATAAATTGGGAAGGCGTTAAACCTGAAGATATTCCAGAGCCAAAAGACTTAACGGTTGGCGACTTAGCAAATGGCATCAACTTTAATAAATTACCACTTTCAAAATTCTTAGGAGAGTATGAATCTCACCAAGACGTTTATAAGACTTTAAGCAGTATTATAATTTGGCCACAAGGTATGACGCCACCAACAGCAGATAAATTGACAGTTGGCGATTTGTCTTATGGCATTGATTTTGACAAGTTCGATTATAGTGGAATATCACTTTCAAGAATTTTGGGCGAGTATGATGAAGACACCAAAGATATGTATAATATCTTGCACTCTATAATAAATTGGGAAGGCGTTAAACCTGAAGATATTCCAGAGCCAAAAGAATTAACGATTGGCGACCTATCAAATGGTATCAAATTTGATAACTTATCGCTTTCAAAATTCTTAGGTGAGTATGAAGATAATAAGTTTACATATGACGTATTATGTTCTGCTGTAGGTTTGGGCAGTGGCGAACAAAATTATTCACAACTAACAGTTTCTCACTTAAAGGGTGGTTTAAATATTGAGGCAGTGTCATTGACAACCTTAGGACTTGACGATGCAACCGTTGATTTATTATTAAAAGCTGCAAATGCGTCAAGAAAACCAGGCGACCCAGCGCTTACAAAAGACCAACTAGCTATTAGCCATATCAAGGCAGATATGTTCAAATACTTGGCGCTAACAGACGTTATGCCATTTAAGGCTGGTGAAGATGGAAACGTTCAACTTTATAGCATATTGTTGCAAGCGTCAGGTATTAGCATAACTAATCCGGCAGACCAAAATGAAATAAACCAAAAGGCACAAACGCTAAACATCAGCAGTCTTGCTAATTTCAAGATAGCAAAAGTAAGCTTAAGTACAATTTTACCTACTAGCGAAAATGCTAAATTATATAACCTATTGGCTGACGCAATGGGCAAAGATGCAAGCTTAATCAAAATAAGTGATTTTGCTAACTTTGACCCTGCAAACTTACACTTAAGCACGGTTATAACTGAAAGTGATAACGTTATATTGCAAAAAATGATAGAAAGTGGGGCAACTATCGGAAATTTAGGTGACGCTATTGACAGCTTGTCTCTATATGATATATATGGTGAAAACTGTTTTGTTCCTCATGACGGAAGTGCTAAGACACCAAGATACAAATTTATTGAAAATGAAAATACTTACGTGCTTGATAGTCAAGGAACTTATATGATTAGCAAAACTTCAGGTATATGGCTACTCTTATGTTTTGATGCAGACGGCATAGAAGTTATGGATGCAAATGTAAAAGGTTGTGGCAAAAAATACACTATAAGCGATGCAACGTTAAGCACTTTAACAAATGGAATGAGTATAACAAGCAGGATAACCAACGCAACTATAAGACAACTAGTTGATGCAGGTATATTAGAAAGCGCAAATCCTATATTATATACTAAGTCGTTGCAAGATGCCGTTATTTTAGGTGGTTAAAATAATATTTATCAATAATTTATAGATATTATAAAAATTGTTGACAAAAGTTTAAAATTTTGTTATTATAATGAAAGCTATTTTATATTTAGTTCTATAAGTGTGTAGAAACAGATATAAAAAACAAAAACCTTGCTTGCTAAGTGGCAAGCCGAATAAGTCCGGGAGGTAAAAAAATATGACGAAATATGAGATGCTCTATATCCTAGATGCTTCACTTACAGACGAAGCAAAAGAAGGGATAATCAAAAAGCTCGAAGATTTGGTTAATAACAATGGTGGTAAGGTTGAAA
The DNA here is from genome assembly GCA_045587465.1 of Christensenellaceae bacterium. Lineage (GTDB taxonomy): Bacteria > Bacillota > Clostridia > Christensenellales > Borkfalkiaceae > UBA1259. The sequence goes on from JAZNCJ010000036.1 coordinate 36,297, forward strand.
AAACTGACCGTTGGGGCAACAAGAAATTGCAATACCCAATTAACTACAAATCTGAAGGTTATTACGTTTTGACCACGTTCGAAGCAGCGCCAACGCTCGTTGTGGAAATTAAGCGTATTGTAGGCATTACAGATGGTATCATAAGAAGATTGATAACCAAAATCTAATTAGGAGAAAGATTATGAACAAAGTTATCTTAGTAGGAAATTTAACAAGGGACCCAGAATTATCTGAAACACCAAGTGGAGTTTCTGTATGTAGATTTAGCATTGCAGTATCAAGAGATTATGCAAATGCTGAAGGAACACGTGATGTAGATTTTTTCAATATAACTGTATGGCGTGGAAGGGCAGAAAATTGTGGTAAATATTTGAAAAAAGGTAACAAAGTCGCAGTGGTGGGCAGTTTGCAAACACGTTCTTATGAAGATAAAGACGGAATTAAGAGAAACGTGACTGACATCGTTGCAAACGAAGTGGAATTCTTAACGCCAAAGGGCAGTCAAGGCGAAGATGATGCACCTGTTGTATCAGCAAAGAGAGAGCGCCCTGAGCTTGAGGCTATTGATGATAATCAATTGCCATTTTAAGAAGTTTCACTAAAGGCATATTTAAGGAGTTAAAAAATGGAAGAAAATACAAATATGACTAGTGTTGCTCAAGAAGCACAACCAAAAGAAGGTAAGAAATTTGTTAAGAGAATTCCACGCAAGAAAGTTTGTGCTTTCTGTCAAAATAAAGTTGACGTTATTGATTATAAGGACGTTAACACTTTGAAAAAGTACATTACAGAAGGTGGAAAAATTCTCCCAAGACGTATGACGGGCGTATGTGCAAAACACCAAAGAGTTTTGGCAAAAGCTATCAAACGTTCAAGGCTTGTTGACTTATTACCTTTCAAGGGTGAATAATTTAGTCAATAAAAATTTACAAAAAACAAACGGAAAGCTAATTAGCTTTCCGTTTTTATTATGCAGTTTAAAAAAACATATAAAATTCTAATCTACGTTTTAAGACACAAAAAAACTACCGGAAAAAGATTTTTTCGGCAGAGTCTTGTTTAAAAGTTTGGCAGTAATTAATTATTCAGCTGGTTTTGCTTGTTCTTCTTCAAAAGCAGTTAAGATTGCTTTAATTAATAATTCTCTCGTTTCAGTTTTGATTGGGTGAGCAATATCTTTATATTCGCCGTCAGCAGTTTTTCTTGATGGCATTGCAATAAAATATCCCTCATTACCTTCGATTACTTTGATATCGTGGATAACAAAGCAATCATCAAAAGTGATTGAAGCCACACCTTTAAGCTTACTGTCATCTTTTTTGACAATACGCACTCTTACGTCTGTAATGTTCATAATTTACCTTCCTACCTTATATTAATATCATTTTAACATATTTTTTTATATATTTCAATACTTTTTTTAAAAAAATGCTATTTTTTTATAAAAAAGTGCTAAAAAAAGGCCATTTTTCATATAATTTTGTATGAATATATATCTATCCTCACAAAAAAATGTGAAAGTCCATTTTATTGGAATTGGTGGAATTAATATGAGTGCTTTGGCAAAGCACCTAAACTTACAAGGCTTTTTAGTAAGTGGCAGTGACGTTTGCTCTAATAATACGGCTAAATTAAAGTGTCTTGGAATTAAAATTTTTAATAATCACAGCCAAGAAAACGTTAAAGGTGCCAATTTAGTTGTCTATACTTCGGCAATTAGTAGTGATAATCCCGAGCTAATCTATGCTATTAATAACAACGTGCCTATAATCAAAAGGAGCGAGCTTCTTGGTCAAATAATGGCATTGCATAAAACTTCTATTGCCATTAGTGGTTGTCACGGCAAGACTACTGCAACCGATATGATTGCAAATATGCTGATATGTGCCAATCTAAATCCGACAGTATTTTTGGGTGGAGAAGATAAAAATTTTGGGAATTATTTATATGGCTCAGGAGACATTGTCGTTGCTGAAGCTTGCGAGTATCAAAAAAACTTTCTTGATTTAAAGCCTTGCATTGCAGTTGTTCTTAATATTGATAACGACCATTTAGACACCTATAAAAGCATACAAGAAACAGCCACTGCTTTTTATGAGTTTAGCAAAAACAGCATATCTATAATTAATGCCGACGATAAAACGGCACATAATATAGCTACCGAAAAAAGCATTTCGTTTGCAAAAGACGGCACTGCTAATTATATTGTAAAAAATCTATCGTATAACGGAAAAGGCTATTCTTTCACCGTTTATTTTTGTGGAATGCGTTTGGGGCGAATAAACTTAAAGATTGCAGGCGAGCACAACGTTTATAATGCGCTATCTTGTGTAGCTGTGGGGCAATTATTAAAATTGCCGTTTAATTTAATAAAAAATTCACTTGAAAACTTTTGTGGCGTAGGGCGAAGAAACGAGTTTATAGGCAGTGCTTTTAATCTTGATTTTTATTGTGATTATGCTCATCATCCAAAAGAGATTTTGACAATGCTTAAAACTTATGAAAAAGAAGACAAAGAGTTTATAACGGTCTTTCAGCCACATACTTATTCAAGAACAAGATTATTAATAAATGAGTTTATTGATTGTTTTAGTGCCTGCTCGCCACTCATTATTTATAAAACTTACCCGGCAAGGGAAAAATACGACAAAAGTGGCAGTGCAAGAACTCTGTTTAGAAGGTTAGATAATTTAGCCAAAGTAAATGGTAAAAAAGTCTATTATGCAAATAGTAAAAAACAGCTAGAAAGTCTTTTGAATTGGCTTAGTGAACACACGAAAAAGGCAGTGTTTTTAGGGGCAGGCGATATTTATGAAATTGCTAAGGAAATTGTAAATAAACAAAGGTGATTGGGTTATTATGTTGACAATAAAATTATCTCTTGATATAATGGTTAGGCATTAAAAAAGAGAGGTAAAATATGGTTAAACATATGATAATTTGGAAATTAAAAGATGAGATTGTGGACAAGCTCGCAGTTGCAAAAAATATTAAAACTGCACTTGAAGGATTGCAAGGTAAAATCGACGGACTTATTAAAATGAGCATATTTACAGATAAATTAGACGGTTCGTCAGGCGACGTTATGATGGATTCTTTGTTTAAAGATGAAAAGTCTTTAAAAGATTATCAAGCCCATCCACTTCATCAAGAGATAGCAAACCTAACGGTAAGACCTAACGTGCAAACTAGACTTTCCTTTGATTTTGAAATTTAACTAAAAAATGAATACAAAATGCAAAAAATGGGTAATAAACGTTTGCTTATTTTTTATTTAAATTGTATTATATACGTATATATTATATAGTTAAATGGAGAAGGAAAACAATGATACAGAAAAAGAGGAAAATTTCAATACTAGGCGCAGGAAACGTGGGTGCTACGATTGCTTATTCGTTAATTCTTGAAGGCGTTGCTTCAGAAATACTTCTTGTTGACATCAACAAGGAAAAAGCTGAAGGCGAGGCTTTCGATATAAAACAATGTGCAGCGTGTGTTCCATCTTGCAAAATTTGGAGTGGGGAATATAGCGACGTTGCTGGTTCTGACCTCGTTATTATCACGTTCGGTGTAGGAAGAAAGCCTGGTCAATCAAGACTTGACCTTGCTGCAATCAATATCGGTATTTTAAGAAGTGTTATTAAAGACGTTGCGAAGATAGCACCGGAAGCGCTTTATATCGTAGTAAGCAATCCTGTTGACGTATTGACGTACGTTTCGATACATGATACTGGATTGGGCAAAAATCAAGTTATCGGAACGGGCACGCTTCTTGATTCAAATCGTTTGCAACAAGCTGTTGCTGAATATTGCAACGTAGATACGTATAACGTGACAGCTTACGTTTTAGGCGAGCACGGTGATGCTTGTATGGTTCCTTGGAGCCTTTGTACCGTTTGTGGTATGCCAATTAGAGAATACTGCACAAAAGTTATGGGTGTTGACAAGAATAACTTTGAAGTTGAACTTGAAAATATTTATAAGGGTGTGGTTGCTTCAGGTTCAAAGATTATCAAGGCAAAAGGCGCAACGTTCTATGCTATTGCCGCAGCGACGGTTCAATTGGTTAAGGCGCTCGTTGCTGACACGCAAACAATTCTTCCAGTCGCAACCTATCTCGATGGCGAATATGGTGCTAAAAATCTTTGCACAGGCGTTTTGTGTAAAGTTGGTGGACAAGGGTTTAAGGAAATAGTTGAAGTTCCACTTCCAGAAGATGAAATGAAACTCTTATCAGAAAAACTTGTATCTTTAGACAAAACTTTTGAAGCCCTTAATATTAGATAATACTGTTAAAAGTTAACGCAAAATTAATAATAAACACAAAAGATATGCAGTGCTAAAAAGCATTGCATATTTTTGTAATAAATTTGTTGACTACTCAACAAATAACTTGCCAAACGTGACAAAATATGGTAAAATAAAAATATAGAGGAAAAGTGAAATGAAAGATAATCAAAAACGATTTGATATGAATAAAAAACCTATAAAGCCAAAGTGGTATTTAAAGATTGTTGAGTTTGTTGCAGCGCCATTTTATTTATGGTTTAATAAAGGAAAGGTAAAAACCGAAAAGGCAGTTAAAAAAATCAAAGGGCCATATCTAATACTTTCAACACACGCATCGTTTATGGACTTCCCACAAATTGTTAAAGGAATTATGCCAAGAACGACTGGCTGGGTTATGTCTGTTGAAGAGTTTAGGCGTGGAGACTGGCTTATGGGTGGCATAGGTGGTATGCCAAAGCGTAAGTTTACGCACGATATTGTCACAGCCAAGCATATGCTTTATTATTTAAAAAAGCTAAAGCACACTTGCGCAATTTTTCCAGAGGCGAGGTTTGAGCTTGCTGGTATAAACGAAAGGTTGGACGGTGCGCTTGGTAAGTTTTGTAAGCTAGCAGACGTGCCTGTCGTAATGTGTAAAAACTATGGCAACTTTATAAATTCGCCACAGTGGAGCAAACACCCTTATAGAAAAATCAAACAAGAAGCACGTATATATATGCTTTTTACAAGAGAGCAACTTGCATCAATGACGGCTCAGGAAATTCAAGCAAAAATTGAAAAAGAATTTATTAAAGACGAATATAAATGGCAAGTTGAAAACAATTTACATACAAAATGCAAAAATAGGGCAGACGGAATTTATAGAATTTTATATAAATGCCCACATTGCCAAAAAGAGTTTATGATGAATAGCAGTGGAATTCATCTTTGGTGTGAAAGCTGTGGCGCTAAGTGGGAGATGGACACTTTAAGCAGGCTTAAGGGTTTAAACACCGACAAAGGCTTTTCGCATATTCCAGACTGGTATAATTGGGAAAGGGAAGAAGTTAGAAAGGAAGTTATTAGTGGCGATTATCACTTTGAAGACGACGTTAGGGTGGAAGATTACTATTCATCAAAAACAGGCTGTATCCCAGTCGGTGAAGGTCGTTTAGTACATAACAAAGATGGTTTTACAATTACTGGAATGGTTGACGGCAAGCCATTTGAAATAAATAAGCCAGTTTCTTCAATGTATTCGGTACATATTGAATACGACTTTTTAGGTCGTGGCGATGCAATAGACATTGCAACCGATAAAACGACCTATTTTATGTTCTTAAAATCTGCAAAGAATCACTTAACCAAAATTCACTTTGCAACCGAGGAACTTTACGACTTTTACGTAAGAGATAAATAAACAAAAAAGACATAGCTTGTTTGCTATGTCTTTTATCATTTTTAATTAAAACTATCTTACTTCAACGCCAGAAGGTGAGAACATAAACACGTTTTTGCTCATTTCATAAACGCCACCACCGAGTGCATAGATGGCGCCTGATAGCATGTCTAAAACACGGATAGCTGTTTCTGTTTTAAGTTCGGTCAAATGCACAACGGCATTTTTACCCATTTTCATAGCATCAATAATGTTTTCAACGTCACTAAAAGCCGAAGGGCTAAAAACAGCCACAGGGCCTGTTTTATCGTTTACTAAAGTGCTAATATCGCTCATAGTAGAACGTTCATTTTTAGTTTTTGGTTCTCTTCCAAACAAATCAAATACACCCATTTATTTCTTCCTTCATATTTATATAATTTCTTTTCCCAAAAATGCTTGAGCCAAGTCTAATCATATTGCTACCGTTTTTAATTGCCACCTTATAATCGTTTGACATGCCCATTGACAAAAATTCAAACGGCAAGCCGTATAATTTAAGTTTGTCATAAAGCTCACGCATTTTTTGGCATAAACTTTCAATTAGACTTTCATTATCAGTGTGGGGGAGCATTGCCATAAGCCCTTTAACGCAAAGGTTAGAATACCTTTTAGCAATTTCAATAGTTTGCTCTCTTGCTTGCTCTAAAGAAAATCCGCTTTTAGAAAGTTCGCCACCAATATTAATTTCTATTAAAACGTTTTGCACAAGATTTTTCTTTTTTGCTTGCTTATCAATTTCAAAGGCAAGCTTATCACTGTCAACAGACTGAATAAGATTAACCTTTCCAACTAAATATTTAACCTTATTTGTTTGCAAATGACCAATAAAATGCTCATCAGCGCCCACGATAAGTTCGTGTTTTTGGTTAAATTCTTGAACTTTATTTTCAGCAACGAATTTAAGCCCCAAATTTATAGCCTTATTTATAGTGTCGGCGTCCACCATTTTAGTTGCGCCGACAAGGGTTATAGGCTCGCCTAAGTTGTTGCCTTTTGAAATATTAGCAAAAATAGTTTGTAAGTTTTTTTCAAGCATTTTATTTTTGATTTATAACGTCACTCATATTGTATAAGCCATTAGGCTTTTTAACAATAAACAAAGCGGCTTTAACGGCACCGTCTGCAAAAACACTTCTATCGGTTGCTTGGTGGGTTAGTGTAATGGTTTCAAAGTTAGATGCAAATATTACTTGGTGCTCGCCAACAATGCCACCACCACGAACGGCGTGTATGCCAATCTCGTTTTTGTCACGCTTGCCAACATTACCGTTTCTTCCATAAGTGTAATATTTATCATTATCAACTTTTTTTACAGCATCAGCAAGCATAAGTGCAGTGCCACTTGGCGCATCTACCTTTTGGTTGTGGTGTTTTTCAATAATTTCAATATCAAAGCCACCAAGTGATGCAGTTGCCTTTTTTACAAGGTCGATAAGCGCATTTACGCCTAGCGACATATTGCCAGAACGAAAAAGTGGCAATTTTTTACTATGCTCATTGATTTTTTCAAGTTGCTCGTTTGAATAACCTGTTGCACATAAAATGGCAGGGATATCTTTTGCCGAGCAAAAGTTTAATATATTGTCAAGGTTAGTTGGTGCAGAAAAGTCTATAACAACGTCAACGCTTTCTTTAACCTTATCAAAAGCATCGTAAATAGGGAAATCTTTATCAAAACAGTTTTTAACGATATCCACACCACAAACAGCCTTAACGTTTGGGTTAGCTGAGCAAGACTCAAAAACCTTTCTTCCCATTCTTCCATTAGCGCCACTAATTAAAATATTAACCATATATTACTCCTTAATAGAAAATCCAAAATCAACAAGAATTTTCTTTAATAACTCAGTATGTTCTGGTTCAAGCTCGGTAAGTGGAGCACGAACGATGCCCTTTCCAAGACCGATAAGTTCAGCCGCTTTTTTTACAGGGATAGGGTTGACTTCGCAAAACATAACGTCAATTAATGGCAAAAGTCTTTCTTGAAGCTCATAAGCTTCTTTGTTTTTGCCAGCGAAGTATAATCTTGCAACGTCGCCAACTTCTTTTGGCGCAATGTTAGATGCAACTGAAATTAAGCCCATAGAACCGATGCTCATCATAGCAAGATTAAGGTTATCGTCGCCAGAATAAAGTGCAGTTTTGCCACGAATAAGACGTGCAGTTTCGCAAATTTGTTCCATATTTCCACAAGCTTCTTTAACGCCACCGATGTTTTTATGTTCGGCGATTTCAGCCATAGTGGTTGGCAAAATGTTCACGCCCGTTCTAGCAGGCACGTTATAGCAAAGCACAGGAATATCAACGTTGTTGCACACGTCGTTATAATATTTTACCAAACCTTTTTGCGTGCATTTATTATAGTAAGGCGTGACAACTAAAAGTCCGTCAGCCCCTATCTTTTGCGCAAATTGGCTTTTTTCAATTGCTTTTTTAGTGCAATTACTGCCAGAGCCTAAAATAAACTTAACTCTGCCGGCAATAGTGTCGTAAGCAAACTTAGCGATGCTTTCGTATTCACTGTCGGTGATAGTAGGCGTTTCGCCTGTTGTGCCGAGAATAGTTAAAGCGTCAATGCCGTTTTCAATTTGATATTCAATTTGTTTTTTAAATGCCTTGTAGTCAATGCCATCATCTGTAAAAGGGGTGATTGCAGCCGTACAAGTTCCCTTAAAAATAATCTTGTTCATTTTTAACTCCTAACAGTTAGTTTAATTTGTCAACTTAGTTAAGTTGGTCCTTAACTGCACCCATTTCAATTGCCTTTTCAGCAATTTGAATTGTGTTAGTTGCAGCACCCTTTCTAATGTTGTCGGCAACGCACCAAAGGTTAATGCCACTTTCAACAGTTTCATCTTTTCTAATTCTGCCAACAAAAACTTCGTCCTTATCTTCAGCAGTAAGTGGCATAGGATAAAGGTTATTTGCGCCGTCATCTTGCAAAATAACGCCCTCAGCCTCACTTAAAACCTTTTTAACTTGTTCAACAGTGCAAGGTTTTTCAAACTCAAGGTTGATAGATTCGCTGTGACCATAGAAAACAGGAACTCTAACACAAGTTGCCGTCACCTTAATAGATTGGTCGTTTAAGATTTTCTTAGTTTCAAAAATCATTTTGTCTTCTTCTTTAGTGTAGCCGTTTTCTAAGAACACGTCAATGTGTGGCAAACAGTTGCCAAAGATAGGGTGTGGGAACTTTTGTGGCGCATCGCCATTAATTCCATTTTTAAGGTCGTTAAAGCCCTTAACACCAGCGCCAGAAACAGCTTGATATGTAGAATAAATAACTCTCTTAATTTTGAAAGCTTTGTGGAGTGGTTTTAACACAACCATTGCTTGAATTGTCGAACAGTTTGGGTTAGCAATGATATTCTTATGCCAAGCAATATCTTCTGCATTACATTCTGGAACGACAAGTGGAACGTCCTTATCTCTACGCCAAGCGTTAGAGTTGTCAATAACTAAAATTCCGTGCTTAGCAAAAATAGGTGCAAATTCTTTGCTAATGTCGCCACCAGCAGAGAAAAGGGCGATATCAATTTTTTTATCAATGATATTCTTTTCAGCAAGTTCAATAACCGTGTGTGGTTTTCCCATAAAATCAATGGTTGAACCAGCAGACCTTGCTGAAGCGAATAAATAATAATTTTCAACTGGCAAGTTTCTTTCCGATAAAACTTGTAAAAATTTTCTGCCGACCATACCTGTTGCGCCGACAACTGCTACGTTATACTTCTTCATAGTAAGTCTCCTTTAAACATAATATATGGATAGTTTATCAAAACAAAGCAAAAAAGTAAAGTTTTTTTTACATAATACCTAATTTTATTTGTAAAATATTTAATTTTAGTGTATATTTTATTATAGGCAATTATACAAAAGGCGTGCTAAATTAATTTGTGCGTGAATATTTGCAAATTTTTAACATAAATAAACGAGTTGTAAACTCATAATTGGAGAAAATAATGGCAAGAAAAAGAAAGGGATTGTTTGATAAACTCATAATGGGTTCTGAAAAATCTGAAGGCTATGCAAGGGCATCACTTCCATCCAACAGATGGGAACTTTTTTGGGATATTTTCAAAAGCAGGTTTGGTAAATTATTTTTAATCAACCTGCTCATCATTTTATTTTGCTTGCCAACTCTAGCAATGTTTATGTTTAGATATATGGCTATCGTAAACTATGGCGTAATGTATCCGTTTTCACAAGGTTTTGGGGTAGGATATGGCGCTCTTCCAAGTATATTGGGCGCAAACGAAACTATTAATTTTACGGTAAATTTAACAACTTATATATTTGCACCACTTGCATTTTGTATTGCAGCCGTCGGCATCGCTGGTGCAGTTTACGTAATTAGAAATATGGTTTGGACTGAGGGTATATTTGTTGCGAACGATTTTTGGTACGGAATAAAGAAAAATTTTAAGCAATTTATTACTATAACTTTTATCTACTCTATTGTGTTTTATCTAACAATCTTGACCATTTCACTATGTGATAAAACCATTGCTGGTCAACCGGACAATCAATGGATATATAGCGTTATAAAAGTGCTAAGCTATATAATTTTAATAACCTTTTCTGTTATGACCTTGCATATGTTTGTAATGTCTGCTACTTACACGCTAAAACTTAGACAACTATTAAAAAATTCATTTATTTTTACTTTTGCATTACTTCCAAATAACGCACTATTTATTGCGCTTGGGTTAATTCCGTTTTTGCTTATTTTACTTGATGGCATTTTTATGGTTATTGGCGTATTTATGGCACTTATTTTTGGTTTTTCCCTTTTCCTTTTAATTTGGGTTAACTATTCGCAGTGGGCATACGATAAATTTATAAACGACAGAATTAAGGGCGCTAAGAAAAATAGGGGTATCTATCAAAAGGTTAAAGAAAGTGATTCGGGTGCACTTAAAAAATATAAAGAGCAACTTGCTATGCTTGAGCAAACGTCACTTAATAGCAGACCTGTTAAGCCAATCACTGATGAAGACATTACTATTGCCGAACTTCCAACTTCGTTTAGTAGAGACGATATTCGTAGGCTAGAAGAAAGTAAGCAAGCGCTTTATGACGACCATGCTAAATACGTTGAAGAGCATAAAAAGAAAGACAAGCACGAATTTACCGATCAAGATTTAGAGCTAGAGAAGTTGAAAAAAGAAAGAGAACAAAGAATTCAAAAGGCAAAGAAGGAACTTGCAAAAAGAAACAAAAAATAATATTTTTTATCAAGACGCTTATTTTTATAGGCGTCTTTGATAACTTGTAGAAAAAAATCAAAAAAACTAGTTATAGAAAGGAAAAAAACTTTGAATAAATTATTAAAAACCATAGTATTTGACGGTCAAATAACCTTATCGGTTTTAGATACGACCGAAATGGTAAACGATGCAATAAAAATTCATAAATTATCGCCCGTATGTGCAGCTGCGCTTGGACGTACGCTTACCGTTTGCACCTTTATGTCAAGCAACCTAAAAAACCAAAAAGATAAGCTTTCTGTGACCATAAAAGGTGATGGAAAGGGTGGAAAAATAACCGTTTGTGGAAACGGCAATCTTGAAATGCGTGGATTTATAGATAACCCACAAATAGACCTTCCATTAAGAAGTGACGGCAAACTTAACGTTGGTGCGTGCGTTGGCAAAAACGGCAGACTTACAGTTGTTAGAAGTATGGGGTTAAAAGAGCCTTATACGGGAAGTAGCGAACTTATTAGTGGCGAAATTGCAGAAGATTTTACGGCATACTATGCTTTTAGCGAGCAAATGCCAACGGCAATGGCACTTGGCGTAAAAATAGGTACGGACGGAAAATGCGTGGGGGCAGGTGGCGTTATTGTCCAAGCCTTGCCGGGTGCAACAGACGAAGCGTTATTCTTAGCTGAAGAAATTGTTAAAGACTGTGCAAACGTTTCTACGCTTATTGAAAATCACGGTGCAGAGTGGATAGTAAAAGAGTTGTTCTTTACTGACAAATATAATGAATATAACCCAGAGTATAAGTGCCTTTGCACAAAAGAGCAAATAGAAAAGGTGCTTATATCTTTAGGCAAAGATGAACTTCTTGATATTGTTAAATCGCAAGGTAAAATAAGTGTTGAGTGCGAATTTTGCGATAAAATTTACGAGTTTAACGAGATAGACGTTGAAAACTTTTTTAAATAAAAATAACACTACTTTAAGAGAAAAATGAACAAGATTATACCATTTGAAAAGGACATAAATAGATATATAAAGCTTGCAACTTGTCGCATAGAAAATAAAGATTATTTGGGCGCTTTGTCAATGCTTTTTGATGGCGAAAGGATATGCAAAAATTATGAATTTTATGAAAAAATTGCAAAAGTATATTCGCTTATGGAGCAGTATGAAATGTCTAATTTGTATTGGTTTAGATATTTATATTATGCCCCAAAAGAAAAGGCTTCAACCTGTTATGAAGAGCTTGCAATCAACTATTTTTACCTAGATAACTTGTGGGCTTCGGGATATTATTTTCATAAAAAAATCTCGGTCGACGGCTTTGTTTCGAGAAAAGATATAGACCCAGAAATTATAGACTTTTTTTCAGGCGAAGAAGCAAAAAAATATGCCTTTAGAATAGTTTATCCTTATGATAAAGCAGACTATTCTCTAGAACTAACTAATGCAAAAAGATTTATTCGTGCAGGTAGTTTTAAAGAAAGTATTGTAGAGCTTGAAAAAGTGCCAAAACCCTGCCTTGACGAGCAAGCTTTAGACGACTTATCGGTTGCATATTTAATGCTTGACGACTATAAAAATGCCGAAAAATCGGCAAGAGAGTGCATAAATAGATTTGGCGATAATCTAAACGCATATTGTAATTTATCAACTATTTTCGATATGCAAAAGGATAGCGAAAATGCAGAGTTTTACTATCAAAAAGCTTTATCACTTTATGATGATAAAACAGATGATAACTATAAAATCGTGGGCTGTGCGATAGAGAGAAAAGACCACTTTATTGCAAATAAGTGTTTTGAAAAAATTCTTATAGATAGGCCATATGATTTTACAATGCGCTTTTTCTATGCGCTATCTTTAATCAACTTAGGGGACTATCAAAAAGGCTTAGAAGAGTTAAAAAAATCTTATCTACATAACCCAAAAGATTTCGTTATCGAGTATTATATAAACCTAACCAAAAAATTGCTAGACGGCAGTGAAACAGAAAGTAAAACGTTGCCACTTCCATATTATAAAGAACTTCCTAAAAAATGCCAAACGACATATAAGAAAAAGATAGGCGAGCTTGCAAAAAACCCACAAAACGTTAGCACTCAAATTAAGAAGAAAGAAACCAAACAAATGCTAACTTGGGGGCTAATTTTTGGCAAAGATGCACTTATGAAAGAGTGTGCAATGATTTTATCTTTTTGCGACAAAAAGGTTTTTAAGGAAATTGCGCTTAACGTTATGTTAAATCCCGACGTTAATGCCGATGCAAAAAGGCTTTTAGTTTATGCGTTATGTGTATCGGGGGTAAGGGGAAAGCTAGCGTTAGTTGCAGGAAGTTATTATTGTGAGTTTAGCTTAAAAAAATTACTATGCGAAAAGCACGAAAGCTCAAGACCTTATATCTCGGCATATGCGCTATGCCTGTCAAGAATTTTGCTATATGGAATAGATGATTTTACAAATGTGGTAAATGCAACGGACAGGCTGTTTTTTGATATAGGAAACCAAGTAAGCAGTGATGAAGTGACAAACGAAGAACTTGCAGGGCTGATTTTAGCTGAGAGTGGCTATGAAAACTTTTCAAACGTTAAGTTTATACTTTCGGTTTTTGACGTTGAAGAAGCAAAGCTCCAAAAACTGATAAATATTGCTGAAAAGGCAAAAAAGGAGAGAGATAATGATAAAAATAATAGATATTGATGAACTTTTTGATAAATACATATCCGACTTTGTTTATCAAAATATAGGCAAAGTAAAGCCGGAAGAAATAGAAAATCAAATACCTAAGCTTTACGTTGAATTTGGTGATAAAGCCTTGGACGAGCTTGATGGACTAACCCCAAACACCTATTATTTACAGTTTGAAATTTCTCTACTTTTAAAGTGTCTAAAATCTCACTTAGAAAAGGGCGTTAGCGTTTCCGACTTTTTATGCGAAGCGATAACTTCTAAAAAAGAAAATGAAAAATATTTAGTTAAGGCATTGGATGATAAAGATGAAGAATTTACGCTTTACGTTATGAATATGCTTGTGGATATGGAGAGTAAAGCTTGTGCAGACAGATTTTTAGAGTTTATTTTATGGGACTATTCAGCACCTATCAAAGAACTTGCAACCGAGCACCTAAAAGAAATTTCAAGCGTTGTTAAAAACCAAATTGTTGCTCAGTTTAACGACTCGGATGAAAGTGTAAAAGAATATTTGAGCGAGATACTTTCAACCTGCGAAAAAGAAGATAAAGTGTTTGATATTTTAATAAATCAGTTTGTAAAAAACCCAAATAAAATACCTATGTATGCAGGCTATTTATCAAAGTATGGCGATCAAAGGGCGCTTCCGTTTTTGATGACGCAAATTGAAAGGGAAGACATCTCTTACGCTGACTTTGAAGAACTTAGATTTGCTATCGAATCATTGGGTGGAGAGTACAACAAAATAAGGGATTTTAAAAAGGATACAACTTATAAAAAAATCAAGACTCGCACCGAGAAAAAACATTAAAAATTTGAATAAAAAATTTCTTAAAGCCGATAATAATGTAAAGGCGGTGAGAAATTTATGTCAAGAAAAAAGAAGAATAGCAGAAAGGTAAAAGACAAAATTGTAAAACTTACTGACGAGCAGTATGGCGCATATATAATGGCGCTAAAAGACGAGCGTCCACCATTACTCGTTAGAGATACGCAAAAGGATGAAACGCCGTAAACAAAGGTTTAAAGCGACTTAAAATTTAAAGTCCAACCGATTTGGTTGGGCTTTTAAATTTTAAAAACAACTGAAAAACACGGCGTTTATCAAAAAATTGCGATTTTATTATTAGAATAATAAAATTTTCGATATATTTCATAACTAAGTTCAAAATGGTGGCTAAAAATTCTTGAAATGCAAGCCGATTAGTGTTATAATATACAAGTATTATTGTAAATAAGTATAAAGGGACAACTATGAAAAGAACACAACTTAAAAGCATTTTTACTGCAAGTGCAGATTTTGATGGAAAAGTGGTCACGGTTTGTGGCTGGGCAAGAACGATTAGAGACAGCAAGGCTTTTGGTTTTATTGAACTTAACGATGGCTCTTGCTTTAAAAGTTGTCAAATAGTTTTTGACAGAGAAAAAGTAGAAAACTATGATGAAATCGCAAAGCAAAACGTTGGTGCTTGCTTAAAGGTAGTTGGCAAACTAATTTTAACGCCACAAAACAAGCAACCATTTGAAATCAATGCAGATAGCATTGAAGTTTTGGGCGCATCTTCGCCAGACTATCCACTCCAAAAAAAGCGTCACACGTTAGAATTTTTGCGCACGATGCCACACCTTCGCCCAAGAACAAATATTTTTAGGGCAGTGTTTAAAATACGCAGTGAAGCAGCGTTTGCAATTCACAACTTCTTTAATCAAAGGGGCTTTGTGTACGTTCACACACCAATCATCACGGGCAGTGACTGTGAAGGTGCAGGCGCAATGTTCCAAGTGACCACACTTGACCTTGATAACGTTCCAACAGTTGATGGAAAGTGCGACTATTCTCAGGACTTTTTTGGCAAAAAAGCAAGTATGACCGTTTCTGGTCAGCTTGACGTTGAAAATTTTGCAATGGCATATTCAAACGTTTATACTTTTGGGCCAACGTTTAGAGCAGAACACTCAAACACAGTTCGCCACGCAGCAGAATTTTGGATGATAGAGCCAGAACTTGCGTTTGCAGACCTTTCTGATGATATGGACTGCGCTGAAGATATGGTTAAATATATAATCGACTACGTTATGACGTCTTGTGCTGATGAAATAGAGTTTTTAAATAACTTTGTTGACCAAGGTCTTGTCCAAAGGTTAAATAACGTTAGAAGCAACGAGTTTAAGCGTTTAACTTACACAGAAGCGATTGAAATTTTAGAAAAGGTTAAAGACAAGTTTGATGCACCAGTATATTGGGGTTGCGACCTTCAAAGCGAGCACGAAAGATATATCACCGAACAAGTATTCAAAAAGCCAGTGTTCTTAACGAACTATCCAAAAGAAATCAAGGCTTTCTATATGCGCTTAAACGACGATGGGAAAACAGTTGCCGCAAGCGACCTTTTAGTTCCAGGAATCGGCGAACTTATCGGTGGCAGTCAAAGAGAAGAAAGAATGGACGTTTTGACAAAGCGTATGGCAGAATGTTCGTTAAAGCCTGAAGACTATAAGTCATATCTTGACCTACGCAAATATGGTGGGGTAATTCACTCTGGTTTTGGCTTAGGTTTTGAAAGAATGGTTATGTATTTAACGGGAGTTTCTAACATTAGAGACGTTTTACCATTCCCAAGAACAGTAGGCACGCTTGAAAACTAACAAAGGAAAAAAAGATTATGGATATATTAATAGACGCATTTGGTGGTGATAACGCACCAGAAGAAGTTATTTTAGGCACTTTAGATGCCTTAAATGAAAAAGAGGGTTTTAGGGCAGTTTTAGTTGGTAAAGAAGACGTTATTAAAAACCTTTTAGAAAAATACACTTTTGATAAACAAAGGGTAGAAATTGTTGATGCGCCAGACGTTATTACTTGCGAAGAAGAGCCAACCGTTGCCGTTAGAAGAAAACCAAATAGTTCAATTTGCGTGGCTTTTAAGAGGTTAAAGGAAGATGAAAACGCAGGGGCGTTTGTGTCGGCAGGCTCAACGGGTGCAGTTTTAGTTGGAGCAACCTTAAAACTTGGAAGAATTAAGGGTGTAAATCGCCCAGCAACAAGCCCTATTTTGCCAACGCTTATCGATGGTAAAAACGTCATTTTACTTGATTCTGGCGCAAATGCAGATTGCAAGAGTATAAATCTTATTCAATTTGCAATGATGGGTGCGGCTTATGCTGAAGCAATGGGCGTAAAAGAACCAAAAGTTGCTCTTTTATCAAATGGAACCGAAGACGAAAAAGGGAATATGTTAATTCACGAAACACTTCCACTCTTAAAACAGCTTAAAGGCGTGAATTTTGTGGGAAACATAGAAGGAAGGGACATCTTAACTGGCGAATACGACGTTGTTGTTAGCGACGGCTTTAGTGGAAACATTGCGTTAAAAGCAATAGAAGGCACGGTTAGTATGCTCTTAAAAACACTTAA
Source organism: Christensenellaceae bacterium (assembly GCA_045587465.1). Lineage (GTDB taxonomy): Bacteria > Bacillota > Clostridia > Christensenellales > Borkfalkiaceae > UBA1259. The sequence goes on from JAZNCJ010000036.1 coordinate 53,326, forward strand.
AGACGGCATAAACAAATCATTTAAACGCAAGTTAGGTGGACTATTACTTAAAGGAATGTTCAAGGATTTAAAGAAAAAACTTGACTATAACAATCACGGTGGTGCACTTTTCTTAGGTGTAAATAAAGCTGTTATAAAGGCACACGGCTCGTCAAAACGCAAAGCATTTAAGGCAGCGATATTGCAAGCAGCACATTATGCGACGTTTGACATTTCAAATAAAATCATAGAAAAATTAGAGATAAACGAGGGGTTGGGAATTAATTAATGCACATTTTTGATATAGATGAGTGTGAAAAAAGAATAGGTTATAGGTTTAAGGATAAAATGCTTCTTAGAAGATGTTTTACCCACGCATCGTATGCCTATGAAAACGGTGGTGAAGACAACGAGCTTTTGGAGTTTTTTGGAGACGCTATTATTCAGTTTGTCGTCACCGAGCATCTATATAAAAATGCGTTTGGAGATGAAGGAAAGCTTACTAAAAAGCGTTCGGAAGTAGTTAGTAAAGAGCCACTTCTTAAAGCAGTTGAAAAGCTTAATCTAATAGATTTTGTTCTTCTTGGAAAAGGTCAACAAAAAACAAGGCGAACAACTGATAAATTGTTTTCAAGCATATACGAAGCAGTTGTTGCAGGGATTTATCTTGACGGTGGATTAACTACTGCTAAGAAGTTTATAAAAAACACAATAATTGCTGATTTTGAACTTTCAAAAGAGCGCAGAAAACAAAATTCCAAAGGCATTGAAACTAGTTCTAAAAATGAATTTCAAGAATACGTGCAAAAACACAAACTCGGTTCAATAGGTTATGACCTATTATGGAAAAAAGGTCCAGAACATATGCCGGAATTTAGGGTGGCTTGCACCTTAAACGGCACAAAAATTGCAGAAGGGAGTGCAAGAACTAAAAAAATGGCAGAGGCCGTTGCAGCAGATTCGGCACTCAAAAAACTAAAAAGACAAGGTGGTAAAGGAAAGTGAATTTCGAAAAGGTGGAACTTTACGGATTTAAGTCGTTTGCAGATAAAGCCGAAATTAAGTTTGGTGATGGCATAACAGCTATCGTTGGACCTAACGGATGTGGCAAAAGCAACGTTGCCGATGCAATTCGTTGGGTGCTTGGCGAACAATCAGCTAAAAGTTTGCGTGGCTCAAGTATGTCAGACGTTATTTTTAGTGGAACGCAAGGAAGAAAATCGCTTTCTTATTGCGAAGTTTCGCTTTACTTTGATAATTCAAGCAAAATGTTTAGCATTGACTATAATGAAGTTATAATCACTCGTAAACTCTTTAGAAGTGGTGAAAGTGAATATTACATAAACAAGCAACCTGCAAGACTTAGAGATATAGTTGAACTTTTGCATGAATGTGGCATAGGTAAAGAAGGCTACACCATAATCGGACAAGGCAAGGTTGAAGAGATTATGTCGGCAAAGCCTGAAGATAGGCGTCTTATTTTTGAAGAAGCAACAGGCATTGCAAAGTTTAAAACACGTAAAAACGAGTCGGAGAGAAAACTTGAAAGGACTCACGAAAATATCGTTAGATATAACGACATTTTATCAGAAATAGAAAATCAACTTGCCCCACTTGAAAGGCAGGCCGAAAAGGCAAAAGAGTTTAACGAGCTTTCAAGTCAGTTAAGGCACCATGAACTCAACACGTATATTGCAAAGGTTGACGGCGTTGCCGAGGCAAAAGAAAAAATCAACGTTAGGATAAAGGGTATTGACGAGCAAACGGCACTTAGAAACGCCGAACTTTTAGATGCTCAAAAACAATATGACAAAATATTCTTAGATATAAGTGATGCCGATGAAAACTTAAGAAAACTAAACGCTGAACTTTTAGAAAAGCGTGTTAGTATGGAGCACTCGTCTGGCGAAAGACAAATGTTTGCGCAAAAAATATCCTTTTTGCAAAGCCAAATTGAAAGAGCGAACGGCGAAATTGAAAGCAACAATCAAATGATTAAAGAGTGCAAACAAAGTTTTTCGGCTAATTTAGAAGAATTAAATGAATTAGAACAAAAACTTGATAGACTATCTGCAAAAGCAGAAAGTTTGAGCAAGAAATTGCTATCCGTTTCTGAAAAGATTGCACTTGGCGAGCAACTTGCCGATGCAAATAGAAAAAAGATGATTGAGTCTATCGAAAATCTTTCAAACGTTAAACTCAATGCCGGCACGATGAATTTTGAAAAGAAAAATTTAGTTGATAAACTAAACGAGCTTACTGAAAAGCTTGATAATCTTTCGGTTAAAAGGGAAGCTCAGTTTAACGAAAAAGAGCGTGCAGACAAAAATATTAACGACCTTGATAGAGCAGTATTTGACCTTAAAAATCAAATCGAAGATAAAGAAAATGAAGTTAGGTCGTTTAACGAAGAAGTTGCAAAGGTTGACAACACAATATATACTTTAAACTCGGTTGTCACGACGCTAATGGCAAAGGACAACTTCTATAAAGCATTAAAAGACAACTACGATGGATACGCTCCAGCCGTTAAGTCCTTGCTAACAAAAGCAAAAACCAACGGAGCGCTTAAAGAAAAGATTAAGGGCGTTGTTGCTGAAATTATTAAAAGTGACAAAAAATATGATATAGCGCTAGAAACTGCACTTGCTGCGGCTGCGCAAAACGTTGTCACAAAAACTCCTGACGACGCTAAATATTTAATTGAATATTTAAAACAAAATAGGTTAGGAAGAATAACTTTCTTGCCGATTACAAGCGTTAAGCCAAGGGAACAGAGCTTGCAAGTGACAAACGCACTAAACGAAAAAGGCGCTTTGGGCGTTGCGAACAAGCTCGTTTCATACGAAGCACAGTTTGAAAACGTCATTTCTAACTTGCTTGGCAATACTTTAATCGTTGATACGCTTGAAAACGCAACCAAAATTGCCGATAAATATCGCTTTGCATTTAAGATGGTCACGCTCGATGGGGACGTGTTTACAACGCAAGGCGCTATGTCAGGTGGCTCGAGAAAAGCCGATACAGTTGGATTACTTTCAAGTGATAGAAAGATAGAAGACAATATGGCTGAGCTTGAGAAAAAGCGTGCTGAAATGCTCGCTATCAAAGAAGGCAAGATAGAAAAAGAAAAACTAAGAGATAAGGCACTTGACGAGCTTTCGTTGCTTAACGATTTATATAACGGCAAGCGTCAACAAGTGTTAATTGAAAGGGAAAAACAAGCCATTGTCGAGCATGCTCTTAGCGAAGTTGGTAAAGAGATAGAAAGCACAAGCGACGTGATAGAAGAAGTTAAATCAAGGATTGCTGAAATTGACCAAAAATATGATAGCGTTGCTAGTGGTGGAAAAAAACTTGAGCAAGATAAGCTTAGCGCAAGTGAAACGGCATCTAAGCACGAGCAAGAATACGACGAACTTAAAAAGCAAAGAGAAATAATTTTAGCAGAAAGCACGGCTTCTCAAGTTGAAATTACTGAAATCAAGGCAAAAATAGGCAGTCTAAATGCCGAAAACGAAAGACTTGACGCAGTTATAAAAGACTCTGAAAAAACTAACGCAGACTTAATAAAGAGCAACGAGGGTGCTGAGAATATTATCGAACAATTAAGGCTTGACCAAGAAAAAGTTTCTCTTAGTAAGGCTGAACAAGATTATATTAACGGTATTCGTGACAAGATTGAAAATATCGAATCGGATAAAACAAATCTAAGAGAAAAACTTAACAAAAACGACGAGAAAAAGCAAGAACTCCAAAATCAAATCAATGAGTTGTTAGAGAAAAAGCACGACCAAGAAATTGCGCTTACAAAAATAGACTCTGACCTAGAATATATGCAACAAAGCATATGGGAAGACTATCAAGAAACGTACGAAACGGCAGTAAAAGTTCGTGAGGAAGGCTATGATGCAAGCTTTGGTGAAAGCGAGATAAATAGGCTTCGCAAAAAACGTTCTTCACTCGGTGCTATCAACGCAACGGCCATTGAAGACTGCAAAATCTTAAAAGAAAGACACTCGGAAATGGTTTCTCAAAAAGAAGACTTAGAAAAGGCAGAGCAAGACTTAAAGCAAGCAATCGACAAGATTAAAGCAGAGATGCTAACGCAATTTGACCAAGGCTTTACAACCATAAACGAAAACTTCCAAAGAATCTTTAAAGAACTCTTTGGTGGTGGAAGGGCAATGCTTCAAATGGATTACTCAGGCGTTGAAGACAGACTTGAAGCAGGCGTTGAAATCGTTGCCGAGCCACCGGGAAAGAAACTCCAAAAACTATCGCTACTTTCGGGTGGCGAAAAAGCGCTTACAGCGATAGCGATATTGTTCTCAATTTTAAGACTTCGCCCAATGCCATTTTGCGTGCTCGATGAAATTGAAGCGGCTCTTGACGAAGCCAACGTTGATAGATTTGCTAGATACTTAAAGAAGTTTAGCAACGACACGCAATTTATCGTTATCACTCACAGAAAGCCAACTATGGAACTTGCAGATGCTCTCTTTGGCGTGACAATGCAAGAAAAGGGCGTTTCTAAAATGGTTTCTGTTAAACTTTCAGACGTTGCTGATATAACAGGCGACCAAACTCTTGCTTAAAAGGAATTAAAATGGGATTATTTAGTAAATTAAAAGCAGTTTTATCCAAAACTCGTGATGGTATATCAAAAAAGTTAACCGAGCTGTTTGCAAAAAATAAGCTTGGCGAAGAGTTTTATACCGAGCTTGAAGATATTTTAATTTCAGCAGACGTTTCGGTTAAAACTACAATGGAAATTGTCGATGAAATTAGAGAAACGGCAATAAAGGAAAAATGTAAAGACAAAGACTACGTCATAGAGCTACTTAAAAAAGAACTTTTTGATAGCCTTGATTACGCTGAAAAAATAGAATTTAAATCGCCTGCAATTATAATGGTCGTCGGCGTAAACGGCGTTGGCAAAACAACTACTATCGGAAAGCTTGCAAACAAGTTCGTAAAAGAAAAAAAGAGCGTGACAATTGCCGCTGGGGACACCTTTAGGGCAGCTGCGGCCGACCAACTTTCAGTTTGGGCAGATAGGGCAAAGGTTAGAATTGTTAAGCATGACGAAGGCTCAGACGCTTCTGCAGTTGTTTTTGATGCGATAAGCTCAGTAAAAGCCAAAAAGACAGACGTTTTGATAATTGACACGGCAGGAAGACTGCACGTTAAAGCAAACCTTATGGAAGAACTAAAGAAAATGGATAGGGTTGTTAAAAGGGAGTTTCCAGAAGCCAACTACTATAAACTCATTGCGCTCGATGCAACGACTGGTCAAAATGCATACAACCAAGTAGAAGTTTTTAACGAGGCAATCGGCATTGACGGAATAATTTTAACTAAGCTTGACGGCACTGCTAAAGGTGGATTTATAATATCTCTTTCATACGAATTAGAAGTGCCAGTGTGCTTTGTAGGAACAGGCGAAAAGATAGACGATATAGAAGATTTTGACGCTAAAGAATTTGTAGAAGCGATATTCTAAAAATAAATAACAAACAAAAACGACTTGGGAAAAATCCAAGTCGTTTTTTTGCAAAAAAACCGTGCATCCAGTCTCGACAAACTATGCCGAAGCGTTAACGCAATAGGTGGCTCCTTTAAAGCAACCTTATATCACATATACCGGACTGCTTAGTGCTGCTATATTCCTATTCTGACACGGTTCACAGGGGCACATTGCATAAGACCTTAATATCAACGCTCCTTGTTGCGCACAGCCTTCCACACAGCAAACCTCAAAAGGCTTTCTGCTCCGCTAAGCGAATTGCGGATAACAGGGCATCGCTAACTCCCCACATAGCACGGTATAATTATTTTACATTAAATAATGATTTTTAGCAAGTAAATTAGTGGCATAATTTGATGATTGTCATCGAAAAATACTAAAAAATCAAAACAATTATAAAAAATGTTTGACAAAAAAAATCAATGTGAAAATTTTACTTATTATTTTGTTGCTTTAATTTAAATTACATTATATAATAGATAAGATAAAAATTTAGATAACATTTATAAGGAACTTTTTTATGAAAACTAGACCAAATTGTATAATAATTATGGACGGATACGGCATAAACCCACAAAGCGTTGGCAACGCAATCAAATGCGCAAATAGCCAAAACGTTGACTATTTAATGGATAACTATCCAAGCACGTTAATCGGCGCAAGTGGTATGGACGTTGGGCTTCCAGAAGGTCAAATGGGCAACAGCGAAGTTGGGCACTTAAATATGGGTGCAGGCAGAATAGTTTATCAAGAACTAACAAGAATTACAAAGTCAATTTCTGACGGCGATTTCTTTAATAACGAAGAATTCTTATATGCAATTAATAGTGCAAAGAAAAACGGCAAGAAACTTCACCTTTACGGACTTTTATCTGATGGTGGCGTTCACAGTCATATAACGCACCTTTATGCGCTTATCAAACTTGCAAAAATGCAAGGTCTTGACAACGTTTTTGTACATTGCTTTTTAGACGGAAGAGACGTTTCTCCAACAAGTGGTGCAGACTTTATCAAAGACTTACAAACCGAAATTGATAAGCTCGGTTTCGGCACAATCGCATCGGTTGGTGGCAGATACTACGTCATGGATAGAGATAATCGTTGGGATAGGGTTGAAAAGGCTTACGATATGATGACTATGGCTAGTGGCGAAGTGACAAAAGATGCTGAAAGCTACGTTAGGGCATCTTATGAAAAGGGCACAACCGATGAATTCGTTATCCCAGCTCATATTGTAAAGGACGGCAAACCTGTCGGCTTAATTGAAAAAGGCGATAGCATCATTTTCTTCAACTTCCGTCCTGATAGAGCAAGACAAATCACAAGGGCAATGAGTCAAAGTGAATTTGACGGTTTTGAAAGAAAAACAGGCTTTTTAAACCCAACCTACGTATGCTTTACTAGATACGATGCAAGTTTTGAGAACGTAAGAATTGCATTTAAGCCACAAGTATTAACAAATACACTTGGCGAATATATTTCATCACTCGGACTAAATCAACTTAGAATTGCCGAAACTGAAAAATATGCGCACGTGACTTTTTTCTTTAACGGTGGCGTTGAAAAACCTAACGAAAACGAAGATAGAGAGCTTATCGCATCACCAAAGGTAGCAACCTACGATATGCAACCTGAAATGAGTGCAATAGAAGTGACCGAGCGTGCAATTGAAAAACTTGATACTAATAAGTATGACGTTATGATATTAAATTTTGCAAACTGCGATATGGTAGGTCACACTGGCGATTTTAAAGCTGCAATTAAGGCAGTTAAAACTGTCGATGCGTGCGTAAAGAAAGTGGTTGATAAAATATTGTCACTCGGTGGCATGGCAATTATCACAGCCGACCACGGAAACGCTGACAAAATGCAAGCTGAAGACGGCTCTCCATTTACAGCGCATACAACAAACAAAGTTCCGCTAATTGTTGTGGGAAATGACGTTAAGGATATTAAACTTTCAGAGGGTGGAATTTTAGCAGACGTTGCGCCAACACTTTTAGATTTAATGGAATTGCCAATCCCACAAGAAATGAGTGGCAAAAGTTTGATTATTAAATAAAACTATTAAAAAATAGTTGAAAAAATTGATTTTGTGTGATATAATCATTAGCGAAATGTTTAAATCGCACCTTTTAAGGAGATAATTATGAATATGTTAGCAATGCTTATGGCTTCAAGTAAAGAATGGACTATATGGCACGATTATATTAAATATATAGTTCTTGCAATTATGGCAATATGTGCAATATTTATCATACTCGTTGTGTTGTTTCAACCAGGCAACTCATCAGGTGTAAGCGCACTTGGTGGACAAACAGAAACGTTTTTAGGCAAAAACAAAAGTAAAACTTTTGAACATAAAATGAAGAAATTAACAGTTATCGCAAGTGTAGTTTTTGCAGTTTTATGTATCGGTTTTGCAATTGTGTTCCATTTTGCTTCATTATAATTTATAGAAACGTTAATTTTGGTGGTTGGCTAAAGCTTAACCACCTTTTATTTTTTTAGGCTCTGTCTCTTTGTGTTGTATAAATCAACAACTCTCTGCGACAAAGCCTTATTAAGGATATGTATGGCAAGAGAAATTATAGAAGGAAAACTTCAGGGGAACGAGCGTGGCTATGCCTTTTTAATTCCCACTGACCAGACTAAGGAAGATTATTTTATCCCACACTCTGACCTTAGGGGCGCTATGCACGGCGACCTTGTTTTTGCCGAGCGCACTCGTGGAGAGGGAGCACGCACCACGGCACGAGTATTAAAGATTATCAGCCGTGGAATCACTGAGCTTGTGGGAACTTATTTTTCGCACAAAAACGGTGGGTTTGTTTGCCCTGATGATAAAAAATATTTCAATGATATATACGTGCCATTTTCTAAAGGCTTAAGGGCAAAGTCAGGTGATAAAGTAGTAGTTAAAATCACGGCATATCCAAAAAAGCAAAACCCAGAGGGCATAATAACCAAAATTTTAGGTCGCCAATTTGAAAAAAAGGCAGAGCTAAAGTCAATTTTATATAATTTTGACCTCCCTGAAAGGTTTGAAAAAGACACAATCATCACAGTCAATGATTATAAACCGTTTTCGGCAAAAGATTTAAATGGCAGAAAAGATTTTCGTGACCAAATAACAATGACTATCGATGGCGAAGACGCAAGGGATTTTGACGATGCCATATCGATTAAAAAACTTAAAAACGGCGACTTTGAGCTTGGCGTGCATATCGCAGACGTCACCCATTATGTCATAAAAGATGATGCTGTTGACAGGGAAGCATACGTTAGGGGCACAAGCGTGTATTTTCCAGAAAAGGTTATTCCAATGCTCCCAGAAAGGCTATGTAATGACCTTTGTTCATTAAAAGAAAAGGTAGATAGACCTACTCTATCATGCGTGATGACGGTTGGAAAAGACGGAAGAGTAAAAAGCTATGAAATTTGCACGTCGGTGATAAACAGCAATGCTCGTATGACTTACACTAACGTGCAAAAAATTTTAGACGGCGATAAAAAACTTGCAAAAGAGTATGCGCATATCAAAAAAGAGATATTGCTTATGGAGAAGCTTGCCGATATTTTAATTGAAAGGCGAGATGCAAATGGAAGTATTGACCTTGACGTTAAAGAAAGTTCAATTTTCGTTGACAATAAGGGCGAAATCACCGTTCAAGCAACAAAGCGTGACAAGGCACATAGAATTATAGAAGAATTTATGATACTTGCAAACTGCACTGTTGCCGAGTATATGTTCTATTTAGAAATGCCCTTTATTTATAGAGTGCACGGCGAGCCAACTGAAGAAAGGCTTGAAAACTTTTATGACTTTTTGAAAGGGTTAGGCATAAACTTTAAGCGAAAAAAAGAAGGCGCACACCCAAAGGACTTTCAAACCATACTCAAAAATGCAGAAAATACTCCAGCATTTACACTTATAAATAGGGTGATGCTACGCTCTATGCAAAAGGCAAAATACTCGCCGATAGACGTTGGTCACTTTGGTTTGTCTCTAAAACATTATTGCCACTTTACTTCTCCAATAAGAAGATATCCAGACCTTGTTATTCATAGAATAATAAAAGAGTTTTTAAGTGGTAAGCAAGACTTAGAAGAAAGGTATGGCGAGTTGGTTTATTCAGCATCTACTAAAAGTTCAGAGCGAGAAAAAATTGCAACTGAAGCCGAGCGTGCAGTTGATGATTTTTATAAACTTTTATTTATCAGTGGCTACGTTGGCGAAGAGTTTGATGGCATAGTAAGTGGCGTGACAAATTTTGGCGTGTTCGTAGAGCTTGACAACGGCATTGAAGGGCTTATAAAAATTGAAACTTTAAGAACTAGGAAAAAGCTTGTTTTAGACGCCAAAAATTATACGCTGAGCGATGGGAAAAACACTTATAAACTTGGACAAAAGCTTAAAATAAAGGTCGCAGGCATTAATCTTGGCGATAGGCGTGCAGAATTTGTTTTGGCATAAAAACAATTATTTTTTAATAATGGTTGCAAAAGTAAAATAATTGTAGTAAAATATTAGATTAGAGGATACTTATGGATGCAAAAGTCATTTGCCTTAATAGGCAAGCCACACACGAATATTTCATACTTGATAGATATGAAGCAGGGATTGTGCTTGAGGGAAGCGAAGTCAAGTCACTTAGACTTGGTGGCGTAAACCTAAAAGACAGTTTTTGTATAATCCATAGTGGCGAGCTTTTTATTAAGAATATGCACATAGCGCTTTACGACAAGTCTGGGGCGTTTAATACAAAAGACTCTAAAAGGGATAGAAAACTACTTTTGCACTCAGATGAGATTTTAAAAATAAATGCCAAAATAACCCAAAAGGGCTTAACGCTTATCCCACTTAAACTATATTTTAAGGGGGCGCTAATCAAAATGGAACTTGGCGTTTGTCAAGGAAAACATACGTACGATAAAAAGCGTTCGATTATGGAAAAGGATTTAAAACGAGAAAAAGAACGCCAAATTAAAAATTATAAATAAACTATAGACAAAAATTTAGGAGAAAATAAAATGGAAAACAAAAAGAGAATCGAAACCGTCTGCGTTCAAGGTGGTTATACCCCAAAAAATGGCGAACCAAGACAAATCCCAATTTATCAAAGCACAACTTTTAAGTATGACACAAGCGAAGATATGGGCAAGCTTTTTGACCTTGAAGCAAGTGGATATTTTTATACAAGACTTCAAAACCCAACAAACGACTTAGTTGCAGCAAAACTTTGTCAGCTTGAAGGTGGCACGGCAGCAATGCTCACGTCATCAGGTCAAGCTGCAAACTTTTATTCAATCTTTAACCTTGCAAACTGTGGCGACCACGTTATTTCTAGTTCGGCAATCTACGGTGGAACGTTTAACCTTTTTGCCGTCACGATGAAAAAGATGGGCATTGATTTTACTTTTATTTCTCCAGACGCAACAGAAGAAGAATTAAATGCGGCTTTCCGTCCAAACACCAAGGCTGTTTTTGGCGAAACAATAGCAAATCCAGCTTGCTCTGTTTTAGACATTGAACTCTTTGCAAAGGTTGCGCATAAACACGGCGTTCCTTTCATTATCGATAACACGTTTGCAACCCCAGTAAACTGCCGTCCTATCGAGTGGGGTGCAGACATCGTCACACACTCAACGACAAAGTATATTGACGGGCACGGCGTTTCGGTTGGTGGCGCTATTATCGATGCAGGTAAGTTCGACTGGATGGCGCATAAAGATAAATATCCAGGGCTCTGCACACCAGACGACAGTTATCACGGCATTGTGTATGCAGAAAAGTTTGGTAATGGTGGTGCTTTCATCACAAAAGCTACTGCCCAACTTATGAGAGATTTTGGTTCAATTCAATCTCCACAACACGCATTTTATATCAATCTCGGCTTAGAAAGTTTACACGTAAGAATGAAGCGCCACTGCGAAAACGGTCAAAAAGTGGCAGAATTCTTAAGTAAAAGCGACAAGATTGAGTGGGTTAGATATTGTGGCTTAAAAGGGGATAAATATTACGAGCTTGGTCAAAAATATTTGTCAAACGGCTCTTGTGGCGTTTTAAGTTTTGCAGTTAAGGGCGATAGAAAAACAGCAGAAAAGTTTATGAAGAGCTTAAAGGTTGCGGCAATCGAAACACACGTTGCCGATGCAAGAACGTGTTGCTTGCACCCAGCAAACGCAACACACCGTCAAATGACGGACGCTCAATTAGAAGCAGCAGGTATCCCACCAACGCTTATTAGATATTCTTGTGGTATCGAAAATGCTGACGATTTAATTGAAGATATAAAACAAGCATTGGACCAAATCTAAACAGTAGGATAAAACACATTAGGAGAAAATAAATGCCTATCATAGTTCCAAAAGATATTCCAGCAACAAAGATTTTGCAGTCGGAAAACATATTCGTTATGAATAATCAAAGGGCTGCAAAGCAAGACATTCGCCCACTTGAAATTGCGATTGTCAATTTGATGCCGACTAAAATAGTCACGGAAACACAACTTATGAGATTGCTTTCAAACTCGCCACTACAAATAAACGTGACTTTGGTTAGCACAACAAGTTATGTGGGCAAGAACACGCCTTTTGAACATTTGGATAAATTTTATACAACCTTTGAACAGGTTAAAAACAGAAAGTTCGACGGTATGATTATCACGGGTGCGCCCGTTGAAGAAATGGAATTTTCAGAAGTTAAGTATTGGAAAGAACTTGAAGAAATTTTTGAGTTTGCTAAAAAAAGCGTGACCAGCACGTTGTTTATCTGTTGGGGCGCTCAAGCAGCGCTACACTATTACTATGGCATACAAAAACACTCACTTTCTAAAAAGCTTTTTGGCGTTTTTAAGCACAAAAAGCTAGTTAAATACGATAAACTATTAAAGGGCACTGACGATAGGTTTTTTATGCCACATTCTCGACATACGACAGTGTATGAAGAAGACATCAAAAAGTGTAAAGACATTGTGCTTCTTGCAAGCTCGAAAGAAGCAGGAGCCGGCATTATCCGTTCAAAAGATAATAAATTCATCTTTATAACAGGTCACGCAGAGTATGATAGGGACACTTTGGAGCTTGAATATAAGCGTGACTTAAGCAGGGGGCTTAAAATAGAGCCACCACAAAACTATTACGTAAGTGGCGATAAGGGCGAAATAAAAATGTGTTGGTCGTCAACAGCAAATTTAATATACATGAATTGGTTAAATCACTATGTATATCAATTGACACCATATGAAATTAATGATATTTAATAATTAAAAATTGTCAAGAAAATCTTGACAAATATGGGGACGTTTTAGATTCGATTATGTGTCACTTGTAAGGATATAAGCATGCCGAAGGCTCGTCTTCGAAAAAACGGAAAATTAAATTTAAATGCAAACAATAACGAATTTGCATTCGCTGCGTAATTAAGCGAACATCCTTTTCTTCCTCGCCTGTTGGGAAGAAAAAGGGTGTCAAAAAGACAGGGT
>JAZNCJ010000037.1:0-35478 GCA_045587465.1 Christensenellaceae bacterium
TTAATTTAGGATAAATATTAAGGAGAAAACAATGATTAATCAAGATTTCTTTGCTGCACTTGACGAACTTGAAAGACAAAAAGGTATTTCAAAAGACGAATTTATTTCTGCGCTTGAAAATGCGCTAAGCATTGCTTACAAGAAAAACTCTGCCGTGGGTGGTACGGTAGAAGTTAAAATCAATGCTGAGAAAAAATCTATCAAAGTTTATAGCGTGCGTGCAATAGTTGAAGAAGTCGTAGATGCCGATAAGGAAATCAGCATTGAAGAAGCTAAGCAAACAAAAAAGTCATACAAGGTTGGCGACCAATTTACTGTGGAAATTTCAACTAAGAATTTCAGCAGAATAACAGCACAAACTGCAAAGCAAGTGCTTTTACAAAAACTTCGTGAAATTGAACACGAAAACACAGTAAATGAGTTCGAAGATAAAGAAGGCGAACTTATGACTTGTACCGTTCGTCGCATAGAAGACGGCTGTGTATACGTTGAAATTGGTGGAAGCCAAATCGAAGGCGTGCTTATGCCAAAGGACCAAGTTCCTAATGAAAAGTACGAACTTAATCAAAAACTCAACGTTTACGTAAAGAGAGTAAAAAGCTCTGGTAGAGTTGCTCAAATAGTCGTATCAAGAACGGCAAACGGTCTTGTTAAGCGTTTGTTTGAAAATGAAGTTCCAGAAATTAAACAAGGCATAGTTCAAGTTAAAGGCGTTGCAAGAGACCCTGGTCAAAGAACAAAAATTGCCATTTATAGTGAAGACCCATCAATTGATGCAGTTGGCGCTTGCGTTGGAAGTAAGGGCGCAAGAGTAAACGCAATTGTATCTGAACTTGGTGGAGAAAAGATTGACATTATTCCTTGGAGCGAAAACCCATTAGAATTTATTTCAAGCGCACTATCACCAGCACGTGTAATAAAAGTAATTCAAATGGGTGATGAAAGTGCAATGGCAGTCGTTCCAGATGATAAACTTTCGCTTGCTATTGGTAGAAGTGGTCAAAACGCAAGGCTTGCTGTTAAACTTACAGGTTGGAAGATAGACGTTAAGAGTGAATCAAACGCCATCAGCGAACTTGAAGATTATAGCGCCGAAGACGTTCAAGACGAGGTAGCAGAATAATATGGAAAAAAAGGTGCCAATTCGTACGTGCATTGCGTGTAGAACGGCAAAACCCAAAAAAGAACTAATAAGAGTGGTTAAGTTTGGCGAAGAAATAAAGCTTGACTTAACAGGCAAGCTCAACGGCAGGGGCGCTTACGTTTGCAATGATAAAAACTGCATTTTAAAGCTCAAAAAACAAAGACTTTTAAACAGGGCGTTTTCTGCACCAGTTGAAGATAGTGTTTACGATAAGATTTTGGAGGATTTTCTTGGAAATAAAGACTAAGGCGCAAACCTTTATTGGTTTTGCAATCCGTGCTAAAAAATATCGAATAGGTATGAACGCCGTGCAAACGTTAAAAAGCATAAACCTTTTAGTAGTTTGCTGTTCGGCAAGTGAAAACACAATTAAAGACGCTAAAAAAGTTGCAAGCAAATATCACTGCCCAATCATAATTACAAAAAAAATTAAACTTGAAGATATAACGTTTAAAGAAAATTCAAAGGTAATGGCAATTACAGATAAGGCGTTTGCAAAGGCAATTTTAGATAACTGTAATAACGATTTTACTCATATAAATTAGGAGAATTAAATGGCTGAAAAGAATAATATGCGCTTTGATAATATAAAGCTAGCAGGTAAAATTATTGAAGATGGAAACATCAAAACCTTTATCCAAACAACAAATAAAGTTGCTGTGGACTTAAAAGCATGTAAAAAAATGCTTGAAGAAAAGTTGAAAACGCTTGAACTTGAAAAATTAGAAAAGGAAAAAGAACAAAATCTTTTAAGCGCTCAAACTTTAGAGCAGGAAAGTGCTAAAAAGGATAAAGAAGAAAAACAATCTAAAAAAGTGCAAGAGCAGGCTGAGGTAAAGACCGAAGAAACAATTTTAGTCCAAGCAAAAGAAGATAAGCCTGAAGCTGTGGAAGCAGAAAAGCCACAACCTGTTGCTGAAACCAAGCCAGAGCGCCCATCGTTTATTTTGCGTAGAGAAGTGCCTATTCAAAGGTCGCCACGTTCAAATAACGTAGAGCGTGATAATAAAGATTATAACAAGCGCCCACAAAAAGAGTTTCGTCCGGGAGATAAGCCTTTTGGTCAGCCAAAGTTTGAACAAAAGAAAGACGGAGCGCCTTTTAAGGGCAAACCAGAATTTAACAAGTCAAATCAAGGTGGCTTTAGCAAAAATCCAAAGCAATCAACCTTTATTGCGCCACCTATAGTTCAAAAAGAGGATAAACGCAATTTCGCAAAGAAAAAGCAAACGAGCGAAAGGTCGTTTGAAGATAAGCACGTTATCAATAAGCGTGCGCTTATTAAAGGTCAAGTCGATATTGACGACTTTGATGAAAATAAGAGTGGTTATAGAAAGTTTAGGCCTGTTAAAAAGGCAAAAGAAAAGTCTGAAGTAAACGTAATCAAGATTGAAAAGGCAGTAATCACAACCGAAATTATCCCACTTAAAGTTTTAAGTGAAAAAATTGGTATCACAGCTGCTGAAATTACAAAAAGGCTTTTCAAAGAAGGCATAATGAAAACTATTAACGACTCAATCGACTTTGATACGGCAGCCTTTATTGCCGATGACCTTGGTATTGAACTCGAATTAAAGCTTGACAAAACTGCAGAAGACGTTTTAAGCGAAGGTTTTGAAGACGTTGTTGACTCTGCAGAAAGCCTTAAAAAGCGCCCACCAGTTGTCACTGTTATGGGACACGTTGACCACGGTAAAACGTCACTTCTCGATAGAATTAGAAAGACAAACGTGACTGCTGGCGAAGCTGGTGGCATCACGCAACACATCGGTGCATATCAAGTGACGGTTGGGGGTGAAACAATCACTTTCCTTGATACTCCAGGTCACGCAGCGTTTACAGCAATGCGTGCACGTGGTGCGCAAGCAACCGATATTGCAATCTTAGTCGTTGCTGCTGACGACGGCATAATGCCACAAACTATAGAGGCTATCAACCACGCAAAAGCGGCAGACGTTCCAATTATCGTTGCAATTAATAAGATGGATAAGCCAGAAGCAAATCCAGAAAGAATTAAAACGCAACTCACAGAACACGGCTTGCTTCCTGAAGAATGGGGTGGAGACACAATACTTTGTCCAATTTCTGCTAAGACAGGCGAAGGTTTTGATAACTTGCTTGAAAATATCAATCTCGTTGCTGAAATGAAAGAATTAAAGGCAAACCCAGATAGAAAGGCAAAGGGCGTTGTTATCGAAGCAAAACTTGACCAAAGCAAAGGTCCAATTGCAACAATTCTCGTTCAAAACGGAACCCTACGTGTGTCAGACAGCATTATCGTTGGCACTGTCACGGGTAAAGTTAGGGCTATGACTGACGATAAAGGAAGAAAGGTGACTAGCGCTGGCCCATCAACACCAGTGTCGATTATGGGTCTTGATGAAGTTCCAAACTCTGGCGACGTTTTATATGCAGTTGAGCACGAAAAACTTGCTAAACTCGTTGCTGAAGAAAGACAAAACAAAGAAAAAGAAAATATGCTTAAAGCTGCAAGCAAGGTGACGCTTGACGACGTGTTTAATAGGATTGCCGAAGGCGAAATGAAGATTCTTCCACTCATCGTAAAAGCTGACGTTCAAGGTTCGGTTGAAGCAGTTAGAAGCTCGCTTGAAAAACTATCTAATACTGAAGTTAGAGTAAACGTAATTCACGCAGCGGCAGGAGCAATCAAAGAATCGGATATTATGCTTGCAGAATCATCAAATGCAATCATTATCGGCTTTAACGTTAGACCAGACTCAAACGCAAAGCAAATTGCTGAAAGAAGTGGCGTTGATATTAAACTTTATAGAGTTATCTATGAAGCTATTGAAGACGTTGAAAGAGCGCTTAAGGGTATGCTTGCACCTAAATTTACCGAAGTGTATATGGGTAAGGCTGAGGTTAGAGAAGTATTCAAGATTTCTGGCGTTGGTCAAGTTGCAGGTTGCTACGTGACTGAAGGCAAGATTATAAGAAACGGCAAACTTCGTATTTATCGTGATGACGTTATGATTTGCGAAGGAAACGTTAACCAATTAAAGAGATTTAAAGATGACGTAAAAGAAGTCGCACAAGGCTTTGAATGTGGTATCAGCATAGAGAAGTTTAACGATATTAAGGTTGGCGACTTTATCGAAAGTTATCAAGTAGAGGAAAATAAAGATTAATGAGAAAAAATAACGGCGTTTCTAGAAGTGATAGATTAAATAGCGAACTAAAGAAAGAGATTTACGATATCATTTCAAGAAAACTTAAAAATCCATTTATAACCGAAATGTTTTCGATTTTGGCAGTTGACTGCGCAAACGACCTTTCTTTTGCAAAGGTTTACGTAAGCGTGTTTTCAACGAATAAAGAAAAGGCCAACGCCACCTTTGAAGCAATCAAGGCTGATGCAAAGAAAATCAGGTTTGAACTTGCAAAAGTTGTGCGTGCTAGAACCGTTCCAGAACTTAAATTCATATTAGACGGCTCTATGGAATATGGCGATAAAATGGATAAACTATTCAAACAAATAAGCGAGGATAAGTAAAAGTGAAAACTATAGAAGAGTTATCGTTAAAGCTAAAAAAGGAAAAAAGCGTGGCGATTATTTGCCACGTTAGACCTGATGGTGACACGCTTGGCTCGGCACTTGCACTTTTCCACGCACTAAACAATCTCGGCATCAAGGCTAAAGTCTTTTGCGACGACACCGTTCCGTCGAGATTTTTCTTTTTAAAAAGCGCAGAGTTTGTTGAGAGCAATTTAAGTGGCGAATTTTCGGCAATGCTTGCAATAGACTGTGCTGACCTTACAAGGCTTGGGGATTTTTATGAAGCGTTTTTGAAGCATAAAAACACTTACGTTTTAGACCATCACGTTTCAAACACAATGTTTGCAAAAGAAAACGTTGTTATAGATAATGCAAGCAACTCAGAAAACGTTTTGGCGCTTATAGAAAGCCTAAATGCTGAAATAACAACCGAAATTGCCAATCTTTTAGCTATGGGGATAATGACCGATACAGGTAATTTTAAGCACAAAAACGTGACGGCGAACACAATGCGTTCGGCTTCAAAGCTCATAGAGAAAGGTGCAGACTTAAACAATATTCATTATCATATGTTTTCAAAGCAAACCAAACAAAGGGCGAAGCTCTTTGGAATAACGATGTCTAAAATCAGGTATTTTTTAGACGGTAGGTTTGCAGTTGCTTCTATTTTGGAAAGTCATCTGATAGAAAGTGGCGCTAAAAGAGACGAAACAGAGGGTTTTATCGACTTTGTTATGGGGATTGAGGGCGTTGAAGTGGGCGCTTGCATATTAGAGATGGATAAAAACAAATATAAAATAAGTTTTCGTTCAAAAAGCACTGACGTTAATGCTGTTGCAGGCACTTTTGGTGGTGGTGGACATGTTTTGGCAAGTGGTTGTCAAATTCAAGGCGAATACGAAGAAGTCGTTGATAAAATTTGTTTTGCAGTAAGTAGACACATTAAGGATTAACAAATTATAAAATTATTTTTCTTAAGTTATGACGGGATTTATAAATATAATAAAGCCATCTGGCATGAGCTCGGCTTATGCCGTGGGTGCTGTAAAGAAAAAATTTAATAGTCCGTGTGGGCATATGGGCACTCTTGACCCTATGGCAGAGGGCGTTTTGCCTGTTGGAATTGGCAAGGCGTCAAGGCTTTTTCAATATTTACTTGACAAAGAAAAAACTTATATCGCTCGCTTTGTTTTTGGCTATACAACGGATACTTTGGATATAACAGGGCAAATTACCGGCAAAACGATAAATATCCCAACACTAGAGCAAATAAAAAGCGTTTTATCAAAGTTTGTGGGCGAGATTATGCAAGTTCCACCTATATATTCAGCAAAATGTATAAACGGCAAAAGAAGCTATGAGCTAGCAAGAGAGGGCAAAGAGGTTTTTCTTGAAGCCAAAAAAGTTTGCATACTTAATATAGAGTGTACAAAGCAAATAAGCGAAAACGAATTTGAGTTTAAGATTGACTGTAAGGGTGGCACGTATATTCGCTCGCTCGCAAGAGATATTGCAAAAGAAGTAAACTCGCTTGGCGTTATGAGTAAATTAACTAGAACAAGGTGTGGCATCTTCACAATGGAAAACGGCATTGGCGTTGATGAGTTTAAGGCTAGCGAAAACGTAGAAAAATACGTTATTGCCCCAGACCTTGCAGTAAGTTTTGACAAGCTAGATTTGACCAGTAAACAAGCTCAAAAAATTCTTGACGGCGTTTATGAAAATTATGGTTTTGCTGACGGCACGTATAGAGTATATAATCAAGGCGCATTTATAGGCGTTGGCAAAGTAGAAAATGGAATTCTTAGGATAAATTCTTATGTTAGATAAACAAATAAAGCCCACAGTTATTGCGCTAGGTTATTTTGATAGCGTACATTTAGGGCATCAAAAGGTTATATTAAAGGCAAAAGAAATTGCAAATACAAGAAATTTGTCGCTTGTCGTTTTCACTTTTTCGGGCAATCTAAAAGGTGTAATAGATGGAGATGATAAATGCGTTTTTTTGAGCCACGAAAGACAAAAGTTTTTAACTAGTTTGGGTGCTGATGAAATATATTTTGCTGAGCCTACAAAAGAGTTTTTAAGTACTGATAGAAAAGATTTTTTAGATGACCTTAATAAAAAATATAATATATCGCACTACGTCAGTGGCGAGGACTATTCGTTTGGTGCGTTTGGAAAGGGCGATGCTAAATATTTAACCGAATATGCCAAAAATAACAAACAAGAGCATATTATAGTGGAAACGCTTTTAGTTAAAAAGCAAAAAATTTCAACCACGCTCGTTAAAAGCTTGCTCGAAAATGGCAACATTAAGGGCGCAAACACACTTTTAGGAAGAAATTATTCTATAACCGGCAAGGTTATAAAAGATAGGCAAGTTGGCACAAAACTTGGCTTTCCAACTGCAAACATTATTTTAGATAAAGATAAATTTTGCCTTCGTGACGGCGTTTATGCAGGAAAGGTCGTTTTAGAAAATAAAGAATATTATGCTATAATTAATTACGGCGCAAGGCCGACTTTTGACTTAGAACAAAAGCTACTCGAAGTTCATATCATAGATTTTTGTGGCGATTTATACAATAAAGAAATCGAAGTGCTATTTTTAGACTTTATAAGAGATATTAAAAAGTTTGACAGCATCGATGACTTAAAAGCTCAACTTAAAGCCGACCTAACGGCAACAAAGGAAGGTAAGTATGATTAAATTTGGGCCAAGTGGCAATTCAATAGCCTTTAGCGAGGCAGGGTTAAAGCATAGTGAAGATAGCGCTGTTTGGGTTAAAAATTTAGGACTAACTTGTTTTGAATATTCGTTTGGCCGTGGCGTTAATTTAAGCGATGAAAAGGCTATAAGTATTGGCAAGGCCTTTAAAGATAACGGCGTTGAAATAAGCGTGCACGCACCATATTATATAAACTTTGCTAATCCAGAAGAAGAAAATGCAGTTAAGTCTTATAATTATATTTTGCAATCAGCATTAAAAGTAAAACTTATGGGTGGCAAAAGAATAGTTTTTCACCCAGCAAGCCAAGGTAAAATGAGCAGGGAAAAAGCTGTTGAGCTTACTAAGAAAAGGATTGAAAATTTAAGAGATATAATTTATGAAAATGGTCTTGATGACCTTATATACTGTCCAGAAACGATGGGAAAACTTGGTCAAATAGGAACTATTGAAGAAGTTGTTGAGTTTTGCAAGATTGACAAAATTTATACGCCTTGTGTAGATTTTGGGCATATCAACGCAAGGGAGTTTGGAAGTTTAAAAACTCAGCAAGACTATCTAGATAGACTTTCGTTTATGATTGATGAGCTAGGTTATGAAAAGATGAAAAACTTTCATATTCACTTTTCAAAAATACAATACTCTGCAAAGGGCGAAGTAAGGCACCTAACTTTTGAAGACGACCATTACGGTCCAGATTTTGAGCCATTATCAAATGCCATAAAAAAACTTAATTTAACGCCATATATCATATGCGAATCGGCAGGAACGCAAGATTTAGACGCATTAAATATGCAAAATATATATTATGGAATTGACATAATTTAATTTTTTTGGTAAAATAATATAGTCAAATGAAAAATAGTCCATTTAGTAATCAAAACGCTTGTCTTGTGCTTGATGATTTGACAAGTCAATACTTTATAAACGCAACGCTTGATGATGGCTTCCTTGTCGTTGCAGACCAAAAAACTTGCTTTATTGATGCAAGGTCGTATTCAGGCGTTAAGGATAATTTAATAAGCGCTGGAATAGACGTAAAACTACTAAATGACGTAAGCGACGTAAAAGAGTTTTTAAGTAATATAAATTCAAAAAATTTATACCTAGATTTTTCAAGAGTTTCGGTAAAAAGATATAACGAGATTTTATCGTGGGGCTTTAACGTTTTAGATAGCGAAGAGCTAATAAGTAAAATGCGTGCAATAAAAGCTCAAAGCGAGATTGATAAAACCGTTGTTGCGTGCGAGATTGCCCAAAAGGCGTTATACGAAGGGCTTGAAAACATTTTTGAAGGCATAACAGAACTTGAACTAAAGGCTATAATTGAGAAAAAAGTCGTTGAGTTTGGCGCACAAGGCACTTCGTTTGAAACGATAGTTGCTTTTTCTAAAAACTCAGCAGTCCCACATCACAAATCTAACGGCACAAAGCTAGAAAAAGATATGCCTATACTAATCGATATGGGCGCTAAATATCAAGGATATTCATCTGATATAACAAGAACTGTGTTTTTTGGCAATCCAACAAAAGAGTTCATTGATAGATATAATGCAGTGCTAAAAGCAAACCTTGTGGCAGAAAAAAACATAAAGGTTGGAACAAAAACAGACGTTGCTGACGGCTATGCAAGGGCCGAGCTTGAAAAGAAAGGCTTAGCAAAATATTTCACTCACTCGTTGGGGCACGGAATAGGCTTAGAAGTTCACGAATATCCATTGCTCTCACCAAAAAGAAAAGACGAGTTAAAAGAGAATATGCTCTTTACCATAGAGCCTGGCTTATATTTTGAGGGCGAATATGGAATAAGGATTGAAGACACGGTGCTTTTAACAAAAGATAAAGTCAAAAGGCTTTTTACGGATAGTAAAGAGCTTATGATAATAAAATAAAAAAATAAATTAGATATAAATTTTAAGGAGAAATCAAGTATGATTACAGCAGGCGATTTTAGAAAGGGCGTCACATTTGAATATGAAAGTAATATTTATACAATCGTTGACTTCCAACACGTTAAACCAGGTAAAGGTGCGGCTTTTGTTAGAACAACAATGAAAAACGTTGTGACTGGAAAAGTTTTAGAAAAAACTTGGAACCCAACCGAAAAAGTTCAAGAAGCACAAATCGAAACAAAGAATATGACATATTCTTATACAGATGGCGAGCTTTACTATTTCATGGACCAAGAATTTAACCTAACGCCACTTAACTATGAACAAGTTGAAGACGCATTAAAATACATCAAAGAAAACGACCCAGTTATCGTTAGGTCATATAAGGGCGTTGCTTTTTCAGTAGAATGCGAAAACTTCGTTGTTCTTCGTGTTGTACAAGCAGACCCATCAGTTAAGGGCAACACAGCAACCAACGCAACAAAAGAAGCCGTTTTAGAAACAGGCACAAAGCTTCAAGTTCCAATGTTCGTTGAAGAAGGTGAACTCATCAGAGTTGACACAAGAACTGGCGAATATATGGAAAGAGTTAAAGGCTAATCTTTAACAAAAACTAAAAAAAACGATTATACCCACAAATTTAATTTGTGGGTATTGTTCAATTTGTAGAAATTAAATTAAGTAAGCAATAAAAGGAT
This sequence comes from Christensenellaceae bacterium, assembly GCA_045587465.1. Classification (GTDB taxonomy): domain Bacteria; phylum Bacillota; class Clostridia; order Christensenellales; family Borkfalkiaceae; genus UBA1259. The sequence goes on from JAZNCJ010000037.1 coordinate 9,984, forward strand.
AAAAGCATTGAAAACAGCACTTATCACAGGCGTTTCTGGTGGCATAGGCAAAGCCACAGCCAAAAAGTTTATAGATAACGGATATTTCGTTATAGGTCAGTATAACTCTAATCAAAATAGTATAGACGACTTTTATTTAGAACTTGAAAAACAAAATAAAAGCCAATACTTTTTTGCTATAAAAGCAAATTTCGCTAAAAGTGAACAAGTAGAAAATATGATGAATACCATAGAAAAGAGCTTTAAGCATTTAGACGTTCTTGTCAATAACGCTGGCTTAAGCCTAACAAAGCTTATAACCGAAACGACCGAAAAAGAGTGGGATAAGATATTTTCAGTAAACCTTAAAAGTGCATATCAAATAACAAATAGAGCGCTTAAAGGCATGATAGATAAAAAGAAAGGCAAAATAGTAAACGTATCGTCAATGTGGGGAATATCGGGAAGCAGTATGGAAGTTGCATATTCAAGCGCTAAAGCAGGACTAATAGGCTACACAAAAGCGCTTGCAAAAGAAGTGGGACTAAGTGGGATTAACGTAAACTGCGTATGCCCAGGCGTTATCGACACGCCAATGAACGCACGTTTAAGCAGTGATGAACTAAACGAACTAAAAATGCAAACGCCGTTAAATAGAATAGGAAAGCCAATTGACGTTGCTAATTTAATATACTTTTTATGTTTAGATGAAGCTGATTTTATCACTGGTCAAATCATAAGCGTTGACGGTGGATTTATATTATAAAATCAAAATTAGAAAAGGAAAAAGGGACAAAATTTGTTCCTATTAAAATATGGAAAATAATTCATTAAGTCGAAAGAGTGGCGTTTTAATGCCGATATTTAGTCTTCCTAGCAAATATGGAATAGGCGATTTTGGCAAAGAAAGTTATAATTTTATAGATTTACTATATAAGTCAGGGCAAAAGGTTTGGCAAATTTTACCGTTAGTTCAAACTGGATATGGAAACTCACCATACTCGTCAGTTTGCTCGGATTCTTTTAGTCCATACTTTATCAGCATTGAACTACTCATAGAGCAAGGCTTAATAACAAAAGAAGAAGCAAAATTTTCGCTTAGCGATAAAGAAAGAATAGACTATGGCGAGCTTTATGCCGTTAGATATCCACTCTTAGAAAAGGCGTTTTCTAGGTTTGATAAAAATCTTCCACAGTTTAGAAAATACTTGCTTAGCAAAGAAAGCCGTGATTATGCTCTGTTTATGGCAATTAAGGAAGCGTCAGGGCAAAAGCATTTTTACGAGTGGGAAGAAGGTCTAAAAAATAGAAGTCCTAAAGAGCTTAGGCAATTTGAAAGGGCATATAAAGACAGAGTTTTGTTTTATGAGTTTATTCAGTTTATTGCAAAAGGTCAGTGGCTGAATTTAAAAAATTATGCAAATAAAAAGGGTATAGAAATTTTGGGGGATATGCCACTTTACGTTGCGCTAGATAGCGTTGACGTGTGGAAAAATAGTCATCTTTTTAAGCTAGACCAAAACTTAATGCCAAAAAAGAAAGCAGGCGTTCCACCAGATTATTTTTGTGAGGACGGTCAGCTTTGGGGCAACCCTGTGTATGACTATGCCGAGCATCAAAAGGATAATTTTAGTTGGTGGGTAAGTAGAATTGAAAAGGCGCTAAAGGTTTACGACCTTGTTAGAATAGACCATTTTAGAGCGCTTGACAGATACTATGAAATAGAGGCTGACAGCACCAACGCAAAAGTTGGAGAGTGGATAAAAGTTCCGTCGGAAGAGCTGTTTAGCGCTATTCATCAAAAAAACGATAAAAACAGAATTATTGCAGAAGATTTAGGCATTATAGACGATAGCGTTAGGGATTTGATAAAAAGACTGGGCTATCCTGGGATGAAGATTTTGTCGTTTGCATTTAACGGTGATAAAGACAATTTATATTTGCCAGAGCGTATTGATGAAAACTCTATTTGCTATACAGGCACCCACGATAACGACACTTTGATGGGGCTTATAAATACCCTTAGCGATTGGGATTATAACAATTTATATAATGGCGTGAAAAACAGTTTGAAATTGCTAAATATAAATTTTGAAATTCAAGACAATTTTGGCTTAGCAAACGCAATAATTATGCTGGGCGCAAAGTCAAAATCAAAGACGTTCATTCTTCCTATGCAAGACCTATTGCTTTTAGGAAGTGATTATAGAATAAACACGCCTGGCGTTGTAAAGAAAGAAAATTGGTCGGTTAAATTTACAAAAGACCAAATTTCAGCTAAATCTTTTTCAAAACTAAAGGCTCTAACAAAAAAATATAATAGATAAATTTAACGACTTTTTAGTTAATATAAATGCTAAAAAGTCTTTTTTTGTATAACGGTTTAATTTTTGGCAATACTCTTTGTAAAAAAGGAGAGTAAAATATGAACCCATTTAAAGAATTACCAAAAAACAGCAAAATAATTTATCCAAGCTATAATACTTTAGCGCCAAAGCCTTATGACAAGAACGAGACCGACCCTTACACAAAGACAAGGGTAATCTTAATGAACGGTACAGAGTTTGAGGCAAACTGGTTTTTGCACCACTTTAATAGGCATTGCCTTAATAACGACGTAAGGCGCATCATAGCAGGCGTTAGAAGGGAAGAGCAGTTTCAGCAAAAGCGAATTTCATCGTTAAAACCTATTAACGAAACTATCTTAGAAACGACCATTGGCTACGAGCAACTTGCAGTTGACTTAACGGCAGACCTTGCTCAAAAAGAGCCAAACCCTTTTGTAAAAGCTCAGCTTGACTTTGCACTTTTAGAAGACTTTGACCACCTTTATAGATATGCAAATTTACTAGATATGGAACAGGGCGTGCACGCCGAAAGGTTGGTGGGTGGGTATACCGAAATAACGCCTGCAAGACCAACTATTTCCGAGCATAGACACCCAAACGACGATATAAGAAGATATATCAACTGCTGGCAAGACAGCTTAATTACAAGGCTACACGCAAATATTATAACGGCAGCCGAGCAACAAACAATGAACTATTATATGAACGTGGGCTCATTTTATCACAGCGATTTAGGCAGAAAATTATACAGCGAAATCGCAATGATAGAAGAACAGCACGTGACAGGCTACGGCTCGCTCATAGACCCATCAAGCACAATGTATGAAAGCTGGGTAATGCACGAATATACAGAGTGCTATCTATATTATTCTTGCTATCAAGATGAAACGCACCCACAAATCAAAAAGATATGGCTTGAACATTTTGAACAAGAACTAAACCACCTTAAAATTGCAAGTGATATGCTTAAAAAATATGAAGGCAGAGATTGGGAGCAATTATTTGTTGGTGGCGCAGACTTCCCAGCGCTCATTAAGTTAAAACAAAATAAAGAGTATATTAGAGATATTATAAAGAGCGTAAGACTAACAGGCTATTTTGAAGATATGGTTATGGTAGATGACCTAAAAGACAGCGACGAGTTTTTTAAATATCAACGCCAGGTAAATGGAAAATCACCAAAAAATGCATCGCATATGGTGATTGATAAATATATCAAAAAGTATGGCGAAGATTATAGATATGAAGATAAGCCAAATATAGAAAAGACATTAAGAGATAGAACGATAGACAACACCGATTTAGGCAGAAAAAAGGGAGTCTAGAACGCTAAGCAATAATAAAATACAAAAAAATAAAGCCTTGCGAAAATTCGCAAGGCTTTAATAGTTTTAAAAGAAATTATAGTGTGTTAATAAATGCAAATCTTAAAATAAAGAGAATTGCAATAATTGTAACAACGATATCTTTCTTAGAATATTTGCCGGTTAATAATTGAATTAATACATAAGCAATAGCACCAACAGCGATACCATTTGAAATAGAATATGTAAGTGGCATAAGTATTAATGTTAAGAAAGCAGGAAGAGCACTTGCAAGGTCGTCCATATCGATAGCCTTAAAGTTTCTAAGCATCAATACGCCAACGTAGATAAGAGCAGGTGCAGTTGCAACGCCAGGGATAAGGCTTGCAAGTGGAGTTAAGAATAAGCAGATAAAGAATAAGCCAGCAGTAACTAATGCTGTAAGACCTGTTCTACCACCTTCAGCAACGCCTGATGCAGATTCAACATATAGTATATTAGGTATTTTTTAGCACAATTAAAGTATAAAAAAACGGGGTGACTTTTTGCACCCCGAATTCTTATTTTACTGTTAAATGCTTGCCGTTATTTACAGCCACAGCCACCGTAGCCACCTAAGAAGCCACCGTTTTTACAAAGACAGCAAATGATAAATAATGCCACAGGTAGACAATAACAACTACCAAAGAAGCCATTTAAACAACCGCTCTTGCAAAGGCAGATGATAAGTAAAATTATCAAAATCCAAAGACAGCAGTTATTTCCGCCAAATAAATCGAAATTGTGCATAAGATACCTCCAAAGTATATATCTCCACCTATGTAGATTTTTTTTGTGATTGGTGGAGCGTTCTAATATCAATATACGTATATTTATATAAAAATGTGAAAAAAAGCTTATATTTATTTGCGATTATGCTTAATTTGTGATAAAATAATTATGTTTAGTTAGCAGTTATTAGTTTTTAAGACTGACTAGCAAAAAACAAAAATTTTTTTAAGCAACAGATATTCTAAAAGAAATCTGATTGGAGGCAAAAATGAATAGTAAGTTTTTTTCAGCAAGAAATATTGCTTTTCTTGCAATTTTATTGTCGTTGGTTGTTGTTTTGCAAGCAGTAGGTGGAAGTATTAACATTGGCTTAGTTCAGCTCAACTTTACACTGATACCTATTGTTCTTGGTGCACTTTTACTCGGTCCACTTGCCGGTGCAATATTAGGCTTTGCGTGTGGATTAGTGGTGCTTATTCAAGTAATTATTGCACCAGCAGGATTTTATTTTATAATTTGGTCTATGTCGCCAGTCATAACAGTATTAACGTGTGTTGTTAAAACTACGGTGGCAGGCTTTGTTGCAGGGATTGCATTTAGACTTATAAAAAGAAAAAACAAATACGTTGCAGTATTTATTGCATCAGGATTAGTTCCGATTGTCAATACTGCGATATTTATACTCGGTTGTTTGTGTATGAACAATAGTATCGTTGCATTTCAAAACGTCCTTGCATCTTTGCCTGATTATGCACACGTTTCAGGGATGAATCCTTTTGTTTTTATAATAGTAATATTGGTCACTTTCAATTTTTTTATAGAATTTGCAATAAACCTAATTGTGTCGCCAGCGCTTTATAGAATTATAAAAATAGTTGGTGGCTCTAATAGTGTGGTGGATGATAGCGAAGAAACCGTAGATAGTCATCACACTGAAAATACGGATGGAGAAAAATTGGAATAGATTATGCTCTTAGCGATAGATTTAGGTAATACGAATATAAAATACGGTGTGTTTGACGGCGATAAGCTCGTGGCGTCTTTTCGTGTGTCGTCAAGAATTTCAAGAACGGCAGACGAATATGGTTCGGTTTTAGTTGGTCTTTTGTCGGACAGAAATATTAAAAAGAGCGATATCGATGGAATTATCTTTTCATCGGTTATCCCAGCCTTAAACTATACAATTTGCCATATGTGCGAATACTTTTTTGGTATTTCGCCTATTATCGTTGGACCGGGGATAAAGACAGGGCTTAACATCAAGGCAGAAAACGCAAGAGAGGTTGGCGCAGACATAATCGTTAACAGCGTTTCGGCATTTAACAAGTATGGTGGTCCAATCGTTGTAATTGACTTTGGCACAGCCACAACGTTTGACGTTATAACAGATAAATGCGAACTACTCGGCGTTGTAATAGCGCCTGGAATAAAGACTTCGCTTGAAGGCTTGGCAACAAAAACGGCACAACTACCAATGGTAGAACTTGATGCGCCAAAAACGGTTATTGGCAAAAACACAAAACACTGTATGCAAGCAGGCATTATCTTTGGTTTTGCAGGCTTAGTTGATAATATTTTGAAGAGAATTAAAAAAGAGCTTGGACTTAGCGAAATCAAAGTGGTAGCTACAGGTGGTCTTGGCGAAATTATTGCAAAAGAAGTTAAACTTATAAATCTAGTCGATAGAACGTTAACGTTAGATGGACTAAAAATCATATATGAACTTAACAGATAAAAGGAGAAAAGTATGTTAAAGAAAGCTGGTGTTGCTATTTTGGGTTTAGGCGTTGTCGGTGGAGGCACGTATGAAATTTTAACAAAAAATAGAGAATATTTCAAAAAGACTCAAGGCGTTGACATAACGGTTCAAGCCGTTTTGGAAAAAAATAAAGAAAGGGCGCTTTCTCTTGGCGTTGAAGAAAGCAAGATTGCATCAAGCATTGAAGAAGTTTGCTCTAACCCAGAAGTTGACATCGTTGTAGAAGTTATCGGTGGCACAGGCGTTGCCAAAACTTTTGTTAAAACAGCACTTATGAGTGGAAAAACAGTCGTCACGTCTAACAAGGAATTGTTCGCTAAGCACTGGCCAGAACTTGAAGCCGAAGCAAAAAAGATGAACGCAGGACTCTTTTTTGAGGCGAGCTGTGTTGGTGGCGTTCCTATTATCAGAACGCTTATCGACGGCATGCAAGCAAACAAGATTTTGTCAATCAAGGGCATTATCAACGGCACAACAAACTATATCTTAACAAAAATGGCTTATGAAGGCTGGTCTTATGAAGAAGCGTTAAAAGAAGCACAACGCCTAGGCTATGCTGAGTTTGACCCAACGGCAGACGTTGAAGGGTTTGACGCTATGTATAAGCTTTCAATTTTATCAAGCCTTGCATTTAATAAAAAGATTTGCATAGAAAACGTATATAGAGAAGGCATCACGGCTATCACAAAAGAAGATATCGCTCAAGGCAAAGAAATGGGTTATACTCTTAAGCTTTTGGGTATCGGCAAGGATACGGAAAAGGGCGTTGAAGTTAGAGTTCACCCAACGTTTATCAAAAACGACAATCCACTTGCAAGCGTAAACGATTCATTTAACGCCGTTCACTTAGTGGGCGATGCAGTTGGTGAAATTATGCTTTATGGTAGGGGCGCTGGCGCTCTCCCAACTGGCAGTGCAATCGTTTCAGACGTTATTTTTGCAGCAAAGCATAACGAGTATTTCTATGCAAGCTTTAAAAACAACGCTAAAGGCAATAAAGAAACAAAGTTTGTAAAGGACTTTACTTCAAAATACTATATTCGTTTGACGGTTAAAGATATGGCAGGCGTTTTAGCAAAGATAGCAACAACGTTTGCTAAAAACAATATCAGCATTGCAGAAGTTAAACAAGTAGGTGTTGCTGACGGCAATGCACAAATCGTTGTCAACACACACGTATGCTTAGAAGGTGCATTAAAGAAAACACTTGATAAGCTTTCAGCACTAAACGAAATGATAAAAATAAATTCAGTTATAAGGATTGAAGACTAATTAGCAATTGATATTAGTGCAAAACAAGTTAGATTATAAGGAGTGCTTTAGTTATGTCTAAATCGCATTATCAATATGAAGAAGTTGCAAAGCTTACAAAACTTTATCAGCAAAATCCAAAGTTTACTGAGGCAACGTATAAAGAAAATCAAGTAAAAAGGGGACTTAGAGACGAAACGGGTGCAGGCGTTGTCACAGGACTAACGGACATTTCAGACGTTATTGCAAAAAAGAACGTGGACGGAGTTTTAACACCTATTCCAGGCGAACTTTATTATCGTGGCATAGACGTTAAAAAAATGATAGAAAACTATGACGATGAGCTGCGCTGTGGTTTTGAAGAAGCAACCTATCTCTTGCTTTTCAATAAACTTCCAAATAAAGAAGAACTCATAGAGTTCAACAAACTCTTATCAGCATATAGAAAACTTCCTAAAAACTTTGTTAGAGACGTTGTTATGAAAGCGCCTAATAAAGACATTATGAACTCAATTGCAAGGTGTATTCTGGCTCTATATAGCTATGACCATCAAGCGCTTGACAATTCTTTGGAAAACGTTTTAAGCCAATGCTTATCGTTAATTGCAGTCACGCCAATGCTTGCAGTTTACGCATATAACGCACATATGCACTATAACGAAGGCAAGTCGCTATATATTCATAGACCACGCCCAGATTATTCAACGGCTGAAAATATTTTACATATGCTCCGTCCAGACAATAAGTTCACTGAGCTTGAAGCAAAGGTTTTGGACATAGCGTTTATTCTGCACGCAGAGCACGGTGGTGGAAACAACTCAACGTTTACAACCCACGTGGTCACATCTGCTGGAACTGATACGTATTCAACCATTACTGCAGCATTATGCTCGTTAAAAGGTCCTAAGCATGGTGGCGCAAACATAAAGGTTATGGAAATGTTTGCAGACATTAAAAAGAACGTTAGCGATTGGGAAGACGATGATGAAATTAGTGCATACGTATCAAAGCTACTTGCAGGTGAGGCATACGACAATTCCGGCTTAGTGTATGGTATGGGGCACGCCGTTTATTCTATTTCTGACCCAAGGGCAGAAGTGTTTAAGGGCTTTGTTTCAGAGCTAGCTAGCGAAAAGGGCAGAAAGAAAGAGTTTAAGCTTTACGATAAGGTTGAAAGAATTTCTCAAAAACTTATTTGCGAAAAGAGAAAGATTGTAAAAGGGGTATCTGCAAACGTGGACTTTTATAGTGGTTTCGTTTACAATATGCTCGGTCTTCCAATCGAGCTTTTCACACCTATGTTTGCCGTTGCAAGAATGTCCGGCTGGAGTGCGCATAGACTTGAAGAGCTTTATAATAACGGCAAAATTATTCGTCCTGCATACGTTTCAACAAACGGCAGAAACCAATACGTTAAGTTAGAAGACAGAAAATAAAAACAAAACAAAAATAAAAATGCTCAAAGAAAACTCCTTTGAGCATTTTTTTCATTATAATTATATTATTTTTTGTCAAAACAATCGCATCTATGTGTACCCACGTATCCTGTGTCATTGCACTTTTTGCAAGCGTAGATAGGTGATAGCGATTCAAATGAAAGCCTTTTTGTTTTAAGCAATTTTTCTCCGTTAGATATAAGTTCTTTCTTTTCTTTTTCAAGGTTATTAAGCGCATGGCTGTCGCCTGCAATTTCTGCAAAGGCTAAGTCTTTTTCAATACTGTTAAGCCTGCTAAAAATTTGCGCAAAACCTTCAATCTCCATAGCAATTTCGTTATTCTTTTGCGCACGAGAAAGTGCAATAGAACGCCTTCTTTCGTATTCACGATTATAACTTTCTTGAGAGTTGTCAGTGACACTAGCAGAAGAAGATATGTTTTCTAAGCTGAAAACGTTATCTTTTTTCCAATTACTCAAAATTCCGTTCATATAAGCGATAGGCGAGCTTTTTCCAGATGCAAGCTTGCCTGCTTCTAAAATCATCTCATCAGAAAAATTCCAATTTTTCCAAATATTAAGGTTTTCTCTATCCCAAGGGTTAGGTTTGCGATTAAGTCCAATAGTTAAAAGCAGTTTAGAAATAAACTCATCAGTCTTTTTAATTCCTTCAAAATAATCACCAACACTAGACAGCGTAATAAATCCACGCTGACGCAAGACTTCAATAAGCTCATCCATATCTTGAAGAGTATTTTTGCCATCTTTAAAGCAATTAGAAGCTATAAATAATAGAGCATCTTCTTCAAAGCCGTACGAAAGCCATTTTTTAGTATAAGTATCTACAACGGTGTCAATAACGTCAACGTAAATAGACAGCGCCTTATTGATTTTAATAGCAAGGTCGTATATAGACTTCTTTTTGTCCATAAAGCCAGCGATTTCTTCTCTAGAAAAACTCTTCATTGCGTAAAGTTCAAGCAAAAACTCATCAAGCTTTTCCATACTGCCTTTTTTAAGTTTAGAAGCGGCAAAGATAATATTATCGCTGTCAAAAGAAAGTTCGCTTGTCCATTTTTTAAGCAAGTTTGCATCTTCAATATCAGGTTGACGGCGAAGGGAAAGCGCACGCAAGATTTTTTCAAGAATCCCAGTCTGAGCGATGTAAGAAGAAAGCTCTTTTTCAACTTTATCAGCAGTGTTTATCGACCTGTTTCCAAAGTCTTTTGCAACCTTAGAAATATAGCGATAAGAAATGTCGCCACCCTTTTTATCAATGCAGTATTTGACAATCATAAGCATTGCTTCAGGTTTGATAAAATAGGTTTCCATAATCATAAAATACTCAGAATATTCGCTAGTGGAAATCATACGATTAGGAACAAGTGCTTGAAGCCCTTTAGTAAAGTCAGAATACTTTTCAGCCTTATATTTTTTTGGCTTAGAGCTTGTCATCGAGCGAATTGGGTGATATTGAACGGCAAAAGGGTCTTTAGAAATTATTGACAAAAGTCCAAATTCTTCCCAAAACAAAAAGCAATCGATTATAGCCTTTTCTTGCATTTTAAGATTTTTAGAAATCTCGTTAATAGACTGGTCGTTTTCAGGGTGCCCACAAAGGAAAAGACCGTAAAGATAAACTTTAACGGCATCGCCCTCGGCAATAGGCAAGTATTCTGTTATAAATAAGTTTTCTAAATTAGTATAAGCTGAAGAAGAAAACTCTTTTGAAAAAGAACAGGTCATTTGTATCCCCTTTAGTTATGGTTGCTTAAAATCTATAATTGATTTAGTCAAACTACTGAAACGTTGTCTAATAAATTGTATCTAAATGTAAAAAATGCTTGCTTTGATAAAAATAATGATATATAATAATAGTTGAAATATAATAGAGTAGTGTCGCTTTTACAAAGGCGAGTGAAAACTATTATAAACTAAACTAACCAAAAAATCAACTTAAAACGAGAATATTTTTAAATTTTGGATAGATTTTGTGGACGAGGTAGGTATGTTTGAAAAAATTTTAACGCCGACAGCGCTATGGAAAAATTTTGAATTGCCAGAAATTGTCGGTGCTAATATAATTGAAGAACAAAATAGCGAAAATATTATAATTTCAAAGCTCTATATAGAAGGAAGAAAGGTAAAAGATGGAAGCGTAAGCATTTATGCAGAGCTTATGCGTGGCAGTAAAGAGACTAATTGTCCTGCAATTTTACTTGTGGAAGATTTTGAAATAAATAGAGAGTCAAAGCTTTTAAAAGATTTGATTTCAAAAGGCTATGCCGTTTTATTAATCGACCTTGCGGGATATAAAGAACAAAAGCAAAACTACACTGTTTATCCACAAAGCATAAGCTATGCCGTTTACGACAACTCAAAAGATAATCTTTATTCGATAAAAAAAGATGCAAAAAACACCTGTTGGTATGAGTGGTGTGCTGTGCTTAAATATGCAGTTAAATATCTTAAAAGCTTGCCGAATATAACTAAGGTCGGTGCGTTAGGCGCTTGTAAGGTTTCAACGGCGCTATGGCAAGTGATAGGTTCTGACCAAAATTTAGATGCAGCTGTTTTAGCACTTAACTTTGGTTGGATAGGATATAAGGGCATATATAAATTCGGTGGTATGATTGAGCCGCAATTTACAAGTGAAGCTTGTCAGTTTATTGCAGGGATAGATTCACAATCATATGCTATGCACATAAAAACGCCGACACTTTTATTGTGTGCAACCAACGACAATAATTTTGACGTTGATAGAGCGCAAGATACAATTAGCAAAATTCCAGAAGGAATTTATAGAGCAATGTATCTATCTGCTAATTACGTAGACAAGGTTGATAACGTTAGCTATGACAACTTGCTTTTGTTTTTTGATAAATTCTTGCGTGATGAAGATATAACGCTCCCTAAAGAAGCCGAAATTAAGTGTGACGTAGATAATGGAAAAATAGTAGTCGAAGTTCAAACTGATGCTGAAAGTGCACTAGGGGTTGACAAAGTCCACGTATTTATTGCTGAAGAAATGGTAAATCCAGCCCTTCGTTGCTATCAAAAAATTGATGCCAAAAAAGGGCAAAACGGCAAGTATACAGCTAAATACGTGCCTTATAAAGAGTCGGAAATATTATTTATATTTGCAATAGTAGAATATAAAAACCGATTAAGGTTAAGTACCAGTTTAATATCAAAGCGTTTTAGTCTAGACCAAATCGATAACACTTTTAAAAGTAATATTTTGTATTCTTCAAGAATAAAAAATTCGCAGTCCATATTTGCACCGTCAACTTCAAATATGCAAGATAAGAATAAGGACTTAATTAATAGTGCTGTCGTAAAAGAAATGAAAGGTCCTATGGGTATTAACGGGCTTACTTGTAGCGATGGGCTATTAACCTTTGCCCCTGCGAGTAAAAAATATCAACCTAAAAACGGCTCAATGCTAATGTTAGACGTTTATGCTAAGCTACAATCGACGTTGACTGTAAAACTAATAAGCGATTACTTTGGCACGAAAACCGAATATTTTGTAAAGGTTAGCCTTTTAGGTGGAGACGTTTGGCACAACGTAATGTTAGAAATGAACAAATTTAAAACGGCAGAAGGAATGGTGCTTAAAGACTATTCAAAAATAAACGCCCTAGAGATAAAGGCAAGCGGAAGTGATTACTTAATCAACAACGTGCTTTGGATATAGACTTTTATTAGGTGAGATATGATATACAGTGTTGGGGATAAAATAATCTCAAAAAAAGCTCACGCTTGTGGTGGCAACGAGTGGCAAATAGTGCGCACGGGTGCAGACATTAAAATCAAATGCACAAAATGTGGCAGAGCAATTTTTTTGTCATTAGACGAGCTTCAAAAGATTATTAAGGTTTATCAAAAGCAAGATTAGTCAATATTATAAAGGTTGTAGCACAGATAGTAGGGGAATTTATGTATAAAGTAAACGACAGTTTAGTTGAAAAGATGCAAAAAAAGCAAAGGGGAAATAGAACCTTTGGCCTTTTTATGGGCGTTATCTTTTTAATAATGGCAACTATTTTCGTGTTTACAAATTTTATTTTGATAAGCGTGTACGTTGATGGCGAGTCAATGGAGCCAACCTTAAAGTCTAGCGAAGTGCTGTTTGCAAACAAAAACATAGCTCCAGAAGAAGGAGATATAATAGTTATTGACGGCGAAAAAGAAAGTGAAAATGGCAGTGGCTATGATTGGCTTATAAAAAGGGCAATAGTTATCGGACAAAAAGATAAAACAATTTTTGTCAAAATAGAAAATGGCAAAGTATTGGTTGGCGAAGACCTAAATGATTTACAGGAGTTAAAAGAAACTTATTTGCCAGAAAACACGTCTACACCAGACGGAATATTTCCATATTGGGAAATAAATGAAGGTGAAATTTTCTATTTGGGGGATAACCGAAAAAACAGCAAAGACAGCCGAAGCGAGTATGGAACTTGCAGTGTGGAGCAAGTTGTGGGCGTTGTGCCAGAGTGGGCGCTGTCAATGCGTGGTTTAAGCAGATTTTTATACGATGCAGGAAAATATTTTTCTAATTTGTTTTAGGAGAAAATAATGATTTTACATAAAAGTAATTTAATATTTGGTGCAATTAAAGCCATAGCAGTTGTTTGTTTTATGGCCGTTTATAAAGTTTTGTCACTTTTATGTATGCAGGGCGTTTTTTTGCTTGCAATATTAGGATTGATATTATACGTGACGGGAGTTTTTGCAAATAATCCAGTCATACTATTAATTTACTACGTAGTGCTTGCAATTACAGTCGTTATATCCCTTTGTTTATTGATAAGAAAGATATTTAGGCTAAAATAATAGATAATTAAAGCGTTGGGGGATAGATATGGAAAACAACATTTCAGTTATAGCAATTATAGTAAACGACGTTGATGCAGTGCAAAAAATCAATGCACTACTTCATGATTTTGGCGAATACATTATCGGCAGAATGGGATTGCCATATAAACAAAAAAAACTAAATATTATTAGTGTTGTCGTAGATGCTCCACAGCCTATAATCAACTCTTTATCAGGAAAACTCGGAATGATTAAGGGTGTAAAAAGCAAAGTGCTTACAGCAAAATAGATATATTCATAAGGAGAAACGAAAATGAGTTTAGCAGACAAAATTTTTATTGAAACTTGTAGAAACATTATTGATAACGGCAGGTGGGATACAGACCTTCCAGTTCGCCCAAGGTGGGAAGATGGAACGCCAGCGCATACCGTAAAGAAGTTTTGCATTGTAAATAGATATGACCTAACAAAAGAATTTCCTATAATTTCACTTCGCAGAACGGCTTTCAAGTCAGCTATTGATGAAATTTTATGGATTTGGCAAAAAAAATCTAACAACATAAAAGACCTAAACAGTCACATTTGGGATAGCTGGGCTGATGAAACAGGGTCTATCGGAAAGGCTTACGGCTATCAATTAGGCGTTAAGCATAAGTATAAAGAAGGCGAGTTTGACCAGGTTGACAGGGTGCTTTTTGATTTAAAAAACAACCCATCGTCAAGGCGAATTATGACCAACATTTATACCTTCCAAGACTTACACGAAATGCATCTATATCCTTGCGCATATTCGATGACCTTTAACGTGACGGGGGACACCTTAAACGGAATACTCAATCAGCGTTCTAACGACGTTCTAACGGCAAATAACTGGAACGTTGTGCAATATGCAATATTACTACATATGTTTGCCCAAGTATCGGGACTAAAGGTCGGCGAGCTCGTGCACGTAATAGCCGATGCGCACATTTACGATAGGCACGTTCCAATAGTTGAAAAAATACTTAAAAATCCACAAATGCCAGCTCCAAAACTTTGGATAAACCCAGAAGTTAAAAACTTTTATGACTTTACGGTTGATGACTTTAGGCTTGATGGATATGAATACACTAAACTTGAAGACAAAATAGAGGTTGCAATTTAATGAAAGCAATAGTTGCAGTAGATAAAAACTGGGGAATAGGCAAAGATAACGACCTTTTGTTTTCTATCCCACTTGACATGGCGTTTTTTAGAGAGCAAACAAGGGGCAAGATTGTCGTTATGGGCAGTAAAACGCTAAAGAGTTTTCCCAACTCACAACCTCTAAAGAATAGAATAAATATAGTTTTTCATCGTGGAAATGATGCTTATGACGGCGCAATAGTGGTTAAAGACCTTGCTGAGCTTAATAAAGTTTTAAAAAACTATAACTTAGATGACGTTTTCGTTATAGGTGGTGGAAGCATTTATAAACTTTTGCTTGAGTATTGCAGTGAAGCGCTTATCACAAAAGTTGATGCAGACGGCGACGCAACTGTATTTTTCCCAAACCTTGATGAAAATAAAGATTGGGTGCTAACCAAAACAAGTAAAAAGCAAGAGTCTAATGGATATACGTTTAAGTTTACAACATATAAAAATAAGAATATAAAAACTTTGAGACAGTTATAGTAAAAAGCACTAAAGGTGCAATAGGAAGAAATATATATTATGACAGCAAAACTATCAAAAAGGGAAGTGGACTTAACTACAGGCTCTGTATTTAAAAAACTTATTGTTTTTACAGTGCCAATTATTTTAGCATACATGCTAGATAAGGCTTTCAATATGACCGATACAATAATGCTTGGCATATTGGTAAACGACAGGGCTGTTGGTGCTGTTGGTGCAACGGGCACGATAGACACCTTGCTACTAAATCTATTTATGGGTATAGCAAGTGGTGTTAGCGTTGTTGTTTCTAGATGCGTGGGTGCTAAAAACGTTCAAAGGGCAAGAAGAACGGTGGGAACTTCACTTGTAGCTTGCTTTTTTGGTGGTATAGTATTTGGTTTAATTGGCTTTTTTGGTGCAGAAACTTTTTTAACGTGGATGCAGTGTGATGCAGAACTTATCCCACAAGCCACATTATATATGAAAATATACTGCTTGGGTATGCCAGTAATTTTGCTTAATAACTGTATAGCAGGCATACTTAGGGCTGTTGGCGATTCAGTTAGACCTATGATATATTTAACGGTAGGTGGTGTTGCAAACATTGTTCTTAACTATATTTTTATAAAAGCGTTTGGGATGACTGTTGATGGCGTTGCGCTTGCAACCGTTTTGTCAAGATTGATTTCGCTTGTGCTTTCATTTATAGCAATTAAAAAGAGCAATGGTTATTCAAGATTTGAGTTCAAATATCTAAAGATATATAAGAGCGAACTTTTAGAATCGCTAAGCGTTGGTATCCCAACGGGAATACAAGGCTCATTGTTCTCTATTTCTAACATAATGATTTCATCAACCGTAAACAGTTTTGGTTTAGAAGCAACAACAGGTGTATCAATAGCCGGTCAACTTGATGGTTGGATGTATCTAGCAGGAAACGCAATAGCCGTTGCAAGTATGTCTTTTGTTAGTCAAAACTTTGGTGCAAGAAAGCACAAAAGGGTAAGCGAAACAATAATCAAAGCGTGCCTTCTTGTTAGTATTGTTCAAATTGCCGTGGGGCTTTTGGGATATCTAATATCAGAGCCGTTCTTTAGAATGATGACAAATGACCCATTGGTAATTCAATTTGCAGGAATACGTCTTAAATGGTATGCATTTACGTATTTTCTTTGTGGTATAATGGAAGTTTTGTCACTTGCAATGCGTGCGATAGGAAAATCTTTTTCTTCAATGGTAATCAGTTTGATTTGCGTGTGCGCATTTAGAATTTTCTGGTTATACACTTTCTACTTGTTAAACCCAACTTTTGGTATGGTTTACGTGTCATATCCTGTCAGCTGGATATTATGTATTGTTATCGATGCGCCAATAGTTATAAGCGTTATTAGAAAAGCAATAAAAAAAGATATTCAAAAACAAAATATAGATAATTCTATTCAAAACGAAAGTGCAGATGCAATATAATAGTCTGTAAAAAGATACTAAAAACACAAAAACCACTCTTTTTACAAGGGTGGATTTTTTATGTTAAAAATGCCAATTCTTTACTTGAAAAACTATTTATTAAATAAAGAAAATGGCTCTTGACAAATAATAAAATATATAGTATAATTTTATAGATAAAGTATATCTAAGTTATACAAAAGAATTTTATAAGGCAAAATAGGCTAAATTTTATATGAGTATTCCGACTAATGACAATAAAATTAAAGAGGCATCTTTGGTTGAAGGATATGCTGAAATTGTAAGTAAAGACTTGGCAGTTTCGGTAGTTTTGCCGTTTGAAGTAGAAAAAGGCGAAGAATATCATATCGAACAAATAGGAAAGCTTAGAAAAAAACCTTTTTATTCATTTTTTAAGCGTTTGTTTGATATTGTGTTTTCATTAATAGCCTTAAGTTTGTTAATTTTGCCATTTATTACCGTTGCCATAATAATTAAATGCTCTTCAAAAGGAAGTGTTTTTTACACTCAAGAAAGGCTAGGGCTTAACGGCAAAAAAATTAAGGTCATAAAATTTAGGTCAATGCACGCCGACGCAGAAAAAGACGGGGCGCAATGGTCTGGTGGAGAAAACGATAAAAGAATTTATAAATTTGGCAGGGTTTTAAGAAAGACTCGTTTTGATGAGCTTCCACAGCTATTTTGCTGTTTGATAGGCACGATGTCACTTATCGGTCCAAGACCAGAGAGAGAGTGTTTTTACGTGGAGTTTGAAAAATATATTCACGGCTTTAACCAAAGATTAAAGGTAAAACCTGGAATTACAGGACTTGCGCAAGTAAGCGGTGGATATGACTTAAAGCCACAAGATAAAGTCTTGCTCGATATTGAATATATCAAAAAAAGGTCGGTTTGGCTTGACGTAAAAATTATCTTTAAGACTATAGCCGTCGTATTTAATCATAAGGGAGCAAAATAACGCAAATGAAATATTTGTTTATAATGACTGAGTCTATGAGCGTGATAAATTTTCGCAAAAGCTTAATTGAGTTTTTGAAAGAAAAGGGTCATTCTGTCAGCGTTATTGCGCACGACAATTTAAGAGAAAAAGATATCAGGGATTTAGGGGTCAACTTTTATTGTGCAGAGCAAAATAATAGAGGTCTAAATCCTTTTGCTATATTAAAATATAAAAACAAATTAACAAAAATCATCAAAAAAGAAAAACCAGACGTAGTGTTTACCTTTCAACTAAAGCCTAACACTTTTGGCGTTAAAGCCGCAAAAAAAGCAGGCGTTAAAAACATTTATTCTATGGTTGAGGGCTTGGGCGACGTATATATAAAGCAAGGCCTAAAATGGAAGATAATTCGCACTGTTGTAAATAAACTTTATAAGTCAGCGTTTAAGATTTCTAAAGCTGTATTTTTTCTTAATAATGACGATAAATCTGAATTTGTCAATAGAAAATTGGTGATAGAAGAAAAATGCCATATTATCCGTGGCGTTGGTATAGACCTATCTCACTTTGAGTTTAAGCCTATAAAAAACACTAAAAATATACTGATAATTGCCCGTATGTTAAGGACAAAAGGCTTATATGAATATTTAGAGTGCGCAAGAATTGTTAAGAAGCAACATCCTGACGTAGTGTTTAATTATTTAGGTGCTGAAGGAAGCGAAAAACTAAGTGATATTAAAGAGTATATAGACGACGGCTCGATTAATTATTTGGGCGTGACAAATGATGTTAGACCATTTTTAGAAGACTGCACGGCATTTATTCTTCCAACTTATAGAGAGGGTATGCCTGTATCTATTATGGAAGCCGAAAGCGTGGGTAGAACTATAATCACCACAAACACAGTCGGTGCAAAAGAAACGGTGGTTGATGGATATAATGGATTTTTAGTTGAAACTAAAAACGTTAGCGAGCTAACTGAAAAGGTGCTTTATATAATAGAAAACAAAGAAAAAGCAATTAAAATGGGGCAAAATGCAAGGGCTTTTGCCGAGCAAAATTTTGACCAAGATAAGATAAACAGTGAAATTTATAAAATAATAAATGGGTAAACAAAAAATGCTGTTTTCAATAATTGTGCCTGTATATAAGGTGGAAAAATACTTAAAATGTTGCGTGGAAAGCATTTTAACTCAAAGCTATACTGACTTTGAGCTTATTTTGGTTGACGACGGTTCGCCAGACACTTGTCCACAAATGTGTGATGAATATGCTGAAAAAGATAATAGGGTTAAAGTTATTCACAAACAAAACGGTGGGCACAGTAGCGCAAGGCGTGCGGGTTTAAATATTGCACAAGGCGAATACATAATTTTTATTGATAGTGATGACTACGTTGCAAAAGATTATCTAGAAACTTTTGCTCTTCCGATACAAGAAAATGGTGCAGAAGTTGTATGCTTGGGGCACGTGGTGACTGATGAAGTTAATCAATTAAACAAACCTATTTGCTATAAAGAAGGTTTTTATGATAGAGAAAGAATGCAAAAAGAAATTTTCCCTTCTTTGATTGAAGATGAAAATGGCAAAACTTTTAGTTCGTCGCTTTGGGCAAAAACCTTTAAAAAAGAGTTGATAGCTCCGGTGTTAGAACAAATTGATTCTCGCATTATAATAGGCGAAGATTTAGTTTGCTCAAAAAGTTGTATGTATATGACTAAAAGTATGTATGTTGCAGATAAAAACTTGTATTTTTATAGGGCGAATCCACAATCGATAACAAAAAGTAAAAAAGTTCGTTCTTGGATAGAACTAGAGCTTAGAATAAAAACGCTTGAGAAAAATTTAAGTGAAGATATAAATGTTTTTGAGCAACAACTCTATAGAGACACTGTACGTGTTTTATTTAACGTTGTCTGTTCGCAGTTTAACAGAAAAGAAAAAACTAAAATAATAGTTAAGGATATTAAAGAGAATTTACAAAACGGCTATTATGAGCAAGCAATAAAAAACTGTAAAAGTAAGGATAAAAAATTGCAATTTGCTCGTTTTGCACTAAAACATAAGCTTTTTTGGCTAATAAAAATTTATAATAAAATAAAATAGAAAAATGCAAATAAAAGTATTAAAAAATGCGGGCTGGATAGTGGGCTGTAAAATAATAAAAGCTATATTAACAGTTATAGTCACCGCAATTACAACAAGATATCTCGGCGTTGAGAAATACGGAATTTTAAGCTATGCGGCAGGGCTTGTTGCTTTTGCCGTTCCAATAATGCAATTGGGGCTTACTGGCACAATGGTGCACGAAATTATCAACCGTCCTGATGATGAAGGAAAGGTTGTGGGCACGGTCACAGGAATGACAATGCTATCATCAATTTTGTGTATTATAGGCGTAATTTCATTTTCAATGATAGTGAACGCTGGGGAAAAAGAAACAATCATTGTCTGTGCAGTATATAGCGTGATGCTGTTTTTTAATGCCTTTGAAATGATAAGATTTTGGTTCCATGCAAAGCTTATGGCAAAATATTCGGCAATGGTCATGCTTATTTCTTATGTTGCAGTCACGCTTTTTCAAGTTTTATTAGTGGCACTAAAAGCAAACGTATATTTATTTGCGCTTTCATATTCAATAGACTATTTTTTGATAGCAATAATGCTACTTGCAATTTTTAAGAAAAAAAGCAAAAGTAAGCTTTCATTTTCATTTTCGTTAGCAAAAGAAATGTTTAAGGTGAGTAAGTTTTACATAATTTCAAGCTTAATGTTTGTTGTTTTTTCTCAAACGGATAAGATTATGCTAAAGCTTATGGCTGGCGACTTTGAAACCGGAATATATTCAGCAGCAACAACTTGTGCAACTATGGTCAGTTTTGTATTTGCTGCAATAATAGACTCAATGCGTCCGGAAATTTTTAATGCAAGAAAAGAAAGTCAATCACTTTTTGAAAAAAGAATGATTGAGCTTTATAGCGTATTAATATATTTTTCAATCATAGTCTGTGGGGTAATTGCATTGTTTGCGCCATTGATAATAAAGATAATATGTGGTGCGCAATACTTTGACGCTGTTTTTGTATTAAGAATTGTTGTTTGGATGAACGTGTTTTCTTATATAGGCACGGCAAAAAGTATTTGGCTACTTGCTGAAAGTAAATATAAATATTTAATTATATTAAACTTTTGTGGTGCGATAGTAAACGTGGCACTAAATTTTGTGCTTATTCCTATGCTTGGCGCAACAGGTGCTGCAATAACTTCAATTATTTCACAATTTGCAACTAACTTTTTAATTGGATTTTTAATAAAGTCTATAAGGCGCAATAGCATTTTGATGCTAAAAGGCTTTGATTTGAAAAACTTAAAAAGCATGTTTTCAAACATAAAAGGGAACAAAGAATAGTTAAAGATTAGGAGAATGGTTTATGACTGATTTACAAAAAGCCATATTAGACGTTGCACTTGAAGTTAAAAGAGTGTGCGAAAAAAACAATATTAATTATTCACTTGCTTACGGCACTTTAATCGGGGCAATACGCCATAAAGGTTATATTCCGTGGGATGATGATATTGATTTTCATATGTTGCGTGAAGATTATGAAAAGTTTATTAAGGCTTGTAAAACAGACCTTAACCCAAAATATGCACTTCGCAGTCTTGAAGAAAGCGATTACAATTATCATTTTATTAAAATTGACGATACAACGACAACGCTACAAGAACACTATAATAAAGACAAGAATTATAAGGGCGGTGTTTACGTTGATATATTCCCAATTGACGTTGCTCCACAGTCTAAACTTAAAAGGGCATTGTTTTTTAAAAGGCTTAAATATTTAAGATACCGTCGTAATTTAGCATGCACTGACTTTACCAATAAAAAATATAGTTTTTTGAAGAGAATATTAATAAAAATATTCCAAAATTCTAACTCAAGAAAATACTTATTAAAACTTGATAAGTGTTATAAAAAATATAGGGGCAAAAAAACAGACTATCTTGTGACAACTTCATATTTTTTTAAAAAATCGCAATTAGAAAAATATATCAAGTGTGATTTTGAGGGCGAAAAGTTTAGTTGTTTTGCAAGCTATGATGAAATTTTAACGCAAATTTATGGTGACTATATGCAGTTGCCACCAGAAGAAAAAAGGGTAAGCAATCATTTTGCTAAAATCGATTTAAATAAGTCATATAAGGCTGATTAAATAGAGGCAGTTTTATGGAATATGCAACTTTAAGAAAATTACAATTAGTCGAAAACGAAATATTAAAAGTCACACACGATTTTTGTAAAAAGCACGGCATAAAATATTCACTTTATGCAGGCACTTTGCTCGGGGCTGTGCGTCACGGTGGATTTATTCCTTGGGACGATGACGTGGATATTTTTATGGAAAGAAACGAATACGAACGCTTTTTAAGGCTTTGGCAAGAAGAAAAGGTTGAAGGCTATACAATGCAAGCCACAAACAGCCCTTTCTATGAAGGCATAAACCACACTAAGATTAGAAAAGACGGCACAATACTTGCAAGCAAAAAAGAAATGGAAGTTGACACTCATCACGGCATTTGGCTTGACGTGTTTCCTTTTGATAAAGTTCCAACCGACAAAAAAGCACGCAAAAAGTTTTTCTTTAAGGCAAAACTAAGATTAGTTTACACAAGGGGATATCCATATGAAAAAGGTGGGAAATTTTTAAAACTTTTATCAAAAATTCTGCTTATTCCATCAAGAAAAACTCAGCTTAAAATTCGCAATAAAATAGAAAAACAAATAATAGATAAGTATAAGGACTTAAAAAGTGGCTATGAATATATGAGCCTAGCCGCAACCGAAAACTTTAAGACCTTTTATCCACCAGAGATAATAGAGAACCTTGCTTCGATAACCTTTGAAAATGCAAGCTATAGCGCTGTTAAAGATTATGACAAGATGCTTACGATTCAGTATGGCGATTATATGAAACTTCCACCAGAAGAACAAAGGATATGCAAGCACAACCCAGAAGTTTTGGATTTTGGAGAATAATATATGAAAGATAAAAAGATGAAAATAGGCTATACCTGCGGTGTATATGATTTATTCCACGTTGGGCATCTAAATTTATTCGAGCGTTGTAAAAAAGCATGCGATTATCTGATAGTGGGAGTTTGTGATGACGATTACGTTAGGCAGGTTAAGAAAAAAGAGCCGGTTATAAACGAACACGATAGAACAAGAATAGTAAACGCATTAAAAGTGGTTGATGAAGCGCATATTATCGACACACAAACTACCATTGATAAAATGCTTGCGCTTAAAAAGTTTAATTATAACGTGCTTTTTGTTGGTGATGACTGGAAAGGCACGCCAAGATTTTTAGAAACCGAAAAGCAGTTTAAAGAAAACGGAATTGATGTTGAAATCGTATTTTTGCCATACACGAAAGAAGTTTCAACGTCAAAACTTCGTGAAGAATTAAAAAAATAGTTAGGGAGTGATTTTTGTACAGTACAACAAAAAAGATGGCAAAATTACCGAGATTGCGTTCAGATTAAAGCAAAAAAATTAAACGCTTAAAGTCAATATTAAGGTTAATATAGCGACGCATATAAAAAATTTAAATAAAATATAAATAAAAATGTTTACCTAAGACTGATATTTTCTTGACAATATTTTGTTTAAATGCTATTCTATAAAAGATGATTAAATAAATCTTTAATTCGGTACGAGAGACCGACAAGGTTTTATAGCAAAAGTAGGGCTATGCCCGTAGTTTATGTTAATCTAAAGCCTTGCATCTGCATGGCTTTTTATTTTATTACAACAGGAGAACAAGATGGATTACATACTAAAAAATGGCACAGTTTACGTTGACGGTAGATTAGAGAAGAAAGACCTTGCAATAGTTAAGGGACAAGTTTCGTTTTCTAATCCTGTAGATTTATGCCATTTTTCAGTTGTAGATTGTACAAATAAGTTTATTTTTCCCGGTTTTATTGATGCACACGTGCATTTAAGAGAACCGGGTTTTTCATATAAAGAAACAATTAAGTCTGGCACGATGGCAGCCGCAAGCGCTGGTTATAGCGCAGTTTTCAGTATGCCAAACCTTAAACCTGTGCCAGATAGCATAGAAAACCTAAAAGTTCAAACGGACATTATCAAAAAAGATGCTGTGATAAAAGTTTATCCTTATGCGTCAATAACCGTTGGTCAAAAGGGCGAAGAATTATCTGACATAGATGCACTCTCAAGGTGCGTTATGGCATTTTCAGATGACGGCGTTGGCGTGCAAGGCGAAGAGATGATGAAAAAAGCAATGCTTTTAGCAAAGAAAAACGATAAGTTTATAGTTGCGCACTGCGAAGTTAATTCTTTACTTAACGGTGGATATATTCACGATGGTGAGTATGCAAAAGCACACGGACACAAAGGCATTTGTTCAGCAAGCGAGTATGAGCAAGTTGAAAGGGACTTAAAGTTAGCGCAAGAGACTGGAGTAAAATATCACGTTTGTCACCTTTCAACAAAAGAAAGCGTTAGCGCAATTAGAAAGGCAAAAGCAAAGGGCGTAAACGTCACTTGCGAGACAGGCCCACATTACTTGCTTTTCGATGACAGTATGCTAATAGATGACGGCGCATATAAGATGAATCCACCAATAAGAGCAAAAGAAGATAGGTTTGCGCTTATTGAAGGAATAAAGGACGGCACAGTTGATATGATAGCAACCGACCACGCACCACACTCTATGGAAGAAAAGAGCAGGGGGCTAAAAAGCATTAACGGAATCGTTGGGCTTGAAACGGCCTTTTCGGTGCTTTATACAAAGCTCGTTAAAGGTGGCGAAATTTCACTTGAGCATTTAATTAAAATTATGAGTGAAAATCCATCAAAAAGGTTTAACCTTGATATCGAGATAAAAGAAGGCGCTTTAGCCAACTTAACTGTATTTGACCTTGACAATGAATACGAGATTGATAGCAACAACTTTAAGTCAAAGGGAAAATGCTCGCCATTTAACGGCTGGAAGGTTTTTGGCAAGTGCTTAATCAACTTTAATGATGGAAAAATCGTTTATAGCGACGATAAATTTTATAAAGAAAATTAAGAAAAATCACATAGATATACAACTAGACAAGGAGAAAATTTATGCCTAAAAGAACAGACATTAAAAAAGTTTTAGTAATAGGAAGTGGGCCTATAGTAATCGGTCAAGCAGCAGAGTTCGACTATGCTGGAACGCAAGCGTGCTTGGCGCTAAAAGAAGAGGGTTATGAAGTTATACTTTGCAACTCTAATCCGGCGACAATAATGACCGACACGACGATTGCCGATAAGGTTTATATGGAGCCACTCACCTTAGAATACGTTGCAAAAATATTAAGATACGAACGCCCAGACGCAATCATTCCGGGCTTAGGTGGGCAAACGGGCTTAAACCTTGCAATGCAACTTGCAAAGAAAGGCGTTTTAGATGAATGTGGCGTTAAACTTTTAGGCACAAACGCTAGCTCAATTGAAAGGGCAGAAGATAGAGAGTTATTTAAGCAAATGTGCGAATCAATTGGTCAACCTGTAATTGAGTCTGAAATTACTTATAGTATAGAAGAAGCAAAATTAGCAGCAGAGCGCATAGGTTATCCTGTAGTTTTGCGCCCAGCGTTTACTTTAGGCGGCACAGGTGGTGGATTTGCAGATAATGAAGAAGAGTTAGAGCAGATAATGAAAAATGCCTTAAAGCATTCGCCAGTTCACCAAGTTCTTGTTGAAAAGAGCGTTAAGGGATA
>JAZNCJ010000038.1:0-18032 GCA_045587465.1 Christensenellaceae bacterium
AGGCGCAAGTGTTAACTACACAAACGCTGGTCCATACGTATTGCCAGGTAGTTATGAAATTGGCGTTGAAATTAGTGCACAAGGTTATAATACATACACAAAGACAGTAACTTTAACAATTAACAAAATTAACTTTACAGGCATAACATTTGAAAGTCAAACTATCGATTACGATGGTGCAGAACACACAATAGTTGCAACGGGTATACCACAAGGCGCAAGTGTTAACTACACAAACGCTGGCCCACATAAAAACGCAGACACATATACAATTTCAGTTAATATTAGTGCGCAAGGATATAACGCGTTTACAAAGAGTGTGGAGCTAAAAATTAATAAAATAGACTTTCCTTCGACTATAATTTTCAACGACAAAAAGGTAATGTACACAGGAAGCGAAAAGACAATTTTAGTTGAAGGTGATTTGCCACAAGGAACAAGCATTCAATACACAAACAACACTGGAACGGCAGTTGATAGTTATGATGCAGTGGCAGTTTTAACAAACCCTAACTATAACACAAAGACCTTAACTGCAACTTTAACAATTTATAACGTAGTACAATCTGCGAAGACAACTATTGACAAGTTGCTCAACAGGCCAGAACCTTGGTCATTTATGCCAGAAGCATTTGGTAAAGAAAGTCTTGCAACAACTTCAAACCCAGTTAAAGACTTTAATAATTTTGTAAACGTTGACAGCATAAACAGAAAGTTTATGGGCAAGCAAATGTACGTTTTATGGGAAGGCGTTTACAATATGGACGCTATGCTTGCTAAATTTGATACAGTGTATGCTGTAGGCGAAACGATAGCAACGGTATATCAAAACTTTATCAACGATAACCCAGACGATTATGCAGAATGGACGAACACTGTTGCTGGTTTTAATATTAAAATTTTATTAAATGGCAACCAAAGTCAAATGCTTATAGGTAATAGCGTATTCTCTTTAGAGTTGTTTGCAGATTCAGATGAAGGCATATACAAGGGAAGAATTGATATCGCAGGTGGTGGCATCTTGAATTATGAGATGAGTGAAGATTACCTTAAATTTAACCTATCTTTAACCATAAAAGGCGTTTTAGTAATGAAACAAGTTGAATTTGTTAGAAATGAAGAAGGCGCTGTTTCTGGGTATTTTTATGAATATGCAGGATTAAAGAGTGTTGCATTAAAAACAAGTGCCGTTATAACTTTTAACGAAGACTATGCAATAGTTATGAGCGCTAAGAGAGAAAGCGAAGACTTGTTAATTAAAGGTTATGAAGAAGTTTATTCATCTACAACAGGTATGTTCCTTAGTGCAGAAGTTTTAGAAAATAACAAACTTGTAGATTTTGATACATATTGGGTAAATTTATGGGACGTAGGTGGTATTAATACCATAAAAGCCGTTAGAAATGGCCAAACTTCATTAAACGATAATTTGCACGATATATATGTAAATGGTTCAAGTACAATCTTAGGTGTTAAAAAGAATACGTTACTTGGCGTTCCAACTTCAAGAAAGTATGATATTGAAATGAAAACCGTTTATTACGTTGTTGCAACAAACGAAGGTGGAGAAGTTGTTTATACTGTGCAAGAAACTCAAATCCCTATGCTTTTTGTTCAAAGTAAAAACGCAGAAGATTTTACCGAAGATATAACTTCACAAAATAAGAACTTATTTACAACTACGCCAACTTTACCACTTGCAAAACTAGAAATTGCCCAAGCTAACTTTGAAGATTTATATGAAATATTAGAAAAAATAAAAGAAACACTTACTTATGATGAACTTGAAAGTCAACTAGGCACAAAAAATAGTTTTTTCGATGAAGAGTAAAATGAATAATTAAAAAAACAAACACTGCTAAATCAATTTTGGTTTGGCAGTGTTTGTTTTAATGCCTAAAAAGAAAAGTTTTAATTATGTTTTTTTGGGCAGAAATAATTCAAAATGAAAAAATTGCGTTTAGAACTTGAAAAAAAACACAATATATAGTATAATAGTAAAGATATTTGGATATTTTTGGAGAAAAATAATGGCTAAAAATAGTTATAAGGCAGAAGATATTAAAATACTTGAAGGCTTAGATGCAGTTAGGCTTAGACCTGGTATGTATATAGGTACGACTGGCGTAAAGGGGCTTCATCATATTCTTTGGGAAATCGTTGACAATGCCGTTGACGAGGCTGCAAACGGCTTTGCTAATAAAATAGAAGTTAAGCTTTATAGTGACGGCTCTGCATCAGTTGAGGATAACGGAAGGGGCATTCCAACCGATATTCACTCAAAAGCAGGTGTGTCTGGCGTAGAAGTTGTATTTACTCAGCTTCACGCAGGTGGAAAGTTTGATGCAGATAACTACAGTTATTCAGGGGGGCTACACGGCGTTGGCGCATCGGTGACTAACGCTCTTTCAGAGTGGCTAACTGTTGAAGTTTATAAAGACACCGTTTATAAAATGGATTTTCATAGCTATCTTGATAAGGATAGTGGCAAGGTTAAGTCAGGTATTCCAAAAGCGCCACTTAAAAACACCAAAGAAAAGACAAAAAAGCGAGGCTCGTTTATTAGGTTTATGCCTGATAAAAGGGTGTTTGAAACAACCGAATTTTCTGTTGAAACAATACTTAAAAGGCTAAAAGAACTTGCATTTTTAAACAAGGGCTTAGAAATCAAGTTTTATGATGAAAAGACAGACTATAGTAGAACTTACAAGTTTGATGGTGGCATAGTAGATTTTGTTAAATACTTAAACGAAGGCAAAACTTCGCTATATTCTGAACCACTTTTCTTTTCTGGCACCAAAGACAATATCTATATTGAAGTTGCAATTCAGCACACTGACGCTTATACGGATAGCGTTTATTCATACGTAAACAATATTCCAACTGGCGAAGGTGGTATGCACGAAACGGGCTTTAGGTCGGGCTTAACTCGTTCGCTTAACGATTATGCAAGGGAAAGAAATATCCTTAAAGACAAAGACGATAATCTTTTGGGCGACGACTTTAAAGAAGGCTTAACGGCAATAGTTTCAATTAAAATGCAAAACGTTCAGTTCGAAGGTCAAACAAAGACAAAGCTTGGCAACCCAGAAGCAAGACCAGCCGTTGAAAGCGTGACGACGAGCGAGCTTTCACTTTTAATGAACAACAAAAAACTTGCAAAGGTTTTTGATACTATTATAAACAAGGCTTTGGGTGCTGCTAAGGTTAGGCTTGCTGCAAAAAAAGCAAAGGAAATTGCAAGGGCATCTAAGAGCATAGAAATGCAAAACTTGGTTGGCAAGCTTGCGTCTTGTTCTGGAAGAAAGCCAGAACTAAACGAACTCTTTATAGTTGAGGGCGATTCTGCTGGTGGAAGCGCAAAGCAAGCGAGAATGCGTGCTTATCAAGCAATTTTGCCACTTAGGGGCAAGCCACTTAACGTTGAAAAGAAAAAGCTTGACCAAATTTTACAAAACGAAGAAATAAGAACGATTATAAGTGCGCTCGGCACAGGCATAGGGGCTGACTTTGATATAGAAGACTTAAAATTCCACAAAGTTATTATTCTATCCGATGCCGACCAAGACGGTGCGCACATCAGGGCAATACTACTAACGTTTTTCTTTAGATATATGCGTGAACTTGTTCAAGCAGGGCATATTTATATCGGTATGCCACCACTATACAAGGTGCATAAAGGAAATACCGAAGAATATGCTTATGATGACAAAGAACTCGCTCAAAAGATTGCCAAAGTGGGCAAGGGATATGGTATACAGCGTTATAAAGGGCTTGGCGAAATGAACCCTGCTCAGCTTTGGGAAACTACGATGAACCCAGAAACACGTTCGCTTATGCAAGTGACCATTGAGGACGCTGCCGAAGCCGATAGGCTTATTACCGTGCTTATGGGTGATGAGGTTGGCGAAAGAAAGAAATATATATTTGAGCACGCAAACTTTAACAAAGAAGATAAGTTTGCAAAAATTAAGCGTGATTAAAGGGGTAAGGTAGTATGGAAAATCAAAAGGGAATAATATTTTCATCGCTTGATGAAGTTTTGAAAAATTCAATGATACCTTATGCAGAAAGCGTTATTTTAGACCGTGCATTGCCTAGGGTAGAAGACGGCTTAAAGCCTGTTCAAAGGCGTATTTTATACGCTATGTACGAGATGGGCTTAACCCACGACAAGCCACATAAAAAGTGCGCTAAAATCGTCGGTGAAGTTTTGGGTAAATACCACCCACACGGCGATAGTTCTGTATACGGCGCTATAGTTCACCTTGCGCAAGATTTTAATATGCGCAACCCACTTATTGATGGACAAGGCAATTTCGGTACGGTTGACGGCGACTCTGCTGCTGCTTATAGATACACCGAAGCAAGACTTGAACAGCTTGCTTTAGAATTATTAAAAGATATTGATAAAGACACTGTTAATTTTAGTCTTAACTTTGACGATACGCAAGAAGAGCCGGACACCTTGCCTGGAAGATATCCAAACTTACTTGTAAACGGTGCCGAAGGCATTGCCGTTGGACTTGCTACAAAAATTCCACCACATAACCTTGTTGAAGTTATAAACGGAACGATTGCCTATATTGACAATCCTAAAATTTCGCTTAAAAATATGATGGAACATATTAAAGCACCAGACTTCCCAACCGGTGGCTATATAATCGTTGATGGGGACTTAGAAGAAGCATATAAAACCGGCCGTGGCAAAATTAAAATTAAAGCAAGAGTAAATATAGAAAAGGACACAGGTGACAAGCAAAACCTAGTTATTTCTGAACTTCCATATCAAGTAAACAAGGCAACTCTACTTAAAAAGATTGCCGATATGCGAGAAGAGAAGAAAGACCTTTTAAGTGGCATAGCAGACGTTGTTGACGAGTCTGATAGAAACGGCATGCGTGCGCTTATCAAACTTAAAAAAGATGCCGACGCAAAGGCTATTCTTGCATATTTATTTAAAAACACCGACTTACAAACAAGTTATAATATCAATATGGTGGCTATCGCTGACGGAAAGCCTTGTCAATTAGGGCTAATTGATATTATCAGCTATTACGTAAACTATCAAAGAGAAGTGGTCTTAAGGCGCTCTAAATTTGATTTAGAAAGAGCAAAGGAAAGGGCACACATCTTAGAAGGACTTATCGTTGCCGTTAAAAACATTGATGAAGTTATAAAGATTATCAAGAGCGCTGAAAATACTGCTGATGCAAGGGCAAAACTAAGAAAAAGGTTCGACCTATCTGAAGCCCAAGCCAACGCTATACTAGACTTAAGACTTGCAAGACTTACTAAGCTTGAAATATATAAGCTTGAAGAAGAGCTTAAAGAGTTAAAAAAGAGAATTGATGAACTCACAAGTATTGTTTCAAGCAAGGCAAAGCAAATGCAAGTGGTAAAGCAAGAGCTTAACGCTATTAAGAAAAAATATGCCGAAGACAGAAGAAGCAATATCATAGTTGGTGGCAACGAGGTGGAAGTTCAAAGCGTCGAAAAGGAACTAAAGCAAATTGATGATTTTGTAGTTGCTTTCACAAACGGTCAAAGATTTAAGAAAATGACCGAAAAGAACTTTAAGATGAGCGACAAGTCTATTAAGGAAAACTCAAGTATCGACGACTTTATATTGTTTAAGACAAGAGCAAGAAGCAATCAAACCTTACTTGCGTTTACAAACCTTGGTAATTGCCATAAGATTGATATGGAAATTGCGCCTGAGTGTAGATTTAGAGATAAGGGCAATAAATTTAGCGAAGTTGCAAAAGAAGCGCAAAGAAACGAATACCCTGTAGCTTTTTTTGCCGTTGATGAAGACAAACTTCCTGAAGGTCACTTATTGTTCTTTACTAAGGACGGTCTTATAAAAAAGACAGAGTGGGCTGAATACAACCTAATTAAACCTTGCTATCAAGCAATCAAGCTTAAAGACGGCGATGCGCTTATGAGCGTTGAGCTTGATAAAAATGAAACGACAATTTTATACGTGACCAAAAAAGGACTAGCGCTTAACGCACTAAAAGATGATATTCCTGTTCAAGGCAGAGTTGCTGGTGGGGTTAAGGGCATTAACTTAAATAAGGGCGATGAGATAGTGTTCGTTTCTCAAATTGATGAAGAAGGCGAAGCGCTTGTCATAACCGATGCAGGTTTTTATAAAAGGGTTATAGTTGCAGAACTTGAGCCACTTGCTAGATATAGAAAGGGCATAAAGATTGTTGAACTTGGCAAAGACTCTAGCGTCGTATTTATAAGCTACGTTAAAGAGCCTTACGATGTTGCCGTTGTAGATACCTTTGGCGTGGCGTTTAAGGTCAACACCGAAGACGTTTCTATAGAAGGCAGAACAACAAAGGGCAAAACGCTAAAGAACGAAAACAAAAAACGTGCGCCAGAAAAAGCGTTTAAGATTTTTACTGAATAGACACTTAAAATATAAATATTATATAAAAAACTTATATAAAAAACAAAAATAAAATGGTTAGTCAAAATTTGACTAGCCATTTTTGTTTTGCCTTTTTTACTAGTTAATTTTTGCTTAAAATTTTTATAACCAAGTGTGTCATAAGGTCATTTACAAATAAAAAAATTTTGTTATTATAACGCCGTCGATAGTTTTTGGGGGAATTATGAAAGACATCATCTTAAGGATAAGGGCAATCGAACAAGAAGAACAAAGGCGAAAGGGCGATGATAGACTGGCTAAATATAACAGTGGCCAAAAGGTGCATCTAAAGCAACTTGCATTTCACAAATGCCAAAAAAGGAACAGATGGGTGTTTGGTGGAAACAGAAGTGGCAAAACTGAGTGTGGCGCTGTTGAAAGCATTTATATGGCAAGGGGAATTCACCCTTATCGTCAAAACAGAGAAAATGTGTTTGGTTGGGTGGTTTCGCTTTCCCAGCAAGTTCAAAGAGACGTTGCTCAAAAAAAGATTTTATCGTATCTAAATCCCTCGTGGATAGAAGACGTGACAATGCTAAGTGGAAAAAAAGACAGCCTTGACTATGGTGTTATAGACCAAATCCGAATTAAAAACATGTTTGGTGGCACTTCGGTTATAGGCTTTAAGTCTTGCGACCAAGGCAGAGAAAAGTTTCAGGGTAGTTCGCTTGACTTTGTGTGGTTTGATGAAGAGCCACCAGAAGATATTTACGACGAGTGTCGTATGCGCATTCTTGATAAAAGTGGGGATATTTTCGGCACGATGACGCCACTTAAAGGTCTTACCTTTGTGCACGATAAAATCTATTTGAATTTAGAAAATAGCCCTGAAGTGTGGCACGAGTTTATGGAGTGGGAAGATAACCCTTACTTAGACCCAAAAGAAATTGAGCTTTTAACTAAAACTCTTTCAAAAGACCAACTTGAAAGCCGAAGATACGGCAAATTTAAAGCGAGCGAAGGGCTTGTTTATCCAGAGTTTGATGAAAACGTGCACGTTTTAACTCAGCCCATACATATTCCAAGCGATTGGCAGGACACAATCTCTATTGACCCAGGTCTTAATAATCCACTCTCAGCGCATTGGTATGCAGTTGACTATGACTCAAACGTTTACGTGGTGGCAGAGCATTTTGAAGCAGGAAAGGACGTAGAATATCATTCAAATAGAATTAAAGAGATTAGCCGTGCGCTTAACTGGAAAAAAGATAGTCAGGGCAGATATCACACGCTTATTGACTCGGCTGCAAACCAAAAAACGCTTGCATCTAATAAAAGCGTGACAGAGCTTTTTTATGATTTTGGAATAGTCGCTAACCCAAAGGTCAACAAAGATATGTTCAGTGGAATTCAAAGGGTAAAGCAATATTTAAAAGTAAACGATGGAAAAAGTAAATTATATATATTTCCGTGTTGTACAAACCTTATAAGAGAGTTAAAGACCTATCGCTGGGGCGAAGGCGAAAACCCTAAAAAGACGGACGACCACGCCCTAGACGAGCTCAGATATTACTTAATGACAAAGCCCGAAAACGTACCCCCTAAACCTATAAAAACTGAAATTCAAAAGGATAAGGAAAGGTTAATTAGAAAAATTATGAATGAAAGGAAGAAATAAACAAAAAAAGAAACTTGATAAAACCGACTTAGAACAAGCATTGATAAAAAAGGCACTCGGCTATGATGCAACCGAAGTGGTTGAAGAATACGTGGGCGATGGCGATGAAATTAAGCTTTCCAAGAAAAAAGTGACCACCAAAAACGTGCCACCAGATATGAGTGCATTAAAATTTTTGCTTGATGAAAGTCAAAAGCAAGTGGGGGAAATGACTGACCAAGAACTGTTTGAAGAAAAGGTTAGGCTACTTTGCCTACTTAAAGAAATTCAAAATGATTAAGGAGAAAAAAGTGATAAAAAATTCAATTAAAACGGCTAAGCAAAAAGATAAGGATAGATATATTGAAGACCTTATTGCTGACGTTAAGGCAGATTTTAAGAAAAGACAAGAAAAACGAATTGCATATGAAAGGCAGTGGGAACTCAATATAAACTTTCTTAACGGAAATCAATATTGTGACGTAAGTGCACAGGGGGAAATATTAGAAGAAAGCAAAACTTTTTACTGGCAAGGTCGTGGAGTTTATAACCACATAGCGCCTATTATAGATACAAGACTTGCTAAATTTTCATATATTTCGCCAACCGTTTCAGTTCGTCCAAAAACAGATGACGATAAAGACGTTGAGTCGGCATCGCTTGCTGAAAAACTGCTTGAAAACGCTTTCAAAAAGACCAAGCTACACGAAGTCGTTAAAAAGGCAACTGTTTGGAGCGAAACTTGTGGAACGAGTTTTTATAAGATTATCTGGAACAGCGACGGTGGAAACTTATTAGGAGAAAGCGATGGCAAGCCTGTGTATGAAGGTGACGTGGAAGTTTTTGCAATTTCACCGTTTGAGATATTTCCAGATTCACTCAGCACCGAGAACATAGAAGATTGCCTGAGCATTATTCACGCAAGAGCAATGTCAACAAACGCCGTAAAACAGCTGTATGGGGTTGACGTTGTAGGTCAACAGATAGACGTTCAAAGCTTGCAAAGAAGTTCTTCGTTTAGCGAAAATAACCATAATAATATAGAAGACGGCGTCGTAGTTATTGAAAGATACGAAAAGCCGACAAAAGAGTTCCCTAACGGAAGACTTATAACCATTGCTGGCGATAAACTTGTATTCGTGGGCGAGCTTCCTTTTAAAAACCAAGAAAACGGTCAAAGAGGCTATCCGTTTGTAAAGCAAGATTCTTTCGAACAAGCAGGCTGTTTTTTTGGGACGAGCGTTATTGAAAGGCTTATTCCAGTGCAAAGAGCGTATAATGCCGTTAAGAATAGAAAGCACGAGTTTTTAAATAGGCTTTCAATGGGGATTATGAGCGTTGAGGACGGCTCTATGGACGTTGACGACTTAGAACAAGATGGGCTTTCGCCTGGGAAAGTGCTTGTTTATAGGCAAGGTTCAAAAGCGCCCGAAATTATGGCTAATATGACTATGCCCACAGACTTTAATCAAGAAGAAGATAAGCTCTTAAACGAGTTTGTTGTTATTAGTGGGGTAAGCAACGTTTCATCAAGCCAGACAAACGCATCGCTTTCAAGTGGTACTGCGCTTGAAATTTTGGTAGAGCAAGATAACTCTAGACTACTTAAATGCGCTGAAGAAATTAGAAATAGTTATATAAAAGTTTCTAAACATATGATAAGGCTATATTCACAGTTTTCAGCAGGAATAAGGGCGATTAAAACCCAAGACCAATTTAATAAAACAAAAATTATATATGTCGATAAGTCTAGCACGCAGTCTGATGACGTTTATCTAGACAATGAAAACGAGCTTTTATACACCAACAATCAAAAGAAAAATATGATATTTAAGCTTTACGAAAGTGGGCTTTTAAGTGATGAAAACGGAAGGCTTCGTCCTTCGACCAAAGAAAAGGTATTATCGCTACTTGGATATAAAGACCTTGATTATCAAAAGGGGCTTGCAAGACTTCAAGAAGAAAAAGCTCAAAGTGAAAACGACTTGATGCTTAAATCAAACGTTGAAGTTGATGAGATTGACGACCATGCAATTCATAGCGATGAACACACCAGATATTTTTTAAGCGAACATACGTCGCTAAATAAAGAGCAAAAACAAAATTTTTATAAACATATAAAAACGCATAAAGATGCGATGAATAAATAAGGAGAAAATCAATATGGAAGAAAAAAATGAACAAATTTCACCACAAACGCAAACTGCAGA
Organism: Christensenellaceae bacterium; assembly: GCA_045587465.1. Lineage (GTDB taxonomy): Bacteria > Bacillota > Clostridia > Christensenellales > Borkfalkiaceae > UBA1259. The sequence goes on from JAZNCJ010000038.1 coordinate 10,253, forward strand.
GGCAGAAATAACTCATGGCGAAGATAAAGGGGAAGTCTCATTAGGAAAATTTAAAGACGTGGGTGCGCTTTTAAATGCATATAACTCTTTACAGTCTGAATTTACCAAACGCTGTCAGAAAATAAAAGAGTTAGAGAGCAAGATTGCAGATGATAAAACAATTGTTCCATCAAACGAAGAAAGTGCAAACGCAAATCAAGTAAATACAACCTCAGTAGACAAAGAAAACGTCTTAAAAGAATATTTGCTTGACGTGCTTGGAAAAAAGCCGAGCGCAATCATTGCAGGTGGTTCAGGTGTTGGCGTGAAAACACCCGTAAATCGCCCAACAACAATTGAAGAAGCGGGAAAACTCGCAAAAAAATTACTTAACAATTAATAAGGAGAAATTATGGCAGTTAATTTAACAAACGCAGACAATGCGTTAAAAACATTATATTTAGATGCGATTAGTCATCAACTTGATAACGGTGTAAACCCACTTTTATCAGCAATTTCAAAAAGCACAAACGACGTTTGGGGTAAAGAAGTTAGAAAGCTTTGCACTTACGGCGTAAACGGTGGTATCGGTGCAGGTACAGAAGATGGTGATTTACCAACGGCATCTGGCAATAACTACACTCAATTCGTCACAACCTTAAAAAACCTTTATGGCGTTATTGAAATTTCAGACAAGGCAATTAGAGCATCTGAAAACAACTCTGGCGCTTTCGTTAGCCTTCTTAACTCTGAGATGGAAGGTCTTATCAGGTCAAGCACGTTCAACTTTGGCAGAATGCTTTTCGGCGACGGCACAGGCACGCTTGCAAAGGCAACAGAAATTAAAAATAACGTTTTATATGTAGACAGTGTAAAAAATATAGTTGAAGGTATGATTATTGACGTTAGAGAAGCTTCAGGCAACATATTAACAGGTCTTGCAGATAAAAAAGTTGTTTCTGTGAATAGAGCGCTTAAGCAAATTACATTGTCAGGAGCAAGTGTTTCAAATCAAACATTTGCAACAGGCACGATAGTCACTATTCAAGCATCATATAACCACGAAATCACAGGTCTTGGCGCAATTTTTGGAAATAGCACAAATTTATACGGCGTGAATAGAAGTGAAAACACTTGGCTTTCTCCATACGTAAACAAAGAAGTTGGCGAAATAGATGAACTAACAATTCAAACTGCGCTTGACGAAATCGAAGAAAGAAGTGGCAAGAGCGTAAACTTTATCGTTTGTTCTTGGGGCGTTCGTCGTGCACTCCAACAACTATTTAGTGCAAATAGAAGAAGTATCGACACTATGGAGCTCGGTGGTGGTTTTAAGGCAATGAACTATAACGGTATTCCTATCGTTGCTGATAGATTTTGTCCAGAAGGTACAATGTATTTACTTAATACAAACGACTTTACACTCCATCAACTTTGCGATTGGCAATGGCTTGCTGACGATGACGGCAGAGTTCTTAAGCAAGTTCCAGGTAAGCCTGTTTATACTGCAACGCTTGTAAAGTATGCAGACTTAATCTGTTCTTGCCCTAACGGACAAGGCATGCTTAGTGGAATTACTGAAGCTTAATAAGCACCAAAAAACATTTTTTTAGGTTGCCGAGCCTACAAAGGCTCGGCAATTTTTATAAAGGAGCAATTATGACAGTAGGAGATATATTAAAATACGTAGGTATTATGATTAGCAGAATAGACGTATGTGATTATTTTGGTGAACAAATTAATAATGGAGAAGAAACTTATTTTGATATTTTAACGTTGTTAAAAATAATAAATCTTGTGGTAAGTGAACTTTCAAGTACGTATCTGCCACTTACAACCGAGCAAAACGTGACTTTTGACGATGGCAAATTTGCATATTCAGATTTAGAAAAAAAAGTAGTTAAAATACTAGACGTTCACGACGGCATGGGAAATAAAATTTCTTATACTGAGACAGCCGAATATATAGAGTTAGACAGCACTTATTCATCAACATCTGCGCTGACAGTAGTTTATCAATTTGCGCCTGAAGAGTATAATGAAGAAAGCGAAATAGATTACGATGAAAAAGATATCCCAGCACGAGTTATAGCGTATGGCGTTGCTGCAGAATATTGCATAAGTCAATCAAGATTTGATGAAGCAACTTTTCATTACGACCGATATATTAGTGCGCTTCAGGAATTGAAAGGTGTTAAAAATAGAAAAATCAAAGCCAGGAGTTGGAAGTAATGAAGAAAAAGCTATTAAAGGTGCCTAAAGCTGAAGAAAAAACTTTTGAAATTGATGATTTCAGACCTTATTCACAAATCAGTTTCAACATGCAAATTGGAAAAAAATTAAAAGCAGTAAATCAAACAGTGAGTATGTTTGCATATGGAAAGTCAACTTATTTGAGTGGATATATGGTGAATAATCGATTACTTTTTTATTCAAACGACAAATATATTTACGAATTAGTAAAAAGTTTAAATGAAAAGAGAGATTACTGTGAAAGTGAACCAATACTTATTCCAATTACACTTGAAGGAAAAGAAGAAATTTTAGTTGTAAATAGTACGAGTGCATTTATTTTAGAAAAAAGTGAAAAACAATTTTCTATCCCTATGGGCAGTTGTTTTGCTAACTATGATAATAGGCTATTCATAGCAGATGGAACAACTTTATATTTTGGTGGTGAGTTTGACCTTATTAATAATAGTATGAATATTACAGATATAGGTCACATCAGTATTTCATCACAAGATGGAAACATTGTAGATTTAGTTCCTTATGAGGATTATTTATTGATATTTTGCGAATCAGGCATTAGCAAATTAAAGATTTCTGCAACAAATGACTTTACTATTAATAAACTTAATATGCCTAAATTAGAAATAAGAGAAAAAAGTATTAAAAAAATCGGCAACGAGATTTTCTTTATATCACAAAATAAACTTAACGTTTATAAAAATGGAAAGGTCGAAATGCTTAATTTGTTTTTTGATGAGTGTTTTTCTAATAAAACAAACATTGCATCAACGTATAAGGAATATTATGCAATAACTTATAATTGTGCTTCAAAAAATTTTTTATTTATGTTTAACACAATAAGCAGAGAAGCCCATGTTTTAGATGGTCAAATAGGAGAGTTAATTGGAGAAGATTGTATATTTAATAAAACAACTAGGAATTTATATAAAATAAAAACTGACAGTTATTCATCAAATATATATTGGAACAGTTTTAATATGGATTTCGGCACAAACCAAATAAAATCAATCACTTCATTAGATATTAACACTAATGCTGGTGGAACGCTTTATTTATATAGCGATTTAGGGAGTATTCGTTTGCAACTGAAAACTGTGTCTAATTATAGAAAATTAAATTTTCACGGCAGATATTTTCATTTTTATTACGAGCCTTTATACAAAAATTTAGATTTAGAAAATTTACGAATAAGATATAAAATAATAGGAGATTGATTATGGAGTTTAATTTACCTACGACAAGAGGAGAAATGTTCGAAGTGTTAAAGCAACTATTTAATCACTACAGAGTAAGAAAACAAGGATATGAAGAAATTACTATGCAAGAGCTTTTATTAGAGCGACTTGATATAGATTACGAGACTGACCAAGACCTTTTGACAAAAGCAGAAAAGCTACTTGAAGCAGAGCACGAAAGAGAGATAAAAAAATATAAAAACGAGCTTTCATCCAAAGTTATAGCGCTACAAGAAAAGATTTCTCTACTTGAAAACAACTGTGTAGAGGAAATAGCAAGTATAACAACCTTGTATGACGAAAGCATAGCAAAAGTTCAAAATCAAGTCTTAAAAACAGGACTTTCAAACTCATCGATATTAGTTGATAAAACTGCGCTTTTAGAAGATAGTAAAAATCAAAAAATAGCCTTATTAACTCAAGAGAAAAATGAAAAGATAGCAACGCTCTCAGCCGAAATTGAACAGATAAATGCACTTTTATTGGCAAGTGAAGAATATTTTTCTATTATTCATCAAAAAGAAATAGAAAAAAAATTTATTGAGCTTTGCGATGACAGAGAACAAAAGCGAATAGAGGTTTTTAAGTATAACAATAGTCTAGATGAAAAGGAACAAAGATATGCAAACACAATAAAACAAACTCAAAGTAGTTTGTACCTTAGATATTTGGATATAAAAGCAGCCGAATACACCAAAGACCAGCTTGTTGAAATGGGTTATTTTAAGGACGTTATAACTTGCGTATGCTCATATTTTGACACGTTAGAGCCATTAGAGGCTTATCAATCTTACCTTGCTGAAAAGCAACTTACTACCTATCTTGATTATTATTACGAACAAATAGCACTTCTATATAAATACAGGGCAGGAATTTAATTTAAATCATAACCATAAGAGAGTAAAATTGTTAAGCTTGTTAAGTTTAATAAATTTTGCTCTCTTTTTTGTTTTTGCTTATTTGTAGGAAATTTTGCTTTTACATATTTTCTTTACAATTAAATAAAGTTGTGATATAATATTTTTATGAGTAAAAAGGTTTATATTGGAAACACCATTATCGGTGGAAATGAAAGAATAAAAATTCAATCTATGTCAACTCATAAAATTTCAAACGTTGAAATGGCAGTTGAAGAGTGTTTGCGCCTTAAAGAAGAAGGGCTTGACATAATGCGCTTTTCTGTTTTAGACGACCTAGATGCTAGTTCGTTTAGATTGGTAAAAGAAAGGGCAGGTGTGCCACTTGTTGCCGATATACATTTTGACTATAAGCTTGCGTTAAAATCTATTGATGGTGGTGCTGACAAAATTAGAATTAATCCGGGCAACATCGGTGGAGAGCAAAAGGTAAGAGAAGTTGCTTATGCACTAAAAAGTGCAAAAATTCCCGTTAGAGTTGGCGCAAATACAGGTAGCATAGACAAAGAATTTTTGAATAAATATGGAAAAAACGAAATATCTTTGGGCGAAAGTGCGCTTAAAAACGTTGCGCTGTTAGAAAAGTATGGCGTAAGCGACATAGTTATATCTGTAAAAGCGTCAGACGTAAAACTTGCTCTTAAAGCGTATGAATACGTTGCATCGAAAACCGATTATCCACTACATATCGGCATAACAGAGGCTGGCACCGAATATAACGGCGTTATCAAAAACGCCATAGGCATTGGTGCGCTCTTACTTAAAGGCATTGGGGACACCATAAGGGTGAGTTTATCTGCCGATACTGTAAAAGAAGTTATTGCAGGTCGCTCTATTCTTTGTGCGCTTAACCTTTATGACGGCGTTAAAATCATCGCTTGTCCAACTTGTGGTAGATGCGAGTGGGATTGTATGAATTTTGCCAAGAAGGTGGAAAAATACACTTCAAAAATCAAAAAGCCACTAAAGATTGCCGTAATGGGTTGCGTGGTCAACGGACCTGGTGAAGCAAAAGATGCAGACGTTGGCATTGCAGGTGCAAAAGAAGGCTGTGTTATATTTAGAAAGGGCGAAATAATTAAAAAGGTGGCTAAAGACCAAGTGGAAAAAGAGTTTTTTGGGGAAATTGATAAATGTATACTATAAAAAGCAAAGAAGAATTTATTTCTGACGTTAGGCAAATTGACCAATGTCTAAGTAATATTCGCCTAAACTCTATAGAAATAGAAAGAAAAGAGTGTAAAATAAGATATAACTTTATTTGTGACAAGACAGTTAGCGATGAGCTTCAACAAAGAATTTTGGCTGAAGCTGAAAAAATCACTTCGCCAACTTTTTCCGTTGTCCAAGTAAGCGTTAAAAAAATCGTTAGCAACGACCAACTTATTAATGCTGAAATTTTTAAATTTTTAAATGAAAATTACGTTTCAATTTCTATTTTCCTAAAAACTACAGACATAATATCAAACGTGGTGGGCGAAATTGTAAAATATACCTTAAGACTTAGCCAAGATGGTGCTGAATACGTGACTAGAAATTCTATACTTACAAAACTCAACGACCATTTGTCTAAAATGTTTTGTTCTGACTTTATGGGTGCAGTTGATGTAAAAGAAGAACAAGAGTCGCTCAGTTTGTTAGATGATAACGTGTTTAGAGAAGAAATTGAAAAAATAGAACACAGGACCATAAAAGTTCAAGACGTTGTAATCATTGACGATGAAAACATAGGCGACTTAGCTTTATATATTGAAGACGCTCATCAAGGGGACGTGACTGTTTGTGGAGTGGTGACCGATATTCAAGAGCGCAAGACAAAAAACGACAAGCCGTTTTTGATAATTAATATTGACGATACTACTGGCAAGACGAGTGGCGTGTATTTTTCTAAAAAAGCCACTTATCATAAAATCAAGGAAATCACCGTTGGCGAAGCCATTATTGCCCGTGGCAGTATTGGCGAATATAACGGCAGAAGGTCGTTTACTTTTGATAAAATCAATCGTTGCACGTTTCCAAAAGATTTCGTAAAAAAAGACAAATATAAAAAGAGGGTGCCAAAAGATTATAAACTCATATTCCCAACGCCAGCAAAGGAAAGTATAAAAGTAAAAAGCGTGTTTGACAAGGAAGAAGTTTTGCCATTAGAAGTGGTAAGCGACACTATAGTTGTGTTTGACTTTGAAACTACGGGCGTTGACTATATGAATCACGGCATAACAGAAATAGGCGCCGTTAAACTAATTGAGGGTAAAATAGTAGAGCAGTTTACAACTCTTATTAAGCCCGACTATCATATTTCAGAAGAGAACTCTAAAATAACAGGAATAACTGCAGAAATGGTTAAAGATTCACCAAAGATAGATGCAGTTATGCCTGATTTTATAAAGTTTATAGACGGTGCAACGTTAGTTGCGCACAACGCTGATTTTGATATGAAATTTTTAAAACGCTTTGCAGGTGCAAGTGGATATGAGGTTAAAAACAAGGTCATAGACAGTTTAGAACTTGCAAGAAAGACTATGCCACACCTAAAGCATCACGATTTACACACTATTGCAGATAATTTTAGCATAGTTTTTCATCACCACAGGGCACTTTCTGACGCTTATGCCACAGCAGAAGCATTTATAGAGATGATGAAATTAAAAAATGCTTAAAAACGCTTGCAATAATCAAAAATATGTGTTAAAATAAAAACACTTAAATATTATGCTTGACTTATGAGAACGGAAATCCGTTCTCATATCTTTTTATAAGGGAGACTTATGAAGGTAAAATCTAACCAAGAAATTTTAGAATTTGCACAAAAAATAGCAAACCCACTCGGTATCGATTGCGTGGAAGTTGAGTTTAAGCAGGGAAAAAACCCAGAGCTAACGCTTTATATAGATAAAGAAGGTGGGGTTGACCTTAATACTTGTGAACTTTTCCATAACGCTATTAACGAGCCACTTGACGAGCTAGACCCAACCTTTGGCCAGCCATATAGGCTAAACGTTTCAAGCTTAGGCATTGATAGACCTTTTAAGACCGACAAAGATTTTATCTCGCACATAGGTCAAAAGGTAGAAGTTAAACTTTACTCATCAATTAAAGGCAAAAAATTTTACGATGGAATTTTGATGAGTTATGACAAGGATAAAATTACCTTAAAAGTTGATGAAAAAAACACTTTCACAATTGAACTGAAAAATATAGTCAAAGTAAACGAATATATAGATTTTGAGTAATAGGCTTATCCAAAAGCCCTTGAAAATAATAAAAAATTTAATTTAGGATAAATATTAAGGAGAAAACAATGATTAATCAAGATTTCTTTGCTGCACTTGACGAACTTGAAAGACAAAAAGGTATTTCAAAAGACGAATTTATTTCTGCGCTTGAAAATGCGCT
>JAZNCJ010000039.1:0-2614 GCA_045587465.1 Christensenellaceae bacterium
TGGTCTTTTTGTTGTTTAAGGGCTAATTGACTGCTTTCATACCAGAAATCGTAGTTACCCAAGAACAAATTAATTTTTCCATAGTCTATATCACAAATATGTGTGCAGACTTTGTTCAAGAAGTGACGGTTGTGGCTGACAATGATAATTGTGTTTTCAAAATTTAAAATAAAATCTTCTAGCCAACGAATTGTTTTAACGTCAAGGTTGTTTGTAGGTTCGTCCAAAATCAAGTTATCAGGATTAGAAAACAATGCTTGAGCAAGCAAAACTTTCACTTTAATTTTGCTGTCGACATTGCCCATAAGTTCATAGTGAAGTTCACTTGGGATATCCAAAGAATTCAACAAACTTTCTGCATTTGCTTCACTTAACACTTTCGCTTTACCGCTGACATTATATCGCCAACAGCTAGTATTCATCGTTTACTGCGTGGACTACCAGGGTATCTAATCCTGTTTGATACCCACGCTTTCGTGCCTCAGCGTCAGTTGTATGCTGGTAAGCTGCCTTCGCAATCGGGGTTCTGTGACATATCTAAGCATTTCACCGCTACACGTCACATTCCGCCTACCTCGTTTACACTCAAGGTCACCAGTTTCAATGGCTTGGTATGGTTGAGCCACACGCTTTTACCACTGACTTAGCAACCCGCCTACGCACCCTTTAAACCCAATAAATCCGGATAACGCTCGCATCCTCCGTATTACCGCGGCTGCTGGCACGGAGTTAGCCGATGCTTATTCGTCTGATACTTGCAAGAACGGACACGTCCGCTTTTTTACCCTCAGACAAAAGAAGTTTACAATCCATAGAACCTTCATCCTTCACGCTACTTGGCTGGTTCAGCCTCTCGGCCATTGACCAATATTCCTCACTGCTGCCTCCCGTAGGAGTCTGGTCCGTGTCTCAGTACCAGTGTGGGGGACCGTCCTCTCAGATCCCCTAGCTATCGTCGACTTGGTGGGCCGTTACCCCGCCAACTATCTAATAGCACGCATGCCCATCCGACGCCTATGATTATTTGAAACAGAAAGGATGCCCTCTCCGCTCCTCATGGAGGGTTAATCCGGATTTCTCCGGGCTATCCTCCGGCATCGGGCAGGTTGCATACGCGTTACGCACCCGTGCGCCACTCTCATATCCCCGAAGGGACATTTACCGTCCGACTTGCATGTATTAGGCCTGCCGCTAGCGTTCATCCTGAGCCAGGATCAAACTCTTCTTTGTAATTTGTATTACTTTGTTTCTTGTTTTCTGTCTCGACTCGGATTCATCTAACTTTTTGAATTGATAAGGTTCGTTTTTTCGTACTCTTGTACTCTTACCTTTCAGACTTTGCTTGGATCATTCTCTCAAAGAACTTTTCAACTCCGTTTTCTCTTTAGAGAATTTGTTGTTGAATTGGATTGCAAAGATACGCACTTTTTGATTACATGCAAGAAAAAAATAACTTTTTTTTAAATTATTTTTATTTGTATTGTTATTCAATGAATTATAATTGTAAAAATGATAAAATACAATAAAACAATATAGTTTTTTATGTCTTTTTTACTACTTTTATTCTTCATATAGACTAAAAAATATCACTTTTTCTGTAATTTCTAGTTTAATTAGATTCATCAATGTAAAGTTTACTAGAATTCTTTCTGCCTCATTTTTATTAATTTTAGCCTCTTTTATGAAATCTTTTAATGTAATTTTTGGATTTTCGTTTAAATATTTTAATAGAAGCTTTTCAGCATCGGTAAATGTGATTTTTATTTCTTGTTTGTTATTTTGATATTTCCAAATCTTCAGTAAAATGTTATCAGCAATAATATTTTGGTCTTTTACTCGAATATACACCTTATTTATATTATTGTGGTCGGGTGCCTTGTGTTTATTGTATCTGCTTTTTGGAACGATTACTTCCAATACAGTCTTACCATTAACGTTCCATTCTTTTGCTTTAAAAACTACATTTGGAGTACAAAACAATTCAGATGCTGTTTGTATCATGTGTTTTTCTTCTTCACTTCTGATTCCTGATATTACTCCATTATCTTTTACACCTATAAGTAAACGTCCACCATCAGTGTTTGCAAAAGCAACTAGTGTTCTTGCTATCTTTTTGCTGTCAGATATTTCAAATTTAAAATCAAGCATCTGATGTTCGCCTTCTTCGATTAATTTATAGATATGATTAGACATTGTTGTTTCGATTTTTAAACTGCTACAAAAATAATGAAAAGTAAATTACAATTTTTAGTTTGATAAAATACGTTGTTATTTTCTCGCGCATGTATATATATTAATAAGGTGTATTTATAAGTGAATATTATCATAATTAATTATTGTGAGAACGTGTTTATTTTCAGCGTGGGGTAGAGGTGTTTTAATTAATGATTTTTAGGCGATTTAAGAGACGATGTATTTTGTGTTTAAAAGTGTTAAAAGGATGAATAAAAGTGTCGCAAATCCAATTTTTACAAATAAACATTTATGTTTACAAATATAATTACAAATGTTAAGTTTAAATATAAATAATTGATAATTAGTAATATGTATATATGTAAAATATATTTACAATAATAATTATTAAATAATAATGTTAAAACATACTTTATTTAAT
>JAZNCJ010000040.1:0-25135 GCA_045587465.1 Christensenellaceae bacterium
AAGAAGAATGGGTAAAATCTGGCAAACCTGTTATTGAAATTGAAGTTGACGTTGCAGAAGCACTCGGTGCAGAAACTCTTATCTACTGCTCAACAGCAAAAGAAAAGGTTAATAGTGAAGACGGCTTTGTAAGTCTTGATGACGAAACGTCAGACCTTATCGCAAAGATTGATTCTCGTTCAAAAACAAAGAGAGGCGACAAAATTAAGGTTGCAGTAGACATTGACCACTGCCACATCTTTGATAAAGAAACAGAAGTGACAATTCTTGCAAGAAGCGAAGAAAACAAAGCGCAAATTGAAGAATTACAAGCAAAAAGAGAAGCAGAAGAAGCTGAAAAGGCTGCAAAAGTTGCTGCAAAACTTGCAGAAGAAGAAGCAAAGGCTGCTGCTATCGCTGAAAAACAACGTATTAAACTCGAAAAGAAATTAGCAAAACAAAACGCTAAGAACGCAAAAGTTGAAGAAGTTGCTGAAGAGGCAGAAGAAAAAACAGAAGAATAATTTTCTTTCAAAATAAAAAAGGTTGCACAAAACAGTGCAACCTTTTTTGTCTTAAAAACCAAAAACTTCCAATTTTTTATGCAAATTGCCAACAGATTATTCAACGTCAAGATTTTCAAATAAAAACATATCATTGTCTAAAAACTCAAGCACTGTCATGCCAAAGCCATTGGCTAAACGTAAAACAGTTGATAAAGTGACCGTTTTGCTTTTGCCACTCATTATCCATTGCATATGACCGTGTTGAATACCGGAAAGGCGCTCTAAACGATACTGAGTCATTTTCTTTTCAGCAAGCAAACTGATTATTCTTTTTGCTACAGCATCATTAACAGTCACTTTATATCCCCCTTAAAAATTATATACGAAAGAGCACTTCCATATTTATTATATTATTTTTACAAGAAAATATAAGAATGGATACTTCCCTACAAGTTGCCTTTTGCAATTTTATTTGCTATAATACGAATGTATACTAACCTAAAGGATAAAAAATGATTATAACGTTTTGTGGGCATTCGGATTATTTAAGCAAGCCAGAAGATAAAGAAAGATTGCTTAAGCTTATAGAAAAAGTTGCATTTGGCACGCAAGTTGAGTTTTATCTTGGTGGATATGGAAACTTTGATAGTTTTGCTCTTAAGTGTGCAAAAAAATATAAAGAAAAGCACAAGAATACAAAACTTGTATTTATCACTCCATATTTGGATAAATGGTTAAACGTTAGAAAAGATATTTTAAAAAATGAATACGATGAAATCATTTATCCTGAAATCGAAAACGTTCCAAAAAGATTTGCCATATTAAAGAGAAACGAGTGGATGATAGATCAAGCAAATTATGTTTTTGCTTATGTAAAAACACATTATGGTGGAGCTTATAAGACGTTGCTTTATGCACATAAACAAAAAAAGCCTTATACAAATTTATATATAGGAAATTATAAATTATTTTGACAAGCGCTCAAGTGGAAAATAATCAATAAGCAAATAAGATTGTCGTTTTACGAGATACAAGTCAATATATTAACCTAAAAAAATTGGCGACAAATTCATAAAACTTCCAATTTTTTATGCAAATTGCATAAAAAATTAAATTTTTCTATTGTGTTTTAATTAAAAAAATTGTATAATTAACTTTATAAAACAAAAATTTATCAAAAATGGTGATAGCTATGGATATGGACATAAAGTTTTTTATTAACAGCATAAGAGAAAAAACAGGTATAGAATGCTCGGTTTACACTGAGACGGGTGAATTTGTGGCTGGCAATAACGTTGGAGAAATTAATATTCCAACAGTTTTTGAGAGTGTGGCAGTTGACGAAAAAAACAATTGCACGCTCTTTCCTGTTTTGTATAAAAACAAAAAACTTGTGGGCAGGCTTGACGGAATAGATAAGGCAGAAAAAAATTATGCTCATTTATTAAAAGAACTTGCCGAAAACTTTTTCTTTAAGGAAACGGCTCTTTCTCAAACTGATTTGTTCAAGGCAATTTTGCTTGGCGAAATTAACAAGACTCAAATTATAAAGCATATGCACAAATTTTCTATAAAAGATGCACCTTGTTTTGTTATGTTGATAGACGTTGAAAGTTTTAGGCTTGAAGAAACCATAAAAATGCTTACAAGCTGTGCCGAAACTCTTGACGTTGTTTTAGAGCTTGACGGTCAAATAGCGTTTGTTAAATTTATAGAAGATGAAAACGCCGAATATCAACCACCTGCAGAATTTGCCGAGTTTATAAAACAGTCGGTGTACGAAGAAATAGGCGCAAACGTTAAGATTGCTATAGGTGGCACGGCAAAAAGCGTTTTAGAACTAGGGCTTTCTTTTTCGCAAGCCGTCACGGCGTTCAGAATGTCTAAAATGCTTGCATCAAAAGGCGAAATACACTCGTTTAAAGAGTTTATTCTTATAAAAATGCTTGAAGACTTGCCAAAGCACAAGCTCAGTGAAAATTTACAAACGCTTATGGACACAAACGCAAAAGAAATTTTTTCTGATGAAGAAATGCTTGAAACAGCCGAAGAATTTTTAGAAAATAGCCTTAACACAAGCGAGACTTCAAGAAAGCTTTATCTTCATAGAAACACGCTTATTTATAGGCTGGATAAGATTGAAAAAGCAACAGGGCTAAATATAAGAAAATTTTCTGACGCAATTACGTTTAGATTGATTACAATTCTTTCAAATTTGGTAAAATAAAAATATGGAAAATTTAGAAAATAAAACTATAGAAAATAAAGTAAAGAAACGCAAACCAAAAATTAGCATAGTTAGAATTCTTGTTGCGCTATTAATCGTTTTATCCTTTGTGGGTGGTTTTTTCACACGCCACTTTATTGCGTCTGACAACGTTAAGACGTCAAGTGAGATAATCAGCATTATAGAAAAATACGCCTATATAGTTGATAAAAACGGCAATTTAATTGAGCTTGATGAAAGCGACTATGCTGAGGCTTTGATAAAAGGCTTAAATGATTACTATGCAAGATATTACACCAAAGAAGAATATGATAACATCAAAAAACAACAAAAGGGCGAGTATAGTAGCTTTGGAATATCTATAGAACAAAAGAAAAATCAGTATCCAGAGATTATTGGCGTTGTGGGCAATTCGCCTGCTGAAAAAGCAGGGGTGAAGGTTGGCGATATATTTATTTCGGCAAAAACAGACGAAAGCGAAGTCCTGCTTAATTCGGTTGACGTTGCCGAATATTTAAATAGTATTGACAAAAATACAACAGTGACCTTTGGAATATTGAGAAACGGTCAGCCACAGTCTATACAAATAACAAAATCAAGTTATACGGCAACGTACGTAAAATATTATGACAGTGAAAGTCAAGCAAGGTTTGACTTTGAAAGCAAAAAGTTTGTAAGGGAAGAAGGTGAAGAAATTGACGTTTCTAGCGACACGGCGCTTATTAGGTTAGACAGCTTTGAGGGGGACGTTAGCTATCAACTTGGAAAAGCGTTAGATTTTATGCTAGCAAATAATCGCACAAAACTAATTCTAGATTTAAGAAATAACGGTGGTGGTTATATGGACGATTTGACTGCCGTTTCAAGACATTTAATTTATAATAACGGTCAAAAAACGCTCATAGCCGTTGCAAAAAGCAAAACAAGCAGTGAAAATTTTTATATGTCAGGCCCTATACCGAGAGAAAATATTACCGACGTTGTTGTGCTTGCAAATAAAAACACGGCTTCTGCGTCAGAGTGTTTAATCGGCGCAATGCTATGCTACGGCGAAAAAAACTTTTCTAAAGCCAGATTAATTATTGAAACGGATGGCAAGGACAGTCAAACAACTTATGGAAAAGGCATAATGCAAACGACCTATCTTTTGTCGAACGGTGGTGCGTTTAAGCTGACAACGGCTAGGATTTTATGGCCGAATAGAGAGACTTGTATTCACGGCACGGGCATTGACACAATTGAAGCAAACGTTGTTGCAAAATCAGACGTTATCGCAAGGGCAAGAGAACTTTTAAGTTAAGCTTGCGATAAGTATTTGTTTAAGACATATATAATATCTTTGTCGGCAATATTAGAAATAGGCTTTAAGCCATTGATTCGCTCAGCACTTTGTGCTGGGCGATTATTTATGTTTTTCATAAATTCTTCTATAATAGGTTTTAGCATTTCAGGATTTAGAGACGCTAAAACTTTTTTTATATCAAAAGAGTTTTGCCTTAAAAGCTCTACTATAGGCGCAAAAACGCCTGCAAATTTTTGGTCACCAAGTAAAGTTGAAAAAAATTGTAATAAATCCATAAAAACCTCGCTAACAATATAATATATGTAAAACATACAATAAAATTGAAAACATTTTTAAGGAGATTATTATGCAAGATTTTAATAGCTACGTAAATGAACAAAAAAACAAAAAGCAAAGTGATATAAACGGAATGGATAAAAACTTATATAATCTTGTTTCTTCGCTTGCTGGTCGGTTTGACGGCAAAAGCCAAACCGAGCTTATAAAAGCCATTTACGATGAAGCAATAAAAGGCAAGCAAAATGGCACGTTAACTAACGCTGAAATAGACAATTTTGTCAGTATGCTTTCGCCACTGCTTGATGATAAAAAGAAAAAAATGCTATTAAAAATAGCAGAAGAACTAAAAAAGATATAGCTAAGGCAAAAAAGCCCTAGCTATTTAAAATATCTTTTAATGCGCTGAGCAAAAACGCAATTTCTTTAGATGAGTTTTGCACGGCAAGGCTAACTCTAACTAAGCCGTTATCAAAAGTACCTAAAAACTTATGTATAAGTGGGGCGCAGTGCAGTCCACCTCTGACGGCAATATCATAATTTTTATTCAAAACGTCGGCAACGTGCTCAGATGAAAAATCTTTAACAGAAAATGCCACAATTCCACTTTGGTTTGGCTTAGAATAGGTTGTTATCCCTTCAATTTTATCAAGGCTTTTTATCAATTTTTCGGTCATAGAATAAAGATGAATTGCAAAGTTTTTTCTGTTTGGCATTATGTATTTTAAGCCTTCAAAAAGCGAGCTAATAGCCGGTAAATTTAGCGTGCCAGACTCTAATCTTTCAGGATAGCAAGTGGGTTGATAAAGATTAAAAGACTCACTGCCCGTGCCACCATAAATTAAAGGCTCGACTTCTAAGCCGTCTTCAATAAGCAAAACGCCACTCGTCATTATGCCACAAAGCCCTTTATGCCCAGCAAGACAAAGCATAGAAATATTATTTTCTTTGATGTTTAAGTCAACGTGCCCACCACCTTGCGCACCGTCAACCAAAAAAATCAAACCGTTATCTTTTGCAAGTTTTCCAATATCGGCGATAGGTAGCTCTAATCCAGTCACGTTAGAAACAGCAGTGCATACAATCATATATGTGTTATCCTGGATTTTTTCTTTTATAGCGCTAACAATATCCTTTTCGCCATAAGGCTCTACTATATCTAAAGAGATAAGTCCTTTTTCTTTTAGCGCAGTAAGTGGGCGAAGCACCGAATTATGCTCGTAAACGGTGGTTATTACGTGCCCACCGTTTTTTAAGGTGCCAAAAATAGCAACGTTAAGGGCTTCAGTACAGTTTTTGGTAAATATTACTCTATCTGAGTTGCAAGTAAAATAATTAGCAAAAGCATTTCTAGTATTCACTATAGTTTGCATGCCCACCACAGAAAGTCTGTGTGCGCTTCGACCTGGGTTAGCCGAAAGATAGCGAATAGTGGTCTCGGCACAGTCGATAACCGAGTGTGGCTTAAAGCCACCCGTTGCAGCATTGTCTAAATATATCATAAGCTTCTCCTTTTGCAAGTGCACAAAAATATTTTTTAGGTAATATTATATTGTATAAAGGAAATAATATTTTTATGCAAAGGAGAAAATTATGGAGCATTTAATCGTGGCGTTTCGTTCTCGCTCACACACAATTAAGTTTGCAAACCTTTTAAGAGAGCGAAACGTGGCAATGGAAATTATAAACACACCAAAAGAAGCAGGCGTAGGGTGTGGGTTATCTGTTAAAATAAAAAAAGAAAGTTTTGAACTGGCAAAACGATTGGTGCTTATGTTAGCGCTATCCTCTTTTGCCGGCTTTTTTTCGGTTAAAGAGATAAGTGGCAAGCGTTTTGTTAGAAGCATTTAAAATTTTACACAAAACGCTTGTAAAAAAGTCGATTATTGTGTTAAACTAATAAAGGTAAAATTTATGAACAAAACAAAGGCAAAACAAATAATAGACACGCTATCCAAAGAGTTTTTAGATAAGCCTGCGCTAAACTTTTCAACGCCGTTTGAACTTTTAGTAGCAGTGGTCTTATCTGCTCAATGCACCGACCAAAGAGTAAACGTGGTCACAAAAGAGTTGTTCAAAAATTATAACACGCCTGAAAAAATGCTTTTACTTTCGCAGGCCGAACTTGAAAAATACATTTTTTCTTGTGGGCTTTTTAGGGCAAAGGCAGAACATATTTTACAGTTTTCTAAGCAAATTATAGATGACTTTGGTGGACAAGTTCCTTGCACCTTAAAAGAGTTGCAGTTGCTTAAAGGCGTGGGCAGAAAAACGGCAAACGTCGTTTACAGCGTGGCGTTTAAGGGCGATGCAATAGCAGTTGATACGCACGTGTTTAGGGTGGCTAACCGAATAGGCTTAGCAAATGCAAATAGCCCCCTTCAAACCGAAAAGGGGCTGATGAGAATTTTAGATAAAAAAGACTGGTCAAAATCGCACCATTATTTAATTTATTTAGGAAGAAGTTATTGCAAGGCAAGTAAGCCTAACTGTGAAAACTGCCCGATAAATATGTTTTGCGAAAAAAAGATTAAGAATAAAAAATAAAGGTGAATTATGTTTATTGATAGAGCGTTAATAACTATTAAAGCTGGCGATGGTGGAAGTGGAATCACTTCTTTCATACACTATAAGGGCAAAGTCTCTGGTGGTCCAGACGGTGGCGATGGTGGAAAGGGTGGCGACGTTATTTTCGTTGCCGATAAGTCGCTAAACAGTCTTATAGATTATTATTATAAAACAAAATACGTGGCAGAAAACGGCACTCAAGGTGGCTCTAAAAACTGCTTCGGCAAGGCTGGGAAGGACTTAGTTTTAAGAGTTCCACTCGGCACGATTATTAGAGACAGCCAAACGGGAAACGTTATTGCCGATATGTTTACCGAAGGTCAAAAAAGAGTGGTTTTGGTCGGTGGCGACGGTGGCAAGGGCAACGCAAGATTTGCAAACGCAAGAAGGCACACCCCACACTTTTCTCAAACGGGCGAAAAGACTGAAGCGCACAAGGTAATTTTAGAGCTTAAAACTATTGCTGACGTTGGGCTAGTTGGTTTTCCAAACGTCGGAAAGTCAACAATTCTTAGCAAAATTACTAGGGCAAGGCCAAAGATTGCAAATTATCACTTTACAACGCTTTCTCCAAACCTTGGAATTGCAGAATACTACGATAATCAATTTGTAGTTGCCGATATTCCTGGTCTAATAGAGGGCGCAAGTGAGGGCGCTGGACTTGGCATTGAGTTTTTAAAGCATATCGAAAGAACGAGAATGCTCGTTCACGTTGTGGATATTTCAGGCGTTGAGGATAGAGACCCATATGACGATTTTGTTAAGATTAACGCTGAACTAAAAAGTTATAGCAAAACTTTATCAAAATTAAAGCAAATTGTTGTTGCAAACAAGTGTGATATTTATGGCGCTCAAGAAAAGCTGGCTGAGTTTAAGCAAAAAATTGGCAGAAAATATAGGGTTATTCCAGTCTCTGCAATCTCTGGCGAAGGATTAGAAAAGCTTAAAAAGGTTATTTACGACACGCTTATAAAGCTTCCACCTGTTAAGCCACTCGAATACGAAGAGTTTAACTACACCAAGCCAGACAAGCTCGACTACGAAATTTATAAAGAGGGTGAAACCTTTATTATCGAAGGCACGCTTGTGGACGTGCTTAAAAGAAACGTCGTTATGGACGATATGCACTCTCTTGCTTATCTTCACAAGGTTTTAAGGGATAGGGGCATTATCAAAGAACTCAGAAAAATGGGCGCAACCGACAAGTCAACAGTTATTATCGGTGGCGAAGAATTCGAGTTTGTAGACTAAGGATATCTTCTGCTCAATAGCCTATATTAAAATTAAAAAGTTTAAGGAAAAGAAAAATATGTTAACGTCAAAAGAAAGAAGCAATTTAAGGTCAATAGCACAAAAAATTGAGCCTATTACACAAGTTGGAAAACTTGGAATAAACGACGCCTTGATTGAAAGCCTTGATAAAGCGATTGAAAAAAGAGAGATTATAAAGGTGACCGTGTTAGAAAACTCTGGGCTAGTTCCAAAAGAAGTGGGCTTTATCATAGCCGATAAGCTTGGCGCAGAATTTGTTTGCGCAACGGGCAGAAAGTTGGTTTTTTATAGATTTAGCTCTAACCCAAAAGTAGAACATATCGTGTTTTAACAAACCTAAAAAAGGATAACGAAATTCGTTATCCTTTTATTTATTCTTTGCCGAGTAGCCTGCAAAACAGAGATAGAGTTAAAAAAATACAGGCGCAACATACGTAATAAAATTTTATTACAACAAAAGCGCTCATAAATAAAAACAAAAAGCCAAACAAAAGAAATCTTTTAGAGTTTTTTCTAATAAAAAGCCTAGAAAAAAAATTGCCAAGCATTTTTGATTTAGATTTTTTGAGTGGCGCTTCTTTTGGCAGACAATTGCTTTCAATTAAAAATTCGTAAGTTTTTATTCCGTCAATAAACACAATTCTTCCATCAAACCTATCGATAAAATCTAATAATTCCTTGCTTGCGCTTTGACCAAAAATATATGCTTTATCTTTTGATGAAATGCTGTTAAAAACCCTAACGACGTCAGTTTTAGTTATTCCATCAAAGGAAAAAAGAGCAAACACGGCAGAGTTTGTTTGTTCAATAAAAATTCCACCCTTTTTCTTAAGAGTTTTAAAACCACGCCTATTTATCGCCCTTTCAAAAAGTTCTAATTTTTTAGTTTTTTCTAGCAAGCATAAAGAATTGCACGTTGAGTTGACGGCTTTAGCCTTTTCTTTGTCCAAGCTTTTTTCAGCAGAGTTTTTTTTCATTTTGTCAAAAGCAATCAAAAAAATAGGGATTGAAATGCACACACCAAAAATTATTGAAAAAGGTCTTTCAACGTAGTAGTTAAGTATTAAAAATGAAGTTATAAAACTTAAAAATGCCGTAAAAGCGCTGTCTAAAATAGAAATTAAAGAAACTCGCATAAGTTTGCCTCGTTTTTGTTTTTGTATATAATTGCCAAAAATTAAATAATTTATACAAAAATATAAAAACTTTAATTAAAGCCATAAAAGTAAATTGAAGAAAAACATTGATTTTATTAAAAAAATATGCAATAATATAAGTATGAAAAAAATTGCAATATTCGGTGGAACTTTTGACCCCGTTCATAGCGAACACGTATCGCTTGTTAAAAGCGCTATAAATGAACTTAAACTTGACAAATTGATAGTTATGCCGACCTACCTTTCTCCACACAAAACCAATAAATCGGCGCCGACACAAGATAGACTTAATATGCTTAGGCTTGCTTTTAAGGACGTAGAAAAGGTTGAAATTAGCGATTTTGAAATTTTGAAAGAGGGAACAAGCTATACCTATCAAACGATAGAGCATTTTTATGATAAAAACGCTGTTCTTTACTTTTTGGTGGGCGCTGATATGCTTCTTGACTTTAAAAAATGGAAATATCCAGAGCGAATTTTAAGCTCGGCAACACTTGCCGTGTTTGGGAGAGATTCGGTTAAAGTTGATTATCAAAAAGAACAAGAGTATTTTATAAAAACTTTTAATAAAGAGTTCGTTAAACTTCAGTTTCAAGGCAAGGACTATTCTTCAACAAAGATTAGAACCTATCTAAAACTAAACCTGCCACTCGGTGATTTAATGCCAAACTCGGTTTTAGAATACGTTCAAAAAAATAGCGTATATCAGCCTGACAAGTATGAAAGTTTTATTCTTAAAACCTTGCCACAGCATAGAATAAAGCACACGGCAGACGTCGTTATAACAGCGCTAAAAAAAGCAAGGGAGCTAGATTTAGACCAAGAAAAAGTTAGAATTTCAGCAACTCTTCACGACTCGGCGAAATATTTAGATAAAAACACCGTTGGTGGCTTTGAGATAGATGCCGACGTGCCAGCACCTGTCGTTCACGCATTTTTAGGTGCGTTCGTTGCTGAAAAGCATTTGGGGATAACCGATAGTGAGATTATCGATGCGATAAGATATCACACCTCTGGAAAAGCCGAAATGAGCACTTTAGGAAAGCTTATTTTCGTTGCAGATATGATAGAAGAAGGCAGAACTTACGAAGGGGTTGAAAAGCTCCGTGACTTATATGAAAATGCTGATTTTGAGACTTGTTTTATAGAATGCTTAAAAGAAGAATTCGTGCATTTAGTAAATAAAAAGGCTAACATTTACTATGAAACAATAAATGCTATAAATTATTACATAAAATAAAAAGGAAGGAATATAAAATGGAAGCAAAAGAATTTGTAAAAAAAGTTTGTGAAACTTTAGATAAACATAAAGCAGAAGACATAGTTTGTATAGACGTTCGTGGAAAGACCGAAGTTGCCGACTATTACGTTGTTGCAGGTGGCAGGTCAATGACACACACTCGTGCGCTTATCGAACACGTTGAAGAAGAGATGGATAAAATTGGCGTTGCGCCGATTAGGCGAGAAGGCGTTAGAGAAGGTAGATGGGCAGTGCTTGACTATGGCGACGTTTTGGTGCATATTTTCAACGATGAAACAAGGCTATTTTATCATTTGGAAAGCCTTTGGGGCGACGAAAAAAATACAGTTAAGTTTGACTAAAAAACTAATAAATAGCGCTTAGTAAACTAACCGGATTTTTTAACGTAAATTTTATCGACTATTTCAGGGTCAATTTCTATGCTTTTTACTGTTTTTTTGGACGTTTGAGTTTTTGATTTTTTTGGCGCAGAAGTTTTTGACGGTGCAGTCGGTTGTTTGTCTGACTGAGCCGAAAGTTGCTTTTTTAATAGGTCAAGACGCATTAAATAAAGCGACTTAACGCCTAACGTTATAATAACGCTTAATACAAATAAAAACAGCGTGCAAATTATCCCTAAGAAAAAACTTAATCCAAAATTATTCACGTTCGTCACCTACCAAAAAAAGTTTAACATAAGAAAAATACCTTTTAGTGAAACTATTTGTTGATAAATAAGTTATTTTATCACAACTTTAATTGCATTTGTAGGAAAGGAGAGCTTATGCTAATAACAGAAAATAAAAAAGAGCAAAACGTTTTAGAAGAAAATGCTTTAGAGCAAAAAGAAGTAAAAATAATAGATAAAAAGAGCGAGCAAAAGAGCGCTAAAGAGCAAGCTAGCGAAAAGGATTGTATAATTAATGAATTATCAGAGCTTGCTTGTCTTCTTTCTACGTCTGTAAAAAGCTTAAAAGAAGAATTTTATCTAATTCAAATTTCCAAGCTTATGTCTAAAATTCAAAAGGTTATCGTTAGATACGATATGACCGAAAAACAATTAGAAAGCCTATTCTTTGGGGCTAATTATTATGGCTTGGGTGGGATAGCCGTTGCTCCTGCATATTTAACAAACAGCATTAGGCAAAACAAAAAGCTTTTTGGCAAACTTAAACTAACTTCTTTAATCGACTTTCCGTTTGGCGAAAGTTCGTTAAAAGGCAAGGTTGCAAATATTAAAGAAAGCATAAAAACAGGTGCAAATTCGGTTGCCGTTTGCGTGCCGTCGTTGATGTTAAATAAAGACAACTCAAAGCTTTTTAAAAAAGAGTGTCGAAAATATTGTTGGTTTTCAAAGAAAAAAGCAGGCATTGTGCTTAATGCAAGCGACGTAAACGAGCAAAACTTTTTAGAGGCGATTAAGACCTTGAAAAAAGTTAAAATTTCTTATATAGTTCTTGCGTTTGGCGATGCGACAATTGAAGAAATTAAGGCAAAACTTTCAATGCTTACAAAAAGCCCTTTAGGAAAGGGAAAAACACTATCAGTTTTTGCAAACGTGGAAAAGATTGAAACGGCTTGCGAACTGTTTAAGCTTGGGGCTGATAGCATTTTAACGCCTTTTGCTGATGAAATTGGGTTAGACCTTGTTAAAAGATTTAACTTAATTATTAAATAGGTGCTAATTTACTTTACAAAAACTTAAAATCATACTAAAATAATATTAAAATAATTAATAAAAATTCTTTGGGGCAGGGTGAAATTCCCTATCGGCAGTACAGTCTGCGACCACGAACGTTTTTCGTGTTGACAAGGTTAAATTCCTTGACCGACGGTTATAGTCCGGATGAGAAAAGAATTAATGGGCGAATTTTTCGCTTGTCACTGCTTTTTTGCGCCCCAAAAAATTAAGGGGCGTATTTTTATGGACAAGACTATCTCAAAGCCAAACCAAACGATATCAAGCACAAAAAAACTTGTTGGAACGGCAGTTTTTTCTGCCCTAGCATACGTTATTAGTATGTTAGAATTTCCTATTTTTCCAGCAACGCCATTTTTGAAGTTGGATTTTTCAGCAGTGGTTTTACTGCTTGCAGGCTTTATTTTTGGCACGATTTATGGTATAAGTGCTTGCGCTGTTAAAGAACTTATCTGCTTTATAACAAAGAGTTCAACGGGTGGCGTGGGCGAACTTGCAAATTTTTTGGTTATCGGTGCATTTATTTTGATACCTACGCTTGTTTATCAATACAAAAAGGGCATTAAGGTTGTAATAATCACACTAATAATTGCTTGCTTTGTTCAAGTATCACTTTCGCTTTTTGTTAATAGATTTATTAATTTTCCATTATATATGGGAAGTGGAGCAAAACCCTTTTTTGAATCTGTTTGGCAGTTCGTTGCGCTTTTTAACTTGATAAAATCGGTTGCAATCAGCATAATTACAATTTTGCTTTATAAAAAATTGTCGGCATTAATAAAGAGTATTTAGTTATGGAATTTATTTCAAAAAGTGAACAAGAAACGCAAGAAATTGCGTTTGAATATGCAAAAACGCTTGTCAAAGGCGACGTTATATTGCTTTCAGGCGATTTGGGGGCAGGAAAAACGGCGTTTACAAAAGGCGTTGCAAAATATTTTGGCATTGACGGTGTCACAAGCCCAACGTACGCTTATTTAAACGTGTATAACGACTTACTTTATCATTACGATTGTTATAGGCTTTCTTGTGGCGAAGATGCCGTTATGCTTGGGCTAACCGACTATTTTAACGGCGATAATATTTGTTTAATCGAGTGGTCTGAAAATATAAGTGACGTTATTCCAAAAAACGCTAAAAAGGTGCAAATTCAAAAGATAGATGACGGCACAAGGAAGATTATATTATGAACTATTTAGCAGTAGATACGAGTGGAAAAAATCTAACGGTCTTAATTTGCAAGGACGATGTAGTTTATAAATATCACGATAGAGAGTGTGGGGTCAAGCACTCGGTTTCTTTGATGCCACAAATAGAAAAGCTTGCCCTAGAAGTGGGGTTTGATTTTAAGAAGGCAGACTTTTTTTGTGCCGTTATCGGCGCAGGCTCGTTTACAGGCATTAGGATTGGCGTTTCAACAATTAAAGCGATGTGCTTTGCTTATAACAAGCCTTGTTTATCAATAACTTCTTTTGATACTTTGGCATATAATGACTTTAGCGACAAAGTTTTAGCTGTTATTGATGCAAAACACAATGGATTTTACGTTTGTAGATATGAAAATCAAGCAGTTTGCTTTGAGCCTTGCTACGTAGATAGAAGCGAAGTTGAAAAACTGCTATTAGATTATAAGGGTGTTTCTTTTGAGCAAATTGAAGGCTTGGACGTAAAAGTAGTTGACGTAAGCGTTGGTTTAGAAAAAGCAATTAGTCAAAACTTAGACAAAATAACAAACGACCTTGAAAGCTTAACGCCATTATACGTTAGAAAAAGTCAGGCTGAGGAAGGAAGATGAATTTAGTTTGGCTTGGCAATAAAGACTCCCAACAAATTTTTGAGTTATATAAAGGCGACTTTGCTGACGGTTGGTCACAAAAAATGCTTTGCGATGCCTTTGAGACTGGCAGGTTTTTGGCACTTGGGATAGAAACCGAGCAAAAACTCGTTGGCGTCATTACTTGTTCTACAACCCTTTTCGACGCTGATATTGAAAGTGTGTTTATAAAAAAAGAATATAGAAAACAAGGCTTAGCAACTATGCTTATAACCGAGCTAGAAAAAGCCTTAATAGAAAAGAATATAGAAAAGATTTTTTTAGAAGTTAGGCTTTCAAACCTGTCAGCGCAAAATCTTTACTTGAAATACGATTTTAATAAAGTTGGCGTGAGAAAAGGATATTATAGCGATGGGGAAGATGCCGTGATTTTGGCAAAGGAGCTAAAAAAATAGAAAGTAAAACTAATGCTTTCACTAAAGAAAAACGGCAAATTTTATTTTTGCACGGATATTTATCAAGTGGGCAAAGTTTTTTTAACCAAATCACGCATTTTTCACGTGATTTTGAGGTGTTTGCGCCAGACCTTGTAGGCTTTGGCACAAATCAAGATATGCCATATCCATACTCGCTTGACGATTATATTGATAGCGTAAATAAATATATGGAACAAAACGAGATTGTAAATCCTTTTATCGTTGCACACTCTTTTGGTGGAAGAATTGCAATAAAGGGTATAGCAACAAACAAAATAAAATGTCAAAAACTCGTTTTGACAGGTTCGGCTGGGTTAAAGCCAAAACGTACAATTAAAAAAACGCTAAAAAAAACTTGCTTTTTTGTCTTTAAAAAGTTTGTTAGTAAAGAAAAATTAAAAAGCTTTTATTCATCCGATTATCTAGCTTTAAATCAAACTATGCGAAGTAGTTTTATAAAAATAGTCGGCGAGCATTTAGAAAGTTATTTGCCGTTAATACAAGTGCCAACGCTTATTATAAATGGCAAACTTGACAAAGAAACGCCACTTTATATGGCAAAAAGGTTGAATAATAATATAAAAAATAGCACGCTCAAAGTGTTTGATGGGTGTGGGCATTTTTGTTTTTTAGATAAGCCAAACAAATTTAATATGGAGGTAAGGGAGTTTTTGCTCTCATAAAAATATGTTTCCATTATTCGTAGAAAAATTCATAGAGCTATTTACTGGCGACCAGATGCTTACTTATATCACGCTTAGCATATTAAATGCCGTAGCGCTACTACTTTGCTCAATGAAGTTTATTCTTGTTATGCAACAATGTAATTATAGGGGCAAGCGCTATTTTAAGTGGCTTTCGCACAAGGATACGCCTTATATGTCAAGGCTAATGCTTCTTTGTATGCTTGGCTTACTTTTCTTCTGTGTTTTGAATATGACGTTTATATCTATGGTTGGAGAAACCTTTGCTTCGTATGTCGGTTTTTGCGCATATATCCTTTTTATAATTATGTATATTAATTCCGAAAAGAGTATAAACGCAAAAGTCCCACTCAAAAAAACAAGAAGATTAATTAGGCTTTGCATAACCTATTTCATTTTGCTTTTTTTACTAACTTTTGGCGTTTTAACACTTATAAATTATATTGCGTTTGAAATTGACAACAAAGTTTTTGCTCTTTTAAGACTATCTGTTATTTGCTTATTGCCACTTCTTATTCCAGTAGTGTTGTTTTTGGCTTACGCTATAAACGAGCCACTAGAGTGGCTTATTAGAAGATATTATATTAAAAGAGCAGAAATGATTTTAGCTCAGTCTTCAGTTATAAAAATCGGCATCACGGGCAGTTTTGCAAAAACGAGCGTTAAGGAAATCTTAAAAACTATTTTAAGCCAAAAATATAGAGTTCTAGCAACGCCAAACTCTTTTAACACCCCACTCGGCATAGCTAGAACGGTTAGAAAATTAGACAGCACGCACGACGTGTTTATTGCAGAAATGGGCGCAAGACAAAAGGGCGACATAAAAGAGCTTGCTAAACTTGTAAACCCAAGCATCGGTGTTTTAACAGGGGTTAATAATCAACACTTAGAATCGTTTGGTTCGTTTGAAAACATTATGGACACTAAATACGAACTATTTGAAAACCTTGCACAAAACGGAATAGGCGTGTTTGCTTCGGACAATGAAAATTCGGTTAAACTTTTTGAAAGGTTTGATGGTGAAAAATATTTGGCAGGTTTAAATGGAGACGTTTTAGTCACTGCTAAAGACATAAAAACCGATGGGCGTGGCACAACGTTCACCCTTGATATAGGTGGGGAAAAGGGGATAAAGTGTTCTACAGTTTTACTTGGCTCGCATAGTGTAAAGAATATTTGCTTGGCATCGACAGTTGCTTATAAGATAGGTCTTTCGCCTAAGGAAATTGTTGCAGGCATATCAAGAATTCAATCAATCGGTCACAGACTTGAACTTGTGCCAAACAATAAAAACATAATTATTATTGACGATAGTTATAACGCCAACGAAGAAGGAATAAAGTCGGCGATGGAAGTTTTAGATAGCTTTAAGGGCAGAAAAATCGTTTTAACGCCGGGACTTGTTGAACTTGGCAAGATAGAAAACCTTGTCAACTTTGAGTTTGGCAAAACACTTGTTCATCACGCTGATATTGTTATAGTCGTTGGAAAACACAATGCCGAAATGATTATCAAAGGTCTTATAGAGGGTGGAATGCCAAAAGAAAACATCAGGTTTGAAAAGACTTTAAATAAGGGCAATAAAACTCTTAACGAAATGCTTTGTGACGGCGACGTAATTTTATTTGAAAATGATTTGCCAGACAACTATAATTAATAAAATATATTAACAAATAGATAAAAAATAAAAGACACCAAAGCAAACAAAATTTGTGGAGGTGTTTTTTAATGAAAACTGTTGCAGTAATTTTTGGTGGGCGCTCGGTTGAGCACGATATTTCTATATTAACTGGAGTTATGGCGCTAAACTCAATAGAAAAAGATAAGTTTAACGCAATCCCAATTTACATAACTAAGAGTGGAGAGTGGCTTACTTCAAAAACTCTTTTTGACTTAGATGAATATAAAAATTTGAAGGTAGAAAAGCTCAAAAAAGTGTGTTTTATCGCAGGGGAAAACGTGCTTTATGAGAAAAAGGGCAAAAAACTAAAAAAAATAGAAAGCATATTTTGCGTTGTCAATTGTCTGCATGGCGAAAGGGGGGAAGACGGGGCGCTTTCTGGACTACTTAAGATGTGCAATATTCCACAAACTGCTTCAGATATTTTACCATCTGCCGTCAGTATGGATAAGAGCGTAAGCGCCTTGATTTTATCGGCACTAAAAATACCTACGCTTAAAAGCATAACGATTGATAGTCCTGAACAAGTTAATATTATTCAAGAAAAAATGCAATTTCCACTTATTGTAAAACCAAATTTACTTGGCTCAAGCATTGGAATAAGTAAAGCAACGGATAAAAAAAGTTTGGCTTTGGCAATAGAAAACGCCCTAAAATATGGCGAAAAAGCAATAGTTCAGCCTTTTTTACAAGATTTTATAGAAATTAACTGCGCAGTTTATCGTGATGAAAAGGGCGATTTGCACCTTTCAGAGTGCGAAAAACCAATTGCACGAGATAAGATTTTATCTTTTGGCGATAAATATAAGGACGGCAAAAGAGAGTTTCCAGCAAATATCGATAAAAAATTGTCGGATAGAATTAAAAAACTTTCGCAAAAAATTTATAATCAGCTAAATTTTAGTGGGGTTATAAGGATTGATTATTTTATAAGCCAAAACAGAGTTTACGTAAACGAGATAAATTCAATTCCAGGCTCGCTTTCATACTATTTATTTTTCGACACGATGAAAGGCTTTTCTAAAATGCTTTCAAGTTTAATTATGGCAAGTGACCAAAAACATTTGCAGGGGCAAGGCTATATTATCGAATATAATTCAGGAATACTAAGTTCGGTTGGCTCTAAGGGCGCAAAACGCTTGTAAAAAATTTTTTATTGTGCTAAAATTACTTATGAAAAATTAAGGAGAGAACTATGGAAAAAATCAAGATGATAACGCCACTCGTTGAGATGGATGGCGACGAGATGACAAGAATTTTATGGGGCTGGATAAAAGATATTTTAATTTGTCCGTTCGTTGACCTAAAAACCGAGTATTATGACTTAGGCTTAGTTGAAAGGGATAAAACCGACGACATGGTGACGGTTGATAGCGCAAACGCAACAAAAAAATACGGCGTTGCAGTAAAGTGTGCAACAATCACGCCAAACGCACAAAGGGTAGAAGAATATTCGCTTAAAAAAATGTATAAAAGCCCTAACGGCACGATAAGGGCTATGCTTGACGGCACTGTGTTTAGAGCGCCTATTTTGGTGGACGGCATAACACCTTATATCCCAACTTGGAAAAAGCCAATCGTTATTGCAAGACACGCTTATGGCGACGTTTATAAGGCCGTTGATGGACTTGCAGGAAAGGGCGAGGCTAAGCTTGTTTTCACCGATAGAGACGGAAAAGAAGTTATAAAAACTATTCACGATTTTTCTGATGACGGCGTGGTTATGGCTATGCACAACACCGATAAGTCTATTGATAGCTTTGCTCGTGCTTGCTTTAACTATGCGCTTGATATGAAGCTTCCACTTTGGTTTTCAACAAAAGATACTATAAGCAAGGTTTACGACGGCAACTTTAAAGCTATTTTTGAAAAAATTTATAACGAAGAATATAAAGACAAATTTGAAAAAGCCGGCATTGAGTATATGTACACTTTAATCGACGACGTTGTTGCAAGAATAGTTAGAAGCGAGGGTGGAATCGTTTGGGCGTGCAAGAACTATGACGGAGACGTTATGAGTGATATGGTTGCAACTGCTTATGGAAGCCTTGCAATGATGACAAGTGTTTTAGTTTCGCCAGACGGAATTTACGAATATGAAGCTGCGCACGGCACTGTCACACGCCATTATTACAAGTATATCAAGGGCGAAGAAACGTCAACAAACCCTGTTGCGACAATCTTTGCTTGGTCGGGCGCTCTTAGAAAGCGTGGGGAACTTGATAATCTTGATGACCTTGTTGACTTTGCAAATAGGCTTGAAAAAGCAACGATTGATACAATCGAGAGTGGCGAAATGACGGGCGATTTAGTCGGCTTATTTAAAAAGCAAGGCGTTAGCCCTAAAAAACTTTCTTCAAAAGAATTTTTAAAAGCAATCGCAAAGAGAATATAATTAGAAAAATAGCCAGCGAAAATTCGCTGGCTATAACTTTATTTTAACAACTATCTGATTAAATGAAAATTTGAACTAAAGATTTTATTGCCAAAATTAAAAGAATTGTTGCGCCCACAAAGTCGGCGTATTTTCCAAATATTTTGCCAAGCTTTTTGCCGAAAATTAAACACAAACCAACGAAAACAAAAGTAATAGCTGAAATTACTAAAATGGCAAGAAAAACCGAAAAGGTTAAATTTATAAACGTAATTCCCACAACTAAAGCGTCAATACTAGTTGCAACGCCTTGTAAAAGCAAAACTAAAAAGGTTAGATTTTGAGTTTTTGTTTGTTCTTTAGCCACGCAGTTATCACAATTTTTCTCTTTTGCATCGTTTATGATATCGACAAAAATTTTGCCTGCTAAAACAAAGAAGATTGCACTTGATAAATAACTTGCAAAATCACCTTCTTGAATAAAGGTTAATAAGCTTCCAAGCAAATAACCAATTAGTGGCATAAGGCCTTGAAATATTGCAAAAAATATTGGCATTGCCCATTGTTTTTTTGCATTTAGCGAGTTCTTATAAACAGAACAGTTAGAAATAGTTATCGCACCAGCATCGATAGAAAGCGCAAGGGCAATAAGAATAATATCATATAAATTCATAAATACCTCTCGGCAAAAATATATCTAAGTAAGTATATATAATTGAATTGATTTTGTCAAACAAAATATGTTATTATATATATATCAACAAAAAGGGAAGAAAAATGATAAAAATAACGCCTGAGTGGGACAATCTTTTAGAGAAAGAATTTTCTAGTGAAAGTTATTTAAATTTAAGAGAGTTTTTAAAAGCAGAATATTTTTCGCACACAATTTATCCGTCAATGTTTGATATTTTTAACAGTATGAAATTGACGCCGTTTGAAAATATAAAAGTTGTGCTGATTGGTCAAGACCCTTATCATAACGTTGGTCAAGCAATGGGACTATCATTTTCGGTGCCAAAAGGCGTGGATAGACCACCATCGCTAGTCAATATTTACAAAGAGATTGAAGCCGAGCTTGGTATTAAAATGGGGCAAAGTGGCGACTTAACCGATTGGGCAAAGCAAGGCGTGTTGCTTCTCAATTCGGTTTTAACTGTCAGAGAGCACCAGCCAAATTCTCATAAGGGCAAAGGCTGGGAGCAGTTTACCGACAGTATTATCAAAAAGATTTCAGACTTAAAACAAGGCGTTGTTTTCTTACTTTGGGGGGCAAATGCAAGAAGCAAAAAATCATTTATAGACCAAACAAAACATTTGATTTTAGAAAGTGTTCATCCAAGTCCACTTTCGGCATATAACGGCTTTTTTGGTTGTGGTCATTTTATAAAAACTAACGAATATTTATTAAGCATAGGCAAAAAGCCTATTGATTGGAGTGTAATATGAAATACGTTGTAATTTTAGGGGACGGCATGGCAGATTATCGCCAAAGTTTTTTGGGTGATAAAACGCCACTTATGCTTGCTAACAAGCCTTTTATCGACAGACTTGCAAGGGTAAGCGAAGTGGGGCTTTGTCAAACTGTGCCTTGTTCATTAAAACCAGGCAGTGACGTTGCAAATTTATCAGTTTTGGGGTACAATCCCTTAGAGTGCTATTCTGGGCGTTCGCCACTCGAGGCGGCGTCTATCGGCATAAACTTAAAAGAAACGGACATTACGGCAAGGGCAAATCTTGTCACTCTTTCTGATGAAATAGAATACGCCGATAAAACAATGATAGATTATAGTGCTGGCGAAATATCAACAGCTGAATCAACAGAGCTCATTAACTATCTAGCAGGCCACCTAAATAATGAAAAATACACACTTTATGCCGGTATAAGCTATAGGCATTGTATGGTAATTGACAAAGGAAGTTTAATGGGCGATTTAACCCCACCACACGACATAACGGGAAAGCCTATAAAAAATTATTTGCCTAAAAGCGAGGGGGGAAAGAAGCTTTTAGAAATTATGAAAAAATCTTATGAGCTCTTAAACGACCACCCAATCAACAAAAAAAGGGTTGCTGAGGGCAAAAATCCTGCAAACTCGTTATGGTTTTGGGGGGACGGCACAAAGCCAAATCTTGAAAGCTTTTATGACAAATTCTCACTTAAGGGTGGCATAATTTCAGCAGTTGACTTGCTTAAAGGCATAGGCAAGCTTGCCAAAATGCAAGTGATAGAAGTCGAAGGCGCAACGGGCAATTACGATACCAACTTTACTGGAAAAGCTAACGCTTGTGTTAAGGGCCTAAAAGACGGATTAGACTTTGTGTATTTGCATATGGAAGCGCCAGACGAGTGTGGGCACCACGGCGATGCAAAAAATAAAATTTATTCTATAGAGCAAATTGATAAAGTTGTTAAGATAATTTACGACGGCTTAAAAGATATGGGCGAAAATTTTGCTTTTTTGATTTTACCAGACCACCCAACGCCACTCTCTACTATGACGCACTGCTCAGACCCTGTTCCTTATCTTCTTTATAGCAGTAAACAAAGCGTTAAGGGCGTTGATGCTTACGATGAAGAAAACGCATCTAAGACAGGGGTTTTTGAAAAAGAAGGATATAAGTTAATTCAAAAATTATTTAACTGCTAAAAATCGACACTAAACAAAATAATTATTCAAAAAAATTGCCACAAGGAATTTTGCCTTGTGGCTTTTTTGTCATATCGCACTTAAAAAGCACATATAGTTTTATAAATAAACGAATAGGAGAACTAAAATGAACGAAAAATTACAATATGCTTCTATGCTGGATATTCCAATTTCAACAAGTAGCGTTAGCGCTATAACTAAAAAGAAAAAAGTTCGTAAAAAGAAAAGAATCAACGATGAACTAGTTAAAGAGAAATTATTAAAAAAAATTAACCAAGAGCAAGATTTATTAGATGTGTTGGACGCTCAGACAAGTCTTGTTGCTCAAGAAAATAACACAAGCGTTGATTTTTATGGCGAGAATCAAATTGAAGTGCAAGAAAGTTTAGAGCAAAACACTTCTAACGTTTTTGTGTCGAGCAAAAGAAAAAACAAAAAACCGTTTAAGTTTACAATTGTGGGCTTTCAGCTTATGATTATAGGGCTTCTTGTAGCTACTATTCTTTTGACAAATGCACTCTATGAAAACAGTGGAATAAACGTGTTTTTGCGAGGAGTTTTTGGAAGCGACGTCACTCAAGTTGATACTCGTGAGCACGTTGACTTTTCGCCTATAATTTCAATGGGGGATAACAGTGGCGTTATAGTTAGTGACGGCGTAATAACTTTTGCTGGCGAAGGCAGTGTGTATGCGCCTTGTGACGGCATTGTAAAAAATATTGTCGAAACTCAAACCGGTAGATACGATATCGAGATTGAGCACAGCCAGAATTTTAAGAGCATTATTTCGGGTGTGGAACGCATTTACGTAAGCCAAGGCGATACGGTGTATAGCAATATTCCAGTGGGATATTTAGAGCCAGATGGTGCTACTATTTGCTTTACTGATAGTGAAGGCGAACTTTTAGACGGTTATCAAATGGTTGGCAATATGGTGGTATGGCAAGCATAAAGCTAACAATTCACCCATTATTTTTCGTGCTTGGGTTTTTTTATGCCATAACAGGTCAAATTTTTATATTCATAATTTGCACTTTAACGGCTGTCGTTCACGAACTTGGACACTCTTTTGTGAGCGCTAACTTAGGGTATAGGCTTAACAAAATAACGCTTATGCCCTTTGGCGCTGTGGTGGTTGGAAACATTGAAGGGCTAAGCTTTAAAGACCAAACTAAAATTGCGCTCGCTGGGCCGTTAATCAACGTGGCTATAAGTTTATTCTTCATAGCAATTTGGTGGATATATCCCGATTGCTATGCTTATACCGACGTGGTGGTTTATGCAAACTTATCGATGGCAATTGTTAATTTATTGCCAATTTATCCACTTGACGGTGGAAGAATTGTTTTTTGTTTTATTGCCGAAAGGCTTGATTACGACAGGGCGTTTTCAATTTGCAAATTAATGGGTGGTGCGTTTGCCTTTATTTTGCTATTCACCTTTGTTTTAAGCCTTATAAACGGCGTTTTAAATTTTTCACTGCTGTTTTTTTCGTTATTTGTAAGCTTTGGTTCTTTTAGTAGGGAAAGGGAAAACAAATACGTTAAAATATTTTCAAGCCTATCAAGCCAAAACTTGAAAAGGGGGATGCCGTACGTGTCGCACGCCGTTGATAAAGAAATAACTATAAAAAGGCTGATGAACTTATTAGACGTGCGTGCAGTAAATCAAGTGATAGTTTATGAAAATGGAAAAAAGCTTACTACTATTAGTCAAGAAAGGATAGAAGAAATTATAAAAAATGCTAAAATTTACTCAAAACTATCCGAATTTTTATAAAAATGCTTAAGTGAAAAACCTATATGTAGTGGTAAAAAAATAATATAGAGCAAAATGTAGTAAAATCAATAAAAAGATATAATTTTTATTTAAAAAGTTATAAAAAACCTTAAAAAAACTTGACATAATTTTATATTTTTGATAAAATCAATTAGCATCTCGTTTCGGGATGTTAATTTTTTGATGTTCGGAAGGTGCATTATGGCAGCAAAAGGCGCAAGACAAAAGATAACTCTCGCTTGCACAGAGTGTAAACAGAGAAACTACGATACTTTTAAAAACAAGAAATACGATGCTGAAAGATTAGAAATGCAAAAGTATTGCAAATTCTGCAAAAAGCATACAACTCATAAGGAAGCGAAGTAAGAACAATTCTTCGCTGACTTACCTTTTTAAAGGTATAAATTTTAAGGGGCAATAATAATGAAAAAGAACAAGGATGCTCTTAAGGGTGATTTTGTTGAAGTGCAGTCACCTGCTCAGCAAAAAGAAGTAAAAAAAGACAAAAAGAAAAACAAGAAACCAGGTTTCTTTAAGAGATTTGGCATGAAGGCTAAGGACGTTTTTTCAGAATTGAAAAAAGTCAATTGGCCTACTTTTGCTAAGGTTTTGAAAAAGACGGGCGTTGTGCTTGCTGTGGTGCTTGTTTTCTTAGTTGTTATTTTTGCTTTTGACACGGGGTTGCTCGAGTTGCTTAAACTCGTTGCACCAAGGAGTTAGTTAAATGGCAGAACAACCAAGATGGTACGTTATTCATACTTATTCAAGTTATGAGGCAATGGTTAAAGACAGCCTTGAAAAACTTATTGAGAATAATAACTTACAAGAAAAGATTTTTGAAATTAAAATTCCAACAGAGGAAACTTTGGAAGAAAAGGCAAGTGGCAAGAAGAAAATTGTTGAAAGAAAGAAATTCCCTTGCTACGTGTTCTTAAAAATGATTTATTCTAACGACATTTGGTATTTAGTGACAAATACAAGGGGTGTGACAGGTTTCGTTGGTCCACAAGGAAGGCCACTTCCTCTTACCGATGAAGAAGTTGCTAGAATGGGATTAGAAGAAGTTGCCGTTGAAATAGACTTCACTGTTGGCGACACAGTTCAAATCGTGTCTGGCCCACTCGAATCTTTTGTTGGCACAGTTATGTCGATTATTGACGCACAACAAAAGGTTATGGTAAACGTTGAAATGTTTGGCAGAAAAACCGACGTTGAGCTTAATTTCGTTCAAGTAAAAAAGGTTAGCGTGGCAAACGAACAAGCGTAGTCAAAGTTTTTTAATTTGGATAGACAAACAGGTGTGAAAGCACCAAACATTATATATATTATATAGCGAAAAAACAAACAATCGGCATAAGGCCGATGTTATAAAGTGGGAGTTGTGTTAAATTTTTTACACTGGCACAACGAAAGCACCACAAAATGGAGGAAACAATTATGGCAAAGAAAGTGACGGCAATCGTTAAATTACA
>JAZNCJ010000041.1:0-56467 GCA_045587465.1 Christensenellaceae bacterium
TTCTGGTAGCGCTGGATACGACTTTTTTGCTCCATACTCTTTTTCGCTTATGCCAAACCAAACTGAAAAAGTGGCAACGGGAATTAGGGTTAAGATTGATGAAGGCTGGGTGCTAAAAATTTATCCACGCTCAAGCCTTGGTTTTAAGTATCGCTTAAGATTAGACAACACCGTTGGCATCATTGACAGCGACTATTACTTCGCCGATAACGAGGGGCACATTTTCATCAAGATTACCAACTGTGGTGAAAAAGAACTTGCTGTTGAAAAGGGCAAAGCTTTTGCGCAAGGCGTGTTCGTTGAATATGGAATAACCATTGACGACGAGTGCGACGCTATTAGGGTTGGTGGCTTTGGAAGCACAGATAAGCGCTAATTTGTTTATATATTTAATTTTGTTTAAAAGTAAAACGCCGGGCGAGTTCGCTCGGCGTTAATTTTTTTTCTTTTAGATATTATTCTTCGCCTTCAAAAAGCAAAGTTGCTTTTGTCCAGTTTGACTTTAAGTTGTCTGAAATAAATACGTCAACAGCGTCTCTTTCATCACTGTTTTTAAATTTTTGCATGCTTTTTTTCATTTCATCGTAAATTAGCTTAAAGCCCTGCTCTTCTGCTTCAGTAGCATTTCCTACGTCGGCAATTCCTTCTAGTTTTTTGTATTCTTCGGCAAAACTAAAAGCTTTTTCAATGAATTTTAAAGTGTTCTTTGATTTGGTTGCAACTTTATCTTTAACAGCTGGTGAAAAATCTTCATATTCGGCTTTAAGCTTCATTATTTCATCATAGAAAGCTTGGTCATCTTCAGCATTTGCCCCAATACCTTCTGATGGAGAATAAGTTGCTTGCACTTCTACCTTTGAATCAAACACTGCCGCACTGTCCGAATTGGTCATTTTGCCAAACACTTCAATTTTTTCAGTGTCTAGATAGAACAAATCGTTTTCATCGTCGTCATCAGTATCCTTTTCAATAACGTCAGCACTTAAATCGACGTATTTAACATAAGATTTACCAGTCACAGAATTGTCGCAATAGAACAAATATTTTTTGCCAGATATTTCCTTAACTTCAACGTTATACCAGCCTGTTGCTGCCGTGTCTTCAGAAACGAGAATTATCTTTTTTTCGTCGTTTATTTCATCGCCTGTATCAAGAGCAAATTTTGCAACGTGTCCTTCTGCACTATAAAAATACATTTCGCCATCTTCAATAAATAACATTTTGTTAATGTCTTCTTTTAATGCAATAGGCGTTTTTATTTTATCGTCTTTTTCAATCAAAGTCGTTTTGTAAATCTTTGTATCGCTTTCTACGTAAACCTCGTCAAGAGAAACTATAAGCGTTGATGCTATAATATATGATGTGTTGGCTATTTCTGTTATCTTGCTTTGGTCAGACCAGTTTGCGCTTTCCTTTGCATTTTCTAAGCTGAGCGCAAAGGTTTTGGTTCTTCCAGAATTTGTTTTTGTAAAGAATACGTATCCACCCTTTACGCTAGAGATTGCATACTTAACGTCATCAAGCTTAGTATTTGGGTCACCATCACCATCAGCGACTAATTCACCAGCAGTGCTACCTGCCTTGATAACGTACACTCTGTTGTATAAAGCCTCGTCTCTAATGTAGTTTGGCTTAGATGCTGATTCAGAATTATACGTGTCTAAATAAACAGTTGTTGTGTAATAAGCAACAACGCCATCTGCCACTTGACTGCTTAAAAACACGTGCTTGTTTAATGAATCGCCGTCAGCCTTATCGCTTTGCTTTATAACTGTCGTACTGCTTTTTGTTGCCGTGTTATAACAAACGATAGCCGTGTTGTCTTCATCATAGTAATAAATAAATACGCCACCATTTTGGCCTTCGACTATTCTATACGCTGTAGCTATTGCATTATCAGTATCAATAGTAAAAAATTCATCGGTTTTTCCACTTCCGTCAAGCTTTGTTCTCATAAAAGTAAGCTCGTCGTTTGCAGTTTTGCCTTGAGAGTTTTTTTCCACACTAGGCGTTGCATAATAAACGTAGCCGCCATTAATAAACACACCTGCGTTATAATCTGATGCTACAAAAAGTTTTGGCACAACAACTTCGGTTTTTGTTAGGTCGTTTTTATCAGCAACTAAAAGCGCACCTTTTAGTGGTTTACCCATTTCATTTTTTGCCGTTGAACTTTCTATGCCGTTAATAAAATAAAGATAATTTTCTGTTTCGGCAATAAATCCACCGTTTTCTATAACAGCACCACTATTTTTTAAAGTGACGCTACCTTTCCAGCTTGATTCTGAACAAGCGACAAGACCTAGAGAAGCCACGCACACTAGCATAACCAAGCAAATCATTTTAGTCAAAAATTTTTTCATAAAAATTCCTCTTGTTTTTTCGGTAAACTTTTTAAAGCTATCCGAATATATTATTTATATCACTATAACAAAATTATATCGTTTATATATTATACCTTATATCTAAAACTTTTGCAATTATTTTTTACAAATTTTTCTTTGTTAGGAGCTAATAAAATGGATAAATTCGGTATTTTTAATCTTTTAAATTCTTTTTTTCCTTTAAATCCCACAAAAAACGGACAATCGGGCGCTGGCGATGGCGCTTCGGAACTTACCAATAACCTTTTTTCTTCTTTGGGGAAAAATCTTTTTAACGGAACAAACGCAGGTCAAAAAAATCAACAAAATAACGCAAACGAAATTTCAAAACAAACAGTTCCTCTTCCTCTTCAAAAAAATATGCTTTCTACAATTAACTCTCACGATGAGATTGTAAAAAGAGTCAAAGGAAAATACGATAAGATAACTACTTAAATTCGCTTTTATATTTTAGATAAAAAGACTTGTTTTGATATTTTAACGAGAAAATACAAGATAGACGAGTTTTCTTGCGAAGGCGAATACACAAAAAGTATCCAACTGAGCAAAAAACCAAGTATATCACAGTATTTTTCCGTTAAACAGCAAAACAAAAAAAGCAAGGGTTTTGTTCCTTGCTTTTTGTTTTTGTGTTGTGGAAAAGCCCACTGCAATTATCTCTTTGAGAATTGTGGAGCACGACGAGCCTTTTTGAGACCGTATTTCTTTCTTTCCTTCATTCTTGAATCTCTTGTTAAGAAACCCGCTTTCTTTAACGCTGCTCTCGTTTCTGGTTCAGCTTGTAAAAGTGCACGAGCAATACCATGACGGATTGCGCCTGCCTGACCTGTATAACCACCACCACAAACGTTTACGATAACGTCGTATTTAGCTTCTGCTTCAACCAACACTAATGGTTGGCGAACGATGAACTTCAATGTGTCAAGACACAAATATTCATCAACAGATTTGCCGTTGATTGTAATTTGACCATCACCTGCTGGGATAAGTCTTACACGAGCGATAGCTTTCTTTCTTCTGCCCGTTCCCCAATATTGAACTTTTTTCTTACTTGTTGATTTTGCCATAATTACACCTCAATTACACTAACTTAAGCACTTCTGGTTTTTGTGCTTGGTGGTTGTGTTCTGCACCACGATAAACTTTGAGTTTTGTGAGCATTGAACGGCCTAAGCTGTTCTTTGGAAGCATGCCTTTAACAGCTTCGTAAACAGCAACGTCTGCCTTGTTTGCCATAAGTGTTTTATATTGAATAGACTTAAGTCCACCAATGTGACCTGTGTGATATGTGTAGTATTTCTTTTCTAATTTCTTACCAGTTAAAAGAACCTTGTCGCAATTAACGATTATAACGAAATCACCTGTATCAACGTTAGGAGTGAAAGTTGGCTTATTTTTGCCACGAAGAATTGCAGCAACTTTAGATGCGAGACGGCCTAAAACAAGACCTTCAGCATCAACAACATACCACTTTCTAACCACGTTTTCAGCGTGAGCCATATATGTTTTCATTGAGTTTCTCCTTTAAGTTTTAACTATATTTTTTCTTTAATGTTATAATTTTAAGTCCGATTGCCTTACACGAATTTGGCAACTTTGAGAGGGCTAATCCCAAAAATACACGAACTTTTCCTTATAAACGCCTAAATATATTAACTTTTTTTGCCTTTTAAGTCAAGCGTTTTTATATAGTTTTTGCATAGTTTTTTAACTATTTTTTGATTTTTTTTACAAACATCTATATATTGTGTTGCTTTTTCTTTTTAAGCACAATTTTTTGCTTAATACTCTACACTAACTAAAGTTAAGCCTTTTGCCGAAAGGGTTTTTCCACCCAAGCTTCTCTTGCCAGTTTCAAGCATTTTTTGAACGTCGCTTATCTCAAGCCTATTACTGCCAACTTTTATAAGCGTGCCAACCATAATTCTAACCATATTGTATAAAAAGCCATTACCACAAATATAAAAATCAACGTCACATCCGTTTTGAACAATGTCTATCCCATAAATTGTTCTAACAGTTGTTTTTGCGCCACCACCGGTTGCGCTCATACACTTAAAATCGTGAGTGCCAACCAAAATTTTTGCGCACTCTCTCATTTTTTCAACGTCAATTTTGTGCTCTATTTGAACTGCGTACTTATCCTTTAATGGAAGTATTGTTTTACTTACGTAAGTTGAATATCTATAAGTTTTTTTCTTTGCGTCTTTTGTTGCGTGAAAATTATCGTCGGCAAGTTCGCTCTTTAGCACTTTTATATCGTCTGGAAGATGAATATTCATTGCCAAAAAGAACTTTTCAGCCGGGATATTAGCCGTTGTGTCAAAATGAGCGACCTGACCTAAGGCGTGAACGCCTGCGTCTGTTCTGCCACTGCCTGTTATCCTTGACCATTTTCCCGTGACCTTAAATAACGCTTCTTCTAAAACTTGCTGAACGGTTATTGCATTTGGTTGAACTTGCCAACCACAATAATTTGCACCGTCATAGCTGACTAAAATCTTAACTCTCATAACGCCACCGCCAAAAAGCCCGTGACGTTTAGTATCACTATTCCTGTTATAAGTGCGCCCATTAAAATTGTGCCGAGCAAATCTCTATAAGTAAATGTTAGTTTTTTAAACCTTGTTCTGTTTTTACTGCCCGAATAACACCTTGCGTCCATAGCGTCTGCAAGCTCGTCAGCACGTCTGAACGAACTGATTAAAAGTGGAATTAAAATAGGAATAAGCGACTTGATTTTTTTGAAAATATTGCCACTTTCAAAATTAGCACCCCTTGCCTTTTGCGCCTTCATAATTCTGTCCGTTTCTTCTAAAAGGGTTGGAATAAAACGAAGAGCAATGCTCATAATTAAAGCAAATTCGTGAACGGGAAATTTTATCCATTTTAGTGGATAAAGCAAACTTTCAATGCCGTCTGCAAGCTGAACGGGCGTGGTTGTGTAAGTTAAAAGACTTGCACCCAAAACCACTAGAGAAATCCTTGCAATTATAAAGCCTGCGTTAAGAAGGCCCATATCGGTAATTTTAATAAAGTTCCACTCAAAAACCACCTTGCCGTCAGTTCTAAAAAAGAGTTGCAAAACGGCTGAAATAATAATCAAAATCATTATTCCTTTTATGCTTTTTAGCACCCTTAAAAATGGTACTTTTGAGAAAATTGTAGCAATAAAAACAAAAATAAAGCACGCCAAAAATCCCATAAATTGAAATTGCTGAACTAAAAATACGGCAACGATATAGGCTATGGTTATTAAAATTTTAGCCCTTGCGTCCATATTGTGAACGAACGACTTTGCTGGATAATATTGGCCAAAAGAGAAATCTTTCATCTGTTATCCCCCTTTTGTTTAACAGCCCTTACAAAATCATTAACAGTCAAATCGCAATCGATTTTTATTCCCTTAGCATTTAACTCTTTTATAATTTTCGCAGTCGTTGGAAGGTCGAGATTTAGCCTTTCAATAAGCTCATAATCACTAAAAACTTGCTTTGGTGTATTTGCAACACAAAGTTTGCCAGCTGAAAAGACTCCCACTTTCGTGCAGTGCTCTGAAATGACGTTCATATCGTGCGAAACGATAATGATTGTTTTAACAAATTCTTTGTGGAGTGTGTGTAAAAGTGCCAAAAAATCCTTTTTGCCTTGTGGGTCTAAGCCGGCAGCAGGCTCGTCTAAAACAAGCACTTCTGGTTTTGCCACGATAACGCCTGCAATTGCCACCCTACGCTTTTGTCCACCAGAAAGCTCAAAAGGAGACTTTTCTTTTACTATTTCATAGTCAAGTCCGACCATTTCTATGGCAGACCTAACCCTATTTTCTACTTGCTCTTGGCTTAAATTTGGCTCGAAGTTTTTTAGTGCAAAAGCAACGTCTTCAAATACAGTTTCGGCAAATAGTTGATGCTCTGGATATTGGAAAACCATGCCGATTTTTGCCCTTAGGCGCATAAAATCGCATTTTTTATCTGTTAAGTCAAACTCGCCAACCTTGATAGACCCTTTGTCGGTTGATGACTTTATAAGTCCGTTTAAATGCTGAACAAAAGTTGTTTTTCCACTGCCCGTTTGACCGATTATTCCAAAAAATTCGCCCTCTTCTATTGTAAGGCTTACGTCATCAATCGCCCTAACCGATAGGTCTTTGGACTTTTCGCTATAGATATAAGTTAAATTTTTTACTTCTATTTGCATAAGCCCTCCAACCAATTTTCTAAGCCCTTAGAAAGCTGTTCTTCGGTTAAAATTTCGCAACCTAAATCAATGCCGACTTCGTTTAGCTTTTCGGCAATAATAGTTGAAAGTGGAAGTTCTAAACCATACTTTGCAATCTTATCTTTTTGGCTGAAAATTTCTTGTGGCGTGCCACTAGCAACAATCTCGCCCTTATTCATAACTAAAACTCTATCAGCACTGACAACTTCATCCATATAGTGCGTTATGTTGATAAC
The DNA here is from genome assembly GCA_045587465.1 of Christensenellaceae bacterium. Lineage (GTDB taxonomy): Bacteria > Bacillota > Clostridia > Christensenellales > Borkfalkiaceae > UBA1259. The sequence continues at coordinate 6,839 of JAZNCJ010000041.1, forward strand.
GGTCGTACCTTGCTCTTTGTTAAGCTTTTTCGCCACGCTTATAACTTCATTTCTGCCTTGTGGGTCAAGCATTGCCGTTGATTCATCAAGCACCAAAACGCTTGGTTTAAGCGCCAAAACGCCAGCTATTGCAATTCTTTGTTTTTGCCCACCGGAAAGCCTTGTTGGTGATGAGTGACGGAACTTTTCCATACCCACAGCCTTTAAGGCAAATTCAATTCTATTTGCTATCTCTTTTCTGTCGATACCTAAATTTTCTGGGCCGAAAGCGATGTCGTCTTCAACGATAGATGCGATAAGTTGGTTGTCTGGATTTTGGAAAACCACTCCCACCTTTTTTCTAACTTCAAAAACCTTCTTTTTGTCACTAACGTCAAGCCCCATAACTTTTACACTGCCACTGTCGGCCTTAATTAGACCATTAAAAAGCTTGGCTAGTGTGCTTTTGCCACTGCCATTATGCCCTATTATCGCAACGTGTTCGCCTTGTTTAATGGCAAGGCTTACGTTTTTGATAACATTTATATTTTTATCATAAGAAAAATTTACGTTTTCTAACTGAATAATTGGCATAAATCTTTTCCTTTTTATTGCCTTTATAGTAAAAATTATTGTTTTAATTATATCAAACAGTTAATTTTTTTACAAGCGAAAACAAGCAATAACCGAAATATCTTTTTCGCTTGGGGAAAATCTTGATAAAATTTTTCTTTTTTCGTTGACTATTTTCACTTAAGAGTTTATAATAGTAATGTTAAATATTATATAAAAATATTAAACAAATATTACTTAATATACTTATGGAGGTTTTTCTATGAAAAAATTGACTATTGACGGCAATACTGCTGCCAGCCACGTAGCCTATGCCTTTTCTGAAGTTGCTGCTATTTATCCAATAACAGCATCTTCACCTATGGCAGAAGTTGCTGACGAGTGGGCTGCCACAGGCAGAGTAAACATGTTCGGTCAAAAACTTCGTCTTGCAGAAATGCAATCTGAAGCAGGTGCTGCTGGTGCAGTTCACGGCTCTCTTATCGCAGGCGCCTTGACCACTACTTACACTGCAAGCCAAGGCTTACTCTTAATGATTCCTAATATGTACAAAATTGCTGGTGAACTTTTGCCAACAGTTTTCCACGTTAGTGCTCGTGCGCTCGCTGCTCACTCACTCAACATCTTTGGTGACCACGCAGACGTTATGGCTTGTCGCCAAACGGGCTTTGCTATGATTGCTTCTAACTCTGTTCAAGAAGTTATGGACTTAGCGCTCGTTTCTCACCTTTCAACACTTAAGGCTAAAGTGCCTTTCCTTCACTTCTTCGACGGTTTTAGAACAAGTCACGAAGTTTCTAAGATAGACGCTATCGATTACGATGAAATGAAAGCTCTCGTAGATATGAAAGATATCGAGGACTTTAGAGCAAGGGCTTTAAACCCAGAACACCCTGTTCAAAAAGGTACGGCACAAAACTCTGATATTTATTTCCAAAACAGAGAAACGGCTAACCAATACTATTTAAATACACCTGCTATCGTTCAAGAAATGATGGACAAGGTAAACAAACTCACAGGCAGAAATTACCACTTGTTCGATTACGTTGGCGCACCTGACGCTGAAAATATCGTAGTTTTAATGGGTAGTGGTGCTGATGCCGTTGAAGAAACAATTAATAAGATGAACGCAGAAGGTCATAAAGTTGGTATGCTTAAAGTTAGACTTTATCGTCCATTTGCTATCGACAGCTTCGTTGACGCTCTTCCAAAGACAGTTAAGAAAATAGCTGTTTTAGATAGAACTAAAGAAGCTGGCTCACTCGGTGAACCACTTTATCTTGACGTTTGCTCAGCTCTTTTAGAAAAAGGTATGACGGACATTAAAGTTGTTGGCGGTAGATATGGTCTTGGTAGCAAAGAATTTAATCCATCTATGATTTATTCTGTTTACAAGAACTTAAGTCTCGCTGAGCCAAAGAACCACTTTACAGTTGGTATCTATGATGACTTAACGAATACTTCACTTGACTTTGAAGAAAAATACGACGCTGCTCCTGCTGGCACGATTTCTTGTAAATTCTGGGGTCTTGGCTCTGACGGAACGGTTGGCGCAAACAAGAACTCTATTAAGATTATCGGTGACCACACGGATAAATACGTTCAAGGTTATTTCTTCTATGACAGTAAAAAGTCTGGTGGCATAACGGTATCTCACTTACGTTTTGGTGACACGCCAATTCAATCGGCATATTTAATCGACGCTGCTGACTTCGTTCAATGCTCTAACCCATCATATATCACACGTTATAATATGACAGGCGACATTAAACAAGGTGGTACGTTCCTTTTCAACACGTCTGCACGCAACGCAAGCGAACTTGAAAACGTTTTACCTGCAAGCGTAAAAAGAGATATTGCTAACAAAAACATCAACCTTTACGTAATCGACGCTATCAAGATTGCAGCTGAGCTCGGCCTCCGTGGCAGAACTAACACAATCTTACAATCTGCTTTCTTTAAGGTTGCAAATATTATTCCTTACGACCAAGCTGTTGAATATATGAAGAAAATGGCTTACAAGTCGTTTAGTAAAAAAGGTGACGCTATCGTTCAAATGAACTACAACGCTATTGACAGCGCTGAAGCTAACCTTATTAAAATCGACGTTCCTGCAAGCTGGAAAGACACGACTGCTGGCGCTCCAATGGCAGACGTTGCTGATAACAAATATTTCAAAGACATCGTTCACCCAATCTTAGTTCTTGAAGGTGACAAGCTCCCATCATCTGCGTTTAATCCAGACGGTGCAGTTCCAACAGGCACGACTAAGTATGAAAAACGTGGCGTTGCAGTTTTAGTTCCAAAGTGGGATGAAACAAAGTGTATTCAATGCAACCAATGTGCGTTCGTTTGTCCACACTCTTGTATTAGACCTGCTATCGTTAAAGAAGGCGAAAACAAACCTATTTCTTTCGTGACAAAAGCTATGATTGGAAATAAGGGTTATGAATACAGAATGCAAGTATCTCCACTCGATTGTATGGGTTGTGGCGTTTGTGCAGATATTTGTCCTTCAAAAGAAAAGGCACTTACAATGGTTCCTTTCGGCACTATCGTTGATGAAGAAAAGGTTAACTATGAATACAGCGAAACACTTCCTGAAGTAAACGTTTCTGCTTGCCCAGGTTGCAAACCTACAACAGTTAAGGGTAGCCAATTCAACAAGCCACTCTTCGAGTTCTCAGGCGCTTGTGCTGGCTGTGGTGAAACACCTTACGTTAAACTTGTCACACAGCTCTTTGGTGACAGAATGGTAGTTGCAAACGCAACTGGTTGTTCTTCAATCTACGGTGGTTCTGCTCCAACTTGCCCATATACGACTAATAAAGAAGGTAAAGGTCCTGCTTGGGCTAACTCACTCTTTGAAGATAACGCTGAATTCGGTTATGGTATGAATCTTGCTATGTCTGCTCGTCGTGCTAAGATTGAAGAAGATATGCGTGCGGCTTTCGACAAAGTAAACGAAAAGACAAACGCTGCTTTCGCTGCATGGCTAGCCGATAAAGAAGACGCTGAAAAATCTAAGGTTGCTGCTGAAATGGTTAAAGAGGCAATCAAAGATGAAACGGCTGACGGCTTAGATTACATTAAGGGCAACCTAGACTGCTTAGTAAAACCATCTGTATGGATTTTCGGTGGTGACGGTTGGGCTTATGATATCGGCTACGGTGGTCTTGACCACGTTCTCGCAAGTGGCGAAAACGTTAATGTTTTAGTTCTCGACACAGAAGTTTACTCTAACACAGGTGGTCAAGCAAGTAAGTCTACTCCAACAGGTTCTGTTGCTAAGTTTGCTGCTGCTGGTAAGAGAGTTAAGAAGAAAGACCTTGGCATGATGGCTATGAGCTATGGCTACGTTTACGTTGCTCAATGCTCAATGGGTTCAAATAAACAACAACTCTTAAACGCTCTCATCGAAGCTGAAAAGTATGACGGTCCATCACTTATCATCTGCTATGCGCCTTGTATCAACCACGGTATTAATATGGCAAAATCTCAAGACGAACAAAAGAAAGCAGTTGACTGTGGATACTGGCAACTTTATAGATATAATCCAACTGCAATCGATGAAGGCAAGAATCCATTTACGTTAGATTCTAAAGAACCTACAGGCGACTACAAGGCATTCTTACTTGGTGAAACAAGATACGCTTCACTTATGAAAGCTAGACCAGAACTTGCTGAACAACTTTTTGAAAAGACTGAAAAGGACAGCAAAGTAAGGCTTCAAGCTTATAAGAACTTGGCAAGAAACGACTAATCTTAGTTGTTTTGAAAAAAGTCATTAAGTAAAAATTAAGACGCTCTTATGTTTTTAAGGGCGTCTTTTTTTGTTTTTTAACCTTATTTTTATTATTATATATATAATGTATATAGAAAAAGAGTATGTTTTTTGTAAATTTTATAAAAATTACAAAAATTTTACTTAATTTGCTTTACTTATTTTGTTTTTTTGGGTAAATTAGAATTAGGAGTTATTTATGAAAAAATTATTTAATATCGTTTTATCTATAATTTTATGTGCGTGCTGTTTATTTTCTTTTACTGCTTGCGATGTCAAAACTGTTAACAGCGCCGATATTATTAATCCAAGAGCTGAAACCATAAAGGTCGGTTATATTGACTATGCCCCACTTAATTATAAGTACAAAGGCAAATTTACGGGTTTTAACACCAAACTTGCCGTGTCTATTTTTAACACGCTCGGTTATAACGTTGAATTTGTTTTGGTTGAGCCAACTGATGAAGATAGGCGCACAGTTAATGCTGACGACGTTTATTATGCACTTGATGAAGGTGACATTGACTGCTTCTTTGGTGGCATTACCGATGCCGTACTTTTTGATGAAACAAGATTTGACTTTTCTTATAGATATATGGAAAATTCGCCTTGTTTAGTTATTGTTAACGGTCAAAATTATATAAATAGCCAAAGCGATTTTAACGATAAAACAGTTGCTTTTGGTGAAAATTCTTCTGGTAAACTTTATTATAATAACTATCTTGCAAACGTTTCTGGCATAGATTACGTGCTTTGTGAAAAAGGTCAAAGTTCTGCACTGCATAAAGCAAACTCTCCGATAGAAGATGCTTCTTGCGCTATCGTTGACACTCTTTTTGCTTATTATAACCTAGAAAAAACTAACGAATACGGCAGTTTAATCTTAAATGCAAAAAATAATCCTGATGCTTATCAAATCGAACAAAAAAATTACTTAAGAGTGGTATTTAATAAAGACACGTCTGGCACAAACGAGCTTAGAGACAACGTAAACAAAACGCTTGAGTTTTTGGCATCTACCTATAAAGACGGTGTTTCTCTTCTTTGTTCGCTTGCCCAAGGCACAAGTTTTTCTACAGCAGACCTATCTGACTTTTTAATCACCGACTTTTCTAGCCAAAAATAACTTTTATTTTAACAAAACGTTTTCCCCACAAAAATTTGTGGGGAATTTTGTTTTTTTTGCTTAAATTTACTTTACTTCTTTAGCGTAATAAAGTATAATGATATTACTTTATCACAGTAAAGTAAAAAATTAAATTCTAAGAGCAGGGCTCTTATGCGCGAAAACACGCATAAGAAAACGGCGAATAGAAAAGGAGAAAATTTATGAAAAAACTATTTACATTATTATTAACTGTAGTTATGGCGCTTACAGCCTGCTTTGCATTTGCTGGTTGCAGTGAAGAGCCAGAAGCTTATAAGTTTGGCAAAGAACTTTTAAGATATGATAGCCAACTTGACACATTGCCTAAACTTGTTGATGGTGATATTGACGTTTCTATCATTGACTCTGTAATGGCTGGTTATTACTGCAAAGAAGGTTCATATGCAAACCAAATCGCAGTTGTTGACGACCTTGTTTTAGCACAAGAAAAGTATGGCATTGCCGGCAGAAAGAACGACAAAGCTTTTGTTTCTAAAATTAACGAAGCGCTTATTGCTCTTGCTGAAACTCGTTATGAACAAATCGGCGAAGCATACGGTTTAGAAGACAGTTTATGTTTAGATGATGAAACGGTTAACCCACTTGAAAGCGCAACGGATAATTCTTGGGAAACAATTAAAAACTCTGGCAAAATCGTTATCGGCTATACAATCTTTGCACCTATTTGTTATGAAATAGTTGACGAAGTGCCAACTAAAGGCTTTGATATCGACCTTGCAAAAGCAGTTGTTAATTACTTAAATCAAAAATATGAGATTAGCCTAGACGTTGAATTCCTTTTAATAGACTGGAACAAAAAAGAAGTTGACCTTGCTGAAGGAAATATTGACCTTATTTGGAACGGTCTTACAATCACTGACGAAAGGTCAAACGCTATGTGTATTTCAGTTCCATATCTTAACAACAACCAAGTTGCTGTTGTATTAAAGTCTAATCTCTCAAAATACAGCAACTCAGCTGATATTCTTATTAATATGAACAAAGCAGTTATCGGTGTTGAAAAGGGTTCTGCTGGCGAAAGCGTCGTTCTAAAATAATAATTCTTTTTAGGATTTACTTTTTATGGAATTTACGGAAATTTTAGTTAGTTTAGGGTTGGGCTTTTTAACAACCCTAAAACTTTTTGCAATTACTTTATGTTTATCATTGCCGTTTGGCTTAATTATTACTTTTGGACTAAGGTCTCGTTTTAAGCCACTTAGTTGGCTTTGCTCTATCTTCGTTTGGATAATAAGGGGCTCACCTTTACTTTTACAATTGCTTTTGTTTACAATATTGCCAAACACAATATTTGGCATTTCAAACAAAGAGCTTGCTGGCTTTTTTGGTTGTAAAGTTGCAGACGTTTATTTTATTTTGGTTTGCGCTGCTTTCATTATCAATTACGCTTGTTATTTTTCAGTAATATTTAAAGGCGCTCTTGACAGTATCCCTAAAGGTCAATATGAAGCAGGTAAAGTCTTGGGCTTAAAAAAGGGACAAATCTTTTCTAAAATAGTGCTTTTTCAATTAGTTAGAAGAACTCTTGCCCCTGTCAGCAACGAAACGATAACGCTTGTTAAAGACACGGCTTTAGCTTCTTCGTTTAGCGTGTTTGAGCTTTTAGCAATCACAGACTCTATTGTAAATAAGTTTGTCACGCTTACGCCACTTGTGTATGCGGCGGCATTTTATCTTATTTTCAACGGTCTTTTAACACTTCTTTTTGGCTTTATAGAAAAGAAAATGTCTTTTTATAAGGAGTAAACTATGGCTTATTTAGAAATTAAAAATTTTAAAAAGACTTTTGGCAACGTTGACGTATTAAAAGGCATTGATTTTACTCTTGAAAAAGGTCAGGTTTTGTCTATTATCGGCCCATCTGGTAGTGGAAAAAGCACGCTACTTCGCTCGCTTAACTTTTTGGAAACGCCAGACGAAGGCACTATGACACTAGATAATGAAGTTTTGTTCGATGCAAAATCGGCAAAAAAAGACGGAGAAAAGGTTTTAAGAAATAAAAGACTTAATTTTGGCTTAGTATTTCAATCTTTTCACCTTTTTCCACAGTATAACGTGCTAAAAAACATCACGCTTGCACCTACTCTTTTGCTTAAAGAAAAGGTTAAAAGTTATAAAAAAGAACTTAGAACTGACAAAACTCTTTCAATTAAACAAAGAAAAGAGATGCTTGAAAATTATAAGAAAGAACAAAAAGTTATTATAGAACAAAACGCTCTTTCGCTACTCGAAAAGATTGGACTCTCTGATAAAATTAATTCTCTTCCTTGCGAGCTTTCCGGTGGGCAATGTCAGCGTGTTGCTATTGCAAGGGCGCTTGCCTTAAACCCAAAAGTTTTGTGTTTTGACGAGCCTACTTCAGCTTTAGACCCAGAGCTAACGGGCGAAGTGTTAAAAGTTATTCGCTCACTAAGGGGCCAAGATAGGACTATGATAATAGTCACACACGAAATGGGCTTTGCTAAAAACGTTTCGGATAAAGTTATTTTTCTTTATGACGGAGTCGTTGAAGAAGAAGGAAAGCCTAAACAAATTTTTGAAAAGCCAAAGTCAGAAAAATTAGTGCATTTCTTATCTAATTTAACCGAAAAAGACGGTGAACTTGACAAAAAGGCGTAAGGTGGAATATGGGAACAAATCAAGATTACTCTGCGCTTTATCAAGCAATATTAAAACTTAAAACAGTTAAGGATGCTGAAGAATTTTTCTCTGACCTATGCACAAAAAAAGAGCTTGACTCTATGACTCAAAGGGTTATTGCAGGAAAGCTTTTGCTAGACGGCGAAACGTATGAAAAAATTATTTCAAAAACAGATATTTCTTCAGCCACCTTGTCAAGAGTTTCAAGGTGTGTAAAATGTGGCAGTGGCTATAAAAAGTTTTTATAAAGCAATAAAAAAGTTGATAAGTTTTTTCTTATCAACTTTTTTTATTTTACTACGTTTATAACTGGAACTTTCTGTCTATTTGCATATTTTACAGTGTTATACGTTCCACCCTTTTCTTTATTTAAATAGCTTATTACACAACTGCTGTTATCCACCATAAACTTGTTGCGATTTTGCATACAGTATGGCGTGTAAATATCGCTTAAAATAATTTTTTCATCTGCCACGCTAACCATTCTATCATATTCTTTTTTTTGCTCTAAGGTGAATTTATAGGCTTGTGTTGGGCAAGGAATACAAGCGATAATTTTTATATCTTTTTCTTTTTTTTTCTCTTCTAAAATTTGAAAACACAAGGTGTCAAATCCTATTGCCATACCTATTAAAAAAGTATCCACGCCATAATCAATAAGATTTTCAAAAAGTTTTATTAGATATTCCTTATTTAAATCCTTTCCAATAAATCTATGCCCTGAAACGCAAACAGTTTTTTCCCTATTTATATTGAGCTTAATCATAAAGGTTTTTTCCTTTCTTTTCCATTTCCACGAGGGTAATTTTGGGGCGTTTCTTTTATCTTTTTTATAACAATAATTTGTCTTTTTGCACCCTCAAGCTCAAAACTATCGACTTTTTCCAGTTTTCCACCTAAAATTTTTATTGCGTTTTGTGCTTCATCTAGTTCTTCGGTGGCATCGCCTTTATATGCAACAAAATATCCACCTACCTTTACAAAAGGAATACAGTATTCGCAAAGAGTATTAAGCCTTGCAACTGCCCTTGCCGTGCAAATATCATAGCTTTCTCTAAAATTTTTGTCCTTTGCAAGCTCTTCTGCCCTTGCGCAAACGGCTTTTGCATTATCGAACTCTAACTCTCTGCAAACGGCATTTAAAAATTCGCACTTTTTACCGGTTGAATCAACCATTGTCAACAAAACTTCATCTTTAAAAATCTTAATTGGAATCGCAGGAAATCCACCACCAGACCCTATATCTATCAACTTATTACCAGTTATGTTATCAACACCTAAAAGACTATCAACAAAGTGTTTTATTATAACTTCTTCTCTTTCAGTTATGGCCGTTAGGTTAAATTTTTTGTTATATTCTATCAAAATGTTATAATATTTTTCAAACTTTTTTATTTTTTCATCACTTATATTAATAGAATACTTTTCAAAATATTTTTTCATATTTTGAGTATAACACATCGGCAAAAATAAAACAATTATTTTTAAAAAATTTTATCTTTTATTGTTTTTTTAGTAGTTAGTTTTTCTTATCAACAACAAAAAAAAGTTATTATTTTTTTATTAACAATTTATCTACACATACTTTAATTATAAAATCACTAACAAAAAATAACTTATCAACTTTTCCACATACATAATAATATTAATACGGCTTTTTTAAATTTAAAAATAAAAAAGAAATAACATAGAATTCTGAAAATTTGAAATCTTAAAAAAAAACATTTTTAAAAAAGTAAAACTAAAAAAGACAAAATTTACAATGCTAAATAACTTGATTTTTTAAGTCTTTTATTATATAATAAAAGAGTATATAAAATTTTGTATATTTTTCTAAAAATAATTTTGTTTTGGGAGAGAAATTATGAAACTTATTTGTGACGGTCTTGATTTATCTGACGCAGTGTTAAAAGTTAGTAAAGCGCTAAGTGTAAAATCTGCAAATCCAATACTAGAAGGAATAAAAATTTCTGCAAAAGGCGATACGCTTACACTTCTTGCAACCGATATGGAACTAACTATTGAAAAGAAGATTAAAGCAGACGTTTTAATGGAAGGCGAAACTGTTGTCGTAGGTAAGTATTTTGTAGATTTTGCAAAAAAACTAGAAAAAGAACAAGTTGAGCTTTCTAGACTTTTTGACGGTGGCTTACAAATAAAATATTCTGATTCAGAAAGTGAACTTCAAGTATTCCCTGTAGAAAATTTCCCAAAAATAGAAAAAGATGAAAATGCAAGTTATTTTGAAATAACACAAAAAGATTTTAAAGAGATTGTTGAAAAAACAGCATTTTCTTGTTCAACAGACGATTCTAGGCCAATACTAAAAGGTTGTTTATTTGAAATAAAAGATAACTCTTTAACGTCAGTTGCGCTTGATGGTTTTAGAATGGCAGTAATAAAAAAACAAGTTCTTTCTAATCAAAACATAAAGGCCGTTATCCCAGCAAGAGCATTAAACGAAATAATAAGGCTTTTAGATAAAGAAGAAAATATTCTTAAAATTTATATTCAAAACAATTCGCTGTTCGTTGAAGTTGAAAACACTTCTCTTATGAGTAGGCTTATTGAAGGCGAATTTGTAAAATATAATCATATTCTTCCAACTTCTTTTGAAAATTGTGTGACTGTTAATAGAGTGGCATTACTTACAAGTATAGAAAGAGCATCAATCGTTGCAAGAAACGATAGATATAACGTTATTAAGTTTGATATTAAAGAAGATTCAATGTCAATCTCTGCAAAATCAGAAATAGGTGCAGTAAACGAAAATATAAATATTATGCTTAATGGCAAAGATTTACAAATTGCGTTTAATGGAAAGTACGTAAGTGAATACTTAAAAATAATTGGCGATGAATTTATAAATATAAAACTAAATTCTGCAATAGACCCTTGCATTATAACAGCAGTAAATAACGAAAGTTTTCTTTATTTAGTGCTTCCTGTAAGAATTAACGCATAAACAATTGACAAAATCAAAAAATGTATATAAAATATATTGAGCAAAAAAAGACAAAAAACTAAAAAAAGTTTAAGGAGATAAAACTATGAAACAAACATATCAACCTAAGAAGAGACAAAGAAGTAAGGTTCACGGATTTAGAGCAAGAATGAAGACTCGTAATGGAAAAAACGTATTAAGAAGACGCCGTAATAAAGGTCGCCATAAGCTTTCAGCATAATGCCAAATGATATTAGGTTAAAAAAAGAAAAAGATTTCAAAATAGTATTCAATAAAGGAAAAAGGCTGTTTAGTTCGAGCTTGACTTTAGTATATTTACCAGCAGAAAATATAAAAGTTGGCTATGCCGTTGGAAAAAAGCACGGAAGTAGTGTAAAAAGAAATAGGATTAAACGGCTTTTAAGGGAATCTTTTAGAAGTTTTGTGCCACTGCTAAAGCAAGACTTCTTTTTTGTTTTTATACCAAAAGTAAGTAGTGAATATACGCTAGAAAATTTTAAAGAGAATATGAAGTATTTATTTTCTAAAGGTGGAATTATTGAAAAATGTTAAAATTTATAGGCGTAAAATTGATAAGGCTTTATCAAAAATATCTATCTAGGGGAACATGTATGTATATTCCATCTTGTTCTGAGTACACCCTAGAGGCAATACTAAAGCACGGCTTTTTTATCGGTTGCTTTTTAGGTATGAAAAGAATATTAAGATGCACACCGTGGTGTAAAGGGGGCTTTGATAAAGTTCCTGATAAAAAAAGTGTGCTAAAGTGGGTATATTAAGTATGGAAATTTTAAATTTTACAGCACCAGGTTCAGGAAGCTGGTTAGTTCAGCTTATATATTGGCTTGTTAAAAGTTGTTCTTCAGTTGCACTTGGCGTAATTTTATTTACAGTCATTTTAAAACTTGTGACACTGCCTTTTGACTATTTTTCAAGGGCATCAATGCGTAAAAACTCTCTTAAAATGGAAGAAATGCGCCCAGAACTAGAAAAATTGCAAGAACAATACGCTGACAATAAAGAATTATATAATCAAAAAATGATGGCGCTTTATAAAAAGAACGGCTATTCTATGTTTGGGGCTTGCCTTCCAACAATTCTAACGCTGGTTATTTTTATCGTTGCAATTAATGCGTTTACAGACTATTCTAAGTTTCAAAACAAAAAGTATTTTTACAATATGTCAACGTCATATAACAACGTTATTTACGCAGGTTTTGACTTAGATAGCGAAGAAAGATATATTTATAGAGACCAAAACGGCAAAATTGTAATAAACTATGAAAACATCAAAGATGATGTAAATAGCTATGGTGAAATAATTGCAACAAATAAAGCTGGTGATTCAATAACAATTAATTATAGTGAAGATAAAGTTGGCGAAAATCTTTCACTTAAAGAAGAATATTACGACATTAAAGTTTGGACTGAAGGTGGTTATATAGTATATAATCAATCATATATATACGACACTATTGAAGAAAAAATAAAAACTTGGCAAAAAGAAAGTTATTCAACAACGGCAGAGATGCTTTATAAAGCAACTATTTTTAACAAAGAAAATAATTTCTTAAAAATAAAGACTGATGATGGAGAAAAAACTTTTGCCGAGGCTATTTCTATCTTAGAAGGACAAACTGACGACGAAAAAGCAGTTAACTTTATACTAGATATTAGACAAGAAAAAGCTGCCCAAACTTATAGAAACGAACAGCAATCTTTCCTTTGGGTTAAAAATATTTGGGTGACCGATAGTCCACTCGCCCACCCTATTGAAAAAAGCTGGTCAACATTTAAATCTACACACGGATATTCTGGCGCAAACATTGAGTCAAGTGGATACAATAGCCTAATTGCAAAGCTTGACTATGAAAAGAGCGCACCAAACGGATATTTTATATTAGTTGCCTTAACTGCCCTATCATCACTTTTTATGCAATTAGTTATGGCAAAAGCACAAAAGGCGCAAATGGAACTTCAAACGGTTGACGGACAAGGCGCTCAAACGCAAAAGATTATGAAGTGGATGATGCCTATAATGATGGCGATATTCGCCTTTATGTATACGGCGGCATTTTCTCTTTATATTGTTATAAGTTCTATAATTAGTATAGGAACAACTTTCGGCATTAACTTTATGGTTGATAGAAAGTTCAAAAAAGAACAAGAAATAGCTAATCAAAAAACGCAAAAAATCCGTGGTAGAATATACGTTAAAAAACAAGAAGAAAAGAAGGAAGAACCTAAAAAGAAGCAAAAACAAAAGGATGATAAATTTGCTCATCAAAGTGGTGGGGATTTCCTTTCTGGCAAAGTAAAGAAAAACAAAAAATAGTTTGCACAAAATTAGGTGCATTGGAGGAAAAAATGCAGTTCACAGGTAAAACGGTTGAAGAAGCTATAGAAAATGGCTTAAAAGAAATGAATATAGAAAAAGAAAATGCCCAAATAACCGTCATCCAAGACGCAGTAAAAGGCTTATTTGGAAAGATTAAAGTAATGGCAACCGTAGAAATTGTAGAAAAACAAAACGACAGTCAAAAGGTAGAAGAATTTGTTAAAGAAATAGCAAGACTTATGGCTTTTGACGTGGAAACTGAAACTTTTGAAAAGGACCAAAGCACGGTTATAAATCTTATTTCAAGCGATTCAGCAAACGTAATCGGATATCGTGGGGAAGTTTTAGATGCAATTCAAACTCTTGCCGGCGCAAGTATGAATATTGGCAAAGAAGAATATAAAAAGGTTGTTGTAGATTGCGAAAACTATAGAGAAAAAAGAGAAGAAACACTTATTTCGCTTGCAAAAAAACTAGAACAAAAAGCAACCGAAATGAGAAGAGAAGTTATTTTAGAGCCAATGAGTCCTTATGAAAGGAGAATTATTCACACGGCGCTTGCTAGTAGCACTGTTTGTACAACAAAGAGTGACGGAAAAGAACCAAATAGATACGTTATAATTGTTCCAAACGATTTAGACGAGTTTTCTTCCCCATATAACGCAGGAAGAAAAAACGATAGAAACGGCTTTAGACAAAAAAGAGATTTTCGCAAAAAAAATAACGGATATAAATCTCGCTCAGGAAAAGACAACAAAAAGAGTGGCTTTATTGAACAAAAGAGAAAATCTGCTTCAAGTTTTGGAACCTATCTTGGAAACAGCTTAAAAGATAAATAAAAAACAAAAAGTGGAAAAAAGTGGCAACAAACGCCACTTTTTTTATGCTAAAAAAAGAATTTTTCAAAACAAAGCATATAAGGTTGCAAAAAATAATAAAAAGTATTAAAATATAATTATAGTATATATAAAGGTATATGCAAAAAAACAAAAAGGAAAAATATTATGGGAACAATAACTATAGTTATGATTGCCCTAACGGCAATTGCATTAGTATTCGGAACGCTTTTCGGCCTAAAAAGAGGGCGCAATCGTTCAATCGTAAGATTAATTCTTATTCTCGGCAGTATTGTTGGCGCAATCTTCTTGCGTGAACCAGTAATTGAATTTTTAACCGAGCTAGACGTTGTTCAAGAATTGTTGACCTCGCTTGCTAGCGAAATGCCTAGTGGATTTCAGTATTATATGCTTGTCTTAGTAGGAATCATCTTAAACATATTAGTATACTTTATACTTTTCTTCCTTTTAAGATTAGTATCTTGGCTAATTCTATACCCTATTATCAAAATCTTCGTTAAGACAGAGATTGACAAGAAAAGAGGCGCTGGCGCACTTATCGGCTTAATTCAAGGCATCGTAATTGTTTTTGCAGTGCTTATTCCATTAAACGGCATGGCTGTTCAGTTTGATAGGCTTACTAAAGTTGATATCTCAATGTTTTCAGGTCAAAGTGGTTCTGGGGGCGAGCAAGCGGGCGCAGAACAAAAAAGCGAAGGCTTTTCTCTAGAAATCTTTGAAGAGGTAGGACTAGGAGAATATGCTGATTTTGGACTATCAAAAGTGTATAACGCAATCGGTGGCTGGTATTTTGATATGCTTTCTAGCGTTGAAATTACTGAAGACGTAAAAATAGACTTTTCTGACGTTTGCGACGTGACGATTGGTTTAGTGGGCATTATGTCTTCAACAACCGAGATAGGCGAAGGCTTTGAAATGATAAACGATGGCACGGCAACTCCTGTCCAAAAAGAACAAAAACTTAATGAAGTAGGTTCAAGCTTTTCACAATTAGGAAAAACTATTAACCAAATGAATAAAGGTTCAAAACTTCTTTTAAATTATATACTTGACAGTCTTGCGCAAGGAGAAGAAGGTTTTGACATTTCGCTTGAAGATTTAGACTTTACTTCTATGGGAAAAGCATTTACAAGTTTAGGAAATTATTATAAAAATAATGGCGAAGTGACAGCAAATGAAGCAAAGGATATCGTAGATGGCTTAGTCGATAACTGGAGCATAATTGAGCCAATGCTTGGAAGTCAAATTATAATAAATATGGAAGGAAATAGCGAGCAAAACTTTATAGTAGCACTTGAGCAAGTAGAACAAAGCCAAAAAACAAAAATTATGCAAGTTTTTGGAATAACGGCATAATCGAATAAAAACAAAAAAACCACTCACAATAAAAAGAGTGGTTTTTGTTTATTTAATTTGGAAAAACGGCTTGATTTTATACATACAAATATGATAGAATAAGAAAAAAGCGAGAAACAAAATGAGCGTTAAATTAAACCCTGATAAAGAGATAGTACAAACTATAAAAGAAGGCTTAAAGAGAACTGGTGGATATTGCCCTTGCAGGCTTAATCGCACCGAGGACTATAAATGTATGTGCAAGGAGTTTAAAGAGCAGATTGCCGACCCAGATTTTGAAGGTTTTTGCCATTGTAGACTCTATTACAAATCTAAAGACAAGGAGAATTAAATATGGAAGTTATATTAACAAAACAAAATTTTGAAAGCGAAGTATTAAAAAGCGATATACCTGTAATCGTAGATTTTTGGGCGACTTGGTGTGGGCCTTGCAAAATGATTGCGCCAATCTTAGCAGAAATAGCAAGCGAATACGATGGCAAAATTAAGGTTGCCAAAGCAAACGTTGACGACGAGATGGAGCTTGCAATGGAATATAAAGTTGAAGCTATCCCAACGCTATTTTATTTTGAAAACGGACAAGTTAAAAACAAAACGGTTGGCGTTATAGAAAAGAAAGAAATTTTAGAAAAAATATTTGGCTAAAAAAACCGAAAAAACGGCACGAAGTTTCGTGCCGTTTAACTTTTAAAATAAATGCTTAAAAAATATTAGCGAGTTAAAAGCCAATCTGAAATAGAAGAAATTGACTTTTTATTGCCACAAAGATATAAGACGTCTCCATTTCTAAATACATAGTTAGGGCGAATTGTGTCAACAACGTCGCCGTTGTTTTCAATAGCGATAATATTTAAACCAAACTTTTCTCTTAAAGAAACTTCTAAAATAGTTTTGCCAATAAATTCGTTTGGCACGTTAAAGGTTGCAACCTTAACCGAATCGCTAAGTTCGATAAAGTCAAGCCCCTGCCCCATTTCAAGCCTGTTTGCAAGGCGAAGAGCCATATCTTGCTCTGGGTAAACAATTTCAGCACCAAGCTTAGTTAAAACCTCGCCGTGTTCTGTGCTGTTTGCTTTGGCAATAATTCTTTTGACTCCTAAACTTTGAAGTTTCATAACAGTAAGAATAGAAACGTCAATGGCGCCAGCTACGCACACGATAACAACGTCGCAGTTGGTAAAACCCATATCTGAAAGCGCTTTCTTTTCTAGGTTGCTAGAAATAAAAGCATTTTCTGTAATTTCACGAATAGCCGAAACTTTTGATTCATCTTTATCGACAACTAAGATTTCAGCGCCCATATTTGCAAGTTTGTGCGCAAGTGCAGTGCCAAACCTGCCCAGTCCTATAATTCCATAAATCATTTTTTTATTTTTCATAACATTTTCCTATTAAAAAAATTATTTATATTAACCGATAGAGATATTTCCTTGTGGATAAGAAAAAGTTTCTCTATTAGAAAAGTGCCAAATAGAAGCAATAGTTAGTGGTCCAAGTCTACCTACGTACATAGTCAATATCGAAATTAGTTTACTGCCGACCGAAAGACCACCGGTTATTCCCGTTGAAAGTCCAACCGTGCCAAATGCGCTGGTTGTTTCTAAAAGCACGTCTATAAACCTTAAGTGTGGCTCTAGTATGCTTATTATAAGCGTTGAGGCAAGTACAATAAATACACCCAAAATAGTTATCACCGATGCTTTTCTAAAGGCATCTTTTGGCATTGAATAATGAAAGGCTTTTTCAGATTTATTTGTTGCAGAAGACTTTATTCCTTGAAGTAGTGCAAAAAACGTGGTTGTTTTTATGCCACCACCCGTTGAGCCTGGCGATGCACCGATAAACATTAAAATGATTAATACAAGAAGCCCAGCATAAGAAAAAGAATTTAGCGCATAGGTTGAAAAACCTGCCGTTCTTGCCGAAACACTAAAGAAAAACGCACCCAGCCAAGATATATTATCGCCTTCTGAAAGCTTTAATAAAAGCGTGCCGGAAACAAGAAGAATTCCTGACATTACAAGAACAACTTTTGTGTGCATAGAAAGCTTTTTCCATTTAAACTTATTGTTAATTAAATCACGAATAACCAAAAATCCTATGCCACCAAGAATAATTAGCCCACTCGTTGTGAGATTAAGTAGCACGTTATTTTGATAAGGAATAAGGCTTAACCCCTTATTGGTTGCGTTTACGCCCCCCAAAACATCAAAACCAGAGTTGTTAAAAGAAGCAATACTGTGAAAAATACTAACGCCTAGCGCCGTTATAAAATCCATATCCTGAATAAACACGATAAACGAAAGAATAGCTCCGACGAGTTCAATAATAAGAGTTGTTATAAAAATATCTTTAACAAAACCTTTAAGACCTTTTCTTGAATTAAGATTAGAGCCTTCTTTGATAACGTTTAAACCCTTAAGATTCATTTTTTTGCCAACGGCAAGAATAATGCCAGCCCCGATTGTAGAAACGCCCAAACCACCTATTTGGATAAGAAAAGCCAAAATGGTTTGACCAACTGGGGTAAAGGTTGAGCCAGCATCGACGGAGACAAGTCCTGTTACGCAAACTGCACTTGTCGAAGTATAAAGTGCGTCTATATACCTTAAGGTAACCCCTTCTTTTAAGCAAAATGGAAGGCTTAGAAGAATTGAACCTAAAAGTATTGTGGCAAGAAAACCTAAAGCGATAATTCTCACCGGAGATTGTCTTTTAAGAAAACTAAACATTTATAAGTTTTTTCCTTTTTTACATCCAAAAGTTAAAATTAGCATTTATCAAACTTGAAAAACATATACATTTGATAAATCCACCTCATTATATCACAAAGAAAAACAAAATGCAAATAGAAAAAAAGAGCAGTATAAATTATGGCGTTTATTACCCTTTTATTTTTCCTTTTTCTATTGTAATTTTATTAAATTCAACGTTTTTGAAAACCTGCCTATCCACGCTAGTCGCAGTAAAAATAGTCTGCATATTTTTAACGGCACTTATAAGCTTCCTCTGTCTTTTTTTATCAAGCTCGCTAAGCACGTCGTCTAATATAAGAATAGGATATTCGTTAAATCTATTATAGAAAATTTCGGCTTCTGCAAGCTTAAGCGAAAGCGCCACCGTGCGTTGCTGACCTTGAGAGCCAAACACTCTCACGTCGTCGCCGTTTAGAGTAAACTTTATGTCGTCTCTATGTGGGCCGATTGAAGTAAAGCCGAGGCGTATATCACGTTCTAAACCCAGTTTCAAATCTTCTTTTAAAGCATAAGAAATGTCTTCTTCACTGCCATAATAACCACTTTCCGTGCGCATTTTTAAATCTTCTTTGTTATCGGATAAAATTGCGTGCTTTTCGCTTGCGATTGGCGAAAGCTCACACAAAAAATCGTTTCTTGCCTTGATAATTTTTCCAGCTTGCTTTGCAAGTTGCTCATCCCAAATAGGAAGAGTATCTCTAATTAAATCTTTATCAGGGTCTTTTAAAAGATTGTTGCGCTGAGAGAGAATTTTGTTATATCTTTGAAGGGCGTAAAAATAGTTTTTGCTCATTTGCGAAAGCGAGATATTCATAAACCTACGCCTATCTTCTGGGCTTTCTTGCACCAGCTTTAGTTCTTGAGGATTAAAAAACACGCTGTTTATATTACCTAAAAGTTCTCCCACTTTTAGAACTTGAATTTCATTAATATAAATGCTTTTTTTATCTAGCTTATTAAATTGAATTTTAACCGACACGTCGCCATATCTTGACTCAGCCCTACCCACGATTTCAGCATTTTCACAGCCGTGACGAACCAAAAGTTTATCTTTATTTGCCCTTGGCGAATAGCCTGTGCAAAGGAAAAAGATTGCTTCAGCACAATTGGTTTTGCCCTGAGCGTTAGCACCAGAAAGGATATTTATTCCATTAGAAAAATCAAATTCTTGATTTTCATAATTGCGAAAATTTTTTAGTGATAAATGCTTAATGTTCATAGTTTTTTTAAAATTTTGAAAAAAAGTGTCAGTATTACTTTATTTTATTCTAAAAATATTATATAATGTTTTTTACTTAAAAGCAACTGATAAAGGGGAATACTTTTTATGGATAGAGAAAATTACGAGATTTTATGGGAAAAAGTTTTTTTGCCAGAAATAGAAGGTCTTGTTAGCTCGATTGCGTTTGAAAGTTTTATCAAACTTTTAACTCCTGTTGACGTTAAGGGAAACACCATTATTCTTGCAACCCAAAGCAAAATATTTGCAGACGGCGTTAGCAACAAAATGATTGGAACTAAAATTAAGGAAGCAATCGTAAGAGCAAACACTTATATCACAGACTTTTGTGTAGTGGTGGCTAAAGATAGAGAAGACTATCTTAAACAACTTGGCGAAGAGCAAAAGGAAGAATTAGCAACTCAAGGCTCGATAGTTAATCCAAACTTTACTTTTGAGTCGTTTGTAGTAGGCTCTTCAAACGAGTTTATTTATGCTGCCGCTAAAGCCGTTGCCGAAGCACCTGGCGATAGTTATAACCCCCTTTTCATTTACGGTGGCACTGGCTTAGGAAAAACACATATTTTGATGGCGATTGCAAACTACTTAAAGGCTCATAATCCTAATTTAAACGTCATTTATTTGACTTGCGAGCAATTCACAAATCAATTTATTGAAGTTATATCTAAAGGCAAAGGCACAAACGCAAGTGCAGAGTTTAGGAGAAGATATAGAAACGTGGACGTGCTTTTGATTGATGACGTTCAGTTTTTAGCAACAAAACAAGGCATACAAACTGAGTTTTTTCATACATTTAACGAACTCGTTATGCAAAACAAACAAATTGTTTTAACTTCGGATAGGCCACCAAAAGAGATTGAAGTTTTAGAAGAAAGACTTAGAACTCGTTTTGAAGGTGGGCTACTCGCTGACGTTCAACCACCTGACCTTGAAACGAGAATTGCAATACTAAAAAGAAAGGCTGAAGAGAAAAAGTGCGTTGTAAACCTTAAAGTTTTAACGTATATTGCAGAAATGAACGTGGGCGACATTAGGACGCTTATAGGAAAACTTACAAAAGTTATATTTGCATCTAAACTTCACGAAAGGCCAATAACAATTGAGCTTGTGAACGACGCATTAAAGGAATCTGCCGGCGAAAGACAAGAAGAATTAAGGGCAGAAGATATTATGAACTGCGTGTGCGATTTTTATAAAGTTTCAAAGTCAGAACTTCTTTCAAAGAAAAAGACCAAGGAAATTGCGCTTGCAAGACAAGTTAGCATGTATTTAGTTTTGGATATGATGAGTTTGCCACAATTGACCGTTGGCAAAATTTTTGGAAGAGACCACGCAACAGTCAACTACACTAGAGATAAGATTTCAGAGCAAATTGAAGTTGATACAAAGCTTGCCGTTGAAATTAACGATATAAAGAAAAAATTATTAAAGCAATAAGCACAAAAAATTATGCAAAACAGATTTATTGAAGGACAATTCGATGCAGTTGTAATCGGTGCAGGCCACGCCGGTTGCGAAGCGGCGCTAGCCCTTGCAAGAACGGGCTTTAAGACGGTTATGCTAACGTTAAACCTAGACAGCATAGCCTTTATGGCGTGCAATCCTTCGATAGGTGGAACGGCTAAAGGTCAAATTGTAAAAGAGATTGACGCATTAGGTGGCGAAATGGGAATAAACGCCGATAAAGCTTTGCTTCAAATTCGCATGCTTAATCGTGGCAAAGGCGCTGCCGTTCAATCTTTAAGGGGTCAAGCTGATAAAAATTATTATCATACTGTAATGAAAAAAACGCTTGAAAACACCCCTAACCTTAAAATTTTACAAGGCGAAGCCGTGGAAATTTTGACGGACGAGAGTGGCAAAAAAGTAAGTGGCGTTTTGACTTCTTTCGGTGGCATTATTGAGTGCAAAAGCGTTATCGTGGCAACGGGCGTATATCTTAACGGAAGCATTATCGCTGGCGAGTGGCGCCAAAACTCCGGTCCAAACGGCTTTCAAGCAGCTAACGGTGGCTTAACAGAGAACCTTGTTAAACTAGGCTTTACCATTAGAAGATTTAAAACTGGAACGCCAGCAAGAGTTGACGCAAGAACGATAGATTTTTCGGCTTTAGAAATCCAAGAGGGCGAAAAGGAAATTTATCCGTTCAGCTTTTTGACAAAAAGTGTGCCACAAAATCACACGCCTTGCTATTTAACTTATACAAACGAAAAAACCCACCAAATTATAAGGGACAACCTTCACAGAAGCCCACTCTATGGTGGACTTATTAAAGGTACAGGCCCAAGATACTGCCCTTCTATTGAAGATAAGGTTGTGCGCTTTGCCGATAAGGAGCGTCATCAACTCTTTCTAGAGCCAGAGGGCGCAGACACCAACGAGATTTACGTTCAAGGTCTTTCAACGTCTCTTCCACACGACGTGCAAAAGGCTATGTATAGAACGATTAAGGGGTTAGAAAATTGCGAGATTATGAGATATGCCTACGCTATTGAGTATGACAGCATAGATTCGCTTGATTTGCTACCTACCCTAGAATATAAAAAGATAAATGGACTATATACAGCCGGTCAAATCAACGGCACGAGTGGTTATGAAGAGGCCGCAGCGCAAGGCTTAGTTGCAGGAATAAACGCATCACTTAAAATGCGTGAAAAAGAGCCACTTATTTTATCACGAGATGACGGATATATCGGCGTGTTGATTGATGACCTTGTGACTAAGGGTACAAACGAGCCATATCGTATGATGACAAGCCGTGCCGAGTATAGAATTGTGTTAAGGCAAGATAACCCAGATTTTAGACTTACCGAAAAGGGTAGAAAGGCAGGGCTTGTTGATGACGAAAGATATAACAGATATTTATCAAGGGTTGCTGAATATGAAAAGGCAACAGCCGAGATGAACGTTTTGGTTAAGCCAAAAGATGCCGACGAACTTTTGAAAGCGCACGGCTTTGATAGTGCAAAGCAAGGTCTGTCAAGGGGCGACCTTATAAGGCGTGGAATTCCACTTAGCGAAATTATTGAGGTTTTAGGTGGTTTTGACGGAATTTCTAAAGAGATTTTAGACACCGTGGAGACCGACGCAAAATATCAAGGCTATTTGCAAAAGGGCTTAGAGCAAATTGAAAAGGCAAAAAAGCTTGAAGAAAAGAGTTTGCCAGACGATATAGATTATCTTTCAATTAAAGGGCTAAGAATAGAGGCGCAACAAAAACTCGATAAAATTCGCCCTAAAAACTTAGGTCAAGCAGGCAGAATTTCTGGCGTATCCCCTGCCGACATTGCAGTTTTAATGGTGTATTTAAAGAAATAAATAAAAAAAAGACTAAACGAAAAATTTCGTTTAGTCTTTTTTTGTGGAAAAATTGATACCTAAAGAATATAATATATTATGTATGATAGAGAATTAGCATTAAGCTATGCAAAACGGTGGGCGCTTGAGTTTAACCCAAACTATTATAACTTTTCGAGTCTTGGTGGGGACTGCACCAACTTTGTTTCGCAATGTATTCACGCAGGTGGTGTGGCTATGAATTATGAAAGATACGGCTGGTATTACCTTTCATTAAATAATAGAGCGCCTGCTTGGACGGGTGTAAACGAGTTTTGGGATTTTGGAACAAGCAACAAAAGAGTGGGGTTAAAACTAAAAGAGTGCCGTTTAGAAGAACTTGAAGTCGGAGATATTATTCAGCTATATAATGGGCAAAAATATTATCATAATTTGTTTGTCACAAGCATTGATAACGGAATAAGAGTATCTGCGCACGACAACCCCGTTTATAACGTTTTGCTTGGAAGATATAATTTCGTGTCTTTAAGATGCGCAAAGGTAAGTGACTAAAATGAAACAGCCTTGCAAGGAATTGCCTTGCAAGGCTGATGTGTTTTTAAGACAATCTGTAAGCCGAGTTCTGTCGTGTACGGTCATTTATCTACGAATAACGTTGCCGTTATCCCCTAGCGATATTTGTTAAACTATTTCGGTGAAACTCCCTAATGAAATAGTTTGTCAATCTTGCGTCAGGTGGGGTTTACATTGCACCTTGTGTCACCACAAAGTCGGTGTGCTCTTACCACGCCTTTTCACCATTGCCCAAAAGGGCTGTTATTTTCTGTTGCACTTTCCTTAAAGTCGCCTCCACTGGGATTTCTCCAGCACCCTGTTTCTAAAACGCTCGGACTTTCCTCATTGACAGGCTCTCCCTGCCCCCGCGACCGTATAACTGTCTTAAAAAGCAAGGCTATTATATATCAAACAAAAAGTTTTGTCAAGTTTTTATTTTTTAGTAAACATTTAAAAAAAGAAAAGGCAAAAGACTTTTATTAAAAAAGAGTTCTGCCTAATCAAATAAAGGTTTAATTAAAAGATTTTTATAAATCGTCAGCATCTTGAACGGGTTTTTCATACTTATCATAAGCATCTACCCCCGTATAAGAACCAAAAGTATCAAAATCACTTAAAAAGCTAGTTTTGTTTTTCTTACTTACAGTTTTTAGTGCTTTTGGAACTTTTGTTGTTCGTTTTGCTTTTCTTACTATCTCTCATATTCATCCCCCTTGATAATATGTTGTGCAGAAAGGCAAAATATATTCGAAAAAAGCCAAAATTTCGACAAAAATTTTTTGGCGACTTTTCCCTTTTACAAAAAGTCAAAAAACTTGGCTTTTTTATAATCGTTTTGTTTTACAATTAAAAAATAAAGGAGTATAATTGTTAAAAATTATATATTTGGAGATGTGGGATGTTAAACGAAAAAAAGAAGTTTAATTATGGCTTTATAGTTATTGCCATTTGCTTTTTAGTGACGGGCGTGTCGCTTGGCTTTTGCTCAAGTGGAAGAACTCTTTACGTTGTTCCTATGACCGAAGCGCTTGGGTTTAGCCGTGGCGCTTTTTCACTTAACGATACTTTTAGATTTGTTGCAACAACCATAATAAACATTTTCTTTGGCACGCTTATAAACAAGTTCGGTGCAAAAAAACTTATTTGTGCAGGGTTTATCTGTCTTATGGGCTTTTCGGTTATCAATATGCTTGCAGAAGAACTTTGGATGTTTTATATCGCAGGAATTCTGCTTGGCATCGGTCTTGCTTGGACAAGCACGACTATGGTTGGCGCCGTTGTAAAACTTTGGTGCAAAGAAGAAAACAAGGGCAAAATAACAGGCTTAATCCTTTCTTCTAACGGACTTTTTGGTGCTATTGCAACCGAAATTGTTTCGCCTATAATTTACAAAGATACTTTTGGATATCGTGATTCATACAAGGTGATTACAATAATTCTTGCAGTTGTTCTTGCTCTTGTTATAATCTTTTTCAAAGATAGACCAAAGGGCACAGAAAAAACGGTTATCGAAAACAAAACAAAAAAAGCCCGTGGTCGTGGCTGGGTTGGTATGGAATATAACCAAATTTTGAAAAAGCCATACTTTTATATAGCATGCGTGTGCTTGGCGTTTACAGGTATGTCGCTTCAGGGACTTAGTGGTATTGCCGTTCCACACATGCAAGATAAAGGCATTTCTAATCAGCTTGTCACAACAATGACTTCGCTTGGGCTTATCGTTTTGATGGGAACAAAAATTTTGACAGGCTTTATGTTCGATAAAAAGGGCTTAAGGTTTACTATGAATATCTGTTTGATAAGCACGTTTATTTCGGTTGTTGCGCAAGTGTTTGTCGATTCATCTGATTTAGGTATTGCCCTTTCGTTTGTCAGACTTGTGTTCCAAGACATTGCCCTTCCACTTGAAACGGTTATGCTTCCACTCTATGCAAGCGAACTTTTTGGAAATAAAAGCTATATGAGCGTTCTCGGTGTGTTCTCTGCTGCAAACTATGCAGGTTATGCACTAGGCTCGCCTATAGGAAACTTTATTTTTGATATTTTTGGAAGTTATGATATCTCATTTGTCGTTTTCGGTGGACTAATGGTGTTCGTTGCAATTGCAATGCAATACGTTGTTAAACAGTCTAGAAAAGATAGAGTGATGATAGAAGGTGAAACAACTACGGTAATAGAAAACAAGAAACCATCTTTGTTTGCAAGAGTTAAATGGAATAAAAAAGTAAGCCCTGTAATAGGCTATTCGCTTTTATTTGCAACTATTTCACTTGCTCTTTTAATCGGTGTTTTGGTTATTTGTTTATAGATAAGGAAAAATAAATTTAATATAAAAAGAAAAAGAGTGGTTTAACCACTCTTTTTTTGTTTTGTTATAAACTCTTTAATTATCTAACGCCTATTCTAGTTGCTTTTGCTTTGCCACTAAGAAGGTCTTTCAAAGTGCATTTTGCTGATGCAATTATAACCTTTGTTCCAATTTTAACAGCGTCTTTTATATATTCAAGCTTAGCTTTAGCGCCGTTTGCCCCTGCCCTTGATGCGCCGTTGCAATAATTTTCGCACTCGGTGATGTTGTCCAAAACTTCATAAACGTCTTTACCAGAAATTTCACTAATCAAAGTGCTTGGGTCGTGGCTATCTTTATAAATGCCGTCTGCACTTGTTAAAATAATAAGGTTTTCTGCCTTAACAAGACAAGCGATTTGAGAAGCCGTTTCATCGTTATCCACACATTCAACAACCTTATCGGTCTTGTCTTTGAGTGACTGAATTTCAAACCTACGGCTTTCTTCTGTGCTTATTGCGTCGTTATAGTTGATGATAGGAATTGCGTTTTGGTCTTTTGCACGAAGGAGCATTGCCTTAAGGTGCTCTCTTTTTTGTGGGTCGTTAAAGTGTTGGTGTTCAACCAAAACTTGTCTAAGCGAATATTTAGAATCAACGTACTCACGATAGGTTGACATCAAAATAGACTGTCCTTGTGCAGCGTAGTCGGTTTTAACGTCTTCTTTTTCGCCAACAAGTTCGGTGCCGTTTCTTTTTATATAATCAAGTCTGCCCGTTTCGGCAGCGCCACTTGTAATCCAAATATAACCCGGCTTAAGTTCAGAAGATAGCCTTGCAATCAAGGTATAGTCTAAAATATTGCTCTCCTTATCGATGAGCGCCATTGAACCGATTTTGCCAACGAGTTTTGTATCGAAAGTCATTTTATTCACCTTAAAAAATTAATATTTTTCTTAATATCTTTATTATTATAATCTAAAAAGACAAAATTTTCAACTAATTACACCAAAAATAAGTATTGTTTTATTTTTTTAGGCAAAACTATATGAAAAGAAAAATAAAGGAGATTAAAATGAAGTTAAAAGACAGTAAAACTTATCAAAACTTAATGACGGCATATTTAAGAGAGTCTGGGGCATACAACGAATATACTTTTTACGCTGAGCAAGCCAAAAAAGACGGCTATGAAGCCATTTACAACATCTTTACTCAGTTTGCCGACAACGAACAAGCCCACTCTAAAATTTGGTTTAAGTTGTTTCACGGAATTTCTAACACAGAAGAAAACCTTGTTGATGCTGCCGACCTTGAAAACTATGGGCGTTCGGTTTTATATTCAGACTTTGCTAAGGTGGCAAGAGAAGAAGGTTATGAAGACATTGCAAGCCTTTTTGACGGCGTGGCAGCCATTGAAAGACAGCACGAAGAAACATATAGAAAACTTGCCGAAAAAGTGAAAAACGACGCAATGTTTTCTAGCAAAAAAGAAGTGTGGTGGAAGTGCAATAACTGTGGACATTTACACAAAGGCTTAACTGCCCCTGAAATTTGCCCAGTATGTTCGCACCCACAAGCATTTTTCGGTATTGATAACACAAAATAGTTAAATAAAACAAAACAAACAAAAAGGATAGCAAAAAATTTTGCTATCCTTTTAAGTTATAAACAAGTTATTTTACAAGGTCAAAAATCGCCTTTTTATAAATCTTATAAGCCGTTAAAATCTGCCCCTTTGAAACGTTTTCATTGGCATCGTGGATATTGTCTATATGTCCTTTTAGTTTTGGGCCAAAAGCACAGCCTTTTGTAAACGCCCTTGCAAAAGTTGAGCCACCCATACTTATAGGCTTGGCATTCTCACCAGTAATTTCATTATAAGCAGAAAGAAGCGTTTGAACAAACTCGCCGTTCTTTTCTGCCATCATAGGGTCATGGCGAACTTTGGTGGAATAACTTATATCAAAACTATCGAAAATAGGCTTAACATCTTCTAAAGTAAAGGGCGCAGGTATCCTGCAGTCACAAGTAATCGTTATGCCACTATCGTTTTCACAAATAAGGTTTGGCGAAAGGGTGACCACCCCTTGTTCGTTTTTAAGAGCAAATATTCCTTTTTTATCGTAAAAAAGGTTATCTAAAACGCCGTTAACGTTTTCGCCCTTAAAAGCAAAATATTCAAAAAGTTTAACCATAGCATTTATGCCAAGTTGTGGGCTAGAGCCGTGTGCAGACTTGCCTTTTGAAAAGATATAACCCTTTTCATCAAGATTAAGAGAAAACTGTTTAAGTTCAGTTTCATCAACCTTAACGAGTGGGCGAACAGCCACGTAATCGCAAACGGCATTTAATGCTGTGCCCCCCTTAATATCTTTAAAGTTTTTAAGCTTAGGAATAGTAAAAGCCACTTCGACAATGCCCTTTTCGGCATAGCTAATAGGAAAATCTCCGTCAGGCGAAAAACCATATTCTGGCAAGGTTGTTTTTGTCTTTAAGTATTCTATATCTCGCCAGCCACTTTCTTCATCACAGCCGGCTATAAGGCGAATTTTTTTATTGACGGGCAAGCCACTATCTTTTAATTCCTTTAGTGCATAAAGACAAGAAAGAAGTGGTGTTTTATCATCGCATACACCCCTACCATAATACACGCCCTCTTTTTCTGTTAAAGAAAAAGGCTCAGATGCCCAGCCTATGCCAATAGGCACAACGTCAAGGTGGCCTATAATGCCTATTTCATCGCCCTTGCCATAAACAATTTCACCGGCATAACCATCATAGTTAATAGTTTCAAAGCCGAACTCTTTCGCAAGGTCTAAAAACCAGTCAAGACAATTTTTTATAGGTGTGCCAAAAGGTGCGTTTTGTTTTGGCTCGCTTAATATGGTTTCAAAGCTTATAAGCTTGGATAAGTGGCTAATAAACTGATTAAAATTTTGCACTGCAATCTCTCCAAAAAATTATTTACATTTATATTATACTATATTGCAAAAAATATTGTAAGCATATTTATAAAAATATTCTATTCGTTTTGCTTTTTTATAAATTTATGGTAAAATAAACTTAT
The DNA here is from genome assembly GCA_045587465.1 of Christensenellaceae bacterium. Classification (GTDB taxonomy): domain Bacteria; phylum Bacillota; class Clostridia; order Christensenellales; family Borkfalkiaceae; genus UBA1259. The sequence continues at coordinate 35,700 of JAZNCJ010000041.1, forward strand.
GAGTTTAGCAGGCAATATACACGCAGGACATAGAGAGCGTGCAATTGAAAGTTTTTTGAAAAATGCAGATGCTCTTAATGACCATCAGGTTTTAGAAATTCTGCTATTTTTTGCTATTCCAAGAAAAGATACTAATCCACTTGCTCATAAACTAATTAGAATTTTTGGCGATTTACAAGGCGTGTTTTCGGCAACGCACACGCAACTTTTGGCAGTTGAAGGCATTGGAAAGAAAACTGCATCTTATATTATTGCAACAAAAGAAGTGCTAAAAAGAATACAAGATAAAAAGCAAAAAGAAATTTCATTTTCTAACCCACACCAAACCAAAGAATTTTTGCTTAGCATATTTGAGGGGCTTTCTCACGAAAAGTTTATGATGATTTTTCTTGATGCAAGATTTAAATTGCTAGCTAAAGTTGAATTTACAGACAACCAAAAAGATAAAGTTAGTGCCGAAATTCCAGAAGTTGTAAGTGCGATAAACATTTATAAACCTACGTATGCAATTATGGCGCATAACCATACTAGTGGAAGCACCAAGCCAAGCAAAGAGGACCTTTTTGCGACAAAGAAAATTAATATAATTTGTGAGTTGCACGGGGTAAATCTTATTGACCACATAATAGTAAGCGAAAACGAAGCTTATAGTTTCAAAGGCGAAAATTTGATAGAAGACATCAAAAAACAATGCAATTTACAAAGCATTTTTAACGAAATTAGATAATATAAACGATTAGATAATATAAACGCTCTGTTTATTATAAATTAAGGAGAACTAAAATGGTAAGAACTCGTTTTGCACCAAGTCCAACAGGATATTTACACATTGGTGGGCTTAGAACTGCCCTTTATGGCTTTTTATATTCAAAACGCTATGATGGTAAGTTTATTTTAAGAATTGAAGACACAGATACGGCAAGATACGTTGACGGTTCTGTACAAATTATTTACGACACTATGCGTGATTCGGGCATTATGTATGATGAAGGCCCAGACGTGGGTGGTGAATTTGGACCATACGTTCAAAGCGAAAGAAAATCAATTTACACTGAATATGCGAAAAAGCTAGTTGAACTCGGTGGAGCATATTATTGTTTCTGTTCGGCTGATAGAATTGAAAGTCTTAAGGATAGCACAGGCAACATTAGATACGACAAGCATTGCTTGAGCCTTTCTAAAGAAGAAATTGAAAAAAGGATTGCTGCCGGCGAGCCATACGTTATTCGCCAAAACGTTCCAACGGAAGGCACAGGCACTTATCACGACCTTGTTTACGGCGATATCAGCGTTGATTATAAAGACATTGAAGACGGCATTTTAATCAAGAGCGACGGCATGCCAACTTATAACTTTGCAAACGTTGTTGACGACCACTTGATGGGCATTACACACGTTATTCGTGGAACTGAATATCTTTCTTCTACACCAAAGTATAACCTTATGTACGACGCGTTTGGGTGGGAAAGGCCAACTTATATTCACCTTCCACCTATCATGAAAGACGCTCAGCACAAACTCAGCAAGAGAAATGGAGATGCAAGCTACGAAGATTTTGTTAAAAAAGGATACGTAAAAGAGGCAATCGTAAACTACATTGCACTTTTGGGTTGGAGTCCTAAGTCTAACGTTGAAAAAATGAGCTTAAGTGAGCTTTGCGAAAACTTCTCATTAGAAGGAATCAATAAGTCACCATCTATTTTTGATGAAACAAAAATGAAGTGGCTTTCTGGCGAGTATATAAAGGCTATGACCGATGAAGAGTTTGTAGAAAAGGCTGATGAGTTTTTAAAACAAAGCAAAGTTTATGGCAAGTATGACATGCTAAAGGTCGCCAACCTATTAAAGACAAGAATTGAAATCTTTAGCGAAATTCCAGAAAAGATTGACTTTTTAGAAGAATTTGGTGAATATGATTTAGAGTTGTATTCTCATAAAAAGATGAAAACTGACACCGAAATTGCTAAAAAAGTGTTGCCACTTGCAAGAAAGGCTATTGCAGATCTTAAAGAGTTTACTTTTGATAGCGTGCATGATGCAATGATGAACTTGGTTAACGAACTTGGCGTTAAAAACGGACAAGTTTTCTGGTGCGTTAGAGTTGCTATTTCTGGCAAGCAATCAACAGCTGGTGGCGTTATGGAAATTGCCGAACTTTTAGGAAAAGAAGAAACTTTAAAAAGACTTGACTATTCAATCGAATTATTAAATAAATAATGTTAAAATTTATAAAACGCACCCTATCGGTGCGTTTTAAGGTTAATCCCTTTTAGGTATGGTGGCTAAATGATAGGAATTGATATTGAAGAAGTAAAAAGAATACAAGAGCTAATTGCAGACAGCAAAAAGGCTGAAAGATTATTTGCTAAAGAAGAGTTAGACTATGCAAACAAAAACTTTTTTCCTGCTATGCACCTTACAGGCTTTTTCTGCGTGAAAGAAAGTGTTGTAAAGGCTCTTGGTGGTGGTTTGGTGACCGAAGTTATAGTTTTGCATAATGATAATGGCAAGCCATACGTTAAACTTTTTGGAAAAGCAAAGGAACTTTTAGGTCAAAGAAAAATAGAAATATCAATATCACATACGGATGTTTATGCAACTGCAGTATGTCAAATTATTGAATAAAACCCAATAAGATTTGCTTACAAAAATCTAATTAATATCGAACAAATATTTAATGAATATTGTGCATATGACAATAAAGGATAAAAAATATTGTGCAAAAAACAAAAAACTTAAATAATATTGAACAAAACACATTAAACCCAAAACGAAAAGTCGTTTTGGGTTTAATATATTAAATAATAAATACAAACTAAGATGCAAGATAATAAACTATGCACCAAAAGATTTTTTTATAGAAAAGCTATCTTTATTTACTGAATAACAAATATATTTTTCAATACCTGAAGCAATATTTTCTGCCATTTTATATACTAAATTTAGTCTAGTAAGGTTAAATAAATTATAGTTTTTATTAGATTTACTTGCAACAACGCCAATAATACTTAAATCTCCCACCATGCCTAAATTTTTTTCTACTCCTAAGCCGGGTTTGAGACCTTTGTTTAGAACTCTTATTAATCCAACGTCATCACTGCTTCCAATTGCGGCATCAATCGCAATAGTAATTGCATTAGGATGCATTTCTTTAAGATAAGTTCTAGCATATTCAACTTCCTTTGCAGTTATTGGAAAATTTAGTGTTCCATAAATATATGCCCCAATATTTCGGTTTTTTAAAAATGTGCCAACAAGTGGTCCTAAACTATCCCCTAAGACTAAGTCGCTTCCAATACATATAAAAATTGGCTTTTTGTTTTGTTTATTAAGCTCTATTAAAGATTGATATATCCCGTTAGAACAATAATCGTTAAAAGTGCTAAATGAAAATTCTTTATTTTCCATAATTGCTTTATACTTCCTGTTTTTTCTGTTTACAACGACGTAAGCGTCTTAATTGTTATTGACATGATTTAATAATTTTATACAAATAAGTGTTTTATGTTGAAAAAATATATTAATTATGGTAATATATTAATATAAACTTTAAAATAACAATGGTGAAAGTATGATTAATTTATTATTGTCAAACTTTAGCGCCACCATAGATATTATAGCGCTGCTAATAATATTATTTTTAGCGCTATATGGACTAATAGAAGGCTTTACAAAAACTTTCTTTACTTTGTTTGGAACTGTTTTTGCACTATTAATTGCAATTTTAATTTCTTCCCCTGTTATTAATTTTTTACAAGATGAATTTGGGGTCATCTCTTCTATGGCAAACAACGTGTCAGGACTTGCAAACAAGTTGCTAGGTAAAGAACTGATGCAAACCAAACTAAGTCAAGCAACAGAAGGAAGTTTAATCAGTGCAGGAATAAGTGGATTGTTTATTAAAATAATCTTCTCCGTAAAAAACAAGGCAAACGTGTCTAGCGACGCAACTATAAGCGACGTTATATGCCCCACAATTGCGTATTATATAGTTCTAATAATATCAGTGGTTGCTTTAGTAATATTGATTAAAATTTTGTTTAAGATTATAAGCAAAATGGTTAAAGCAGCATATAAAAGCAAAAGCGTTGCTAAAATTGACAGAATTTTAGGCTTAATTCTTGGTTTTGTATATTCTATTATCATAATCGAGCTTATAATACTAGTTGTTGGCGTTTTACCTTTCGGCATAACACAAGAACTTTATATTAGCATTCAGGAATCAAGTTTTGCTAGTATAATAGAAAAAATAGACCTATTGGGTTTTGTAATAGACAAAACAGTTAATTTAAATATTATAGATATCATATTAAACACTTTATAATAAACCAAATAGTAAAATTAAATAGCTACGCAAAGTTTTGCGTAGCTATTTTTTTAAACAAGAACAAAACATATTTAACCAAATAGCTATGTGTTAGGAAAATTTTTAAATTTTATATTAAAAATGGTCAAAAATGCGTTAGAAAAGGTTAAAAAATTGAATTTTTGATAAATAAATCAGAAAAAACACTAAAAATTATAGAAATAAACTTGTAAAATCATTTTAAAAGTTAAATTATAATGTTCCACGTGAAACAACGGGCCTTAAAAAAACTGTTCCATGTTTCACGTGGAACAATGAAAAGACATATGTTTCATGTGAAACAATCGGGTTGTTATATTTCTAAATTTCTTAAAAAAATGGTACTTGTGAGCGAGAATAGTTAAATTTTTAGCCGGCCAAAATTTTAAGCCATTTTGTGTGAGAGCGTTAAAATGACAATTTTTAAATAAGGAAATTTGTTAATTAAATTAAAATTTTGCAATAAAATTTGGCAGTTTCTTGTAAAAGATGTTGCTTGGAAATACGTGGCTTTCTTGTAAAAAAAATTTTTGGTTGTTATTTTTTTGATTTACGCATTAGAGAAAGAGGCTTTGTAGGCATATTAAGTGTTGCAGATATCATTAATTTTGCGTTTTTAAATTTTAACATGTTAGAATAATGTTGTTTGTAGTTTTATTCATAAATGATTAATCGTAGTAATGCTGTTTAAATTAAAGTTATATGATGTGCACTTATTAATGTTTTATTAAGCTGTATACATGTTTTTTGATTAAAAACTTACGCAACGTGTTGGTTTTTGTTTAAAATTTTGTTTCATTATTATAAGCGCACTCATTATTTGTTAATTTTTATAAAATAGTGCAAAATTATATTAATACGGCAAAATGTAAAAGCTTTATATAAAAAATAGACAGGTGCAAATAATTTATTTGTTGTTAAATTTGCTTTAATAATAAATATTTTAGTTTGGCGCATAAAATATTTTGGCAAAATTTGTTGGTGGCGCTTAAAATTTAATTTTGCGCTAAAAAATAATTGGTAAAACGATTTTAATTTTTGTAAAATTTTAGCAAAACTATTGTATTTTTATTATTATTAATGTATAATATTATATATAGAAAATTGTTAGGTTTTTCAAGCATTTTTTAATATAAATTAGGTATAATATTGCTGATAAATTTTAAGGAGAAGCATTTTGAAAACAAAAAAGAATAAAACATTATGGATTGTGCTTGGTGTAATAATTGCTATAATTGCAATTTTTTCGTTTACATCATGTTTAACTGCAAGCACAGAAATCAAAACGTCTGAGTTCCATTCTATACTCAACGAAATGACGAACAATACGATTTACGAAGATAGCACGGGGCAAGGCGATGGAGACATCTATCTTGATAGTGAGGAATTGACAAGAGCGCACGCAACACAAATTAGAGAAGAGATTTCAGATAGTGGCTTTAACATGTCAAAAGGGGCGAGAATTGCCAACGTTGTATTTGATGGATACGTTATAAATTTTGAATTGATTAGCCAAGTGACGGGCGAGGTTCTTTCTTTTACTACAAATTATTCAAGAAGTGATAGTGAGGTTGCAAAAATAACCGAACTTCTTTCAAGTCTTAAGTTAAGTTATAGCTACACAGACCCTAACGCAGGTTCAATTTGGTCGTCACTTCTTCCACTTGGTGGAACAATTTTAATTGCAATCGTATTCTTTATTTTAATGATGCAAACGCAAGGTGGCACAAAGAGTGCTATGAACTTTGCTAAAACTAACGCAAGGGTAAACCAAAACTTAAAAGTAAGGTTTTCTGACGTTGCCGGTGCAGAAGAAGAAAAAGAAGAACTTGCAGAAGTCGTTGACTTTTTGAAAAACCCTAAAAAATTCTCTGACCTTGGCGCAAGAATTCCAAAAGGCGTTCTACTCGTTGGCCCTCCAGGTACAGGTAAAACGCTCTTTGCAAAAGCAGTTGCCGGCGAAGCAGGTGTTCCGTTCTTTTCAATAAGTGGTTCTGACTTTGTTGAAATGTTTGTCGGCGTTGGTGCATCTAGAGTAAGAGATTTATTTGACATTGCAAAAAAGAGCATGCCATGTATCGTGTTCATTGACGAAATCGATGCTGTTGGTCGCCAACGTGGCACAGGTATGGGTGGTGGCCACGATGAAAGAGAGCAAACACTTAACCAACTCTTAGTTCAAATGGACGGCTTTGAGTCGAACGATGGTATTATCGTTATGGCAGCAACTAACAGGGCAGATATTCTTGACCCAGCACTTCTTCGTCCAGGTAGATTTGATAGACAAATTTACGTAAACGTTCCAGACGTTCGTGGCAGAGAGGCTATCTTAAAAGTTCACGCAAGAAACAAGCCACTTGCAACCGACGTTAACTTTAAAACTGTTGCAAGAATGACAAGTGGTTTTTCGGGCGCCGATATAGAAAACCTTTTGAACGAAGCGGCTATCCTTGCTGCTAGGGCAAACAGAAAATATATTACAAATAAAGACCTTTACGAAGGCATTAATAAAGTGCTTATGGGTCCACAAAAGAAGAGTAGACTTGTCACAGAAACGGATAAACGCATCACTGCTTATCACGAATCAGGTCATGCAATCTTAGCAAGGCTCTTGCCTAATTGTGACCCTGTTCACGAAGTTTCTATTATTCCAAGAGGTCAGGCTGCAGGCTACACAATGACAAGGCCAGATTCTGATGATAACCACTTAACAAAGGCTAAGCTATTAGACGATATAGTTATGACACTAGGTGGTAGAGTTGCAGAAGAACTTATCATAAAAGATATTTCAGCCGGTGCATCTGGTGATATTCAAGCCATTACAAAACGTGCAAGGCTCATGGTGACCGAGTGGGGTATGAGTGAAAAGGTTGGACCTATTTCTTATGGTTCGGATAAAGAAGTGTTTATCGGCAGGGATATGGCGTCACACGTAAACTACAGTGAACAAACTGCTGGTATTATTGACCAAGAAATCAGACAAATTATTGAAACTGCTCTTCAAAAAGCAAGAAAGATTCTTTCAGAAAACAAAAAGCTTCTTGACAACATGGCAAGGCTTTTAGTGGAAAGAGAAACAATCTTTACTGAAGAAGTGGATATGCTTATGGAAGGAAAGAGTGTTGAAGAAATTATAGAATTTATGGATAAAAACGAACGCTCTTTAAGAGAAAATCCTTTTAAGAGGAAATCTGTTATAATTTCTGAAGAGAAAGCTAAAGAAAAAAAGACGGAAAAGTCAGAAGAAAAAACAGAACCTGATACGACGGCAGAAAATAAAGAAGAAGTAGTAGAACAAAAATCAGATAAGGAATAGAAAATTTCTTATATACAAAAGAATAAATCAGATAAAGCAAAACTTGCAAAGGAGATAGTTATGGGAAAAATAATTGCTTTTTCTAATCAAAAAGGTGGCGTGGGCAAAACCACAACTTGTGTAAACATGTCGGCATACCTTGCAAAGAAAGGTTATAAATGTTTGATAGTTGACCTTGATGCTCAAGGCAATGCAACAAGTGGCTTAGGCTTTGCAAAAAGTGAAGTAAAGCAATCGGTTTATAACGTTATGATAGACGATATGCCTATCGAAGAAGCCGTGCTTAAAACGTGCGTGGAAGGACTAGATATACTTCCTTCTAATATAGACCTTGCCGGTGCAGAAGTGGAACTTGTGTACGTTAAAGACAGGGAAAAGGTGCTTAGAAAAGTTTTAGAACGTGCTAAACAAAGTTATGACTTTATAACGATAGATTGTCCACCATCACTTGGGCTTTTGACAATAAACGCACTTGCAGCGGCAGATACCGTGCTTATCCCTATCCAAAGTGAGTATTATGCATTAGAAGGTTTATCACAACTAATGAATACTATTAAACTCGTTGTAAAGCATCTTAATCCATCTCTTAAAATTGAAGGCGTTGTGCTTACAATGAGCGATAATAGGGCAATTATATCAAGACAAATCAGCGAAGAAATTCGCAAATATTTTGGCAAACGAGTTTTCGACACTGTTATCCCAAGAAATATTCGTTTGGCAGAAGCACCAAGCCACGGCGTGCCAATAATGCTCCACGACACACGCTGTTCGGGTGCAAAGGCTTATCTTGCACTTACAGAAGAATACATATCAAGACAGCCTAGTAAGAAAACCAAAGAATAATTGGAGGAAAGTATGAAAGCAAAAGGATTAGGAAAAGGTCTTTCTGCCTTGTTTTCTGAAACAGAAGAAGATTACGGCAAAAGTTTATTGTTTGATGAAGAAAAAACGCACAGTAGTGGTGAAGACGTAAAGCAAATTGAAATTTCTTCAATCTTTGCAAACCCAAACCAACCAAGAAAGGTGTTTGACCAAACGGCGCTTCAAGAACTTGCAGACTCTATCTCAAAACACGGCGTGATTATGCCTATTATCGTTAATAAGAGTGGCGATAGATATATGATTATAGCAGGTGAAAGACGTTTTAGGGCAAGTAAACTTGCTGGATTATCAACCGTTCCTGTTATCGTTAAAAACTATAACGAAAGACAAATTAAAGAAATTTCGCTTATCGAAAACTTACAAAGGGAAGACTTAAACCCAATAGAAGCGGCAACGGCTATGCGTTCACTTATGGAAGATTATGGCATGACTCAAGAAGATTTGGCTGACAGAATCGGCAAATCTCGTCCAGCTATTGCAAATACTTTAAGGCTACTTAATCTTTCCCAAGACGTTATTAAACTTGTTGCAAACGGCACGCTTTCTGCAGGTCACGCAAGGGCAATTATCTCTTTACCACAACAAGACCAAATTAAGTTTGCGCAAGTTGCTATTAAAGACGGCCTTTCTGTTAGAGACGTTGAAAAGAAAGTTAAAGAATTCTTTGAACCACCAGAAGTAAAGGCAAAAAAGAAAATAAAGCAAGAACTCTCTAACGAACTAAAAGAACTCATAATGGATATGCAAAGGGTGCTTGGTACAAAAGTAAACGCTATCGGCAACGATAAAAAAGGCAGAATATATATAGACTATTACACTCGTGATGATTTAGATAGATTAAGCGATATCGTTGAAATGTTAAAGAAAAACCAAAAATAAAAGAAAAAGAATAGAAAAAAACTCGGCTTATTAAAGCCGAGTTTTTTGTTTGTTAATTTTATTTATTATGCGACTAAGCAAGGGTTTTTATTATGTCAAAGGCTTGTTGCTGAAAAGAATTTAGTTTTTTGTTTTTGTGCATTACAAGATAATTAGTTTGGGTTGCAACAATGTCTTTAATATTGATAATTTTAAACTCGCCACTTTCAATAAATCCTTTAACGTATCCTTCAGTTAAAAAGCCAACCCCTAATTTTGAACGGATAGCAGTGACTATAGCTTGATTATTGGAAGAGTCCATTATAGGCGAAAAGGTTATGCCCCTTACGTCAGCAATGTTTTCTAAAAAATCACGAGATGAACTGCCATGTTCTCTAATAAGCAAAGGAATTTTTGTAAGTTGCTCAAAAGTTATTTCTTTATAAATATCGTAATCGGCGTGACAAACGGCAACAAACTTTTCGTTAGATAGTGGCACAGCTTTAAGATGTGGCGAAGTTACGTTTCCACCAATAAGCCCAAAATCAAGAGTGCTCTGTTCAAGTTCGTGTTGTATTCTTGTAGATTGTCTTATTAAAATTTGTGGCTGAATATTATAGTTTTGTTCTTGCACCACTTCTAGAAAACGTGGGATAATAGTTTGCCCTAAGGTTAAAGATGCACCGATTTTAACTAGTGGGTTTTGACCATGCAGGGTTGCAAGCGCTTCAAAATCTTCAAACCTAGAAAGAATTTCTTTTGCTTTAGTTAATAGTTCCTTTCCAATGTCCGTTAAAATAAGTCTTTGATTAATTCTTTCAAATAGTGGAACTTTATAAAACCTTTCTAATTCGGTTATGGTGTGTGATATTGTCGGTTGAACAATATATAATGCCTCAGCTGCTTTGGTTGTACTACCGTGTTCGCATACGGCTACAAAAATTTTCAAATGTCTTAAAGTCATCTTTTATACCTATATAAAAATCTTATAAACTTTATTAAATTATACTATTTATGATATAACTTGTCAATGCTTTACTTATAAAAAGTCGGGTGCTATAATAAAAACAGATTTACATGAAGGAGATAAAAAGATGATAACTGAACAAAATGTGATGCAGTTAGTGGCAAGCTTGGTGTGGTTGCTTGCTGGTGTAGGGGTGTTTATCGTGGGGATGAATTTTATGAGTAGTGCCCTTGAGAAAAGTGCAGGAAGTGGTATGAAAAAACTGCTTGGCAAAATAAGTAATAACAGGTTTTCGGGGGTTGGGATAGGCGCAGGCGTAACGGCAATTATTCAAAGTTCCTCGGCAACTTCGGTCATGGTAATAGGCCTTGTAAACGCAGGGGTTATGACGCTTATGCAAGCAACACCTATTATAATGGGTGCAAACATAGGAACAACGGTGACGGGTATCCTTGTATCGCTTAAAAACGATTATTTTGAAATTATAATGTATATTCTTGCGTTTGCAGGGGTAATGATGGGGTTTACTAAATCTGAAAAAGTAAAAATAATAGGAAGCTTTTTTTGTGGTTTAGGTCTTATCTTTGTAGGGCTTAATATAATGGGCAGTAAAGAAGCATTTAAGAATCCATTGATAGAAGAAGTTTTTATCAACGTGTTTAAGTCTGTAAATTTTCCATTATTGTTAATAATTATAGGTGCAATATTTACTGCACTTATTCAAAGTTCTTCAGCCGCAACGGGTGTTGTAATCACAATGGTAGGCACTAAAGTTTTACCACTTGACCTTGCACTTTTTATAGTGCTTGGCGCGAACATAGGCACTTGCGTTACAGCCTTGATTGCGTGTTTAGGTGCAAACGCAAACTCAAAAAGGGTTGCGTTTATACACTTTATATTCAACGTGATAGGAACGGTGCTATTTGCAACCATAATTTGGATTTTCAAAGATTGGGTGGTGAGTTTGCTTATCAGTTGTTTCCCTGGTGAAAGCACAATGGCTTTGCAAATGAGAGTTTCGCTCTTCCACGTTATCTTTAATGTATCAACAACTTTATTGTTGCTACCTTTCGTGAAACAACTTGTAAAAATATCTAAAGTGGTTATAAAGGATAAGAAAGTTAATATTGAGCCAACATTTGCATTAAAGTATATTGACGATAGGCTTTTAAGTATGCCATCGGTTGCCCTAATGCAAGTTAAAAAAGAAATTGAATATATGATGTTGCTTGTTAAAGAAAACACTATAAATTGTTTTACAGCAATGCAAACGGGCAGTGAAGAGTATGGGGAATCATTAGAAAATAATGAAAAGCAAATAAACTTTACAAATAGTGCGCTCACAAGGTTTTTGATTAAACTTTCATCATCAGGGCTTGAAGCTAGTGCCGAACAAGTAATCGGTGGCTACTTCCATGTGTTAAACGACTTAGAGCGTATCGGCGACCATGCAGAAAATTTCTATGAGATAGGGGTGGAAATGAAAGAAAAAGGCTTGGAATTTTCTAGCTCGGCTAAAGAAGAACTTGCACAAATGCACAATAAGGTTATAGAAATGTTTGATGCTTCACAAAATACGTTTAAGAATTTTGATAAAGCCCTTCTTCCTACCATTGCACAAATGGAAAACACTATTGACGAGCAAAAGAAAACTCTTAAAGCTAAACACTTTGCTCGTTTAACTGAAGGTGGCTGTCAAGTAGAGCTTAGCCCATATTATACTTCAACCATAGTTGGCTTAGAGCGTGTAGCCGACCACTTATTGAACGTTAGCTATAGTATAGTTAACCCTGTTGGCTCACAAGAAGAATAATTTGAAAAACAATAAAAACCTCGGCTTTATCAAAAGCCGAGGTTTTTTGTTTATATGGATTTTTTATTATAAACTTTTTACATAATCTAAAACTGATTTTTGTAAGCAATTTTTATCGCCGTCGTTAGTTATAACTATGTAATTAGATAGGTCAAGGGAAGCATAATCAACTTGGGCGTTTATTCTTGCTAAAATTTGCTCTTCGGTTAGTTTAGAACGCTCTTTAACGCTTGAAATGCGTGTATGTAAATCCCTTGTAATAACTATAACGCCGTCAAACTTATCTTGATAGCCACACTCAAATAGTAGTGGCACTTCCACAAAAATCAAGCCTTTTTTACTATTTGCCCTTTTTAGAACTTCATCTAAAACGAGTGGGGTGATAGTGCTTGTTAACTCTAAGTGTTTGTCTTTATTAAAAAAAGTAATGTCGGCAATTTTTTTAGTGTCTAGAGTTAGTCTTTTCTCGCCACTGACAGCCGTTGGAAAAATGCCTTTTAAAATCTTTTTAACGGCGTGCGTTTTATATAAATCTTTAACAATTTGGTCGCAAGAAAGTGTAAAATAGCCAGCGCTTTTTAAGATTTCTAGCGCAAGGCTTTTGCCACTGCCTATTCCACCTGTAATTGCAATAAGTTTATTGCCTTTCATTTTCTATTTGGCATCAAACCAAGTTGTGCCACTGCCCGTTTCAACAGTAAGCTTAACAGCAAGGTCCACTGCCCCCTCCATTTCGGTTTTTAGTATATTTTCTACTTTTTCCTTTTCATCTATAAATGCATCGATAATAAGTTCATCGTGCACTTGCAAGATTAGTTCAGACTTTAGTTTTTCTTTCTTTAACCTTTTTGCAACTTTTAGCATTGCAATCTTTATAATGTCGGCACTGCTACCTTGAAGAGGCATATTCATAGCCACCCTTTCACCAAACTGGCGCATTGCATAGTTAGATGCCGAAAGTTCACGGATATATCTTCTTCTATTTAGCAAGGTTTTAGAATAACCATTTTCCTTTGCAAACTCTATATTTTCTTGCATATAGGCTTTAACTTCTGAATATTCTTTAAAGTAAGCGTTTATAAAATCTCTCGCTTCAAAGCTTGGAATTTTTAATTGTTTAGCAAGCCCGTATTCGCTCATGCCATATATAATGCCAAAGTTAACGGCTTTTGCTCTGCTTCTAAGGGTAGGGGTGACATCACCAATGCCCACGTTAAACACCTTTGATGCCGTTGCACTGTGAATATCCTTGCCTTCGCAAAAAGCATCTATTAGGCTTTGACATTTTGAAAAGCAAGCAAGAAGCCTTAGTTCAATTTGCGAATAGTCTGCACTGATTAAAATTCTATCTTCACTCTTTGGCACGAAAAATTTTCTAATTTCCTTGCCTTCTTCATCACGGACAGGAATATTTTGAAGGTTTGGTTCTTTACTAGAAAGCCTTCCCGTTGCCGTTAAGGTTTGGTTAAAAGTTGTGTGCACAAGCCCCGTTTTTTTGTCGATTAACGGCTTAAAACCTTCTATATACGTTGAAGAAAGTTTTTGCAACCCTCTATATCTTAAAATAAGCGAAATGACAGGGTGTGTGCCCTCTAAGCTCTCTAATATCTCAGCTGTTGTTGAATAGCCGTTCTTTGTCTTTTTGCCTTTGCCAAGTTTAAGTTTTTCAAAAATAACGTCGCCAAGTTGTTTTGGTGAGTTTACGTTTAAAGTAGGTTCATCAACTAGCGTGCGAATTTCACTTTCTAACTCAGATAAAATTCCACGATACTTTTCGCCTGCACTTAAAAGGGCAGTGTAGTCCACCTTAAATCCACTTTGCTCCATATCAAATAGCACGTCAGAAAGCGGGAGTTCAATATCGGTGTATAGGGTGGTTAGGTTTTGTTCGGCAAGTTTTTCTTTCAAAATATCGTACAGAACAAACTGAGAGTATGCAGGCAATGATGTTGAAAGATTATACTCGGTTAAAACTTCGTTTAATGTTTGTGAGCCTGCCGAAAAATCGCAAAGATATTTCATAATGCAAGTGTCATCTGCTGGGGCTGAAAAATTAATTCCCACAGTGTTAAAAACAAAATGCTTTATGTCTTTTTTGCCATAAACAATAAGTGGCGTTTTGCCATTAAGGTGGTGAGAGAGTGCGTTTAGCACGTCTGCAGTGTTAAATCCGTCATCAAGTAGGCTTTGTCTTATTTTGACAACGTATTCACTTTCGCCATCGCTTAAATTGATGCTACTGTCCCCAAAAACAATGCTTAATCTATCAAACTTGTTGTAAAAAATAGGCTCAATTAAATCATTAACTTCAAAGATTTCTAAAGTTGTAGCAGGTTTTGTGGCCGAACTAAGAGTGGGCTCTTCACTTTCAAACCACTCTTCTTTATTGTAAAGTGACTTAAATTCAAGCTTTATAAACTTTTCTCTAACGGCACTGCTAAACGGCAAACTAACTGCCATTTTTGATAGGTCGGTGTCAACCCCTGCGTTGCAGTCTATGGTTGCTAAGGTCTTTGACAAAAAGGCACTGTCTTTGCCTAAAATAATTTTTTCTTGCAATTTGCCTTTAAGTTTATCGGTGTTTTGATAAAGGTTTTCAATATTAGAAAACTCGTGCAAAAGGTTTAGTGCCGTTTTTTCGCCAATGCCACTAACACCGGGGATATTATCAGATGAATCGCCCATCAAAGCTTTAAGTTCTATAATTTGGCTTGGGATAAGCGATGTCTTTTCAGTAAAGTTTGCGTTATTATAAATTTCAACGTCGGTTATACCACGCTTTGTAAAATGTACCTCTGTTTCATCATCAACAAGTTGAAAAGAGTCCTTGTCCCCCGTGATAATTATGGTTTTAACCTTGGTTGCTTTGGCAATAGTTCCAATAATATCGTCGGCTTCGCTTCCTTCAAGTTCAAAGGTCTTTACGTTCATTAAATTTAACACTTCTTTTAAGAGTGGAATTTGTGGGCGAAGTTCTTCTGGCATAGGCTTTCTTGTGCCCTTATATTCAGCATACATTTTATGCCTAAATGTCGGTGCTTTTAAGTCAAAGGCAACCCCAACGTAAGTAGGTTTTTCTTCACTAAGCATCTTAAAAAACATGTTCATAAACCCATAAACGGCGTTGGTGTACGTGCCGTCTTTAGTTGATAAAACAGGCATGGCATAAAATGCACGATTTATTAAACTGTTTCCATCAATCAAAACTAATTTTTCCATAAAAATCCCTTTAATTGCTTGCTATTTGAAAAAAATTGTGATATTATCTTATAGCAAACTTTGAAAAAGTGTTGCATATAAATTATTTTACCATATAATTTTATCAAAAATACAACAATTTTGCAACATTATTAGCAAAATAATTGCCGCTGTGGTGAAATTGGCAGACGCGCTGGACTCAAAATCCAGTGGTAGTGATACCGTGCCGGTTCAAGTCCGGCCAGCGGCACCACGTCAGAGCAAGACAGTTTGTCTTGCTCTTTTGTTTTGTCACAAAAGAGCAATGACCTGATTGTCTGCTCTTCCTTTATCGCAAAAAGTTCTTCGATACTTTTTGCGAGTGTTTTTTATTTTTGTATCGATGGCTGGGCTTGAATTAGGAGCCAGCAAACTTTAGTTTGCGTGTTTGCCATTAGGCGAAAAAATAGTCCAGTGGACTATTTTGCGGGAGGCTCGAGAGAAGCAAGTCCGGCCAGCGTTAATTAAAAAATCACAATTAGATATGTCAAAATAAGAGTTTTTAATATAATATTATATTAAATTACAATAAATCATTGACTTTTTTTTGGCGTTGCAATATAATATAAAAATAAAAAACAAAATTTAGGAGAAACTTTATGAAAAGATTATTTACATTAATATTGTCAGTAATTATGACAATCTTAGGTGTTTTTGCGCTTACAGGTTGTGAAGAAGAAAAATCTGTTAAAATTGGTGTTCAAGAAGGAACAACAAGTTTAATGTATGCAGAGTGCTTAAAAGGTACAAGCATTAGTTCATACACAACTTTCCCTCTTGCAGCACAAGCAATGAAGAATGGCAACGTTGATTACGTCATCTGTGATAAGGCAACAGCAACAAGCATTGTAAACACAATGGATGGACTTAAATATATAGATATTGCATTATCTACTGAATTCTATGCAATTGCTATGGACAAAAATCAACCAGAACTCGGCGCTTCAATTAATGCTGTTTTAGCAGATAAGGCAACCGAAATTCAGGCAATTATCGACAAGTATATGGCTGGCGACACTGCTAATTATGTTGGCGTTGCAAGAGGTACAAAAGACAGTTCTAGGGCTGGGCAACAATTGGTTGTTGCTACAAACGCAGAATTTGCACCTTGGGAATACGTTGATGGTGAATTATACTATGGTATTGATATGGAAATTGCTGCTTTGGTTGCAAGAGAACTCAATATGGAATTGGTTCTTGACGATATGGCTTTTGAAAGTGTTGTTTCTTCAGTTGGTAATCATGGTGTTGATATTGCTATGTCTGGTATCACTATAACAAACGAAAGAAAAGATATCGTAAACTTCTCTACAAGCTATTATACAGAATCTATCGTTGTAGTTTGCAAGGAAAATGATAATTCTTTCGCATCAGCAGGTACTGTTGTTGACGTGTTAAGCGTTCTTTGTGCAAATAAGTAATCAAATTAAGATAAAAGGTTATTAAGGCTTGGCTTTAATGCTAAGCCTTTAATTTGGGAAACAATATGGATGATTTTGGATTGTTGTGGGAGAAATTCTTAAAAACACTCATTGATAAAAATGGCTATAAGATAGTGCTTGAAGGTTTAGTGAATACTTTACAAATTGCTATAATAGGCTTATTTATTGGTATTGTAATCGGCACGGTGATTGCAATCGTTAGAGTAATGCCAAAGTATGCACTTTTACCTAGAATTTTAGACAAAATTTGTGGTTGCTACGTTGAACTTTTCAGGGGAACGCCTATGATGGTTCAACTTCTTATCGGTTATAACGTTTTGCTTCCTATTTTAGGAATTAGCGTAGATAGTGGACTTCCTGTTGCTATTGCAGTGTTTGGATTAAATAGTGGCGCATATATAAGCGAAATTATGCGTGGTGGAATTAATTCTGTGGATAAAGGGCAAATGGAAGCAGGCAGAGCTGTGGGGCTTTCTTATTGGACAACAATGCTTAAAGTTGTAATTCCGCAAGCCGTTAAAAACATTTTACCAACACTTGGTAACGAATTTATTGTTTTGGTTAAGGAAACATCAATAACCGGTTATGTGGCAACAATCGATTTAACAAGAGCATTTACAAAGTTGGGTAGTGACAGTATGTCTTATGTAATTCCTTATTTAATGCTAGGCCTTGCATATCTTATTATCGTATTGCTTATTTCATGGGGCGTTAGAACCTTAGAAAAAAAATTAAAAAAGAGTGAAAGATAATATGGAAAAGAAAATAGTTTTATCAGTTCAAAATTTAAGAAAGGATTTTGGTAAAGTAGAAGTTTTAAAAGGCCTAAGTTTAGACGTTTACGAAGGCGACGTAGTTGCAATTATCGGCCCATCTGGTTGTGGTAAATCAACTTTTTTAAGGTGCTTAAACTGTTTGGAAGACCCGACGGGAGGTTCTATAATATTCGAGGGTGAAGACCTTGCTGACTTTAAGGTAGATATAAATTTACATCGTCAACACATAGGCATGGTTTTCCAACAATTTAACCTTTTTAATAATAAAACCATTATTCAAAACATAATGCTTGCTCCAAACATTGTTCAAATAAAAGATTTGAAGAAGAAAAAGTTAAAAAATTTCTTTATTAAATTAACGAACCTTTTTAGAAGTAAGCAAAACAAAAAAGACTTGATTGCAATAGAAACAACGGTTGCAAAAATAAAAAAGCAAAACAAAGAAAAGGCGATGACTCTTCTTGAAAGAATTGGTCTTGAAGACAAGGCTAATGTATATCCATCAACGCTTTCTGGTGGTCAAAAGCAAAGAATTGCAATAATTAGAGCACTTGCAATGAATCCAAAAGTAATTTTATTTGACGAACCGACAAGTGCATTAGACCCAGAAATGGTTGGCGAAGTTTTAGCGCTTATTAAAGAACTTGCAGACGATGGCATGACTATGGTTATTGTCACGCACGAAATGGGCTTTGCAAAAGAAGTTGCAAACAGAATGATATTTATTGATGACGGCGTTATAAAGGAAGAAAACGCTCCAAAAGAATTTTTTGAAAATCCTAAAAACGAACGATTAAAAGAATTTTTATCAAAAGTATTATAAAAAAGAAAGAAAAAATGCTGTGGAAAATCTCCGCAGCATTTTTTGGTGCACTCGATAGGGATTGAACCTATAACCTTCAGAATCGGAATCTGATGCTCTATCCATTTGGGCTACAAGTGCAAGACTGCTACTTAAATATTTTTAAGTAGCAGTTTGTTTTTTAATTATTCATTTGTTTGTTCTTCAGTTTCAGCGTTAATGCTAACTTTAACTTGAAGAATTCTCTTAACGGTTGATTTCATAATTTCAATCGATAAGTTTTTATAATCGAATTGATACCCAGCGTGTGGGATAATTCCCAAAAGCTCTATAATAAAGCCACTTAGCGTATTTGCACTTAAAGATTCATCTTTTTCTAACTCAAACTTTTCAAAAAAGTCAGCGATAGGTGCATTGCCATCAACGATGCAAGTTTCTTCATTAATGTCCTTAAAGAAATTTATAATTTCATCGTGTTCATCATAAATTTCGCCAACCAATTCTTCTAATATGTCTTCCATAGTCAAAAGTCCAAGAGTTCCACCATATTCATCTAAAACAACTGCAATGTGAACTTTCTTAATTTGAAGTTGTTTTAATAGGTCTGAAATCTTAGCATGCTCGGTTGTATAAAAAGCATTTTGCATAATGCCGTCTATACCTTTTTTGCCGTTAAGGTAAGCATTGAAGAAATCTTTTTCGTGAATAGTACCGATAATAGTGTCGATGCTATCTTTATAAACAGGGATACGAGAATAGCCTTCTTTAGCAAAGATTTTCCTTATATCATCCATAGAAGAAGATATGTCAACTGCAACGATATTAACTCTTGGGACTAAAATGTCGCCAACTTCTAAGTCGTCAAACTCGATAACAGAACGGATAAGTTCGGTTTCTTCTTCTTTTAACGTGCCATCTTCTTCTGCTTCTTCAACCATGGTCATAATCTCAGCTTCAGTAACAATATTGTCATCTTTGAAACGGAATATTTTGCTGATAAGCCATTTCCAACCAGAGAAAACTAGGTTGAGTATGTATAGCAAATAATACACGAACTTGATTATTGGATAAAAGGCCATAGCCATTTTTTCTGGAAAAGATTTTGCTATAAGCTTTGGTGTAATTTCCCCAAAAATCAAAATAGAAACAGTCATAACCACGGTTGAAACAATATTTGCTGTCGATGGGTCATTTTTAAAGATGAGCCCAAACAAAATAGTCGCAAGTGTGGTCGCTACAATGTTTACAATGTTGTTGCCTATAAGTATCGTACTTATAAGTTTGTCATAATTAGTTTCTGCAAGGTCTAAAACCTGCTTTGCTCGTTTGTTGCCGTTAGAGGCAAGTGAACGAAGTTTGATACGATTTGCACACGAATACGCTGTTTCTGTCGATGAGAAAAATCCCGACAAAATAACAAGCACAACGAGTGCGATCAGTATGGGAACGGAGCCGTCAGGCATATTTATCCTCCTATAAAAAGTGTTTTGTTAAAATATTCTAACATAAAAAAGTTGCAAAAGCAATAAAAAAGCACAGAAATATGTAATTATTTGCAAAGCAATCAAATATTTTGCATTTATTATTTAATTTATTGCGTTTTTTTGGTAATTATGTTATTATATATGCACTTTAATTAACTTTAACAAAAAAAGGAGTTTTTCATGAAAAAGACCGTCGTTGTTGGTATGAGTGGTGGTGTAGATAGTTCTGTTGCTGCACTTATTTTAAAAGAACAAGGCTACAACGTCATTGGCCTTTATATGAACAACTGGGAAGAAAAGGACGAGTGTGGTGCTTGCACCAGCGAAGAAGATTTTGCCGACGTTAGAAGGGTCGCTGGTAAAATAGGTATTCCTTATTATTCTGTTAACTTTGCTAAAGAGTATATGGATAGGGTATTTTCTTATTTTCTTGAAGAATACAAGGCTGGCAGAACGCCTAATCCAGACGTTTTGTGCAACCGAGAAATCAAGTTTAAGGACTTCAAACGTAAGGCTCTAGAACTTGGTGCCGATTACATTGCAACAGGGCACTATTGCGATATTTTGCACGATGGCGATACCCACTATTTATTAAAGGCAAAAGATCAATCTAAAGACCAAACCTACTTTTTAAACCAACTCTCGCAAAACCAACTCGCCGACGTACTTTTCCCCTTACAAGACATGGAAAAGAGCGAGGTACGTAAAATTGCCCTTGAAAACAACCTTGCTACCGCCAAAAAGAAGGATAGCACGGGCATATGTTTTATCGGTGAAAGAAATTTTAGAAAATTCCTCAGCTCGTACCTGCCCGCCCAAAAAGGCAAAATTCTCGATTTATCAGGC
>JAZNCJ010000042.1:0-30793 GCA_045587465.1 Christensenellaceae bacterium
AGCATCTCCTTCAGCGGGATTGCGGATTCTTCACCGCAGTTCTGGTTCAGATACCAGTCACGTTCTTCCAGCGGTGCGTCGGTAACGATAATCATGCTGGCGGTGGTGTCGCCTTCTGCCAGATCCCACTGGATGTCCGGTTCCACGAAGGGACGTAGGGAACGCATATTGGGCAGGGTGCTGTAGCCCAATTTTTCGATTTCTCTGGCAATATCATAATTGGCAAATCCCAGCCCCAGAGAAACCGCATTGTTGGTAACGGCGGAATGTCTCCAGCGCAGGGCTTCCTGCGTACTGACATCAGGAGCAGGCATCACAGCGGAAACCACAATAACATTCTTCGCACCCGGCAGTTTTTCGGTCAGATCACAGCCTTTTGCCAGCAGCTTTTCGGCAGAAACGATGGTGATACGGTCTGCGTGGTACTGGAGACCGATGCAGCTCATACGGTCATAAACCTCACGGCTGATGGGCAGGGAAGGATCAGCCAGCAGACGGCGGCGACGGTTGTATTTGGAGTAGGATTCATCCCGGAAACGGAGTTCCTTCGGTACACAGACCTTGAGGCATACGCCCATTTCACCGCCCCGGCGTCCCTTCTGTGCCGTACGTTCCACGATCACGTCTTCATTGATCACTTCCGGAATATTGTCATCCAGATCCAGGTCAAAATGTTCACCCCAGGCACATCTCCACAGGTTCTTATTGGCAAACTTATGGGTATATACTTTACCGTCGGCATCCCGGATGTTGAGCATCTTTACACCATTTACTTCCTTACGGTACGCATCGGTGGGACATAGGAGTCTGGACCGTATCTCAGTTCCAATGTGGCCGATCACCCTCTCAGGTCGGCTAACCATCGTCGACTTGGTAGTCCGTTACACTACCAACTATCTAATGGTACGCGAGCCCATCTATATCCGATAAATCTTTGGCCCCTGTGGGATGCCCCACTGTGGTCTTATGCGGTATTAGCACACATTTCTATGTGTTATTCCCCAGATATAGGCAGGTTGCTCACGCGTTACTCACCCGTCCGCCGCTAAGTTAAAGGAGCAAGCCCCTTTAACTCCGCTCGACTTGCATGTATTAAGCACACCGCCAGCGTTCGTCCTGAGCCAGAATCAAACTCTTAAGTTTAATTATTTAAAGCCGAGCTCGTAAGCTCAACTGCTCTAACGAATTTCGCTTTGTTTAGCGTTTGTTGTTGTTTGTCATTTAATGACTGTTTTTTTAAGTACATAAATACTCAAAAGATTTTGACAGAAACTTTCAAAATAACTATTATTTCGTCTTATTTCCTTCTATTCAATTTTTAAGCTACGTTAGTCAACATCGGTTGACGCTTGCCGTCTTTTTTCGCGACAGCCTACATATAATATCATAAGCAAAGTTTTAAGTCAAGCATTTTTTCAATGTTTTTTAAATTTTTTTTAAGTTTTTTTAAACTTTTTTTTAGACTACAAAATATTGTGTTTTTCCGTTTGTCTGCCACGATATATTGTAATTCGCTTGCCTTAAAATCATAAGAAAATATCTAACGATTTTGCCTATTGACTTTTTCTCTCTTTTGGAGAGCATTACCGATTATATAGTAAAACAAAATATTTGTCAAACATTTTTACAAGGTTTTTAAAAATATTTCTAAAAAAGCTAAAGTTCGGCAATTTGTCTAATTTTTGCTCTTTTTTTAGTGCATATTGCCTTTTTTAGCCTTATATCAAGTTTTTCCTTATATAAACATTATATATAATATATATATGATTTTTTTTATTTGGGATAATTTTTTGTTTGCAAAAAGAAAAAAAGCAATTCTTAAAAAATTGCTTTTTCTATAACTCCACCACCTATACACTTTTCATTGTCATAAAACACTGCGAATTGACCTTCGGTGATTGCACGTTGTTTTTCCTTAAACTCAACTTCAATACAATCTTCTTTTATATGCACGGTGCAATCTTGCTCTGGTTGGCGGTATCTAAACTTGCCTGTGCAAATAAAATCTTTTTCTTTCGGCTCGCAAGGAATCCAGTTGCAAGACTTCATAATCAGCCCTTTTGAATAAAGCTTATCTTCCGAGCCGTGCGCCACATACAAAATGTTGTTTTTTAAATCTTTTTCTATAACGAACCAGCGAGAGCCGTCATCACCCTTTTGCCCACCAATGTTCAAGCCACGACGCTGGCCTATGGTGTAATACATAAGCCCCAAGTGTTCGCCCACAACCTTTCCATCATAAGTTTTTATAAGTCCTTTTTGGTTTGGGATATAAGTTTGCAAAAAGTTTCTAAAGTTTCTTTCACCAATAAAGCAAATGCCGGTTGAGTCTTTCTTTGTAGCAGTTGCCAAATCGTATTTTTGAGCAATCTCACGAACTTGACTCTTGTCAAGCTTTCCTAGTGGGAACAAAACCTTGTCAAGTTGTTCTTGAGAAAGCTGGTTCAAAAAATAAGTTTGGTCTTTAGACTGGTCTTTTGCCTTTAATAAAAAATGAGTATCGCCATCGTGTAAAATGTCACAATAATGCCCTGTTGCAATATAATCGGCACCGAGCTCTAACGCCTTGCGTTTAAAGTCTTTAAACTTTATTTCACGATTGCAAAGCACGTCTGGGTTAGGCGTTCTGCCAGCCTTATACTCTTCAAGGAAATAAGAAAAAACCCTATCCATATATTCTTTTGCAAAATTAACAGAGTAATAAGGTATGCCGATTTTATTAGCAACTCTTCTAACGTCGGCAAAATCTTCTTCGCTTGTGCAAGCGCCACAATCGTCCTTTTCTTCCCAGTTGTTCATAAAAAGACCAATAACGTTATAGCCTTGCTCTTTTAAAATAAGTGCGGCAACAGAACTATCCACACCACCACTCATACCAACGACAACGGTCTTTTTCACGGCTTGCTCCTTTTTTTATAAAGTAAATATATAATAACATAATTACCAAAAAAACGCAATAAATTAGTTAATAAATGCAAAATATTTGTGCTAAATGTAAAATCTTGCACAAAACTGCGCATTTTTATTGCATTGAGCTTGTTTTTATGATAAAATATATTAACAAAAATATTTTAGGAGGATTATTATGCCGGACGGCTCCGTTCCCATACTTATCGCACTCGTTGTGTTAGTTTTTTTGTCGGGATTTTTCTCGTCAACCGAAACAGCATATTCGTGTGCAAACCGCATTAAACTTCGCTCACTTGCAACAAGTGGCAACAAACGTGCAAAAAAGGTTTTAGACCTTGCTGAAACAAATTATGACAAACTTATAAGCACAATACTTATAGGCAACAACATTGTAAACATCGTAGCAACAACGCTTGCAACAATATTGTTTGCTAAAATTTTTGCAAACGACCCTAACCTTGCAAACGTTATTTCAACAATTGTAATGACCGTATCTATCTTGATTTTTGGGGAAATTACACCAAAGCTTATCGCTAAAACTTTTCCTGAAAAATTGGCTATGGCGTTTTACCCTGTAATTAAGTTTGTTTACTACTTATTATATTTACTCAATCTTGTCTTCTCTGGCTGGAAATGGCTTATCAGCAAAATTTTCAGATTTAAGGATGACGACGTAGTCACCGAAGCCGAGATTATGACTATGGTTGAGGAGGCCGAAGAAGATGGAACGTTAAAGGAAGAAGAAACAGAACTTATCCGTTCGGTTATCGAGTTTGACGACCTAGAAGTCGGCGACATCTTAGTCCCAAGAGTCAATATCGTGGCTGTTGATTTTAATTCTTCTATGGACGATATTAGAAGAGTCTTTGCTAAAGAAGGCTATTCTCGTCTCCCTGTCTATAAAGACAGCATCGACACTATTATCGGCACTATCCACGAAAAAGATTTCTTTAACGCATACCTTAACGGCAAAAAAGGCGTTGACGGCATTTTGCAAAACGTTTTCTACACGACAGAGCACGCTAAAATCTCTGACCTGCTAAAACAGCTTCAAAAGAAGAAGATGCATATCGCTATCGTTTTAGATGAATACGGTGGAACGCTTGGACTTCTTACGATGGAAGACATTTTGGAAGAACTCGTTGGCGAAATTTATGACGAGCACGATGAAATCATAAACTATTTTAAGGACTTAAGTGAAGAAACTTGCATTATCGACGGCAACGCTCCTATTTCTGAGTTCTTTGAAAAGTACGCTCTCGAAGAAGACGAATCTTTGGACGCAAATACGCTTAGTGGTTTCATAATCGGACTTTTGGGAATTATCCCACACGCTGGTTATCAGTTTGATTATAAAAACTTATCGGTTGAAATTATGAAATCGACAGTTAAGAGAATTCTTCAAGTAAAAGTCAGCGTAAACGCTGAAAGCGAAGAACAAACAACTGAATAAAAAACAAAAACTGCTACTTAAGATAATTTAAGTAGCAGTTATGCACTTGTAGCCCAAATGGATAGAGCATCAGATTCCGATTCTGAAGGTTATAGGTTCAAACCCTATCGAGTGCACCAAGTCTTAATAGGTTGAACCTCTTTACCGTTGGTAAGACGTTCGGCCTATTTTGTTTTATGGAAGAATATCTTAATTTTTTATACCGCAGTGTTTTATAATTTATCTTTTGGTTTATAATATATTAGATTAAAAATAGGTGATACTTAATTAAATTCAATTAATTATAAAAAATTGTCACAAACTATTGAAAAAATCTTTGTTTTATGGTAAAATTATAAAAACGCTAACGAGGAAAAACTTATGCAAGAGAAAAAAAGTTTTGTTACTGAAATAATAATAGCAGTTATTGTTAATCTTTGTGCTTCAGCTATTCTTGCGATATGCTCAGTTATTTGGAATCAATTTAATTGGGATTTTATATGGCTTAGTATAATTTTTGCAATTATTATAGTAATTCAACTGATAGCTCTTGTTTGTTACATAGTTTGGAATAAGAAATCATATAAATCATATTATTATCCGTGTAAAAAAATTGATTACAAATATATAATTGAAGAAATGACAATCAATTACACATTAAACACAAAGAAGTTTGAAAGCGGATTTATTGATGAATTAAATCTTTCTAGAGAGATAGCAATCTGTTCAGATTGTAATGCGCTTGATAGAATTAATGATAAATATATTTGGACAGGAAAATCTGAAGCAAAACTTCCTCACGGAAAAGCAAATGTTCGTTCTATTCAAAAATTGGAGGATAAACCAGGAATATGGAAATATTTTGAGGTTGTCTTTGACAGAAGATTACAAAAAGGTGAAAAAATAAACTTATCTTATCAATGGCCTACTATAAAAATGTGTAAAACATCGTCCCCATTTATTTCAACCTTAACCGATGTTCCAACTAAAAAAATTATTTTCAATATAAATTTAGGTAGTGATTATGCCGGGAAAAAAATACATATAGAAGAGCGCCGTTCAATAGATGGAGATAATATGTTGGATTGCTGCGAATATCAACTTGATGAAAAAGGTTGCAAAAAAATCCCAGTTTATCCTCATAGATTTAGGTATTTTATTGTATTTTGGAAGTGGTAAGAATTTTATAGGGAAAGAAAATGGCAATTAAAGAATTATATCAAATTAAATTATCTGGTGGAACAGATGGACACGAAAAAGTGTTGCGGAACAAAAGCCAAACGGTTAATAAGGTTGACGAAAAAATATTAGAGATTATTAATAATCTAAGAGATACTCTTTGGGCGTATCCATTTTGTATTGGTTTGTCGGCTCCTCAAATTGGTGAAAGTTATGCTATTTCCATTATTAATGTAGAAAAAAGAAATAGAAATGATGATTTAATTCTTATTAATCCTCATATAATAGAATATAGTGGCAAAAAAGATAAAAAAAGAGAGTCCTGCATGTCTGTTTGGGGGAAATCTGGCGAAGTAGAACGTAGAGATAAGATCGTAATTAAATATCAAGATATGAATTTAAATTATCAAACAAAAAGTTTTACGGGATTTATGTCTAGAGCGGTTCAACATGAAATAGATCATTTAAATGGAATCTTGTATTCAGATAAATTAGTTGAAAACAGGGAACTTCAAATAGCCGATATTTTTAATAATTATAATATTATCAAGTAAAAATGTTGACAAAATGTATTGTTTATATTAAAATAATATTAGGAGGTAGTGTGAAATGGTATGGTAAGATTTTTATGAATTAAAAAATTAATATTTATAAATAAATTGAAATATAAGGCGAAGAAAGTTATTTATGCTTCCTTCGCCTTTATCGTTTTATAATCGGGATACTAACGACAAACCCGTCCGCCGTTCTTTCTAACTTCTACATTTACTTTTCATTTTCTTATTTATTAATCGGCGGTAATCTCTATGTTATCATTGAGATTTCTTTGTTTTATTCAGTTGTTTTTGTTTGTTTTCCGTCCATTCGCCGTAGTCCTTTTTGCCTTGCTCGGACAATAGATATTCTCGAATTGCCGGCAATAATACTCTTGCAAGTGACGTTACTTTATGTTCGGAAAGGTTGAAATCGCTTTGAAGTCGTTTCTTTCTTGCCATTAAAATATGTACGTCATCATTCTCCTATAAAAATTGTTTCCTAAATGGATTCCTCCTTTACACGTCCTCTCGTGTGTTCGTTTTATTTTCTCTTGTCATCTGCGACTTTGTATCTATCATTCAAGTATTATCATTCTAAGCCGCACCAAATCTTAAATAAAACCTTAATTTCTATCCGTTCACGACTACAACGGAATTACTTAGTCCACCAATTTTTCTTATCCAATGTGGTTGGCTTTTTCTTTTGCGAAATTACTTCCCGATAAATTTCAGGGTGTTCTTGCTTTAAACGGTCTAACACAGTAAGAGCAATCGAAGTTTTTACCTTGTGTTCTTTCAACTCTTTGTTTTCCTTGTCAAGTTCTAAAACTTCGCCCATTGACGTATCTAACCGTTTTTTAAGGTCGGCGTTTTCTGCCGTGAGCGCAACAATTTGTTTTTTGAGCCCGCCTTTTGACCAAGAAAATTCGCCATTTTCGGCTTGCGCTAACGCCTCAGCATAATCATCCGTTTCCGCCTTTTTGCTTTCGGCTTCTTCTAAAATCTTTTTCGCCTTGTATTCAGCGGTAGATAAATGTTCAATGCTGTTGCCCGATTTACCTCGTTCTAATCCATACTTTTGACCGACTTCTTTCCATATCTCCGTTTGAAGTTTTACAAGTTGTCCGTCGAACAATTCCTTTGCGCACAGTTTCCCATCAACAATAGGGATAAGGTTTAAGTGCATATGTGGATTTGTTTCGTCTAAATGGACGATAGCAGAAAGCACGTTTTCTTCTCCGTACTTATTTTTAAAGAAATTGGTAAAGTCATGGAAGAATCGTTGCTGTTTATCGGGCGTTGCTACCTTAAAAAATTCGGGACTAGCCGTCAATACGAAAGAACACATATACACGGCATCCGAGCGAACTTTACGTTTTAGATTTAAGTCCGAAATTCTATCTTCGATAACGTCAAGATATTTCCCTTGTGGATGTACCGTATGATAATTTTGGTGCGTTCTCGAACTGTCAATACAACCGTTAGAGCCTTGATATGTTTCGTCACGTTCGTTCTCTTCTTCGACGGGTGAAACGTCCGATTTTTTGAGTTTGTCTAAATTGCAAATGATGTAAATAAATTTGTCCTCCTTGAATATAAATTTTGAGATTTTGCAAAAGTGTAGCTCACTACACTTATTGCATAAGTTTCGTTCGTCCTGCGGAGCTTGTTTGTCCACTGAACAGTAAAAATCCGATTATTTAACGGCTATCGGCAAAGCCCAAAGTAAATCATTTTAATCATCTCCTTTATATAAAAATGAACGCAAAAAAGTCGCTGATAAAATTACCACCGACTAATGTGATAAAAAAATCCGTACGAATCAAAACACGCTTAAAGCGTTTCTATTCCGTACGGATTATATATCCGAATTATGAAGTTGTAAGAGTGCAGTACCTAAAAAATTGCACCACAAAATAGACCTTATCGCCAACCCCGTTTTTCAACGTTGGCGCGCCTACTTGAAAAGTTGGTCAACCTTTCCAAGCCTTCCGCTACCTAAAAGCGAAAGGACAGCACATTGTCGTAAAAAACTGTACGACAATAAAACCCTAAACAAGCCGTTTTGTTTCCCTTTATGTAAAACGACTTCGGGTAAACGGGAGAATATCTCCCACAAGCGTAAAAATGTACGCCAAACAAAGTTTGCCGATGCTTGCAAGCTTCACAAAGGGGCAGAACTCCCTTAATTATATATACCAACACAAAGTATGTTCCAAACATATGTTCGTGTTTGTGATTCTATTTTATCATATAAAAATGGGAAAGTCAATACTCAACTGTACAAGAACGTGTACACCTGACGTCTTTTTGAAAGATTTTTTATCTTATTTTGTCGTAAAAAGACTTTTTCAAAAAAATTTTTAGATAGTTTATGAATAAAGAAAAATTAAGGGATTTCAAAAGTAGATTCTTTGCATACGATGAGTTTAGTTATAAAAAGGGAAGCTAAATATTTTTTGCTTATTCTTAAATAATACAAATAATTACATTTTATATTTGGTAAAATTAAGATTTTTGCCATAATATTATTGACAAAACACTTACAAAACCATATAATATAAGTGAAATTCGTGAATTTCCTAAGACAGTAGGTAAGTAAAACTTATAAACCTACCGAGGACAAATATTCGACTCGGTATTGTATACCGAGTTTTGTTGTTTTAATATATTTTACGTTAATAAGTGAGGCATACAAATGAACCGAGAGGAGTATATTTTTACTGGAGCAATTGATTCTATATTTTATTTTTTAATTTATTTATTTATTCCCTCTATACAAATTAGTCTAGGGTTCATTTCCAAAATAGATTACACACATATAATTGCTCTTATAAGCATGATAGGACTGTTTTATGATTGTTTTACTAGATTTGATTATTACAACATGGAGAAAACTGCACGTCGCAAAATGGTTTTTATAGGTTTATGTGCTTTTTTAATGATTTTAATATCAATTGCAGCAGTATTAGTTAAAATATCAGGGTTAGAAATTCCAGAATGGTATAATATATTATATGGGGTTTTTGCCATGCCAATAATTTTTATATGGCTTCATGACACATATTATGTCTTAGATGCTATGATATAAGTATATTCAAGGAGGTGTGAGATGAAGTATTATGTTTGGATATATTTAGGAATAATTGCTTTTTCTTTGTTAAGTGCGATTATATTTATCATTTATAAATCTATTGTTCAAAGAAAAATTAATAAAGATTCTTTTTCTGATGTGAAGCTTTACAAATATAGTGAAGATTTGAAAAAATTTAAAGAAAAATATAATGTATCATATAATGATTCAATAACAGAAATATCTGAAAAACTTGGATTTAAAATAGTTGAATGTGAAAAAAAAGATATGGAAAAAGGTTATGATGGAAGAATAAACGATAAGCAAATTAAAATTTTAAAAAGTTTAACCTCAAGACAAAAGAATATGGTAATTGCGCATGAGATTGCCCACTTTTTAACGAATTCGAAGGTTGAATTGGTTGATGGGTGTAAAACAAAATCGATATTTTTGAGGAAAGAAAACGAACAAATATGTGATTATATTGCATCTGTTTTATTATTATCTAACGAAGAATTAAGAGAGCGTATAGATAAACATAATTTTTATAATCTACACAAGAACATGAGAAAGCAATTTATTTTTGAATTAGCAGATGAAAAAAATATATCAACTAATTTAATAATGAAAAGAATTAAAGAAATAAAACAAATAAATGTCAATGATAGTTTTTATTAAAATTAAAAGGCCTACTATTAGGTAGGTCTTTTATAATGCAAAAAATGAAACAAAAATTGTAAAACGTAAAAACGATATAAACCTATATTCCTACCGTTATAATGGTTGAAAAGTAAAAGTAAATCCGAACCATTCACTTGTTACAAGTATTTGGTTCGGATTATACTGATTTGGTGCCGCTGGCCGGACTTGAACCGGCACGGTATCGCTACCACTGGATTTTGAGTCCAGCGCGTCTGCCAATTTCACCACAGCGGCAATTATTTTTTAATTTATCTTGCAAAATCGTTGTATTTTTGTTAAAATTATATGGTAATATACTTTATATACGACTTTTTTGCTCACTTGCTATAAGATAATAGCATAATTTTTTACAAATAGCAAGTAATTAAAAGGATTTTTTATGGAAAAATTAGTTTTGATTGATGGAAACAGTTTAATTAACCGTGCTTTTTATGCTATGCCTCCTCTAGCAACCAAGGACGGCACTTATACCAATGCCGTTTATGGTTTTATGAATATGTTTTTCAAAATGCTAGTAGAAGAAAAGCCTACTTACGTTGGCGTTGCGTTTGACTTAAAAGCACCAACCTTCCGTCATAAAATGTATTCTGAGTATAAAGGCACGAGAAAGCCTATGCCAGACGAGCTTCGCCCACAAATTCCACTACTTAAAGAAGTGCTTAAATTAATGAACGTAAAAACGTTTGAACTTGAAGGCATTGAAGCCGACGACATTATCGGCACGATTGCAAAGGCAACTAGCGTTAAAACTATAATTATAACAGGCGATAAAGACTCTTTTCAGCTTGTCGATAACGAAACCGAAGTACATTTTACAAAACGAGGCATCACAGACGTTGAAATTTATAACATAGATAACTTTTATGAAAAAACTTCGCTTGTCCCTAGCCAAATTATAGAACTAAAAGCCTTGATGGGCGACTCTTCCGACAATATTCCTGGCGTTAGTGGCATAGGTGAAAAGACGGCACTAAACCTTTTACACGAGTTTGAAAGCATTGAAAATCTTTATCAAAACACCGATAAGCTTAAAGGCAAGTTGCAAGAAAAGATTATTTTAGGAAAGGAAAGCGCATATCTGTCTAAAACGCTTGCCACCATAGACTGCAACTGCGATATTGACACCGACCTATCGAAAATGACCATTAGCTTGCCATTTAGTCAAGCTGTTAAAGAAAAGTTTATTCAACTTGAATTTAAGTCTTTATATAACAAAGATAACTTATTTAGTGGCGAGGTGACTGAAAGCGCACAAACAACGGACATTAAACAAATTAAAACGATAGAGATTGACAGTTTATCTGCGCTAATTTTCACGCAAAAGTTTGATAGGCTAAGCATTGTTTTTGGGGATAGTAGCATAAATTTAAGCGACGGCAAAAGTGAATACGTTATCAAGACCAGACAAACTCTTCTTGACGACGGCTTTAACGTGGCAGACGTTTTAAGCGCACTTACCCCCCACCTTAACGGCAAAACGCCACTTATTGTTTACAATAAAAAAGCAATTAAACATTATATATACAACAGCGTGGGCATAGATTTTACTGCCCCAACAGACGACACCTGCATAATGAAATATCTTTGCGACTTTTCTAATGGCGAGCAAACGCTTAGCGAGGTTCTAACCGAATATAATCTTTCTTTAACTACCCCAGCCTACGCTCAATTTGTTTTGTATGATATGCTAAAAGAAAAGCTTATGTCGCAAGATTTGACAACTCTCTACACCGACGTTGAATTGCCACTTTCCGACGTGCTTTTCGATATGGAGCAAAGTGGATTTAAGGTAGACTATACTGCCCTTCAAACGGCTGGCGAAAAGTATCGTGAGATTTTGTCTGGGCTAGAACAAGAGATTCGCACGCTTGTTGATGAGCCTAACTTAAACGTAAACTCCCCAAAACAACTCGGTGATGTGCTTTTTGAAAAACTTAAAATTGGCAAGGGCAAAAAAACAAAGAGTGGCTATTCTACAACTGCCGAAATTTTAGAGAGTTTAGAGGGTGCGCACCCATCTATCCCACTAATCTTAAAGTATAGGGGCTTGCAAAAACTTTCTTCGACGTACGTAGAAGGGTTTAAACCGTTAATCGACAAAAAGACAGGGCTTGTGCATACGACCTTTAACCAAACGCTAACGGCAACAGGCAGGCTTTCTAGCAAAGAGCCGAACTTACAAAACATCCCTGTCCGTGATGATGAGGGCAAGGAAATTAGAAAGTTTTTTGTGCCAAAGAGTGAGGATAGAATTTTAATAAGTGCCGACTATTCGCAAATCGAGCTCAGGCTTCTTGCCGCCTTTTCAAAGTGCCAAAGCCTTATAGACGCATTTTGTCAAGGCAAAGACATACACAGCGCAACGGCATCAAAGGTGTTTAAATTGCCTATCAGCGAAGTCACCCCTGCCCTTAGAAGCAAAGCTAAAGCCGTTAACTTTGGTATTATATATGGTATGAGCGAATATGGGCTCGCTAAGCAATTAAAGATTTCTAGCTTTGAGGCGAGAGAATTTATAAGCGCATACTTTAAAGAATATCCAGAAGTAAAAGAATATATGGATAAAAACATTGAGTTTGCAAAGGAAAATGGTTATTCAAAAACTTTGCTTAATAGAAGAAGATATATTCGTGAACTTTCTTCAACTAATTATGCAATGCGCCAGTTTGGCGAAAGGGTGGCTATGAATATGCCTCTTCAAGGTAGCAGTGCCGATATAATTAAAATCGCTATGCTTAAGGTTGCAGACAGATTAAAGAAAGAAAACCTAAAGTCAGAACTAATTTTGCAAGTGCACGATGAACTTATTATCGATGCGTTTATAGATGAAAGAAAACAAATAGAAAAAATTCTTGTTGAAGAAATGGAGGGGGCAGTAGACCTTGCTGTTAAATTAACTGTTGAACTTGGCAGTGGCAAGACTTGGTTTGACGCCAAATAAAAAAATGAAAGATAATAAACTTATAGCAATTACAGGTGGAATAGGCAGTGGTAAAAGCGTGGCGCTTGAAATTGTTCGTGACGCAGGCTACTTTACGCTTTCTTGCGACCAAATTGTTAAAGATTTATATAAAACGCACAAGGTAAAAAGTATATTAAAAGGCATTTTTCCAACGGCTGTCAGTGGCGAAAAAAGACTGACCGTTCATACAAAAAAGATTGCCGACATTACTTTTTTTAATAAGAATAAGCACGCCGAACTAACTAACGCTATTACCCCACTTGTTTTAGAAGAAGTGTTAAAAAAAGCAAGCCGAAAAAAAGGTTTGATTTTCGTGGAAGTGCCACTGCTTTTCGAGTGTGACTATCAAGATAAGTTTGACGGCGTTATCGTTATTTTAAGAAACTTAAAAGCAAGAATTGATAGCGTTAAAGCGCGCTCTAACCTAACCGAAGAGCAAATTTTAGCAAGGATAAACGCCCAAGTCGATTACACTAAACTTGATTTATCTAATTACAAAATTATATATAACGACGGCGACAAAAACAACCTAAAAAACGCAATTTTAGGATATGTGAAAACACTATAATAAAAACTCGGCTTATCAAAAGCCGAGTTTTCTTTTTTATTTTTCTTATTTTTGGTTTTTCTTTAACATTTCTATAATCTCACTAAGTCTATCTAAGTCGTCACGTGTATAGTAATCGATATAAATTCTGCCCTTTTTATCGTTGCCGATAGCGTTTACCTTTGTGCCGAGCACTCTTTGCATATCCATGATAAGTTCTTTTAGCTCGTTAGATAATTCTTGTTTAATCTTCTTTTTAGCCTTAACTTCTGGTGGTTCAAAAAATTCTTTAACTCTTTTTTCAACGTCTCTAACAGAAAGTCCGTCTTTAATTGCGACTTGAGCAAACTTGATTTGGTCGGTTTGTGGCAAAGATATAATTGCCCTTGCGTGACCAGCAGAAAGCGTGCCGTTTGCAACGAGCTTAATAACGTCTTGAGAAAGATTAAGTAGTCTTAGTGTATTTGCAATGGCTGGGCGAGATTTACCAATTCTATCGGCTAAATCTTCTTGAGTCATACCATAATCGTCCATAAGCGAACGCATAGCCGTTGCCGCTTCAATAGGGTTTAAGTCTTCCCTTTGCAAGTTTTCGATAAGCGAAATTTCTTTGATTTGCCTTTCGTTATAATTTTTAACGATAACAGGAACGGTTGATAGACCGGCAAGTTTACTTGCCCTAAAACGTCTTTCACCGGCAATAATCATATATCTATCACCACTCTTATTGACGATGATAGGCATAATCACACCGTGTTTTGCAATCGAATCTGCAAGTTCTTGAAGCGCCGTTTGGTCAAAAACCTTACGTGGCTGATTTGGGTTTGCAAAGATTGAAGATATTTCAATTTGCTTTACGTTTTCGCCACCGTTTTTAGCAGGCTCTTCTTCAAACAACAAGCTCTTGCCGTAATCTTCTTGTGTTTCAGAAAACAAGGCTGAAAGACCTTTTCCTAATCCTTTTGCTTTCATACTTTTTTCTCCTACAATTATTCTTTAGTTTTTTTGCCAGGTTGCCTTGATATGTATTCTTCGGTAAGCGCAAGATAAGCCTTTGCACCCGAACAGCGTGTATCGTGTAGCATTATTGGCAATCCGTGGCTTGGTGCTTCTGCCAAGCGAATATTTCTTGGAATAACCGTATCAAACACTCGCTTACCGAAATATTTACGAATTTCTTCACTTATTTGTCTTGAAATAATGGCTCTGTTGTCGTTCATTGTAAGCACAACGCCTTCAATTTTAAGCGATGCGTTTAGATGTTTTACAACAAGTTTAATTGTGTTCATCAGTTGTGATAAGCCTTCTAAAGCATAATACTCGCTTTGAATAGGGATAAGCACGGTGTCTGCTGCAGCGAGTGCGTTTATAGTTAAAAGTCCAAGCGATGGTGGGCAGTCAATGGTTATAAAGTCATAGCTTTGTTTAGCACGCTCTAAAACCTTTCTTAGCACTTTTTCCCTGTCCTTAACGTACACAAGTTCTACTTCTGCGCCTGCAAGGTCAATGTTTGAAGGCAATATATCAAGTCCTTCCACACAAGTTTTAAGCACGGCTTCTTCGATAGGCATATCGTCTATCATAACGTTATAAACCGAATTTTTCACTTCGCTCTTCGCAAAGCCTAGACCACTTGTTGCATTGCCTTGTGCATCAAGGTCAACTATCAAGCACTTATAACCCTTTTTTGCAAGGTATGCCGACATGTTTACGCAAGTTGTGGTTTTGCCCACGCCACCTTTTTGGTTAGAAAAAGCAATTATTTTTCCCATAAATCTCTCCTTTGCAAGTTTTGCTTTATCTTACTTTGTTATTAAAGTTGCTTACTATTCCTTATCGGAATTTTGCTCGCTTTTTTTCTCTTTTTCAGCAGAAGCTTTTTCTTCAGCCTTTATTTCTTCGGCTTTCTTTTCTTCAGCCTTTTTTTCTGAAATTATAACAGACTTTCTCTTGAACGGATTTTCTCTTAAAGTGCGTTCGTTTTGGTCCATAAATTCCATAATTTCTTCAACGCCCTTGCCTTCCATAAGCATATCTACTTCTTCAGCAAAAATGGTTTCTCTTTCAACTAATAGCCTTGCCATATTGTCAAGAAGCTTTTTATTATCCGAAATAAGCTTTCTTGCTTTTTGAAGTGCGTTGTCAATAATCTCTCTAATTTCCTGGTCGATAATTGCAGCAGTTTGCTCGCTATAATTTACGTGTGATGCCATATCCCTGCCGATAAACACTTCTTTATCAGAGCCGTATGAGATAGGCCCAACCTTTTCGCTCATACCCCACTCGGTGACCATAAGCCTTGCACGCTTTGTGACTGCTTGAATATCGCCAGATGCACCAGCCGAAATGTCTTTTATAATAATTTCTTCAGCAACTCTACCACCTAAAGTCATAACGATATCGTCTAAAAGTTTTGCCTTTGTCAAATGGTTATCGTCAGAATCTGGTCTTGTCATAGTGTATCCAGCCGCCTGACCTCTAGGGATAATAGAAACTTCGTGAACAGGGTCACAGTTTGGCAAAAGCTTT
This sequence comes from Christensenellaceae bacterium, assembly GCA_045587465.1. Lineage (GTDB taxonomy): Bacteria > Bacillota > Clostridia > Christensenellales > Borkfalkiaceae > UBA1259. Next base: position 15,871 of record JAZNCJ010000042.1, read on the forward strand.
GCTAGTATTGCGTGGCCTGCCTCGTGATAAGCAGTAATGCGTTTATCCGTTTCGGTCACAAGCCTACTCTTCTTTTGTGGCCCCATAAGCACCTTGTTAATGCCTTCGTAAAGGTCTTTGTTGGTTATATATTTTCTATTCGCTCTCGCAGCAAGAATTGCAGCTTCGTTCAAAAGATTTTCTATATCAGCGCCAGAAAAACCACTTGTCATCCTTGCAACCGTCTTAAAGTTTATATCAGGTGCGAGTGGTTTATTTCTTGAGTGAACTTTTAAGATAGCCTCTCTACCACGAACGTCTGGAACGTTTACGTAAATTTGTCTGTCAAATCTACCTGGGCGAAGAAGTGCTGGGTCGAGTATGTCGGCTCTATTGGTTGCAGCCATAACGATAATTCCATCGTTTGACTCAAAACCGTCCATTTGTACTAAGAGTTGGTTAAGCGTTTGCTCTCTTTCATCGTGTCCACCACCCATACCTGTGCCACGTTGACGACCAACAGCGTCTATTTCGTCAATGAACACGATACAAGGCATGCTCTTTTTTGCAACGTCAAACAAGTCTCTAACTCTCGATGCACCCACGCCCACAAACATTTCAACAAAGTCTGAACCACTTATTGAAAAGAACGGTACCCCTGCTTCACCTGCAACTGCTTTTGCAAAAAGCGTTTTACCTGTGCCCGGAGGGCCTACTAAAAGAACGCCTTTTGGAATTCTTGCGCCAAGGTCAGAGAATTTTTTAGGGTTTTTCAAAAAGTCAACTACTTCTGCAAGCTCTTCTTTTTCTTCTTCAGCACCTGCAACGTCAGAAAACCTAACCTTTAAGTTTTGGTTTACTCTTGCATTAGTTTTTGCAAAGTTCATTGCACTCTTTGTGCCACCTTGCGTTTGCATTATCAATATAAAGAAAATAATGGCAATGAGGATAGTTCCACCAAGTGGTAAAAGCGATGACCAAATAGACCCTGCGTTAGGGTCGGTGTAGCTATAACTTAAATCAAGTCCTGATAGTAGCGCCGTTATTTTTTCAACTTCACTATCGCTTCTTGAATAATTTGTCGTAAATGAAAGAACTTCTTCCGTTGTCTTGCTTACTAAATCAAAATTAATAACGTATCCATCAAAAACAACGTTTGCAATTCTTGCACCATTAGCAATATTAAATCCACTGTTTTTAATTTCTTCTTTAATTTGAGTTGCATGAGCGCTTTCAAGCTCATTTTTGTCAAGAATACTGTTTCCATTTCCTTGACCTGTGCTATCTTCATAAATCGAGCTATTAGACATCTCGTTTAAAATAGAATGAAATTCGCTAGTTTTAATTTCAGTGCTTGCCGTTAAACACGACGTAAACGAAAAAATTGCGATTGCGGCAATTATAATTCCAAGCACTATCCATAAAGTCTTATTGCTTTTAGTTTTCAAAATTCTTCTCCTTAAATATTTGTCAGCAATATTATAAATCGCATATATTAATTATACCTTAAAAAACCGATGGATAAATTAGGTTTTAATGCAAAACGTTTGCATACTGTATATTATATAGCTTAGTTATATATTATTATACATTAATTGTAATAAAAATACAATAGTTTTTAGAAAATTTTTCCATACCAAAAAGCGTGCAGTATTTTTGCTAGCGCATAACAACTTAACAAAGCGCATAAATAATATAAAATTAAATTATCTTTTGCGCTAAACAGTTTTTAAACATATTTTAAAAAATATTTAATAATATAATTTTGCACTGATAAAAGATTTTAACAAAAACTAGCTAATTTAAAGTTGCAAAAAACAATTAAGTTTGCTTTTTGCAATAATTATAACTTTGCATACTTATGTTTATGCAAAAAAAAACAAGTTTATAAAAATTATAATTACTTTTTATAGCTCAAAACCATTGTTTGACCTAACGTTAAAAATATTAATAGCTTTTTTAGGTCAAACAAACAGCTAAATTTAATCAAATTTTTATAATTAAAAAATGTCATTTTAGCGGCCTGAGACAGAATGGCTTAATTTTTTTGGTGGGAAAATTTTTGGGTATTTTGTCTCACAGCCGTGCCGTTTAATAATTTTTTTTAAAAAGTTTTGCTTGTTTCACATGAAACAATTGTGTTTTTTGTTCCACGTGAAACACGGTAAAAACAAATTTAAAAAAATGTATGTTCCACGTGGAACATACATTTTTTATCTTTATAGGTGTTTTTTCTGTAGTTTGTTTTAAAATTAAACTAAACTTGCTGTAATTTCTTTTATTTTTATTAATTTTAAGCGTTTTTTATTATTGTTTTGTTTTTTTACCAATATTTCCCTTTTTTATAATTATTTACGGATGTTTTTATTGTTTTTTTGCGTGTTGTATGTTGGTTAAATCATATTCAAAACAAGTTCGATGATGTTTGTATTAATGATTTTGCTGGTGAAAAGCCCTAAAACGTTAAGCTTTTCCACAAAACTAGCGACGGTTGAGCTTTGAATATTGCTGTATAGATTTTGCATAAAGCCAAAAGGTAATATTCCGATTATTAATATTATTAGTTCTAATACTATTATTCCGTATATTAAGCCTAGTGCAAAACCTAAAAATCGGTCAAATTTGGCAACGCATTTGCATTTATATGCTTTTTTTACAATTTTCCATATTATGCGAAATAATATTTTAATGATAATATAAAGAACAACCACAGATATTAATAGCACAATATAATAAGCAATTGTAGGGCATATTACATCGCCAATCGTTGCTTCTTGAGTCGCAAAACCCTTGTTTTTGACCGAAAGTATTATATATGTTATTACGCTACTTATGTTGGCGTTGCTTAAAAAGCTTGGCGTGGCCTCGCTAAGTTTGGTCTCCATTAGATTTTTCCCAAATATATTATTAACAAGCCCCGAGACGTTGTTTGACATAGTTGAAACAACGTTAAACTTTTCTTGCATAATATTAATTAGTGGGGAGGATAAGCTAATTGCTAATATTATTGCAATTACCGAACCAAAAAAGGTAAAGAACGTTTTAGTAAAACCTTGTATTAAGCCAAACAGCGCCAACAACAACAAAAAGCCAAGCGCTATTATATCTATGGTGGCGCTATAATTTAATAATAAATTTATCATTTTGCCACCTTGTGTTTATTTATAATATTATAATACCACATTTTTGATATTTTTTCAACATTAATATATGTTTTGTATAATTTTATAAAAATGTGGATATAAAACTTTTGACATTAATTTTGTATAAATCAGAGCAGGAAGTGATTAGTTATGGAAAATAAAGAATTTACTTTTAGTACGTTTAACGAATATGCACCGGAGGGCATATATCAATCTTTAATTGAAATTAATAAACACAACAAAAAGCCAATATTTATTTGCATTGGCAGTGACTTGGTATTAGGTGATAGTTTAGGTCCACTTGTTGGAACGTTTTTAAAAAATAAAAACGTTGGCTCATATATATACGGCACGCTAAATTTCCCTATAACAGCTAAAGAAGTGGAGTATGCGAGAACGTATTTAAAGCAAATGCACCCAAACTCGATTAGCATAGCGATTGATGCAGCTATAGGCTCAAGCGAAGATATAGGCTTAATAAGGGTGTTAAACAAGGGGCTAAAACCTGGTCTTGGCGTTGATAAAAACTTAGGAAAGGTTGGTGACATTAGCATAATTGGCGTTGTGGCAAGCAAATCTAACAAAAATTATAATCTATTCAATCTCACACGATTAAATTTAGTTTATAAAATTGCAGAAACTATTGCTTCTGGAATTGAAAAATATATTTCTAAATTAGAAAGTAAAAACAATTTTACAGTCAGCAAATCTTTTGGCGCATAAGTTTTAAGTGCCATTTTGTTGACTTTTACCACATTTAATATCGTTTAAAAATTTTAAGCCTAAACGAAAATTTCGTTTAGGCTTAATAATAACTTATATTATTTTATTAATTTATAATTTGGCAAGTTGCAACAGCATACTCGTCCGTATGAGAAATAGAAATTTCTATCCTTTTTTCTCCCAAAAGCTCTTTTGCTTTTCCAAAAAGCTTAACGTATGGCTTACCACTCTCATAATGTAAAACCATAATTTCTCTAACAAAACCACCACCAAGCGCTTTCACAACGCTTTCTTTAACGCAAAAGAAGCCTGCAAGATGAACGGCAGGGACGTGGTTAGAATTAGCATAGTCAAGCTCTTCCTTAAAAAAAAGCCTTTCAGCGTGTTCTGGGTTTTCTATAAGCTTTTTTATTCTAGCAACTTCGACAATATCAATTCCAATCATTTTTACGCCATTACCACATTATTATGTATATAATTTACTAAATCATTAAGTTGCACGAAGTTTGGCAGCTCGTGGTCAGGAATTCTAACATTAAAATGCTTTTCAATTTTGCAAATCATAGAGATAAGCCCAAACGAGTCCAACCCCACGTCGCCTTGTAAACTCATATTTTTGTCCACTTGTTCTATTTCGATATAATCTGAAATAATTTCTTCTAAATCAACCAATATTTTTTCTTCTGACATATTTCACCTCTTAAATCAATATTCCTTTATCCATCGTATGCCTTTTTTCGGCAAGGTCTCTTTTGATTTTCCTCGTTGATGTTTTTTCAAATTCGCTAGTTGCAACGTCAACGTAAGCAATTCTTTTATATACAGGCAACTTTTTGTTTATTTCAATAAAATCTTGTTTAATTTTATTTATCAATAGAGCGTTTTCGCTGTCGATATAAACACCAGCGCATATTACGGTTTTTGTTTGGGTTTTATCAGCAATGTCTGCTTGATAAACAACCACTTCTTTTAAATAGTCGATACTATTTATAATTTCAGTTTCAATTTCTTCTGGATAAACGTTTTTGCCGTTTTCTAAAACGATTGTGTTTTTCTTTCTTCCAGACAAGAAAATTCTTCCTTTTTTATCTATTAACGCCGAATCTCCGGTATGGAAAAACCCATCTTCATCGAACACGCTTTGTGTAGCCTCAACGTCATTATAATAACCTTTAGCAACGCTTTGGCCTTTAACACAAAGTTCTCCAATTCCATTTTCATCAGGGCTATCTATCTTAACTTCAAGTTTAGGGCAAGCCTTTCCGATTGACTTAACTTCAGTAAGCGTTTCGGTGTTCATAGAAACGAGTGGCCCACACTCGGTTATACCATAGCCGTTGACAATAAACACACCCAAGTCCGAAAAGCCTTTAACAACTTCTGGATTTAAAGCCGCACCACCACAAACAATTTGAACAAGGTTGCCACCAAAAGGTGCATAAACGTCTTTAAGAAGTTTATGAGTAATATCTATGCCAAACTTTCTTAAAAGATTGCAAAGCTTTATGCCTTTTTTAAGCTTGCCGTCCATCCCTTTCTTCTTTGCCATTTGCCAAATGGTTTTATAAAACATATTTGCAATCATTGGCACTATGGTTATAACGTGTGGCTTAAAAATCTTAATGTTGTCCATCATCGTTTTCATACTGTCGTTTATGTAGGTAAGTCTTGAGCACGCTATTCTTGGAAGAATATGCGTATTTATCTCGGTTGCGTGGTGCATAGGCAAAACCGACATAGACGTGTTTTGTTTTGATGATGATTTAATAACGTCAATGCAGTTCATAATATTTGCCGCCATATTCCTTTGGCAAATTTCAACAAGTTTATTTGGCCCCGTAGTTCCAGAAGTAAATAAAAGCTGACAAGTTTTTTCAAGGTCAATTTCAAGGTTTCTATACTCGTTTGATTTTTCCAAATCAACCTGCGCCATAAGCTCACCTAAGAATAAATAACCGTCTATTTTTCTGTCAATAGTTATAATTTGCTCAAGGTGAGGGCAGACCCCTTTGATTTTTTCAATCTTTACAAGCTCAAAAGACGAGCAAATGATAACGTTTGCTTCGCACTTGTTTAGAAGCGTGATAAGTAGCTCTCCGTCAGCATCTTTGTCAATAGGCGTGACCACTCCCAAGCCACCAACAACAGCCATATCCGTTATAATATACTCATAAGAGTTATCAGCCATTATAGATATGTGCTTATCCTTAAAACCTAAACTTAAAAAGGCATTTCCTATTTTTTCAACATCACTAAGAATTTCTTTTGAAGTATGATATACAATCTCTTTGCCGTCATCGCTAATGTTTGCCAAAATTTTTTTGTCAGGATAGATTTCAGCAAGTCTTAAAAATACGTCTTTTGTGCTTTTATAGTCACCGTTTTTTAATAGAGTGTTTTTTAACGCTTGTCTTTCAGTTTTCATATTTTCTCCTAAGCAATTTGGTTTATTTTATGCTTGTTTGTCCACTTTTATATCTTTAATAAGAATTTGTGGATTGCCTAACGCTTGGTCAATACATTTTACAAGATTTTGATGAAACACTTTAACGTTTTGCTCACTCATAAGCTTAATTTGACAGTCATATCCAACCATAATTTCACTGTTATTATAGTCGTAAAGCAGAGCTGCATAGCAAGGCAAAGCGCATTTGCCGTTTGAATAAAAGTTAATCTTAACGCCTTCTCTACTTTCAAAAGGAATGAACGAATATGCGAGGGAATAATAAGTGGTCATCATACTCGTTTTATATACTTTATGTAATAAGACTTGATGCTCCATATCGCTCATGCCGATATGCCTATAGTTTTCGCTTTGTTCTTTAACGAAAAACTCTAAATTTTCCTTAAATGAAAGGTTTTTATCAACCTTTGTCAAAACGTTTAGCGATTGCACCTTTGTTCCAGCACATTTTTTTGCAAGCAAGGTGTCTCTTAGATTACAAAGCTCTAATGGAAGCAAAAATTCAGCATCGTTGTTCATCCTTGACTGAGTGACCGAATATAAATACAATAATAAACTAGCAATAGTCGTGCCGTTTTCTTTAGAAAACTGGACAAGCTTTTCCACTTGCTCCTTTTCTATTTTGTGCCCATAAGTTTTAGTGTCGTTTTTAATAAAAAACATCTTAACAGGGCGTTGGTTTTTTGCCCTTGCTTTCTTTACGTATTTGTTGGTCATTCCGTCAAACCCTGCGTAATATGGCTCAGGATTAGAAGAAAATAACTTGTTAAAATATTCGTAGTGTGATTTTTTGCTTTCTGGGTCGTACTTAGTTTCTAAGTCCTTTTTCAAAAGGTCTTCAAATTTCTTAGGCTCTTTTGGAAGCTCTTCGCCTTTAACTAAAGCTTCATAAACGCTAAACAAGTCGTTTATAAAAAAGTTTAGACCATAAATGTCAAAAATATAATGGCAAACTTTGAAAAAAATCATACTTTTGCCGTCATAAGTTTTGATAAACGTTGGCTTTAGCACTTCGCCGTTTAAATATTTTATCGCCCTTTTAGTTTGACTATGTATGAACGCATCTTGCTCTTCTTTAGTTTTGAATTCTAAGCGTGGAATATTATCATAAACCACCTTTCCCTCAAAATATTGCAAAAGTTTTCTGCCTTTTTTTACAAGCCTAATTCTCGTACAATCGTTTCTTTCTACAGCCTTGTTAAAAGCCTTTTCCATAATAGAAAAATCAATTTGATTATCTATTTCAACCGAAGTTAAAATATTTACAACCTTTTTAAAAAGCGTGTATGTACATTGAAGCTTAACAACTTCTTGCGATAAATTAAGTTCATAAAGCGCTCTCTCTTCTTTTAACATAATATTCCACCTATTTTTTTATAATAACATTATAAAATAATTTTAAAAAAAGAAAAAGGGAATTGAAAAATTATTTCCCACACTTAAGTGGAATTGGAAAAATTAATTCCCACAAAATGGGAATTTAATATTTTTTGTGCGTTTTTGTTGATTTTTGTCTGGTTTTTTTGTATAATCAAGTTATGAAAGACATTAGAGAGATAGTTTGCACTAATTTAGTTAAAATCAGAAAACAGCATAATTTAACACAGATGGAACTTTCCAGTAAAATTAATTATTCTGACAACGCCATTTCTCGTTGGGAAAAGGGGGACGTTTTGCCAAGCCTAGAAATCTTGCAAACTCTCGCTTCGTTTTACGGCGTTGACCTTGCCTTTTTTATTGAAGAACACACTGATGAACAAACAAAACTGCTAAACTCAAAAAAGCGTGTTCTTTATTGGGGCATTATTTCTTGCGCCGTGCTTGCCGTTTGGACGATTTGTGCGCTTATATTTTTGCTTTTATACAATTATAAAGGCGACTATTATTATATGGCGTTTGTTTGGGGTGTGCCATCATCGGCTTTTGTTATTCGCTCAATCGTTAAATATTATTTTAAGAACAAACTGTCGCTTCTAACAAATTCAATCTGCGTTTGGACAACGCTTGCAGCCATCTACTTTCAATGGCTTAAGTTAAATTTGTGGCAAGTCTTTTTAATCGGAATGCCCATTCAATTTATGCTCATTTTAATTACCGTTTCTAAAGGCTTAAAAATTTCAAATATTAAACAACTTAAAAACAAATTGAAAAATTCTAAATAATCGTATAAAAAGCTAAACGCACCAGCTTGGTGCGTTTTTTAATTCGTTTATTTATTTAATAGTTCAATAGAATAATCAAGTCTTCTTAAGGTTTCTTCTTTTCCTAAAAGCTCAGCGATTTCCATAACGCCACCGGCTGTCGATTGCTTTGCTGAAATTGCAACTCTAACGCACCAGAAAACTTGTCCGTTTTTAACACCAAGCTGTTCAACGAGTTTCATCATTGCATCGTGCACGCTGTCGAAAGTGAACACCTCTAGGTCGGCAATAGCTTGCCTTGCAAGTGGCAACACTTTTTTAGCAATTTCAACGTCAGTTTTCATCTTTTTGTGTGAATAAAGCTCTAAATCATATTCACCAAACTCTTCCAAAAAGTCTATCTTTTCAGGAATTTCGCTAAAGATTTCAATTCTGGTCTTAAGTAGGTTTGCAATTTTTAGCATATCATACTTGCCGTACACCTTGCTCTTTTTTAAAAACTCATCAGCCTTTTGAACAAATTCTTCGTCTGTCATAGCCTTAATGTACTCGCCAGAAAGCCATTTCATCTTTGTTTCATCGAAAATTGATGGCGATTTATTAATGCCTTCTAAAGAAAAGTTTTCGCAAAGCTCAGCAAGGCTCATTTTTTCAACGTTTGTCTTAGGGCTCCAGCCTAAGAGTGCGATATAGTTGACAATTGCTTCTTTTACGTAGCCTTTTTTAACAAAATCTTCGTAGCTTGCATCGCCGTTTCTTTTGCTAAGCTTGTGTTGAGCATCCTTCATAATAGGTGGAAGGTGAATATAGGTTGGCCTTTCCCAGCCAAAAGCATCGTACATAAGATTGTACTTAGGCGTTGAAGACAAATATTCCGTGCCACGGATAACGTGAGTGATTCCCATCAAGTGGTCGTCAACAACGTTTGCAAAGTTATAAGTTGGCATACCGTCGCTTTTAATTAAAATTCCGTCCTCAATATCTTTATAATCAACACTGATGTCGCCATAAACAAGGTCGTGATATGTGCCCGTGCCTTCTGTTGGCACGTTTTGACGAATAACGTATGGCTCGCCAGCACTTATTTTTCTTTGTATTTCTTCTTTAGAAAGTTTTTGGCAGTGCTTGTCGTATCTGATATTACCGGTGCTGTCTTTAAGGCTTTCAATTCTATCGGCAGAGCAGAAGCAGTAGTATGCGCCACCCAGCTGTACAAGCTTTTTAGCATAATCTAAGTAGATTTGTTTTCTTTGGCTTTGAACGTATGGTCCATAGTCGCCACCAACGTCTGGTCCTTCGTCATACATAATTCCAGAATCACGCATAGTATCGTATATAATTTGAACAGAGCCGTCAACGTATCTTGCCGTGTCCGTATCTTCAATTCTTAAAATAAACTTGCCACCATAGCGTTTTGAATACAAAAAGCCATAAAGTGCCGTTCTTAAGCCCCCAATGTGCAAATATCCTGTTGGGCTTGGTGCAAAACGAGTTCTTACCATATTTTCTCCTTACTATTCTTTAATGCCGTTAAATATGTTTTCTAAACTGCATTGTTTTTTAATATCATCAATTAGGTTTTCACCCTTATAACTAAACGAATTTTTGCCACTAACGATTACGTGGTCGATTAAATTAATATCGTTTAGCTCGCAAATAATATTGATTTTCTTTGTAGCCAAATGGTCTTCTTTGCTTGGCAAAACGCTATCGCTAGTGTGATTGTGCGCCATAATAGCATAAGCCGGTTTATAAACGTTAATGGCTTTTACAAGCTCTGGTATTTCAGCGCTAACCTTTGTTTTGGCGTTATCGGTAAACTCAACTTTTGTGAGCATTTTAAACTTTGTGTCAAGAAAAATCATTAAAAACTTTTCGTGAGAAAGTCCGTCGAACAAATTATACAAATATTCTTTTGTTTGATAAGGGTTTGAAAACAAAATTTCTTTTTGCTTTTTATTTTCAATACGCTTAAAAAGGTCTGCTATCGCAAGAATAAAGCAGGCAACCTTTTTGCCCACGCCACTGACTGTCATAAGCTGTTCGGCCGTTGCAGAAAACACGCCTTTTAAGTCGCCAAAATTATTTATAAGTTTATGCGCAAGTGGATTTGTGTCTATTCTTGGAATAGCAAAAAACAATAGAATTTCTAAAACTTGATGGTCGTTTAATCCATCAGAGTTTTTCAAAAAACTTTCTATCGCCCTTTCTCTATGTCCTTTGTGAATACCGCCTGCCAAACTCATAAGTTTATTTTACCATAATTTTATGAAAAAACAAAACAAATATAATATTTTTGTAAATATGCTTACAATATTTTTTACATTATAGTATAATATAAGAGTAAAATAAATTTTAGGGGGCTTATCCTTTGCAAAATTTTAACCAATTTATCAGCCATTTATCACAGCTTATAAGCTTTAAAAGTGTTTTAGGCGAAAAAGCGCCAAACGCACCTTTTGGCAAAGAGGTCGGCAACTGCCTTGACTGGTTTTTATCTCTTGCCAATGAGTTCGGCTTTCAAACAATTAATTATGACGGTTATGCCGGAGAAGTTTATTACGGCGAGGGCGAAGAGGTTGGCATTATCGGCCACCTTGACGTTGTTCCTGTGGGCATCGGTTGGGATAGCGACCCTTTTACTTTAACCGAGCGTGACGGCGTGTATTATGGAAGGGGGGTGTGCGATGATAAAACGCCACTTTTATCTTGCCTTTATGCGCTAAAGGAGCTAAAGGACAGCAAAATTAAAGTAAACAAAAAATTTCGCCTTATAGTTGGCTGCAACGAAGAAAGTGGCTGGCAAGATATAGAATATCTTAAAACAAAAACAACTTTGCCAGAATACGGCTTTTCGCCAGACGGAGATTTTCCCGTTTGCTATGCCGAAAAGGGCATAGTTGAAGTTGAATTTAATATTCCAAAACTTATCGGCTTTGAGTGTATAAAAGGTGGCACGGCACTAAACGCCGTTTGCGACTTGGCAAAGGCTAGGCCTTTAGGAAAAATCGATGAAAAAGAGCTAAAACAGTTTAATCTTGGCTTTGATGGTGATTATATCGTTTCTAAAGGCAAGGCTGCGCACGGCTCTACTCCTCATCTTGGCATAAATGCTATGCTTAAACTTTTTGAATACTTTTTATATAAGGGCGAAAATGTAAAAAACGTTTTAGACAATCTTTTCTATGACAAAAAAGGCGTTTTTAAGTTAGAGAACGAGCAAGGAACGGTCACCCTTTCTCCAAACTTAATTTGCGAAAATGAAAAGGGCATAGCAATCACTTGCGACTTAAGAATTCCTGCGCCGTTTGAGCTAAAAGACGTCACGCCTATATTTGACAGTATGCAAATTCCTTATAAAACAAAGCTTCGCCACCCACCAATGATGGCAGAAAAGGACGGCGAGTTTGTTAAAACTCTTCTTAATGCCTATAATGAAATAACTGGCGATAACGCTCAGCCTATAAGCATGGGTGGCTCTACTTTCGCAAGGGCGTTTAGTAAAGGCTCAGCTTTTGGGCCAAAACTAAAAGGCCACGTTGATAATATCCACGATGCAAATGAAAACGTTTCTAAAGGGCAAATTTTAACGGCTTATCAAATTTACAAAAAATCAATTTTTGACCTTGCAAAATAATCTTATATAACAAAAAAAGGATAGTTTGAGCTATCCTTTTTTCTTTTTCCTTTTTATTTGTTTTTTGTGTTATCCACGCCAAAAAATGCTTGTGGATGAGAACAAACTGGGCAAACTTCTGGCGCAGTATTTCCTTTATGCAAATGTCCACAGTTATTACATTTCCACCAAACCTCTTTTTTGTCGGTGAACATAGTTTTGCTTTTAACCTTTTCGGCTAAAGCACGATAAGCTTCTTCGTGCTGGCGCTCTATTGCGCTAACGCCGTCAAAAAGTTTTGCGATATCATCAAAGCCCTCTTCTTTTGCAACCTTGCTAAACTCTGAATATAAAACCGAACGCTCATAGTTTTCAAGGTCGGCTGCATCAATAAGGTTTTCTTCGGTGTTTGAAATTCCGTGAAACAACTTAAACCAAATTTTAGAGTGGGCTTGTTCGTTGTCGGCAAACTGAGTGAAGATGTTGTAAATGGCTTCGTAACCATCTTTTTTGGCTTGCTCTGCATAAAAAGTGTATTCGTTGTATGCCCCAGACTCTCTTAAATATGCTGTCATTAAGTTTTGATACGTCTTGCTGTCTTTTAACTTCATTTTTATTCTCCTTTAAATTACTTTTATGTTAGTTTTGCCTAAAAAAATAAAACAATACTTATTTTTAGTGTAATTAGTTGAAAATTTTGTCTTTTTAGATTATAATATTAAAAGATATAAACTTTTTAGGTGAAAAAAAATGACTTTTGATACAAAACTCGTTGGCAAAATTGGTTCTATGGCTCTTATCGATAAGACAAGCAATATTTTGGACTACACTTTGATTGCAAGGCTTTCGTCAGAGCTTAGACCTGGATATATTTGGATTACAAGTGGTGCTGCCGAAACAGGTAGGCTCGATTATATTAAAAGAAACGGCACTGAGCTTGTCGGTGAAAAAGAAGACGTTAAAACCGACTACGCTGCGCAAGGTCAATCTATTTTGATGTCAACCTATCGTGAATACGTTGACTCTAAGTATTCTCTTAGACAAGTTTTGGTTGAACATCAACACTTTAACGACCCACAAAAAAGAGAGCACCTTAAAGCAATGCTTCTCCGTGCAAAAGACCAAAACGCAATTCCTATCATTAACTATAACGACGCAATAAGCACAGAAGAAAGCCGTAGGTTTGAAATTCAGTCACTCAAAGACAAGACCGATAAGGTTGTTGAGTGTGTGGATAACGATGAAACGGCTTCTCAAATCGCTTGCCTTGTTAAAGCAGAAAACTTAATTATTTTAACAAGCGCAGATGGTATTTATAAAGACAGTCACGACCCAAGCACTTTGATAGAAGAAATTTCTGGAAAAGACGTTTACGAAGTTTTAGATAATATCACAGAGTGCGAAAATTATTGCAACGGCGCATCAAGGGCAGGTGCAAACGGCGCAAAGGCTAAACTTGAATATATAAAAGATGCAGTTAAAATAGGCACAAAAGTTATAATCGCTTCTGCAAAATGCTCACTTCACGATTTACTTAGTGGCAAGGCGAAAGCAACCAGAATAGGCGTTAGATAATTTAATAATTTATTACAAAACAAAAAAGAGTGGTTAACCACTCTTTTTGTTTTTTTGTTTAGTTTATTTTTCCTTATCTATAAGCAAACAACTAACACGCCGATTAAAAGGGCAAGTGAAATAGTCGCAAATAAAAGCGAATAGCCTATTACAGGGCTTACCTTTTTATTCCAATTAATTCTTGCAAACAAAGATGATTTCTTGTTTTCTATTGCCGTAATTGTTTCGCCTTCTATTATTGCTCTATCTTTTCTTGACTGTTTAACAACGTATTGCATTGCAATTGCAACGAACACCATTAGTCCACCAAACACGATGAACGAGATATCATAACTTCCAAAAATATCGAAAATAAAGTTCCCTATAGGCGAGCCTAGGGCATACCCTGCATAGTTTGCAGCAGAGAATACGCCAAGAACGCTCATATAACTTTTATTTCCAAACAGTTCGCTTGCATAAAGTGGAAGCATAACAGTTTCAAGTGGAAGGGCAATTGCACCAAAAATAATTCTGCCGTAAGCAAGCCCAATTCCAAAAGGAGTGTTTGTAATAGACACCAATGAAATTTGAGAAATAAACGAACAAATGAAACACATATTCATTGTTATTCTTATACCCTTTTTGTCATACATAAAGCCTATAAAAATTTTAGTAAACATCATAGTAAGGCTTGAAATGGATGCAATGGTTGCAACAAGAGGCTTTGAAAGACCAACGTCATACATGTGTGGTGTGGCAATACCGCCAAGACCTTGAAGCGTCACACCCGTAAGTGCAATGCACACACAAGCAAGGTAAAAATATGGCTTTTTAAGAACACTTTGATATTCCATACCAACCCAGCCACGACCACGTGCTTTTTTAGCTTTTTTCTTTATAACCGTTTTTTCTGCGCCCTTTGGTCTATCTTTTAAGAAAATAACAACAAGAGCAAGCACAACTGCAAGAATAACGGCAACTAGTCTATAAGAATCACGATAACCAAAAGCATTGCCTTCTTGATAAATGATAGGTGAAATAATTTGAACGGCAATAGCACCGAAAAGCCCATTTGCTGAAAGGATTAAGCCTGTAAATTTACCCCTATTCTCTTCTTTGCACCAAATGTTTATAACAGCACCAACCATCGTCGTGCTTGTCCAAGCAAGACCAATGCCAAGCAATATTCCACCGATATAAAATTGCCACAACTCTTCAGCATAAGAATTGATAAGTGCAAAAGATATTAAGCACAAAAAACCTGCGCAAACAAGTTTTTTGATGCCAAACTTATTTACAAGCG
>JAZNCJ010000043.1:0-10910 GCA_045587465.1 Christensenellaceae bacterium
ATAGCTCGCACATATTTAGCACAACTTCAGGTGCGCCCTTAACTAAAGTTCGGCTTTTATTTTTGGCAATCGCAATTGTCGTTGACATAAACTTTGCGTCGCTTGAAAAGGGCTGTCTATCTAATATCATATAATTTTTCCGATAGGTTTGATAGCTAACGTCGCTCATTTTATTAAAAGCCCTAAGTAATGCGCACTCTGTGCTACTGCCACGATTGATTTCTTTATTTGAAACGGTTAAAATATCTGCTGTTGAATTTAGACAAAAATTTTGCTTTATAATTTCATTTTTCACATTTTCGGCATTTGTGCAAGACTGACTATAACAAACACTTACAACCTGCATTTTGTTTTGCGTGAGAGTGCCTGTTTTATCCGAACAAATAATGCTAACAGCACCAGCTGTTTCGGTTGCAGTCATCTTTTTTATTAGAGCGTTGCTCTTTGCAAGTTTTATCATATTTAAGGCTAAGGAAACGGCAACGATTGTTGGCAATCCCTCGGGCACTGCCGCCACGATTAAAACAATGCACGATATAAAAAGCTCTTGTATATTGTCAAAAGTAATCGCACTATTTAAATAAAGCCTAATAACCGATATAACAAAAACCAAAACGGCGCTTATTGCACCGATAATAGTTATTGTTTTTCCAAGCTTTAAAAGTTTTGTTTGAAGTGGCGTATCTTTATTCGTGCTTGATAAAAGCTCTCCTGCAATGTTTCCCATTTCGGTGTTGTCGCCAATTGCCGTGATTAAAAGCTTTCCACTGCCACTTATTATAAAAGTGCCTGAAAATAAGCAGTTGACTCTTTCGGCAAGCACGCAACTACTCGGTAAAATTTTTTCAGCATTTTTCTTTATAGGCAAGCTCTCGCCAGTAAGAGCCGATTCATCTACAGAAAGCTCTTCGCATTCAATCAATCTTCCGTCTGCAACGACTTTGTCACCACTTTCTAAAAGCATAATATCCCCAACAATAATGTCTTGTTGGCTTATTGTGATAACTTTTCCATCTCTTATAACTCTTACGGCAATATTTTCGTAAATATTATTAAGTAAATCAAAGGCTTTTTGCGAACTGCCTTCCATAATAAGCGTAATCAAAACCGAAACAATTACAGCAAAAAGTATGCCAAAGCACTCTGCAAAGTCGCCACTGCCTGTTTTTAAAAATTTGCCCATACTACTGCCAAAAGCAATTACAAAACCAAACATTAAAATAATCATCATTGGTTCTTTTAAGGCAGTTAAAAAACGTGAAAATAGACCTTGTTTTTTTCTTTTTGTTAAAAGATTTTTTCCATACTTTTCAGCATTTAATCTTTGCCATTTTTGGTCAAGCCCTAGTTTTTTATGCGAGTTTAAGCTTATTACAGCATCATCTATGCTTTTATCATAAAAATTCATCAAGTCCTCCTTGCCACTACAATAAAATTATGCTTTTATAAATAAATTTATGAGCAAGGTATAGACAAACTGTTAAAAAAGTGATAAACTACATAAGGTTAGAAAAATAAAATTACAAAAGGAAGTCATTATGGAAAAATTTTATGAAGTTGATATAAAAGGTTATATTGCCAAATTACCACTAATTCCACTATCAGAAAAAATTACTATTGCTTTTTTTAATTTACACGGTGACGCATCACTTACCGAGCACTGTGGCAAAGAGCTTGCAAAACTTGTGGGCGATAGCGAAGTTTTAATTACTGCAGAGTCAAAAGGCTTGCAACTAACGCACGTTGTTGCAAGAGAAAGCAATTTGCCTAACTATGCAGTTGCAAGAAAGTCTAAAAAATTATATATGAAGGACGGTATTTCGATTGAATATGGCAGTTCTATCACTACAGGCAAACCTCAAGAGTTTTTCCTTTCTAGCCGAGACGTAAACTTAATTAAAGGCAAAAAAGTTTGTATAGTTGACGACGTTTTGTCAACAGGCGCAAGCCTTTTAGGATTAGAAAAACTTGTTGAAAAAGCTGGTGGAATTGTCAACAAAAAGCTTTTCGTTCTTGCTGAAGACGTTGCAGCCAACAGAACTGACGTTGAATTCTTAGCAACTATCCCACTTTTTTAATAAATAAGTTATCAATGATTAAATATTAAAAAACACCGAACTACCCCCCCTTATATTAGGTATTTTAAATCCATAATAAAAGTATAGCACACTATACTTCACTAAAAGTGAAATATAGTGTGCTTTTTTCACAAAATTAAGGATATAGTAAGTATTGCCATTTTTTATTGATTCATAAAGGCTTACCCCTTTTGATAAATAGCCCTAGTAAAACCTAACAGATAAGCATATTTAGAATATTTGTTCATAAGTTTTTCATAGTTATCAAGCATTTCTTGAAACATTTTATAGTTTTCATAAGGAATAAATTGTTTAATAATACTTAAAATTTCTATATTTCTTTGCGTTATAAGTACAGTTTCTTTATCCTGTGCACCTTTTCTAATTAATTCTTGATTATAATTTGTCATAATTTACCTCCTATAAAAATATAATTCATATTTTATGAACTGTCAAGCATTTGTTGAAAATTGTTCACATAATATGAATTATAAGGGGTATTAAATGAAAGTTTTTGGTGAAAGAGTTAAGCAAGAATTGAAAATGCAAAACAAAAAACAGGTTGACCTTGCAAAGCATTTATGCGTTCAAAAATCAACGCTTTCAGAATGGTTAAATGATAATAATGAACCACCTATGAAAACAATCGTTGATATTGCGCTTTATTTAAATGTTTCAGCTGATTACCTTTTAGGAATTGAAGATTAATAAAAAATGGCATATTAGTAAAAATCATACTAGTAAATTTTTGTTTTAAATAAAAGTTAGCGCACTTACTTCGCTAAAAGCGAAATGTAGTGCGCTTTTTTATTCACTTAAAACTCGGCTAAACTGCTGACAAGCAATGTCGTTCGCCGTTAGACGAATGTCACAAACATACAAAGACTTAATTCGGGTAGCTATTGCCAAGGGGAAACGCAATTAACGATGATTTATTGCTTTATATAAATTTTTTCAATTTTTTATTTATCTTTTCTATTGGCAAGCCTATGATGTTGTTCATACTTCCCTTATATTTTTTAACAAAGTTAAAGTCGCCGTCTTGAATGCCATATGCGCCGGCTTTTCCAACGTATAAATTGCTATCTAAATAACTTTCAATTTGGCTTTCAGTAAGTTTATTAAATATAACAGTACTTTTATCATAGCCGATAATTGTTTTTTGATTTGATATAAGCGCATAGCCTGTTATAACCTTGTGTTTATTCCCAGAAAGATTTTGTAAAATACGCTTTGCGTCCTTTCTATCTAACGGCTTTCCTAAAATTTGGCCTTTTAAATATACGACGGTGTCTGCACCTAAAACTATGGCGTTTTTATCTTCTAACTTATTAAACACCTCTTTGGCTTTTTCATAAGCAAAGGTTTTTGCTGTTATAAATGGATTTACTAAAAAACTTTTTTCTTCATAATCGCTTGTGATAATTTCAAAATCATAACCTGCGTTTTTTAGTATTTCTTTTCTTCTTGGCGAAGCACTTGCTAAAATCAGTTTCATATTCTCTCCTAAAAATTTAGCCACGCTTTTTATAAGAAGCGTGGCTTTTAAGCTATTTTATTACTGCTTGTTTTCTACTTTTTCTTGCTCTTTTTTAGGCAAGATAAATGGTATTTTCATATAACGATAAATTAGCATCAAGGCAATGCCGCCCAAAACAAATAATATGGACAACCATTGTGATGGATAAAGTGTTGGGTTAAAGCCACGATAGTCTGTTCTTAAAAATTCAACAATAAAACGCCATACGCCATAGCCGATTAGATATATACTCATTGTTATATTACAACGTTTTAAGTAAAGCACAATGAGCGTTGTTGCAAGCGCAAATAAGAACAAAGATTCATATAGTTGTATAGGCACGTAGTATCCCCAGCCATGAGTCGTGCCGTCCATATACAATCCACCGAACACAAACTCTTGACCTAGATATGCGCCGTGACAGCAACCAGCCATTAAACAACCAATTCTACCGAAAGCGTGCGCAATGCAAATACAAGCTGGCGCTATTCTTAGTAATGTGTTAAAATGCTTTTTGTGAAGCCCCTTTTCTTTGCCTTTAAAATAGAATTTGCCAACTGCAAAATATAGAATAAGAAAACAACCTGCACCACCGATAAGCCCACCCATCACAGTTAAACCTGCGCCAATAATCTTGAACGGCTTGCCGTCAAGCCAATTATAAAAGCCTTGAAACACCATTGCCGACAAAAAGCCTGTTGCTAACCCACCTATTAAAATGAAAAATACGTAGTCTTGCACCTTTTCTGGCATACCAAATTTTTTAGAAAATATATAAAATGCAATTAAACAAGCGATTATGCCAACTGCAATGCAAACGCCATATAGCATAACGTCATTTCCAAAAATTGTAAATATAGGATATGGATACATTTTTTTGCTCCTTTTATTGTATGGTTTTATTATATCTTTTTCGCAAAAAAATGTCAACTAAAAAGGTTTTTCTTTATATTTTTGATTGCTTTTATTTGGCGTTTTGTGTATAATATGAATTGCATTTGGAAAGGTATCGAAGTGGTCATAACGAGAACGACTCGAAATCGTTTTGCCGATTTCTCGGCACATGGGTTCGAATCCCATCCTTTCCGCCAAAATTTGAAGGCGCCTTTTGGCGTCTTTTAATTTTGGTTAAATTAGTTGAAATGGGATTCGAACGGGTAGGCATCGCAAGCCTAGAAATAAAGTGCAATTTGTATTGGCTTGCGACAAAAGGTGGTCACCCACCTTTTGCTACCCCGGCGTGATAGCAACTGCAAAGCAGGCTTGCCCTTGCTTTAGCAAGGTTGCGGAGCGAATCCCATCATTTCCCCAAACTTAACAAAAAAAGCACCATAGCTATGCCCAAAAAAGGTTTAACTAAGGTGTTTTAATTTTTGCTTTATATTTTTACATCTTTTTTCTTAAAATATCGCCTTTAGATAATTTTACGTTTGTGAAAAGTTTGATTTTTTGTTGAACTAGTTTTGCATCTAAAAGGTCATTTCCCTTTTCATCTTGCATTTTTTCGACCTTTATCACTTTATTAAAGCTATCTGTCGGTGATAAAACTTCAAGCTCATCGCCTACTATAAATCTATTTCTTTGCTCAATTATTACGTAGTCTGTTTGCTCGTTGCCCTCCAAAACGTTTGCCATAAACTTAAACGTGCCTTTGCTTTGGCTATCATTATAGTTTATAGTTCTATCGTTAAAACCTGTTATATATGCCGTTGTAAACTCTCTATGCGCAGTCTTTTTTAATTCTTCTTGATACAGTGGGTTTTCTTTGTATTTTTCGCCCATTTCATAATAAGCGTCGATTGCACGTCTATAAGCATTTACGACGGTTGCAAGATAATATTCAGATTTCATTCTGCCTTCAATCTTAAATGAGCACACCCCAGCCATATCTAGTTTGTCTATATAGTCCAAAAGATTAAGGTCTTTACTATTCATTATGTATGTGCCCCTCTCGTCTTCTTCCATTTCCATATAGCCACACTCGGAACCACTTTCCTTTATCTCGTATTGCCAACGGCAAGCTTGAACGCACTCGCCCCTATTACTTGACCTGCCTGTGCGATAGTCGGACAGCAAGCATCTTCCACTATAAGATATACACATTGCACCGTGAATAAAGGTTTCTATTTCCATTTGAGGCACTTTTTTCTTGATTTCGGCTATTTCATTAAGCGAAAGTTCTCTAGCAAGTATCACCCTTTTTAAGCCATGACTATGCCAAAATTCCACCGTTTTATAGTTTAAGGTGTTGGCTTGCGTTGAAAGATTAATGTTAAGGTTTGGCGCAACTTGTCTGGCAAGATAAATTAAGCCTGTATCTGACACGATTGCTCCGTCAACTTTAGCACTTTCTAAAAACTTAAAATATTTTTCAGCATTTTCAATATCGTCGTTTCTGCCGAAAATATTTACAGTCACGTAAACCTTTTTGTTTATGCTATGCGCAAACTCAACGGCTTCAACAATTTCTTCATCGGTAAAGTTGCCTGCTAGCGCCCTTAAACTAAAGTGCTTGCCACCGATATACACAGCATCAGCGCCAAAATAAAAGGCTGTTTTTAGTTTGTTCATATCGCCTGCTGGCGACAAAAGTTCAAGTTTTTTCATAATATTTTTTCCGTTATGCTTATTCCGTCTTCTATATCTATAATTTGTGATTTTAACGTTTTATCGGTTGTAATTGCATTTATAAAGTTTTCCATACTGTGCTTTATAGTGTTGTGGCGTTTTGGTGCTAGTTTATCTTCGCCCACGTAGCCACGAAATAGCACGTTATCTGCAAATAATATGCCACCTACGTTTAGCACGGCAAGTAAATGTGGCAAATATTCAAAGTAATGACCTTTTGGTCCATCTAAAAATATAAAATCATAACTTCCCGTTAAAATTGGTATTATTTCCGAAGCATCGCCTTGAAAGATTTTGGCTCTTTTATCAACGCCAAACTCTCTATAGTTGTTTTTTGCTATCTTAATTTTCTCTTCATCAATCTCTATGCCAGAAAGTTTAGAATTTGGACTTTTAAGAAGCATTGCTATGCCAGATAGTCCACGATTTACGCCTATTTCTAATATTCGATTTGGTTTTTTCTTTTCGATTATATTAAGTAGCAATTCAAACGACTTTTCTCTTAAAATTGGCTCGCCGTCAGCACTTGCTAATTTTCTCAAGTTGTAAATTCGTTGCAATTAAATCACCATAACAACAGGCAAAATCATTGGATTTTTCTTTGTTGCCTTGAATAAATAATTCTTTATACTGCGCCTTATTATGCCTTTTAGTTCGTTTTCATCACTTACCTTTTTTATGTCAATCCTATCTAGCGTATGAATAACGTTGGATTTTACTTCTAATATCATATCTTCGCTAAGTACAAGCCCTTTGCCTATGATTTCTAATGAATTTAATTTTGCGCTGAGCTCATCTATGCTAACAACAACCACAACTAAGCCGTCTTCAGATAGATGAATTCTATCCCTTAAAATAAAACTATCGGCTCCGTCAATGCCAACACCGTCAACAAACTTTGAGCCTGCGTGGAATTTTTCGCCAAATTTCATGGTATTAGAAGTTAGCTCAACCGTGTCGCCTATTTCGGCAATTAAAATGTTATGCTCTTTCATACCAACGCTTTCAGCAAGGCGTGCGTGCTTTTTTAGGTGCCTATACTCGCCGTGAACTGGTATAAAGAACTTAGGTTTTACAAGACTGTGCAAAAGCTTTAGCTCGTCTTGACAAGCGTGACCTGATGCGTGGATTGGCTCTAACGACTCGTAAATAACTTCAGCACCAAGCCTGTATAAATTATTGATAACGCCATAAATCATTTTTTCGTTGCCAGGAATAACCGACGCACTTATTACAACAGTGTCATTATCACCAATAACAACCCTATTAAATTCCCCACTAGCCATACGAGTGAGCGCACTCATCGGCTCGCCTTGAGTGCCGGTTGAAACTATTAAAATTTGCTTGTCTTGATAATTTTTTATTTTTTCTATGTCGATTATTAAATCTTGTGGAATTTTAAGTTCGCCAATTTTAGATGCCGCTTCGGCAATGTTTATCATGCTTCTTCCAGAGAAAGCAACCTTTCTTTTATATTTTTGTGCAATGTCTAAAATTTGCTGAAGTCTATGCACGTTTGACGCAAAGGTGGCTATTATTAGCCTTTTATTTATATTGTCTGCAAAAACGTGGTCTAAAGTGTCTTTTACAACCGACTCGCTAATGGTCGAACCACTTATTTCTATGTTGGTTGAGTCTGCCATCATAAGCAAAACTCCCTTTTTGCCTATCTCTGCAATCCTTGTTAAATCCATTGTTTCGCTGTTTACAGGCGTATAGTCCACCTTAAAATCGCCCGAGTGGAACACAACGCCGACTGGTGTTGAAATTGAAAGCGCAACAGCGCCTGCAATAGAGTGGTTTACGTTTATAAATTCTATACCAAAACAGCCAAGCTTTACGATGCTACCAGGCTTTATGCAGTTTAGGCTAACTTCACTGAGTTTGTGCTCTTTAATTTTGTTTTCAATTAAAGTCAGCGTTAGCTTAGTGCCAAAAACTGGCGCTGAAATTTGCTTTAATATATATGGAAGTCCACCAATATGGTCTTCGTGACCGTGAGTTATTATTATGCCACGGATTTTATTTTGATTTTCTTCTAAATACGTTGCGTCTGGAATTACTAAGTCAACGCCCGGCATATTATCGCTTGGAAAAGTAAGTCCAGCATCGATAATTATTATATCCTTGCCAAACTCCAGCGCCGTCATATTCTTTCCTATCTCGCCAACGCCACCTAAAAACCTTATTTTTAAGGTCTTTTTACTGTCCTTTGAGTGTGCGATTATTTGCTTAGTTTCTTGCTTTTTATTTTTTATTATTTTATTAGTTATTTCCTTTATTTTTTTCGTATCTTTCTTTTTAGACTTTTGTTTATTATGATTTACTTTTGTTTTTCTCGTGCCGTCTGTTTTTATGTTATCCAAAAAAATCATCTCCTTTTGCAAACTTTTAAATTAAAGAATATTTATTTTTTCCTTGATATTATACACTTTTTTTATCTAAATGTAAACGGTTATAATAAAACAAAAAAAATATTTGTCTTTTATGCCTACAAAACACTTGAAAATTTTGTAATATAAATGTATAATATTAAGAAAAATATTATAAGTAATTTTAACTTTTTAAAAAGGAGAACATATAATGAGAGTTTTTAACTTTGCCGCAGGTCCATCAACCTTGCCACTATCTGTTTTAGAGCAAGCACAAAAAGAACTTCTTGACTACAATAACACTGGTATGAGCATTATTGAAATGAGTCACCGTGGTAAGCCATTTATGGCTGTCAACGACGAGGCTAATCAATTGCTCCGTGAACTTATGAATATCCCTGACGACTATTCTGTTCTTTTCGTTCAAGGTGGCGCAACTCAACAATTTGCTGCAGTTCCTCTTAACCTTCTTAAAAACGGCAAGGCCGACTATATTTTAACGGGCAACTTCGCTTCTAAGGCTTATGAAGAAGGCACAAAATACGGCGATATGGCTGTAGCTGCTTCTTCTAAAGATGCTGGTTATACTTTTATTCCTGATATGAAGGACGTTAAGTTTAGAGAGGGCATTGACTACGTTCATACAACTTATAACAACACCATTTTTGGAACGAGATATACAGAGCTTCCTAAAACTGACGCAACGCTTGTCACTGATATGAGTTCTTGTATTTTAAGTGAAGTAGTTGACGTTTCTAAGTTTGGACTTATCTATGCAGGCGCTCAAAAGAACATTGCTCCAGCAGGTCTTACTATCGTTATCGTTAAAAAAGACCTTCTTGGAAATGCGTCTCCTATCTGCCCTGTTATGCTTAACTACGCAGTTCAAGACAAGAACAACAGTCTATATAACACTCCACCATGCTTCCCTATCTATATGTCACTTTTAGTGTTTAGATGGTTAAAAGCTTTGGGTGGCGTTACTGTAATGCAAAAAATCAATGAAGAAAAGGCTAAGCTTTTATACGACTTTATCGATAACTCTTCTTTCTATAAGAACAAGGTTGCAGTTAAAGACCGTTCTATTATGAACGTTCCATTTATCACCCCAAACGAAGAGCTCGATGCTAAATTTGTTAGCGAAGCAACAAAAAATGGCCTTGTTTCTCTTAAAGGTCACCGTCTCGCAGGTGGTATGAGAGCTTCTATCTATAACGCTATGCCTATCGAAGGCGTTGAAAAGCTTGTTGAATTTATGACAAAATTCGAAAAAGAAAACTCCTGAAAGGTTGATTAGAATGTACGATATTCTTACATTAAATAAAATTTCTCAGATTGGTCTTAAAGAGCTTGACAGTAAGTATGCAATTTCTGACAGTTGTGAAAACCCCGATGGTATTATTGTTCGTTCAGCAGCCATGCACGATTTCGCTTTCAGCGACAAAACTGTTGCAGTAGCACGTGCAGGTGCAGGCGTTAACAATATTCCTGTTGAGGATTGCACAAAGAAGGGTATTGTAGTTTTCAATACTCCCGGTGCAAATGCTAATGCTGTTAAAGAGCTTGTAGTTGCAGGACTTATGCTTACATCCCGTAGAGTTGCAGCAGCTTATGACTGGTGCAAAACTCTCAAGGGCGAGGGCGAAAATGTTGGTAAGCTTGTCGAAAAAGGCAAATCACAGTTTGCAGGTCCCGAGGTTCTCGGTAAAACTCTCGGTGTTGTTGGCCTTGGTGCTATCGGTAGACTTGTTGCAGTTGCAGCAAACAACCTTGGTATGAAAATTGTGGGCTATGACCCCTATTTCAACGAAGCACTCAAGGGTGAGCTTCCTGCTGATACAGAGTATGTTGATTCACTTGATGCTCTTTATGAAAAGGCAGACTACATAACACTTCACCTTCCTTGCACAAAGGATACAAAGGGTATGATAAATGCAGATACAATTGCAAAAATGAAGGATGGCGTAAGAATTCTTAACTTTGCACGCGGTGAGCTTGTAAACGGTGCAGACCTTGTAGCAGCTATGGAAGCAGGCAAGGTTGCAGCATATGTAACAGACTTCCCAAGTGATGAGGTTATTGGTGTTGACGGCGTTACTGCTCTCCCACACCTTGGCGCATCCACTCCTGAAAGTGAAGAAAACTGTGCATATATGGCAGCAGTTGAAATCAGAGAATTTCTTGAAAAAGGTAATATAAAAAATTCTGTTAACTTCCCCAATGTTGAGCTTGATGCTCAGGGCGAAAGAGTTGCGGTGATTCACCACAACGTTTTAACTGTTATGAACGATATCCAAGTCGGATCGTAGCCAT
>JAZNCJ010000044.1:0-67857 GCA_045587465.1 Christensenellaceae bacterium
TAATTTCATTGCTTGCTCCTTTTGTCAATTCTTCAACAACAGAAATTGTATATAGTTTGCAATAAAATGTCAATAAATATTTTTGTGAATCCAATTGGTTATATACACTAAAAGCTCGTATTGTTCTTTTGACGTGTGCAAGACATAACGAGTTTTTATTTTATCGTCTCAATGATATTTGAATTACAAAAGTTCGTAAACTGTCAAAGGGCGGGCAGTTTTTAGCAGCCAACTTACGAACCACAGAAAAGCAAAGAAAACCAGGTTGGAAGGTTGCTAAACAAGGCAAAAAAATCGTAATGAACATCGGCTTCAGCCACCCAGTTGAAGTTGAAGAAATTGACGGCATCACACTTGATTGTCCATCACAAACTGAAATTACAGTAAGTGGTATCGACAAAGAAAAAGTTGGTCAATTTGCAGCAATTATCAGAGGTTTTAGAGAACCAGAACCATATCACGGATACGGAATTCGCTACAGCGATGAAGTTATCGAAAGAAAGGTTGGTAAAGCTGCTGGTGCAAAAGGCTAAGATTTAAAGGGCTTTTAGTGGGCGCACTTGAAGTTTAGTGCGTCTGCTGAGTGCGTTTTAATTAAACGCGAAAAGTTATTAAACAGGAGTAAAACTATGATTACAAAAATCAATAAAAACAAAGACAGATTGAAAAGACATAAGAGAGTTAGAGCAAAAGTTAAGGGCACAAAAGAAACTCCAAGACTTTCAGTATATAGAAGTTTAACAAACATCTATGCTCAACTTATCGATGACGTAAATGGAAACACCTTAGTCACAGCATCAACGCTTGACAAGGAAATCAAAGGAACTTTTGAAGGCAAAGACAAGAAGGCTCAAGCATATGCTGTTGGTGAACTTCTTGCAAAGAAGGCAAAGTCAAAGAAGATAAGTGCAGTTGTTTTTGACAGAGGTGGTTATCTTTATACCGGCCGTGTTGCTAGCTTAGCAGACGGTGCAAGAAACGGTGGCTTAGAATTCTAATAAAACAAGGAGAAAACAAAATGGCAAGAGAAAATAGTAGAGCACCAAGAAAAGCAGAAGAAAATGACGGATTAGTTAAAAAGTTAATTTGCGTTAATCGTGTCACAAAAACTGTTAAAGGTGGTAGAAATATGAGATTTGCTGCACTCGTTGTCGTTGGAGACGGCGCAGGCAAAGTTGGTTGTGCAATGGGTAAAGCAAAGGAAGTTCCAGAAGCAATAGATAAGGCAACTGCAAGAGCAAAGAAAAACATGTTCAAAGTTGCACTTAAAGGTACAAGTATTCCACACGAAGTACTTGGAAGATTTGGCAGTGGTTTAGTTCTTATGATGCCAGCTGAAGAAGGTACCGGTGTTATCGCTGGTGGTCCTGTACGTGCAGTTATGGAAGCAGTAGGCATTACAAACATCAGAACAAAGTCACACGGCACAAACAACAAAATCAATTGTGTTAAGGCAGCACTCGCTGGTCTTAAATCATTGAGAACAGCAGAACAAATTGCAGCAATTCGCGGCAAGTCCGTTGAAGAAGTAAACGGTTAAGGAGGGTACTTTTATGGCAAAGGCAAAGAAAACAGAATATGCACAAATAAAAGTGACACTTGTTAAGAGCACGATTGCGTGTTTACCTCAACATAAAAAAGTTGTAGAGGCATTAGGACTTAAAAAGATTAATTCTTTCCGTATTCACGAAGAAAACCCATGCATACTCGGTATGATTAAGAAAGTTGGTTATCTTTTGAAAGTAGAAAAGATTTAAGCATAATTTAAGTTTACTAAATTAAGGAGTAATAAAATGAGATTAGGTGAATTAAGTCCAGCCATTGGTTCAACAAGAGAAACAAAAAGACTTGGAAGAGGTATTGGTTCAGGCCTCGGCAAAACAAGTGGTAAAGGACATAAAGGACAATGGGCAAGAAGTGGCGGTGGCGTTCGTCCAGGATTTGAAGGTGGTCAAATGCCTTTAATCAGAAGAGTTCCAAAGCGTGGCTTCAACAACCATTTCAAGAAAGTATATAGTATTGTAAATCTTTCAGTATTAGAAGGATTTGAAGCAAACTCAGTAGTGGATATGGAAGTTCTTAACCAAAAAGGACTTATCAAAGTTATCAAGGGCAGTATCGGCTTAAAGGTTTTAGGCAACGGCGCATTGACAAAAGCTTTAACTGTTAAGGCAACAAGTTTTTCAGCATCAGCAAAAGAAGCTATTGAAAAAGCTGGTGGAACAGTTGAACAAATCTAATACCCACTATATTTAAGGAGGGCAAAATGTTTCAAACAATAATAAATGCGTTTAAGATAAAAGAAGTAAGAAACAAAATTTTAATAACAATCGCATTAATATTTGTTTATAGATTAGGTTGTTATATTCCAGTTCCAGGCGTCACAGCGTTCACTGGATTAACAGATTATTCTTTCTTACAAATTATGAACGCCGTATCAGGAAGCGCACTTCAATATGGTACGTTTTTCGCTATGGGTATCGGACCTTATATCAACGCATCAATTATAATTCAACTTTTATCTGTTGGAATTCCAGCACTTGAAAGATTGAGTAAACAAGGTGAAGAAGGTAGGAGAAGGATAAGCACTTATACAAGAATATTAACACTTTTCCTTGCTGTCGCACAAGCAATTGGTATTTTAGTCACCTTTGGTGAAGATGGTATCAATTTTGACCAATTATTTGGTGGTGAAGGATTTTCACAATTCTTAAGTTATGCATTTTTAGTTGTTGTTTACACAGCAGGTGCTGCACTCACAATGTGGATAGGCGAAAGAATCACTGATTATGGTGTTTCAAACGGCATTTCACTTTTAATATTTGCAGGTATCTTATCATCAGCTGGTACAACAATTTACACAATGATAACAGGTTTATTTGTAGAATCTACAGCACTTACGTCAATGTGGCAACTTATCGGTTTCGTATTAGTTGCAATCTTAATTTTCGGTGCGATTGTCACTGTTGACAGTGGTGAAAGAAAAATCCCTGTTCAGTATGCAAAGCAAGTTAAGGGTAGAAAGATGTATGGTGGACAATCAACACATATTCCTATCAAAGTAAATTCATCAGGCGTTATGCCATTGATTTTTTCGTTTTCAATCTTGAGTTTCCCAGACTTAATAGTTAACCTTTTAGGTTGGCCAACGTCTTGGTGGTCAAGAAACGTGGGAACTGAAAGCTGGTTATATATCATATTACTATGCTTATTGATATTGTTCTTCTCTTATTTCTATAATCAAATTCAGTTTAATCCTGACGATATAAGTAAGAGTATTCAAGGAAACGGTGGTTTTATCCCAGGAACAAGACCTGGCAAACCTACGGCGGACTACCTAAAGAGAGTTGCTAACAGAATTACACTTTTCGGAGCAATATTCTTAGCACTCTTAGCATTGATTCCAACGATTATCTTTAAGGCAATCGGTGGTGCGGGCTTAGCAAACGTGTTTACCGCAACAGGACTTTTAATTATAGTTTCAGTTGCACTTGAATTTGAACAAGCATTACAATCACAAATAATGATGAAAAATTACAAAGGGTTTTTGAAATAAAAAAGCGTTATGAAAATCATATTACTTGGCGCACCTGGTAGTGGCAAAGGAACACAAGCTAGTTTAATTGTTGAAAAGTATAATTTGCCACACATTTCAACAGGCGAGATATTTAGAGAGCATATAAAAAACCAAACACCACTCGGCGTTAAAGTAAAAGAAGTTATGGACTCTGGTAATTTGTGCCCAGACGACTTGACAATAGAAGTTGTTAAAGATAGATTGTCTAAAGGAGACTGCAAAGGTGGATATATGTTAGATGGATTTCCAAGAAATCTAACTCAAGCCAAAGCACTCGATGAATTTTTAGCACCAGATATTGTTATTAATATTGACGTTGATATTAAAAGAATAGAACACAGAATTGTGGGCAGAAGAAGTTGTAATAAATGTAAAGGTTCGTTTCATATTGACTTTATAGGAAACACTGATATTTGCCCAGACTGTGGTGCTAAATTAACTGTTAGAAAAGACGACAATGCTCAAACAGTCAAAGAAAGATTGTATGTTTATCAAAATCAAACTTCACCATTGATTGATTATTATAATAAGCAAAACAAATTACGTACTGTCAATGGAAATCAAGAAATCAATGAAGTTTTTGGCGAGATAATAAAGGTTCTAGGTTAAATGATTACTATTAAAACAGATACCGAACTGAATTGTATGCGAGAAAGTGGAAGGCTTACAAAAAACGTACTCGACCTTCTCGGCAAATCAATAAGAGTAGGTATGACAACAAAAGAACTTGATAAAATTGCTTTTGATTACATTAAGTCGTGTGGTGCAACCCCTTCGTTTTTAGGTTATGGTGGCTATCCAGCATCAATATGCACGTCAATTGATGAGATGGTTGTTCACGGCATACCAAGTGATGACGTAGTTATAAAAGACGGTCAGATAGTTTCTATCGACGTTGGCGTTATATACAATGGTTGGCAGGGTGACGCTGCAAGGACGTTTATGGTTGGAAAGGTATCCGACCAAAAGAAAAAGCTTGTTAAAGTGACAGAAGAGTGTTTTTTCAAAGCTGTTGAAAGTTTGAGAGACGGAACACCTCTTGGCGATATTGGATATAACGTTCAATCACATGCTGAAAGCAACGGTTTCTCAGTCGTTAGAGCGCTTGTCGGCCACGGAATTGGTAAAGAGATGCACGAAGACCCTTCAGTGCCAAACTATGGAAAGAAGGGAACGGGTATTCGCCTTAAAAAAGGCATGACTATTGCAATCGAACCTATGATAAATATGGGCACGCATCAAGTAGATTTCTTGTCGGACGGATGGAGCGTTGTCACTCGTGATAGACTTCCATCAGCACATTATGAAAACACGGTTGCAATAACTGATAATGGCGTTGAAATATTAACACTTTAGAGGTTAAAATGAATAGACCTATTCAAGTTGGTGATTTGGTTATTTCATTAACAGGGCGAGATAAGAATAAATGTTTTTTAGTTTTAGAAATTACAAAAACGAGAGCTTTGATAATAGATGGAAAAACACATAAGCTATCGAGTCCCAAAACTAAGAATATAAAACATATTAAATTAATATTAACCCCAAGCCTAAATGAGCTTGTGGAAAATATACAAAAAGGTCAGTTAGTTTCAAACAAAAAGTTGTATAAACTAATAAAGACCGAAAATCAAAAATTACAGGAGGATTAAGTTTGTGTCAAAGGATGATGTTATAGAAACTGAAGGCGTGATAGTAGAAGCATTACCAAACGCAACTTTCACGGTTAAATTATCTAACGGACATATTATAACGGCTTATATATCAGGAAAACTTCGTATGCATTATATCAAGATAATACCTGGTGATAGCGTAAAACTTGAAATGAGCCCTTATGACTTGACAAAAGGTAGAATAATTTGGCGAAGCAAAAACTAAAAACATAAACGAATTCCAAAGGAGATATCAAAATGAAAGTAAGACCATCTGTAAAGCCTATGTGCGACAAATGTAAAGTAATTAAAAGAAACGGAAAAGTAATGGTAATTTGTTCAAAGAACAAGAGCCATAAACAAAGACAAGGTTAATAACCTATATAATTAGCCCTAACGGGTTAATCGAAAACTAAGCGAAAAAAGAAACGAGTAGCATCATTCCAAGCGAAAGTCTTTTTAGCATTGACATAGATAATAAACAAAAAAAACAAATAAGGAGAAATTGTTAATGGCACGTATAGCCGGCGTTGATTTGCCTAATAACAAAAGAGTTGAAATCGGTTTAACGTATATTTATGGAATCGGACTCACAACGGCAAAGAAAATTATCAGTGAAACGGGTATTAACCCAGATACAAGAGTAAAAGACTTGAGCGAAAGCGATGTAGCTAAACTCAGAGAATATATCGAACACAACCTTCGTGTAGAAGGTGACCTTCGTAGCGAAGTAAGCCTAAATATCAAGAGATTGATAGAAATAGGATGCTATCGTGGTGTTCGTCACAGAAAGAGCCTTCCAGTTCGTGGACAAAGCTCAAAGAGAAATGCGAGGACGAGAAAGGGTCCACGTCGTACCGTTGCTAAAAAGAAAACGGCAACTAGATAATGGAGGTGACGTAAAATGGCAGCAGTAAAAAAAGTAGTAAAAAAGCGTAAGGACGCTAGAAAAGTTGACAAAGGACAAGCACATATTCAAGCGTCATTTAACAACACATTAGTGACAATTACCGATATGCAAGGTAATACAGTATCTTGGTCAAGTGCAGGAAGTCTTGGATTCAAGGGTTCAAGAAAGAGCACACCATTTGCAGCACAAATGGCAGCAGAAGCAGCTGGTAAGGTTGCAAGAGAACAAGGTATGCGTTCTGTAGAAGTATATGTAAAAGGACCAGGCGCAGGTAGAGAATCTGCAATTCGTGCTCTTACAAACTGTGATATGGAAGTGACACTTATTCAAGACGTATCTCCAATCCCACACAACGGATGCAGACCACCTAAAAAGCGTAGAGTATAATGGAGGAAAGATAAATGGCTAAATATACAGAATCAAAATGTCGTTTATGCAGACGTGAAGGTGCAAAATTATTCTTGAAAGGCGAAAGATGCTTTAAGGGAACGTGTGCGTTTGAAAAGAGACCAGTAGCTCCTGGTCAACACGGTATGGCAAGAAAGAAAATTTCTGAATACGGTTTGCAACTTCGTGAAAAACAAAAATGTAAAAGAATTTATGGTGTACTTGAAGGTCAATTCAGAACTTACTATGATAAGGCTGATAGAATGAAAGGTATCACTGGTGAAAATATGCTTTCACTCTTAGAAAGAAGACTTGACAACGTTATCTACAGAATGGGCATCGGTTCATCAAGAGCACAAGCTCGTCAACTTGTCACACACGCACACTTTACTGTAAACGGTAAAAACGTAAACGTTGCATCATTTAGCGTAAAAGTTGGTGACGTAATTGCAGTTAAGGAAAGCAAGAAAGACAATAAGTATTTTGCAGAAATTAAGCAAATGAAAGTTGGCACAATGCCAAAATGGTTAGAATTTGACCCAGAAACTCTCACAGGTAAGATTTTAGCGCTTCCTGCAAGAGACGATATTGATGTTCAAATTGCTGAACATATGATTGTCGAATTGTATTCAAAATAATTAAATAAAATAATAAAATATAAATTTTCGATGGGTTTTTGCAGGGGGAAAGTTAAGGTTTTCCACGCTTTGACAAGAATTCCTGCAATAATCTATATCGAAACTATTTTTTAGGAGGAATTTTCTTATGATGGAAATTGAAATGCCAAAAATAGCAGTGGAAGAAAGTGAAGACAGAAGCTACGCAAAAGTAGTAGTAGAACCTTTGGAAAAAGGTTTTGGTCTAACTCTCGGCAATGCACTTAGAAGGATTTTATTGTCAGCACTACCAGGTGTGGCAATCAAAAACATTAAGTTTGCAGAAGAATTAGGAATTAAACACGAATTTTCTGCTGTGCCAAACGTAAAAGAAGACGTGACCGAAATCATACTTAACCTTAAATGCGTTGCATTTAAATCAACAAGTATGGATAAAGATTACGTGACCAACATTAAACTTGTTAAAGAAGGTCCAGCCGTAGTTAAAGCAGGTGACATTATCTGTGATGCAGACTTAGAAGTCTTAAATCCAGACCAATACATTTGCACTATTGACGAAGGTGGCAGAATTGAACTTGACTTAACAGTTGGTAGAGGTCGTGGCTATGAGGGCGCAGACGAACACAAAACTGATATTATTGACAATATTGCAATCGATAGTATTTATACACCTGTTAAAAAAGTTAGCTATAACGTTTCAGCAACACGTGTTGGGCAAAGTGTTGACTTTGATAAATTAACGCTTGAAGTGACAACCAACGGTGCTTTCTCAGGCAGAGATATCGTAAGTCTTGCTGCAAAGATTATGGAAGAACACATTAAAATGTTTGTTTCTTTATCAGAAATTGGAAATATTGGAATTTTGGTTCCACCAGAAGAAGATAAGAAGATAAAGATTTTAGAAAAAACTATCGAAGAAATGGATTTATCAGTTCGTTCATATAACTGCTTAAAGAGAGCAAATATTCACACGGTAGAAGATTTAACTAAAAAGACCGAAGAAGATATGCTTAAAGTCCGTAATTTAGGTAAAAAATCACTTGATGAAGTTATTTTCAAACTCGAAAGCTATGGTTTAAAATTACAGGACAAGGAGGACTAAACAATGGAAAGAAAATTAGGCGTTAATGCTACGCAAAGACTTGCACTTATAAAGAATCAAGCATCTGCACTTTTATGGCACGGCAAAATTGAAACAACGCTTGCAAGAGCAAAGGAAGTTGCTGCATATGCTTCAAAGATTATAACACTTGCTGTTAATACTTATGAAGACACTGTAGAAACTGAAGTTAAGATTGCTGATGCTAAGGGCAAAGAAACAACAAAAACTCTTGTTAAAGATGGCACAAAGAAGCTCAATGCAAGAAGAAAGATTATGACGTTAGTAAACGACTTGCAAGAAGTTAAGGGTTTTAAAGAAAGCAAACCTGAATTCAAAAAGAGAACTAAGGCTATCAAATACCCACTTATTGAAAAGATTTTTGACGAATATGCACCAAAATATGCTGCTCGCAAAGAAGAAAAAGGTCAAGGTGGTGGATACACAAGAATTTATAAGCTTGGTGTTCGCAGAGGCGATGCTGCTGAAATGGCAATTCTTGAATTAGTTGATTAATTAAACTAATAACCGTACGAAATGTGCGGTTATTTTTTTATATTTTACTTTTATGTTATATCAAAGCCACAAACAAAATAAAATGTATTATGACGTTATATAATCTTTCATATGGACAAAGCGCAAAAATAAGTTTTATTAGCAATTTGATAAAATCAAAAAACAGGTTATTAAGACTTGGCGTTATAGAGGGGGCTGAAGTTATTGTAGTTCGCAAAGCTCTTTTTAACGGACCAATACAAATAAAAGTTAAGGATTTTTGTTTGGCGCTAAGAAAACAAGATGCCGACAAAATTGTTGTGGAGTATGACTGAAATATCACTAATTGGAAACCCAAATTGTGGCAAAACTACTCTTTTTAATGCACTGACTGGTAGTTATCAAAAAACAGGTAATTGGACAGGAGTGACAACTGAGCAAAAAACAGGGCTTTATAAAAAGAATAAAAGTATTAAAATTGTAGACCTACCAGGGCTTTATTCTCTTGATACAAACTCTTTAGATGAGCGTGTTGTTCTAAAATACCTTAAAAATAATAAGCCAAAAGTAATTATAAATATAGTTGACGGAACAAATTTGGAAAGAAATTTATATTTAACTTGTGAACTTGCAAATTTAAATATTCCAACAGTGATTGCCGTTAATATGTATGATGAATTGTTAAAAAATAAAATAAATTTATCCATAAAAGGCCTAGAAAATCTTTTTGGCGTGCCTGTAGTGCCTATTTCGGCGCTTAAAGGCGCAAATATAGACCAGCTTATATCTGTTGCTATAACGGCAAATAAAAGGCTTAAAAACCCAAACTTAACTAAATATAAAGCAAATACAATTATAGAAAGCAGATACAAGTTTTTAGCGTACAATATCGATAAAATTATTAAAAAAAAGACAACTAAAAATCAAATTATATCAGATAAAATTGACAAAGTAATTTTAAATAAATATTTGTGCTTGCCAATCTTCTTTTTCGTGCTTACTATAGTTTATTATTTATCTATAAAAGTAGGTGGAGCCATTGGCGAAAACGTTATTAATGCTTTTAATAATCTTGCAAATCACATAAAACTACAATTTTTATCTAGAAATTTTAATATAGTTTTAACAGAATTTATTTGTAATGCAATAATCGTTAGTTTAGGCTCTATTTTTTCTCTGCTTCCTCAAATTTTGATATTGTTTAGTTTGCTTTGCGTTCTAGAGCAAAGTGGATATTCTGCACGAATAGCTTTTATTTTTGATAAGATTTTTAGTATGTTTGGACTTAGTGGAAAGTCTATTGTGCCTATGTTGGTGTCTTGTGGTTGCACGGTTGCAGGGATAAATGCAACTAGAACTATTGAAAGCACTAAGGAAAGGCGTGCAACTATATTTTTAACGCCCTTTATGCCGTGTGGTGCAAAAATGGCTGTTTTTGGATATTTTTCATATATTTTTTTTAATGGCAATGCAATAGTGGCTTCATCAATGTATTTTGTTTCTATAATTTGCGTTATAGTTTTTGGTGTGATTTTAAATAAATTTAATGTATTAGGCAATGATAATGGTGGTTTTGTGCTAGAAATTCCAAGCTTAAAATTGCCATATTTTAAGGACGTGTGGTGCGTTTTAATAGAAAAAACAAAAGATTTTTTATTAAAAGTTGGCACAACCATTTTAGTGCTTTCCATTGTGCTATGGCTACTTAAAAGTTTTGGTTTTTATGGATACGTTGGCAATGATACGCAAAGCAGTTTTTTATTTTTTATAGGTGACAGTATAAAATTTATTTTTTATCCCTTAGGCTTTTCAAGTTGGCAGGCAAGCGTTTCAATAATTTGTGGGATTTTTGCAAAAGAGGGGATAGTTGAAACTTTGCATTTAATATCTTCGTCTCCACAAAACCTATTTAGCAGTGGATTTTCTGCTTACGCATTTATGTGTTTTGTACTTTTATCGCCACCTTGTGTTTCGGCACTAATTACGGCAAAAAAAGAACTAGCAAACAAAAAATTATTTGTTTTTATGTTGGTTTTTCAGTTTATAAGCGCATATTTAGTAGCTTTTGTTGTTAATTTTATCGGCATAATATTTACCTATTATAATGCCTTGCTTTTTTGGTTAATAATTGGTATAATAATACCGATATTAATGCTAATAAAGCGAAAAATTAAGGAAAAAATAAATGTCACAAAACAAAAAAACAATGTATGATTATATGCGAGAATGCGAAAATAGGGAAGAAGATGCTTTACTTCCAGAAGAGTGGCTTGACGAGCAAGAACTAACGGATAAGGAAAAGTATTTTGACTTTTATGACGATATAAAACTAACCCCAAAAGATGATTGGTGATTAAAATTGATTAAATACAGACAAAAAACGGCAACTTTTGTTGCCGTTTTTTAATGCAAAAAAAAGATTATTCTGCTTTAACGTTTGATATATCATGATTAGGCTTTTTTCTAAATCTAAGTTCAGCAATAACGATAGAGCACATTGTCATAACTTCGTTGACAAAACCAGCAATTGAAAACACAACTAAATTATAAACAAGCCAGCACGAACAAGATGGAATGTTTAGCATCCTGATTGTGTGTGGGCTTTTTATGCTATAAGCAACTGTAGATAAAAGCTTTGCAATTATTGATAGGATGCTTATTATTACCATCAATGTAGTTGCAAGCCTAATGTTTTCTGTCCACTTAATTTCGCCAACGTCCCACGTTAAAACTATTGTTAGAATACCTAAAATTGCAGTAAGAAGGGAAAAGACAATAACTGCAATCTTATTAGAGCGATTATTTTTTACGTTTGATGAAAAGATAATGTTTCTAATGCACCCTATAATATCCATAACCATACCAGTCCAAGCGCCTAAAAATATGTATTGCAAAACAAACAAAAGCGAGCCAATGGTTTTAAATAAAATTATGGTGCTATATTTATTAAATTGAACGGCAATAAGGTTTACGGCAATCGCAATAAAACCTATTGCTTGAACTAAAATATCAAACCACATATTACACATTATATATAAAAAACAGCAAAAAATCAAACGATAATTATTGCCATAAAAAAATTTTAAAAAATATATATAAAATAATTGACACTATAATAAAAAATTTATATAATATATCTCGTTATTGAGTTTAGTTTTATTAAACTTTTTGTTAAAAATGTCTAAACCCAAAGGAAGAATAATATTATGGAAATTGGCGAGAAGATAAGAGATTTAAGGCTTTATTGCGATTTAACGCAAGAAGAGCTTGCAGACAGGTGCGAGCTGACAAAAGGGTATATATCGCAACTTGAAAACGACCTGACCAGTCCGTCTATTGCAACACTTATAGACATATTGTATGCTTTAGGCACAGACCTAAAAGAATTTTTCTCGGACATCGAAAAGGAAGAAAAACTTTGTTTTAGTAAAAACGAGTTTATAGAAAAGGTGACTGATGAATACGTTTTGAATTGGCTAGTTCCAAATGCGCAAAAGAATACTATGGAGCCAACACACATAAAACTATTTGCAGGCAAAAGTACGGATGAAGATTTTCCACACGAAGGCGAAGAGTTTGGCTACGTCATAAAAGGCGAGATAACCTTGGTGGTTGGTAAGCGTAAAATTAAGGTTAAAAAAGGCGAAAGCTTTTATTTTTCTGCTAATAAAGTGCATAAAATAATCAACAATGGAAAAGTTGATGCTGAGTTTATATGGGTATCGTCTCCACCTTCATTTTAATAGGGGGCAAGACAAAAAATTTATTTTCGAGGTGAAAATATGAAAGACAAAAGAGAAAAGATTATTGAGCTTGTTGACATAACTCGTGAGTTTGAAGATGGCGTTGTTGCCGTTGACAACATAAACTTTTATGTTAGAAAGGGCGAATTCATCACGTTTTTAGGGCCATCGGGTTGTGGCAAGACCACAACGCTTAGAATGATTGCTGGTTTTGATAAACCAAGCAGTGGTAAAATTTTGTTAAATGGTAAGGATATATCTCATTTGCCACCAAATAAAAGGCCTATAAACACAGTTTTCCAAAGGTACGCTTTATTTCCACATTTAAATGTTTTTGACAACATTGCTTTTGGCTTAAAACTTAAAAGGTTTGACGTTGTTTATCAAGATAAAAACGGCAAGGAAATAAAAAGAGTTGAAAAACTTAAAAAGTCTGAAATAGAAGCTAAAGTTGAAAAGGCGCTTAAAATGGTTGACCTTGAAGGCTTTGAAAAGCGTAGCGTTTCAACGCTCTCTGGTGGACAGCAACAAAGGGTTGCTATTGCAAGGGCCATTGTTAACGAGCCTGAAATTCTTTTACTAGATGAACCACTCGGTGCGCTTGACCTTAAAATGAGAAAAGATATGCAGTTAGAGCTTAAGGAAATGCATAAAAAGCTTGGCATAACCTTTATTTACGTCACGCACGACCAAGAAGAAGCGCTAACACTTAGTGATACAATCGTTGTTATGAAAGATGGAGTTATCCAACAAATCGGCACGCCAACAGATATTTATAACGAGCCAAAGAACTCTTTTGTTGCAGACTTTATCGGCGAAAGCAACATATTTAGTGGCACAATGGTAGGTGATAAAAAGGTTAGATTTATTAACTATAATTTTGATTGCGTTGATGACTTTGCTAAAAACGAGAAGGTGGACGTTGTTGTTCGCCCAGAAGACGTTTTCTTAATGGATGAAGGCAAAGGTCAAGTAAACGGCAAAATTATAAGCTCTATCTTTAAGGGCGTTCATTATGAGATGGTTATGTTAGTTGGCAAGACCGAAATCGTTATTCAAGACACCATTGAAAGAAAGGTAGGCGAAAAAGCTAGCCTGTTTATCAAGCCAAACGATATTCATATTATGGAAAAGAACTTTTCTTCTAACAAATATGATGGTTATATCACTAAAAAGAACACGGTTTGCTTTGGTGACGGCGAGTTTGAGTGCGACGTGACTCAATTATATCCAAACTCTATTATTGATGAAGAAGGTTATCTAATCACGGCAGAAGGCGAAAAAATCGACCTTACAGACGTTGACGTAAACGTAGAAGTTGGTCTAAAAGACATAGAAATTAGTGACGATGCAGACTTAGGTGGTGCAATCGGCAATATTATCTCTATTATTTATAAGGGTGACCACTATCAGCTTATTGTTAGAACTGATGAAAATGAAGAGGACTACGTTTTAGACACAGAAGACACATGGAACGAAAACGATAGGGTTAGCGTGATTATTCCAAAAGAAAAAATTAAACTTTCACTTAAACAGGAGATTAAGAGATGAGTTTATCAAAAGAAAATCAAGATGGCGCAAAAGTAGCAAAGAAATTGCCTTCATTTTCAAGAAAGCAACTTTGTATTCCATATGGTTTGTTTTTAGCGTTATTTGTTGTTTTGCCATTATTTATAGTCGTATATTATGCTTTTACCGATATAAACGGTGTTTTTACGCTAAATAATTTTATATCGTTTTTCTCGGACACAACTAAAATCACAACGTTATTAATAAGCATATTAGTTGCCTTTTTAGTGACAATAATTTGTATATTTATAGCATATCCGGTTGCCTATATTCTTTCAAAAATGAACAAAAAAACGTCGTTTATATTGCTACTTTTGTTTGTAATGCCAATGTGGATAAACTTTGTTCTTCGTGCAATGGCAATGAAAGAATTGTTAAGTTTAATAGGAATTAAACTAGGCAGTTTTGCAAACATTATAGGCCTTACTTATGACTTTTTTCCATTTATGGTTATGCCACTATATTCAACGCTTATCAAAATGGATAAAAGTCTTGAAGAAGCCGCCCTTGACCTTGGCGCAAGTAGAACTAAGGTTTTTCTAAAAATAACTCTTCCACTTTCTGTTCCAGGAATTATAAGTGGCGCAATGATGGTGTTTTTACCTGTAATGAGCTGTTATGTAATAACAGACACATTTAGTGGAAGCACTGGCTTTACCGTAATTGGCAAACTCATTGCTTGGTGCTTTATGGGTGAAAATGGAACAATGATTAACACAAATGGTGGCGCAACAATTTCACTTATTTTGCTTGTGATTATGTTCTTAACTATGTTATTTACCGGTGGATTTAAGAGTGATAATAACTTAAGGGGGACAAATTTGTAATGAAAAAGCTTATAAAAATGTCATATATATTTATTGTCCTTGCTTTTATTTATATCCCAATTTTTATCCTAATAATAGCAAGCTTTAATAGCGAAAGAGTTATGGGGATGTGGGGAAACTTTTCACTCGTTTGGTATGCTGAACTTGGCAAGGTTAAAGACGTTATATTTAACACTCTTCTTCTTGCAATTGTTTCGGCAACTATTGCAACAATTATAGGCACGCTCGGTGCAATCGGTATATACTATAGTAAAGGTAAGACAGGTAAGGTTGTTAAGGGTATGTCTCAAATCCCTGTAGTAAACTCAGAAGTTGTGACTGCGTGTGCTTTAGTAATGCTATTCATAATTTTAGGTCTATCAAATCGTTCTATTTTTGGTTTATATGTAGGTCACGTTATACTATGTGCGCCATTTGTTGTGCTTTCGGTTATGCCTAAGCTAAAGCAAATGGATTCATCGCTTTATGAAGCAGCCTTAGACCTTGGTGCATCGCCAATACAAGCCTTGTTTAAGGTAATTTTGCCTGAAATATTACCAGGCATTTTTACAGGCTTTATGTTATCAATTACTCTTTCACTTGATGACTATATTATAACGGCAATGCTTGCTCCACTTGGCTATGACACTATTTCTACAGCCGTATATAAGGCATTAGCACACGCTACAGAACAGTCTGGCAAAACCATACCTATTTACAGGGCTTTGACAACCATTATCTTTGTCATAACACTTATTGTTGTTATTGCTATGAATTTTGTTTCAAAGAAAAAAGAGTCTGACGGCAAGAGGAAGGTGTAATATGAGAAATTTAATAAATAAGTTTTGCATTTTACTTTTGTCAATTATGTTTATACTACTTGCATTTTCTAATCTTTTTATGGTGGATAAAGTAAAAATAGCAAAGGCAGACAGTGGAGTAAAAGAAATAACTGTATTTAGCTGGGAAGATTATATCGACGAAGGGTATGACAGTTCGGATGATGCAAGCGAATATCTAAATTCTATTTTCTCAGCCGATGAACTTGAATCAAGCGTTTTAGATATTTTTGAAGAGCAAACAGGTATTAAAGTAAATTATCAAACATTTGCGACTTGTGAAGAAATGTATAATGAACTTATAAAAAATCCAAATGCTTGTGACATTCTTTGCCCTTCAGAATATATGATTCTCCAAATGAAAAGAGAAAATCTTATAAAGCCCTATGAAATTCCAGAAAGCTATCAAGATTATGCCTCTCCATACATAAAAACCGTATTCGAAGATTTAGGCTTAACTGAAGGTGGTGGAAGTACTACTACTTATGCAACAGGCTATATGTGGGGGACAATGGGATTACTTTATAATGCTTCTAAAATTGATGTAGATGAACTTTCTAAGTGGACAAATCTATACGAAGCAAAATTTTCAAACAAAATAACAATAAAAGATAGTCTTCGTGACACATATATTATGGCTATAGCAATCGTATATGAAGATGAACTTTACGACCTTAAATACAATTACGAAAACGATAATATTACAAAAGATGAGTATAAACAAGAATTAACCCAAATCTTTAATAGAACAGATGAAGAAACTGTAAACAAAGTGCAAAAAGCATTGATAAAACTTAAAGATAATTTATATAGTTTTGAGGTTGATGCTGGTAAAAACGACATTTTAACAGGCAAAATAGATATTAACTTTGCGTGGAGTGGCGATGCTGCTTATGCTATTTACGAAGGTGAAGAAGCAGGCGTTGAACTTGGTTATGTTGTGCCAGAAACAGGCTCTAATCTTTGGTTTGATGGTTGGGTAATGGCAAAAAACGCAAATGTTCAAAATTCACTCGAGTTTTTAAACTTTATCGCACAGCCAAAAATTGCAATAAGAAATATGGAATACATCGGTTATACAAGTTGTATCGGTGGAGATGAAGTGTTTAGTTATGTTCAAGACGCATATGATGATGACGGCGAAAATCAAGTTGACTTAAAATATTTCTTTGACCCAGAAGACACAACAGGTAGTTATGTAATAAACTCATCGGTAGTTGGTGGACAACTTTACGCACAATATGCTGATGAAGACACTATTGCAAGATGTGTTGTTATGCAAGAATTCCAAAAGGAAGATTTAATTCGCATAAATGAAATGTGGTATAAAGTAAAACTTATTACTTGGAAAACCGAAGTTATATGGTTAGTTATTTTAGGAGCGTTATTAGTTATTATAGGTATTGTTATCTATAAATTTAGAAACAAAATTTTTAGTAAAATAGCACTAAATGATAGTAAAAAAACAAATAGAAAAGGCTTAGTCGAAATCAGCAGAAGTGAAAGAAAATAATATAATATTAAACTAAAAAAAGCGACCAAAAA
This sequence comes from Christensenellaceae bacterium, assembly GCA_045587465.1. Classification (GTDB taxonomy): domain Bacteria; phylum Bacillota; class Clostridia; order Christensenellales; family Borkfalkiaceae; genus UBA1259. Next base: position 17,237 of record JAZNCJ010000044.1, read on the forward strand.
AGGTCGCTTTTTTTATGTGTTTTTTATTTATTATTTCTAATTTTTGCCCTTGAAATAGTTGCAGAAAAAGTCAGTACTGTTTGCCGTAAAAGGAACTCTACCAACTGAAGTGTTATCTGAAGTTCTATTTCTAAGTTCTTTTATAGGGTTAGGTGCAACCTCAAACCTATAATCTTTTCCAAAACCTCTAATGTGTGCATCAATAACTAAATGGCTTGGAACAATTTCAATTGATGGGTTGATGATTTTTTGATACTGGAAAAAGTTTGCATCGCTTGGAAGCTCGTTTACGTTTACATAATCTTCTAAAAGACCTGTATATTGAACTGTGGTATCAAGGATATTTCTAACGTACTCAATATTTTCGTGCAAAGATATAGGTGCAGGGAATTCTCCGTCAGGGATAACTTCTTGCCAATGTTTATTTTCATATTTTTGTAATAATTCGGCAGCTTTATGTAGGTGTGCGATTTCCATTTCTAAGTTTTCTTCCCAAAGCGCCTTTACGTAAGCATCGGTTTCGGTCACGTAGCAAGACCAGTATAAATAACACTCGCAATACTCGTGCCATAAAAGCATTTCAAGCCAAGTTGCGCTTGAATCCATAAGCGACTCGTATTGAGTGACGTGTTCTTCTTCGACTTGTGCAATTTCCATATAAAGCTTGCGTGATAAATCGTTAGTTGCAAGGTTAGTTATGTTCATATAATAGTTCATCGTTTGTTGTTCGGCGGCAGTTATAATCATAGTGTTAAGTACAGTTTGCTTATCAGCCACTTTAGAATCTATATTGCGTTTAACGTTATCTTTATTAAATCGATGGTGAGCAATTGTTGGGCGTGCAGGCATAATTTCAGTATATTTTCCAACTAATCGTTCTGCTTGTAAACCTTGTTCCATCTCTAAAAGATTAGAATATCTATAAAGGTGGTCAAAATCTTCTAAAAGTGCAAAATCAAGCGCTTTTTTAACATAACAATCGCTTTCTCTTCTTGCAAGTTCAGCTGTTAAGTCAACGGCAAGTTGTTCGTAAGAAATAGTGTGCTCTAGTGCACTTTCATTGCAAGGTTTAAGAAGTGAAACTTTAATTTGTTGCTGTTTTTCAATGGAACGAGTGACCGAAAGTTCTCTTCTTAGGTCGTTATCTGTAATATGCCTTGCAAAATTATGAGAAAACCAGTTAGCTTCAAACTCAGTGCCGTTCATAAGTATAATTCTTGTTTTTGTGTAAGGGTCAACTTCTTGCTTGTCATAAGACTTTGGATAAAGCTCTCGCCAATTTTGAAAACTACCTAATAAATTTATGCTTTTTTGTTCAAACGGATTCATAAACTCCTCCTTAATATTGTGCACTTATCTATATGAAAATTAAAAAATAAAGGTGCAAGAACAAAAAAAGAAAATAAAAAAGAACGCAAAAAATGCGTCCATTTTAAATTTTAATAAAATCTAATAATCCCAAGACGGAATATACTCGGTGCTAGCGCTTTTGCTATCTTGATAATACATTTTGTCTATCGACAGGCTCATCGCATAGTCAAGCACGCTTTCATATTCTCGTTTGGTCAGCTTTCGTTTTAGCTCAGGATAGCCGTCTATCTCGCCAAAAGGAGTATATTGGCTCATAATGTTTATGTAAGCAGAGTCTTTTATGCTTTGATACCAATCAAGGATTTTCTTGCTGTCAGAAATGCCTTGTGGTAAAACTAAATGCCTTACTAACACGCCTTGCTTTAGCATATTATCATCGCCAAGAATGAAAGGTTTAGATTTTACCATAAATTCAATCGCCTTGCTTGCCACTTCAAAATAGTCGAGTTTTTTAGTGTATCTTTGCGATAATGATTGCGAAAAGAATTTAATATCAGGAAGATATATATCAATATAATCGTTTAGTTTTTTTAAAATCTCAATATTTTCATAGCCGTGAGTGTTATACACGATAGGGATATTAGGTTTGTAAATTTTAAGTGCTTCAAAAATTTTGTCCGAATAGTGAGTAGGGTTCACTAGGTTAATGTTATGTGCACCCATATTTTCTAACTCTTTAAAAATATCGGCAAGTTCTTGCACGGATATGGTTTTTCCACGCATAGAGCGAGAAAGTTCAAAGTTTTGGCAAAATACGCACTTAAGAGAGCATCCACAAAAGAATATCGTGCCAGAGCCGTTATGCCCACTTATAACAGGCTCTTCAAATTTATGCAGATAATATTTTGCAATAACGATATCGCTATTTGTTCCACAATAGCCTTTAGATTTGGCTTTATCTACCTTGCACGTATTAGGGCAAAGCGAGCAATAATTATTCAAGTTCAAAAGCTCCTGTATATAATTGATAATATTTACCTTTTTTGTCAATAAGTTCTTGGTGAGAGCCACGTTCAATAATAACGCCGTTTTCGAGCACCATAATAACGTCTGAATTTTGAACGGTAGAAAGTCTATGTGCAATAACAAAAACAGTTCTGCCTTGCATAAGCATATCCGACCCCTTTTGAACAAGCGCTTCAGTTCTAGTATCGATAGAAGATGTCGCTTCGTCTAAAATCATAACAGGCGCATCTTTAACCATTGCACGGGCGATGGATAAAAGCTGTCTTTGACCTTGAGAAAGGTTTGCGCCGTCTGCAACGAGCATTGTGTTATAGCCGTCAGGAAGTTTAGAGATAAAATCATCAGCATAAGCAAGTTTAGCAGCTTTTATACACTCTTCGTCAGTAGCATCAAGTCTGCCATATCTAATGTTGTCCATGATAGTGCCTGTAAATAGGTTAGTATCTTGCAAAACTATGCCGAGAGAACGTCTTAAATCGGCTTTTTTAATTTTGTTAATATTTATACCGTCATATCTAATTTTGCCGTCTGCAATGTCATAAAAACGGTTAATTAGGTTGGTTATAGTCGTTTTTCCAGCACCGGTTGAACCAACGAAGGCAATTTTTTGACCAGGCTTAGCGTAAAGAGAAACGTCTTTTAATACAATTTTTTCTGGAACGTAGCCAAAGTCAACGTTAAACATTTGGATATCGCCTTTAAGCTCGGTATAGGTGATAGAGCCGTCTGCTTTATGTGGGTGTTTCCATGCCCATTTTCCAGTCCTTTCGCTTGTTTCGGTAATAACGCCGTTTTCATCGATATTGCAACGAACAAGAGTCACGTAACCGTCGTCGGTTTCTGGCGTTTCATCTAAAATATCGAATAATCTTGAGGCGCCTGCAAGTCCCATAACGATGCTGTTTATTTGTTGAGAAGATTGACTTACGTTTCCTGTAAATTGCTTACTTATTGGCAAGAAAGAGATGATTACAATAAGAAACTTCGTAGCATCTTTTTCAATTCCGCTAAAAGAAACGTTTGGAACGTTAAGAGCAACCAAAAGTCCACCCACAAAAGCAAGTAAAACGTATAAAATATTGCCGATATTACCCATGATAGGCATTAAAACGTTGGCAAACTTATGTGCGTTTGTCGCATCTGAGCAAAGTTGATTATTCTTAATATCAAAATCATTTTTTGCTTGTTCTTCGTGGCAGAAAACCTTAACGACCTTTTGACCTTGAATCATTTCTTGAATAAAGCCTTCTTCTTCACCTAGCGACATTTGTTGTTTAATAAAGTATTTTGCACTGTTGCCACCTATAATTTTGGTCACAAACGACATTGCAGCAACGCCTAAGAATATTACAAGCGAAAGCCACAAACTTTTGCTAAACATAATTACAAGCAATGTAACAATACTAACTAATGCAGTGAATAGGTGAGGGATACTTTGTGAAACGAGTTGTCTTAAAGCATCAGTGTCGTTAGTATAAGAACTCATAATATCACCTGTTAGGTGAGTGTCAAAATATCTTATAGGAAGCGACTGCATTTTATTAAAAACCTTAGTTCTCATTTGGTGTAAGAATTTTTGGGTTATAACAGCCATCAGTCTAGTTTGTAAAAAGTTGCACAAAATACAAGTTGCATAAACAGCACCCATTGTAATAAAAATAGTAAGTAGTCCAACCCAAACTGAGTCAAGACCATTTTCAACACCCTTTTCAATAAGGATTAAAATTTCTTGCAAAAATATAGAACTTGCAACGCCGGTAATGCCCGATATGAGAAGACAAATGCCAGCGCCAATCATAAACCATTTGTTTTGAATAAAAAGCATTTTTAAAAGTCTTTTAAGCGTTCCTTTTTTAGCTTTTTGTCTTGGGCGACCCTTAAAACCACCTTTACCACGTGGCATACTCATAGCTTTTGCCATAATTATTCACCTGCCTTTTGGTTTTGAACCATTTGTCGAGCCGAATTTGACTCGGCGTTGTTTTGAGAATAGTATAACTCTTGATAAATTTCGTTATTTCTAATAAGTTCATCGTGCGTGCCTGATGCAACGATTTTTCCAGCGTCTATAATCACAATCATATCGGCATCTTGAATTGATGCAATTCTTTGAGCAATTATAATTTTTGTAGTCTCAGGGATATATTCTCTTAAGGCCTTTCTAATTAAAGCGTCGGTCTTTGTGTCAACAGCGCTTGTAGAGTCGTCAAGAATAAGTATTTTAGGCTGTTTTAACAGCGCCCTTGCGATACAAAGTCTTTGTTTTTGACCACCAGAAACGTTTGCACCACTTTGTTCGATGTGCTTATCAAGGTCAAAGTTGCCAATTTGAGCAAGTTTTAGAACCTCTAAAATTTGCTCGTCAGAGGCGTTCTTGTCACCCCATTTCATATTATCACGAACAGTGCCGGAGAATAAAACGTTCTTCTGGAGCACCATTGCAACAGCGTCTCTTAAAGCGTTAAGGTCATATTCTTTAACGTCAATGCCAGCAACTTTTACCGTGCCGTCTACGGTGTCGTAAAGCCTTGGGATAAGGCTAACAAGCGTTGTTTTACTGCTACCGGTCGAGCCGATAATTCCCACCGTTTGACCACTTTTTATTTTTAAGTTTACATTGTTTAATGCAAAATAAGAGTTGTCACCATATCTAAAGAAAACATTTTCAAATTCAATGCTTCCGTCTTTAATTTGGGTGATAGCATTTTCTTTTGAAGTCAGGTCGCTTTGTTCGTTTAGAACTTCGGCAATACGCTTTGCACTTGCTGTGGATATTACAATAGTCACGAAAATCATAGAAAGCATCATCAAACTCATTAGCATTTGAAATGAGTATGACATAAAGCTTTGAAGCTCAGTCCATTTTAACAGGGTGTTTTTAGAGTTAATAATAAGCATAGAGCCGACAACGTAAATTGCAATTAATCCACCATACACGCAAAAATTCATAAGAGGGGTGTTAAGCGCAATGATTTTTTCAGCCCTAGTAAAGTCATTTTTAACGTTAGTAGATGCTTTTTCAAACTTTTGCTTTTCATAATCTTCTCTAACGTAAGACTTAACAACACGCATACCTTTAATGTTTTCTTCAACCGACTCGTTAAGCTTATCGTATTTTTTGAAAATCTTATTAAAAAAAGGAATTGCCTTTTTCATAATCAAGAACAAACCTAATGCTAAAATAGGGGTTGTGCAAAGGAAAATAAGCGCCATTTTTGCGTTGATTAAAAAAGACATGACAAGCGAAAAAATAAGCATAAACGGTGAACGAACAGCAGTTCTGATAATCATCATATAACTCATTTCAACGTTAGTGACGTCGGTTGTCATTCTTGTGACTAAACTTGAAGAAGAGAACTTGTCAATATTAGAAAAAGAAAAATCTTGTATTTTATAATACATATCTTTTCTTAAGTTTTTAGCAAAACCACTTGATGCTATTGCACAGAATTTTCCAGATAAAAACCCAAAAATAAGCGATAAAAACGCACAAGCGATTAATATGGCGCCAAAAAATAAAATTGTTGAAAGAAGCTCAGGTTTTCCGTCTTTAGACAAGAAATGTAAAATCTTTTTAACAAGCGTTGACGGTGCACTGCTTGAGTTTCCAGCAAGAAATTCCATAGCCTCTAAAAGCAAGCTCATTATCCAAGGAATTAAGCACTCTAAAACAACTTCCATAGCAACGAAAAGTGGTGCTAGGATTGAAGGCTTTTTGTATTCACGGATAGAGCGTGATAGTGTTTTAACAGAACCGAAAAAACTATTTTTAGGTTTAGCACTAATTTGTTTTGTCATTTTGTTTCTCCTTTCTAAATATATCGGCAATTATTTGCAGTGATGGAAAATCAAAAGAGCGTTTTAACTCTCTTGGATATAAAATAAAGTTAAGCGTTGCACCTTGTATTATACAATTATATATTCTTGAACATTCTTTGGGCGAATATCTATCGTGGAAATCGCCATTTATAATGCCTTTTTCAAAGAACTCGCACATTCTAAGGTGTGGGGGAACTTTGTCTTTTGGGGGCATAATATTTTTCTCGGCTTTTTCAAATATTCTTGAAACAAAAAAGTAATATCTATATGCAAAAATATGGTCGTTTTTCATATTGTTAAAAGTATATTCGGTTAGGCGAATTAGTTTGTCAACAAAATTTGAATCTTCTTCTAAAACCTTGTCTAAGAAATACATCATATCCTTGCCACGTGTTTCGCAAACAGCATCAAAAAGCTCGCTCTTATTTTTAAAATAATGATAAAAAAGTCCGTGACTGCACTTTGCTTTTTTTACTATATCGTTAATAGTTGTTGAGTGATAGCCTTTTTTACAAAAAATTTTAAGCGCACTAAAAATTAAATCATTTTTTCTTGTGTCGGCAACACTCAAGTGTTGAGCCTTATCTTTTTGCATAATTTACCTTCGCTTTTACAAAAATATTGACACTAAAGTCAATTAAATTTATTATAATATTTTCAAAAATTTATGTCAAGCAATATTATGTAAAATTTACAAAAATATTGACACTAAAGTCAATAAAAAAATCAAAGCGAGAAAAAGAGAAAAAACATAAAAATATATAGCAGATTTTGTCAAAATTAAAGTGATTTTATTAAGATATTTACTTATATAAAGTTGACACTAGGTAGTAATTAGTGTATAATAAATAAATAGTGAAAAATTGTACCAATCGGAAGAACAAAGTTATGAAGAATTTTTTTACAAGTGAAAGTGTGACGTCAGGGCACCCTGACAAAGTGTGTGATAATATATCCGACGCTATTTTAGACGCATATTTAAGTGGCGACCCAAATTCTCGTGTCGCTTGCGAGTGTTCGGCAACAACTCAGTTTGTTTTAATTATGGGTGAAATAACCTCTAAGGCAACCGTTGACGTAAAGAAAGTTGCAAGGGACGTTATTGCTCGCATTGGTTATACTGATAAAAAAACAGGCTTTAGCGCAGACGACGTTGAAATCTTAGTTAAACTCAATAAACAAAGTCCAGATATTGCACTAGGCGTTGACAATTCTGTTGAAGCTAAGCAAGGTGGAGATGACTTTGATAGGTTGGGCGCAGGCGACCAAGGGATTATGTTTGGTTATGCCTCAAAAGAAACACAAGAACTTATGCCACTTCCTATAAGCTTGTCGCATAAGCTTTGTCAAAAGCTTGAACAAGTTAGAAAAGACGGCACGCTAGACTATTTAAGACCGGACGGAAAAGGTCAAGTGACTGTTGAATATGAAAATGGAAAGGTCAAAAGAATAGATACGGTTGTGTTATCGTCTCAGCACGACGACACCGTTTCAACAGATAAGCTTAGAAAAGACTTAAAAAAATACGTTATAGACCAAGTGTTGCCAATAGAATATTTAGACGGTGACACAAAATATTTTATTAATCCAACAGGCAGGTTTGAAGTTGGTGGACCAATGGGCGATTCTGGACTCACTGGAAGAAAGATAATCGTTGACACTTATGGTGGAAAATGCCCACACGGTGGTGGTGCGTTTAGTGGCAAAGACCCAACTAAGGTTGACCGTTCTGCAACGTATATGGCAAGATACGTGTGTAAAAATATAGTTGCATCTGGTCTTGCAAGCGAGTGCCAAATTCAACTTGCTTATGCAATCGGCGTGGCAAAGCCTGTATCCGTTTTGGTTAATACTTTTGGAACGGGCAAACTCAGCGATGATAAACTTGCCGAAATCGTTCAAAAGGAATTTGATTTAAGACCGTCTGCAATTATAGAAAAACTCGACTTAAGAAAGCCTGTATATTCTAACACTGCAAGTTATGGTCACTTTGGAAAAGAGCAGTTCAGTTGGGAAAAGACTGACAAAGCGTGCGACTTAAAAAAATACTTATAATTTTTATGGGGTTAAAGCAGTTTTTTAAGAATTTATTGAACAAATACTTTTATAATCCCAACTGGAAATGTTTGGTTTGTGGAAAAGAGGTGTTTGAAGGGCAAAACTTTTGCGATGAGTGCATGGCAATACTTCCTTATAATGATGGGCCTATATGCGACCATTGTGGAAGAAAAGTTATTGCCTTTGAAAATTATTGCTCAACTTGTAAAAACGTCTTAGTCGATTTGGACATGTGTAGAAGCGCTTTTAGCTATGCTTATCCGATAAACAAACTCATAAAAGATGCAAAATACAATAATTGCATTTACGTTATCGATTATTTTGCTAAGGTATTGTCTTCAGTTTATTTTCAAAACTATTTTAACGCTGATTATTTGGTGTTTATTCCTATGACCGATGACGCTCAAAGAAAGCGTGGCTATAATCAGTCTAAAATTCTTGCTGAAAAGTTATCTGAAAGGATTGACGTACCAGTTTTAGATTGTTTGAAAAAAGTAAAAGATACTAAAAGGCAAGCCACTTTAGGTAGGGCTGAAAGATTAAAGAATTTAGATAGTGCTTTTAGAGTTGTAAATAAGAAATCGGTTGTAGATAAAAGTATATTGATAGTTGATGACGTGACAACGACAGGGGCAACTGCTGAGGTTGTTGCAAGCAGGCTTAAAAAAGCTGGTGCAAAAATAGTAAATTTAATAACGGTGGCTAGCACGCCACCTATTGATAGATATTAAACTAATTTAGGAGTGATATATGGGACTATTTAGGTATATTCTCGGTGGGGAAGGACGCCGAAACTTAAAAAAATTAGACAAGCTTGCTGATAAGGTTATAGAGTTGGAACCAAAATATGCAAAGTTTTCTGATGAAGAACTTAAAGAACAGACAGACTTTTTGCGTGGCAGATTAAAAGCAGGCGAAACTCTTGACGATATTTTGTGCGATGCATTTGCCGTCGTTAGAGAAGCGGCTTTCCGTGTGCTTAATATGAAGCATTATAAAGTTCAAATTATTGGTGGAATATGTCTGCATCAAGGTAGAGTCGCAGAAATGAAGACTGGTGAAGGAAAAACTTTAGTTGCAACTTTACCTGCATATTTAAATGCCCTTAGTGGTGACGGCGTTCATATTGTGACGGTCAACGACTATTTAGCAAGCCGTGACGCTGAGTGGATGGGCAAAGTTTATAAGTTTTTGGGTTTGACGGTCGGCGTTGCTATAACTGGTATGGAAGATGAAGACAAGAAAAAAGCTTATGCTTGTGACATTACTTACGGAACGAATAATGAAATGGGCTTTGATTATCTGAGAGATAATCTAAAGACAAAGACCGAACAAATGGTGCAAAGAATATTGAACTTTGCTATCGTGGATGAAGTGGACTCAATCTTAATCGATGAAGCAAGAACGCCACTTATTATTTCTGGCAAAGGTCAAGAATCTAGCGATAAATATATCACTGCTAATAAATTTGTAAAAACGCTTGTTCTAGACAAAGACTTTACAATCGATATTAAGGAAAAAAGCGTTCAAATAACTGAATCTGGTGCTAAGAAAGCCGAAAGTTTCTTTGGGCTTAATAGTTTTTCAGATATAGAAAACGCAACCCTTTCTCATCATATTCAACAAGCTCTTAAGGCTAACTTTATCTTTAAGCGTGATAACGATTACGTTGTTTCTGACGGCGAAGTTATTATTGTTGACGAGTTTACTGGCCGTCTTATGATTGGTAGAAGATATTCTGATGGTTTGCACCAAGCGATTGAAGCAAAAGAAAGTGTAAAAATCAGAAACGAAAACAAAACTTATGCAACAATAACTTTCCAAAACTATTTCCGTATTTACAAAAAGCTGTCTGGTATGACGGGTACTGCTAAGAGTGAAGAAGAAGAGTTTAGGGCAATTTACGGCTTAGACGTTTTAGAAATACCAACAAATAAACCGGTTGCAAGAAAGGATATGCCTGATATTATATACAAAACTGTAAATGGTAAAAATAGAGCGATAATAAAAGAGATTATCGAAAGGCATAAAAAAGGACAGCCTATATTGGTGGGCACTGTCACTGTTGAAAAATCTGAAGAAATTTCAAAATTACTTATTAAAAACGGAGTAAAACACAACGTGTTAAACGCTAAAAACCATGCTCGTGAAGCCGATATCGTTGCGCAAGCAGGAAGGCTTGGGGCTGTGACGATTGCAACTAACATGGCTGGTCGTGGTACGGACATTTTGCTTGGTGGTAATGCAGAGTTTTTAGCAAAAAGAAAACTTAGAGAAGAAGGCGTGACCGATGACGTGATTGAGCTTGCAACTTCATTTATTTCTAATATTCCTGAAGACGTAATGAACGTTAGAAATCACTACAATGAAATTTATCAAAAATTAAAAGAGCAGACTGATGCAGAAAAAATTAAAGTAGTTGAAGCAGGTGGTTTGCATATTTTAGGAACAGAACGTCATGAATCTAGACGTATTGACAACCAACTTCGTGGTAGAAGTGGACGTCAGGGTGATGCAGGTTCATCGGTTTTCTTTATTTCATTAGAAGATGACTTAGCTAAGCGTTTTGGTGGCGATAGGATGCAAAGAATTTACGATTTCTTTAAAGTTGATGAGAATCAGCCTATACAATCAAAAATGCTTTCAAGAAGCATTGAAAATGCTCAAAGGACGATTGAAGGTAAAAACTTTGGCATAAGAAAACACGTTTTGGAATATGATGACGTTATGAATAAGCAACGTGAAGTTATGTACGCCGAAAGGATGAAAGTTATCAAAGAAGATGATATTCATAAGGATATTCTTAACCTTATTCCTGATTTTGTAAGTTATGTTGTCGGCTCGGTTATCAATAATGAAAACAAGCCTGAAACTTGGGATTTAGAGGCGTTAAATAATGCTATCGAAATGAAATTGTTGCCAAAGGATAGTCAGTTTGTGACTAAAGAGCGTGCTAATAACTGGGATTACGAGTATTTGCTTTCTAAAATTACTGAACAAACCATCAACGTTTACGAAGATAAGATTGCTAGATACAAAGAACAGGGAATTAACTTCTCCGAGATAGAAAGAATGGTTCTTCTTCGTAATATCGACACTAAGTGGATAGACCATATAGACTCTATGGACCAGCTTAGAAAAGGTATAAGTTTAAGAAGCTATGGAAACGTTGACCCTGTTATTGAATACAAGAAAGAAGGCTTTGAAATGTTTGAAGATTTAACTGCGTCAATTCAAGACGACACAGTCACGTTGCTTTTAAAAGCAGAACTTCACAGAGTTCCAACCAAACAAGATGCTCCACAAAATTTGCAAACAAATCAACAAGCAGGACCAGTAATTCATAAAAGAACTGCAAAGCAAGAAATTGGTAGAAACGACCCTTGTCCTTGTGGTTCTGGCAAAAAATATAAAAACTGCTGTGGTCAAAAATAATTTTTTGAAAAATAATTTGGCATAAGGAGTTAATATGCTAAAGGCTGATGAATATTTAGCAAGAATTAAACAATTAAAAGGTATCCTTTTGGAGACGGGACACTCTCTTTGACCTAGATTCATTAAGAAATGAACTAAAAGAAAAGGAGCGTCTTTTACAGCTTCCAGAAGTTTATACCAACCTTTCAAAATCTCAGCAAATTTCTAAAGATGTTGCGAGTTTGTCTAACAAGGTTTCGGTGTTTGATAGGGCTGAAAAAACTATAGACGATGCGTGTGAAATCATTGAACTTGCAAATGAAGAAAACGATGAAAGTATTTTAGACGAAGTAGAAAATGAACTTTCATCTTTAGAAAAAACAATAGAAGAATTGCGCCTTTCTTCCCTTCTTAAGGGCAAGTATGATAAGTTGAACGCTCTTTTAACTCTGCACGCTGGCGCAGGGGGGACGGAGGCTTGCGATTGGACTGAAATGCTTTATAGGATGTATATGTACTATGCCGAAAAAAGTGGTTATACACTTACCGAACTTGACCGATTGGAAGGCGATGGCGCAGGGATAAAGTCGGTTTCATTTAAGGTTGAAGGCGACTCGGCTTACGGTTATTTAAAGGCTGAAAAAGGCGTGCATAGGCTAGTTAGAATTTCTCCGTTTGATGCAAATAAAAGAAGACACACTTCGTTTGCATCTTTAGAGGTCATGCCTGAAATTCAAGATGAAGGCGAAATTAAAGTAAGTCCTGATGAGCTTAAAATAGACACATATCGTGCATCTGGTGCAGGTGGACAACACGTTAACAAAACCGATTCGGCAATTAGAATTACTCACTTGCCAACTGGTATTGTCGTTGCTTGTCAAAACGAGCGTAGTCAAACCCAAAATAAAGAAATGGCTATGCGTATGCTTATTAGTAAACTCATTGAAAAAAGAGAGGCAGAACGCTTAGAACGTGACCAAGATATTAAAGGCGAAATCAAAAAAATAGAGTGGGGCAGTCAAATACGTAGCTATGTATTTTGTCCATACACTCTTGTTAAGGACCATCGCACAGGCTTTGAAAATAGTGACGTTAATTCTGTTATGAACGGAAATATTCAACCCTTTATCAACGATTATTTAAAGAAATCACAATGACGTATTTTGAAAAAATTAAAAACATACAATTAAAAGAAAATCCTATTATTATGGGCATTGAAACGTCGTGCGATGAAACGGCTGTTGCGATTGTTAAAAACGGTAGAGAAATTCTATCGGAAAAGATAATAAGTTCAGCAACAGAGCACGCAAAGTTTGGTGGCGTCGTTCCCGAAATTGCGTCAAGAACGCACACGTCTGCCATTTTATGTGCAACAAAACAAGTATTAAAAGAGGCAAATCTTACTTTAGAGGATATAGACGCATTTGCCGTGACAAAGGGTGCAGGGCTCTTAGGAGCGTTGCTTGTTGGGGTGTCTTTTGCAAAGGCACTCGCATTTTCTTGTGGTAAACCCCTTGTTCCAGTTAGTCATATAAGGGGGCATATCGCAGCATCTTATATCGCCGATAAAGAGTTAAAACCACCTTTTATTACAATTTTAGCAAGTGGGGGGCATACTGCAATTGTAGCCGTTAAAGACTACTATAATATGACTGTTTTAGGTAGTACGCTTGATGATGCTGTAGGCGAAGCTTTTGATAAAGTTGCAAGGGTGTTGGGGCTTAGCTATCCAGGTGGTCCAAACGTTGAAAGACTTGCAAAAGAGGGAAAAAATGTTATAAAACTTCCAAAAATGCTTAAAAATTACGATGGTGGAGAGTTTGATTTTTCGTATAGTGGACTAAAAACTGCCGTTATAAATTACGTGCATAATGAAAAAGAAAGGGGTAATGAAATTAATAAGGCAGACGTTGCAAATAGTTTTCAATGCGCTGCGATAGACGTGCTTGTCGATAAGGCAATGCTTGCATCTAAAAAATTTGGATTTAACGCAATTTGTGTGTCTGGTGGTGTTGGTGCAAACGGCTATCTTAGAGAACAATTGCTGAGTGCTGTAAAAGGAAAAAATATAAAACTTGTTCTCCCAGAAAAGAAATATTGTACCGACAATGGTGCAATGATTGGCGCTGAAGGATATTTGCAATATAAATTGAAAAATTTTGCGGACCTTGACTTGAACGCTCAAGCTGTTGTGCCGTTTGATGTAGAAAAAATTTAATATTAATTATGTCATCTTGACTTAATTTGCGAACATGGCGGAATTGGCAGACGCGTTAGATTCAGATTCTAATGGGAGAAATTTCGTGCAGGTTCAAGTCCTGTTGTTCGCACCAGAAACAAAAAAGAGGTAGCAAAGCGCTACCTTTTTTCGTTTGCATTGCAAAAGCAATGCTACTTGAACCCACGGTTCAATCCACTAGCGTGGGACGGCAACCCTTTTGTCGTAAAACGACATTTCCCCTAACAGGGGAATTACCTGTTGTTCGCACCAGAAACAAAAAAGAGGTAGCAAAGCGCTACCTTTTTTCGTTTGCTACTCTAAATTATTTTTTCGAATTTATATTTGTTCAGCCTGATTTTCCTTAATTGCAAATCTTTTACAAAATTTTTACTTTATTATTACTTTATTTCATTTTTATGAACTAACGCTCTAAAACGGTTAAAAACAGCGTAAAAATGCTGAAATTACAACTAATTTTTAAATTACACTTGACACTTGTTTGCTTTAGTGATACAATGTCTTAGGGATATTATATATAATATAATATCTTAAATAATTAATATGCGAAAAATGAGGGTAAAAAAGTATTATTTTTTTATACTCAACGACTTAAGGATTGCTTATGTATAAATATTTTTTCAAAAGATTTTTAGATATTTTTGTTTCTTTGGTTGCTTTAATCATTATTTTAGTGCCACTACTTTTGGTGGCTTTGCTCATTAAAATAGATTCAAAAGGTCCTGTTATTTTTAAGCAAGAACGTATTGGCAAGAAAGGAAAAGTTTTTAAGATTTATAAATTCCGTTCTATGTGTGTGGGGGCAGAAAAAACAGGTTCTGGCGTTTATTCAGGAAAAGGCGATAAGCGAGTCACAAGAATAGGCAAAATACTTCGTGCGACTAGTATTGACGAGTTGCCTCAGCTTATAAATATACTTAAAGGCGATATGAGCTTTATTGGACCTCGCCCACCACTAACTTATCATCCTTGGACTATTGACAAGTATAGCGAAGAGCAACTCAAAATGTTCAACGTTAGACCAGGTATTACTGGTTGGGCGCAAATTAACGGAAGAAAGGAAGTTGAGTGGAATAAAAGAATTGAGCTTAACGTTTGGTACGTAGAACATCTGTCGTTTTGGCTTGATATAAAAATTTTATTTTCAACCGTGCTTAAAGTTTTCTCAAATGCTAACAACGAAAATAAAGGTGAAACGGTCAAAAATTCTTCAAGTGAAAGTGATGCAGGTCAAACGCAAGATATTTTAGTGGAAGAAGGTAGTTTGTTAAAAGAAACTAATGAAATTGCTGGTACTGTCGATAATGCTTTAGATAACGTAGCGGAGAAATAAAATGCTAAAGTTAATGTATATTACAAACAAGCCAGAAATTGCGCTAATTGCCGAAAGAAATGGTGTTCAGCGAATTTTTGTGGATATGGAATATATCGGCAAGAGCGATAGGCAAGGGGGCATGGACACCGTTCAATCTTTTCATACAGTAGATGACGTTCGCAAAATCAAACAATATTTAACAACAGCAAAGCTTATGGCAAGATGCAATCCTATTCACGATAAGACAGATAGATATACTTCTTCTGCTGAAGAAATTGATTCCATAATCGATGCTGGCGCAGATATTATAATGCTCCCTTTCTTTAAGACAAAAAAGGAAGTTGAGCAATTTGTTGGTCTTGTTGGTGGCAGAGCAAGAACGCTACTTTTAATTGAAACTCCAGAAGCAGTTGAGAATATTGACGAGATTTTAGAAGTTAAAGGCATAGATGAAGTGTTTGTTGGGCTAAATGATTTAAGTTTGGGCTACGGAATGAAGTTTATGTTTCAGCTTCTTGCCGATGGAACGGTTGAAAAACTGTGCAAAAAATTTAAGGCAAAAGGACTTCCTTATGGTTTTGGTGGTATCGCTGCATTGGGGAAAGGCTCTTTGCCAGCAGAAAAGGTAATTGCAGAGCATTATAGGCTCGGTTCAACTTGTGCGATTTTATCAAGAAGCTTTTGCAATACAAACATAGTGACCGACATTAGCGAAGTCGAAAGCATCTTTACAAACGGACTAGCTGATATTCGTGCATGGGAAGCAAAGTGCGATAGTGGACAGGTAGATTTGGATTTCAATAGGGTATATATTGAAAAAACAGTATTTGAAATTGTAAAAGGACTAGAAAGTAAATGAAACTTCTTGTGACTGGTGCGTGGAAATGCACTGACGAACAATTAAATGATTTAGTTAAGTTAGGGCATTCGGTTGTTTTTATGCAAAATGAAAACGAAGATTTGCCTTGCGAATATTCAGAAGTTGAAGGTGCTGTTTGCAACGGTTTGTTTTTACATCACCAAATAGAAAAGTTCACTTCACTTAAATTTATTCAATTAACCAGTGCTGGATTTGACCGTGTTCCTATGGACTATGTTGAGTTGCACGGAATTAAAATTTATAACGCTCGTGGCGTTTATAGTATTCCTATGGCTGAGTTTGCTATTAGTGGGGTTTTGCAGTTATACAAACAAGCGCCTTTTTTTATGGACAAGCAAAAAAATAGCACGTGGGAAAAACATCGTGGCATTTTAGAATTATATGGCAAAAACGTTTGCATTATCGGTTGTGGAAACGTTGGCACTGAGTGTGCAAAAAGATTTAACGCTTTCGGTTGTTCGGTTTTTGGGGTGGATATGTTCCCAAGGATAGATGAAAACTATAAAAAAATGTATGCTTTAGACAGTATTGATAAGGCACTTTCAAGTGCAGACGTGGTTGTGCTGACTTTGCCTTTAACTAATGAAACAAAACATATGATTAATGACGACCGTTTGGGCGTTATGAAAAATGGTAGCGTTTTAGTAAATATTGCTCGAGGACCAATTATTGAAGAACAAGCATTAATCAAGGCTTTGAAAACAAAATTACTTGGTGCTGTTTTAGACGTGTTTGAGCAAGAACCACTTTCAAAGGACAGTCCTTTATGGCAAATAGAAAATGTAATTTTAACGCCACACAATAGCTTTGTCGGCGATGGAAATGCTAAAAGATTAGAAAAAGTTATTTTTAATAATTTGGAGGATTGATTTAGTGAAATTTATTCTAGTGTCTCCTAAAAACCGTACGGTTTATAATTTTCGAGGTGATTTGATTAAAAAAATAATCAAAAGTGGGTATGAAGTTGTTGTGACCGGACCTAACCAAATTGGAGTTGATAAAATCTTAGAATTAGGTGCTCGTTTTGTAGAAATTCCAAACAACAAAAATGGAGTTAATCCCTTCTCAGATTTAAGATATAAAAAACAATTACAAAAACTTTTTGAAGTTGAAAAGCCTGATGTTGTGCTAAGTTATACCAGTAAGCCTGTTATTTATGGTTCTATTGCTTCAAAGAAAGCAGAAAAAAGACTAGGGAAACATATTCATACCGTTGCAATGATTACAGGTGTTGGTTATGCGTTTACATCAAATACATTTAAGGCAAAATTAATTCGTTTTATTATGTCTATAATGTATAAAAAGGCTCTTAAAAAAGCAGATAAAGTTATTTTTCAAAACGAAGATGATAAAAGACAATTTGAATTACTAAAATTAGTTAGAGAAACAAAAACCGTTGTAGTAAATGGTTCGGGGGTTAACACAGAAAAATTTTGTGTGGTAGAACATCCTGAAAGATTAACGTTTTTTATGCTTGCCCGTATTATGTATTCAAAAGGTGTAAGAGAATATTTGCAAGCCTGCAAAATAGTAAAAGAACAATTTCCTGAAGTTCGTTGTATGTTGTTAGGTGCTTGTGAAGGAATCCAAGATTCTTTGTCGAAGCAGGATTTAGATCCTTATATAGAGGCAGGCATTATTGAGTATTTTGGCGAAACTGATAGAGTTGCAGATTATTATCAGCAATGTTCGGTATATGTATTGCCTTCTTATCGTGAAGGAACACCCCGAACAGTTCTTGAAGCATCATCTATGGGAAGAGCAATAATTACTACTGATGCTCCTGGTTGTAGAGGGACTGTTATTGATGGTAAAACAGGATTTCTTGTGCCAGTTAAAGACGGTGTTGTTCTTGCTGAAAAAATGATAGAATTTATAAAAAATCCTGAACTAGTACAAAGTATGGGTAATGCATCTGCAGAGTTTTGTAGAAAGAAATATGACGTTGAAAAAGTTAATGCTTCAATGTGTGAATATTTGAATATATAATTTATAGGAGATAAGAAAATGTACAGAAATCTTTACGAAAAAATTGTAAAAGGGGAAGAAAAAATATCGCTTATAGGACTTGGTTATGTTGGTATGCCGATTGCCGTCGCTTTTGCTAAGAAAGTTAAGGTCGTTGGTTTTGACTTAAATAAATCAAAAATTGAATTGTATAAATCAGGCATAGACCCTACTAATGAAGTTGGTAATGATACAATTAAACAAAGCACCGTTGAATTTACTTATGACGAAAAGAAACTTTCTGAAGCAAAATTTCATATTGTAGCCGTACCTACTCCTGTGTATGATGACCATACTCCAGATTTAACACCTGTAGAAGGTGCAAGTAGAATTTTAGGGAGAAATCTAACAAAAGGAAGTATTGTAGTATATGAATCCACAGTTTATCCTGGCGTAACAGAAGATGTTTGTGTGCCAATTCTTGAAAAAGAATCTGGGTTAAAGTGTGGTGTTGATTTTAAGGTTGGATATTCTCCGGAGCGTATTAATCCTGGCGATAAAGTACATAGATTGGAAACGATAACTAAAATAGTTTCTGGTATGGATGAAGAAACATTAGAAATTGTTGCAAAAGTTTATGAACTTGTTGTTGATGCAGGTGTACATAGAGCATCTTGCATCAAGGTTGCAGAAGCTGCAAAAGTTATTGAAAATAGTCAGCGTGATATTAATATAGCGTTTATGAATGAACTTTCAATTATTTTTAATAAAATTGGAATTGATACTAAATCGGTTTTAGAAGCTGCCGGAACAAAATGGAATTTCTTGAAATTTTATCCTGGTTTAGTAGGCGGACATTGTATTGGAGTAGACCCTTATTATTTAACATATAAAGCAGAACAAATTGGTTACCATAGCCAGGTAATTTTAGCTGGTCGCCGTATTAACGATGATATGGGTAAATATATAGCTGAAAATATTGTAAAAAATCTTATAAAAGCAGAAAAGACAGTAAAAAATGCAAAGGTTGCTATTTTAGGTTTTACGTTCAAAGAAAATTGTCCTGATACTAGAAACACAAAGATTTTTGATATAGTTAAAGAACTTCGTGAATATGGAATTGAACCTATCATTGCGGACCCAACGGCAGATGCTATGGAAGCAAAACGCCTTTATGGGGTAGAATTTGTTGACATTTCTACAATTAAAGAGATGGATGCCGTAGTTCTGGCTGTTGCGCATAATGAATTTGCGCATTTCAGTATGTCGGATGTTGATAAGTTCTTTAGTAAAGGGCAAAAAATTTTGCTAGATATTAAAGGTTTGTTAAATCGAGTTGAATACGAAAAAGCAGGATACAATTATTGGAGATTATAAAGATGGGATATGCACATTTAAAATTCCCTGAAGGGAGTAAGTTTTTAGTGACGGGTGGAGCTGGATTTATTGGCTCCAACCTTTGTGAAACGATTTTAAGACTTGGTTATAAGGTTCGTTGCTTAGACGATCTTTCTACAGGCAAGCAATCAAATGTTGATATGTTTATAAACGATGCTAATTATGAATTTATTAAGGGCGATATTAAAGATTTTGATACTTGTTTGTTAGCTTGTGATGGCGTTCATTATGTGTTAAATCAAGCGGCATGGGGCAGTGTTCCTCGCTCAATTGAAATGCCATTATTCTATTGCAAGAATAATATTGATGGCACACTAAACATGTTAGAAGCTGCTCGTCAGAAAGGGGTTAAAAAATTTGTTTATGCTTCATCCTCTTCAGTTTATGGCGATGAGCCAAATCTTCCTAAAAGAGAAGGAAGAGAAGGAAACTTGCTTTCACCATATGCATTAACTAAGCGTTGCGATGAAGAATGGGCAAAACTGTATACAAAACTATATGACCTAGATACATATGGTATGAGATATTTTAATGTTTTTGGACGTAGACAAGACCCAAATGGTGCATATGCTGCGGTTATTCCTAAGTTTATCAAACAATTATTACAAGATGAACAGCCAACAATTAACGGTGATGGTAAGCAAAGTAGAGATTTTACTTATGTTGAAAACGTAATAGAAGCTAATTTAAAAGCTTGTTTGGCACCACATGAGGCTGCTGGTAGGGCATATAATATTGCTTATGGTGGTAGAGAATATTTAATTGATATCTACTATACTTTGACTAAGGCTTTGGGAAAACATATTGAGCCTAATTTTGGGCCAGATAGAAAAGGTGATATTAAGCACTCAAATGCAGATATTTCAGCTGCAAAAGAGTTGCTTGGTTATGACCCAGATTATGATTTTGCAAAAGGCTTAAATGAAGCAATAGCTTGGTATAAGGAGAATTTGTAATAATGGTATCAAAAGGGGTTGTTTTATATATTGGTGGTTTTGATTTGCCAGATAAAAACGCCGCTGCGCAACGAGTTGTTGGTAATGCACAAGCAATACTTTCATTAGGTTACGATGTTATTTTTCTAAATAAAACAAATTGTTTTAAACAAACAAATTTAACGTTATTTGGTTGTAAGTGCATTAATAGTCCAAAAGTTGGTTGGAAATATCTTTTGTCAGCATCGGAAGTGAAAAAAATTATTGTCCAATATAAAATAACACATATTATTGCGTATAATTATCCAGCAATAGCATTAAAAAAAATAATAAAATTTTGCAAAAAAAATAATGTTAAATGTTATGCTGATGTCACTGAATGGTATGAAATAAAAGGTAATCCAATTAAAAAACTAATTAAGAAATTTGATGTTAACTTGCGAATGAAAGTTTTACATAAACAAATGGATGGGGTAATTGCAATAAGTGATTTTCTATATAAATATTATTATAGTGATGTAAAAACAATAAAAATTCCACCATTGGTAAATATTAAAGATAAAAAATGGTGTAAAATTGAAGATAGTAGCGATAATAAGACAGTGTTTTCGTATGTGGGAAGTCCATCTGCAAGAAAAGAAAAACTAGACTTAGTTGTTAAGACAATAGATAAAATTGCAAAGCATAAAAATGTATGTCTAATTGTTGTGGGTATAACAAAGGCAGAGTTTGAAAACATGTATTCGCTTTCAATAAATTCTGAAGCAATCATATTTAAGGGAAGAATATCTCACAAAGAAGCAGTTGAAATTGTTAAAAAATCAGATTGGTCAATAATTATGCGTGAAAACTTTTTATTTGTTCAAGCTGGTTTTCCTACAAAAGTTGTTGAAAGCATTTCATGCGGAACGCCTGTGTTGGCAAACAAATTTAGTAATATACAAGATTATTTGGATGCAACTAACAGTATATTAATTGATGGTGAGGAACAATTGTTAGCTGCAATAGAAAGAGCTTGTTCTAACAAAGTAAAAGTTGATAATACAATTTTTCACTATGAAAATTATTTAGATGGATTTATAGAATTATTTAAGGACTAATAGTAAATATGCTAAAAAAGAAACTTGATGGATTAGATTATATATTAAGATTGTGTTCGTTATATATTCTTATTTGGACCATTTCTCCACCATTACAACATCCAATGCTATTTAGGATTCTTGTTTTGGCTGCGGGGCTATTATGGGTTCTTTTATCTTGGCTTAAAATATCAGGTGGCAATACTAATGTTCAAGTAGTATATTTATCAGTTTGTATATTTTGCATACTTGCCATTTTTATTGAATGGATTGCTGGTAGTGGCATAATCGATGCTGTTATAAGCCAACTACAAATAATAATATTTTTGTTGTTTATTCTGCAATTTATATATTACAAAAACTATGATACGGAGTATATTAAAATTCTAACTATTGTTGCATTGTTGTTGCTAACAATATTTCAAGTTCGTACTTTAATTGAATATCAAACAAATCCAGGGGTATCACGTTTGTTGGTTCGCTCAAGTGAAGATGCGAAAAGTTATGCCGCAAAAGGTGTTGGTGGGTATGGTCTTGTTTATCCATCCATATTTTCAAATACTGCCTTGATGTATTTATTAGGAAAGGTTAAAGGACCCAAAAAAATACCTGTGCTAATTTCTTTAATAATAGGTGTTTTGTTAGTTATGTCTTCAGGTTTTTTGATTGCCGCAATTATGACATTAGTATCAATTTTTGCTTGGATAATTAAAATGTTCAACACTAAAAACGTTATGGATGTTTTATTATCAATTCTACTTTTAATAGTAATTGTTTTTACAGCGATGGATTTGTTGCTAGAATATAGTGATTCAGTTATCGAGGCCATGGATGGAACATTCTATAAACAAAAAGTAAAAGAAATAATACACGCATTAAAAACTGATCAAACAACAGGAAAACTAGAAGGCAGGACTAGTCGATATTTAGAATCGATAAAGGGTATTTTTAGATTTCCTATAATTGGTGCTAAAGTTTTAGGGTATGAAAGCGAACTAGGTGGGCATTCCACATTGTTAGATATGCTAGGTTTGCTTGGGATTTTTTCTATTGGCTTTTATTACGTTCTTTATTTTGCATTAAAGAGCATGTATAAACTAATTAAACATAAAGGTTTCATAATAACTGTAGTAATGCTACTACTACTAAATGGTACTTTAAACACTATAGTTGGAAGTCATGGCATAATATTTATAGTAGTACCAGGTGTGGTTTTGTTGTCTAAAACGGAGAATTAAAATGAAAGTGTTGTGGATAGTTCAAGGAGCGATGAGAGAAGTCTCTAAAAGGATTAGAGAAAAAGAACCAGTTTCTGGAACATGGATAGAATCTACTAAAAATGCGTTAATAAAGAACGAGAATTTAGAGTTGCATATTTTATGTGTAGTTTCAAAAAAGAAAATTGATAAAATGCAAAACTTTATATACAATGGGGTTAATTATCACGTTTTAAATGTAAATAAAAAAGCATTACTAGATGGCAAGTATTGCACAGATGCTAAATATCTTAACGAATTTTTGTTAAATTTACAACCCGATATTATACACGTGCATGGTACAGAGTTTTCATTTTCCTTAAATATAAACGATGAAATTGAGAAGAATATACCAATATGTCATTCTATTCAAGGGCTAGTTTCTTGTATCGCTGAAAATTATTTTTATGCAGATTTACCATTAAAACAAATGCCATTAATTGAAAAGCTTCCTATTTGCATTCAACGTAAAGGGTATATAAGAAGAGCAAAGAGTGAAAAGAAGATTATAAACCGATTTAAATATTTCTTAGGGCGAACAGACTGGGATTTATCTCATACAACTTCGTTAAACAAACAAATTAAATATATTAAAGTAAGAGAATTATTTCGTGAAAATTTTGTTAACAGTAGGCCATGGGATATAATTAATATTAAAAAATTTACTATCTTTTATGCTGGTGGGGCACGTGTTCCACTCAAAGGATTTCATAAATTTTTGGAGGCATTAACTTTAATTAAAAAAAGCTTTCCTGAAGTTATAGTTTATGTGGCTGGAATAATGCCAAACAAATCTATTCCATTATTTGGGAAAATAGGATATGGAAGATATTTAGATCGTATAATTAAAAAAAAGCAGTTATCAGACAATATTGTTTTTACTGGTGCATTATCATCAGACCAAATGGTCGATAAATTTTATCATTCACATTGTTATGTGTTAGGTTCATCAATTGAAAATAGCTCTAATACACTTGTTGAGGCGATGCTAGTTGGAACACCATCTGTTGTTGCAGATGTTGGTGGTGTAAATAATTTTGCTGTACATAATTCAACATCTTATATATATAGATTTGAAGAGACTGAGTTATTAGCTCATTACGTGAGTAAAATATTTGAAAATGACTTAATTGCAAAAGAGTTTTCGCTTCGTTCAAGAGAAAAAATTAGAGAAGATTTATGTGGAAGCCAAAATGATTTAATTGAAGCGTATAAGTTTATTATTGATGACTTTAATAAGGAGTAATATTTATGAAGATTGTTTTTATTGGTGATAATCTTTCAATACATCAAAAACCCTTAAGTGATAAATTATTCTCATTGTTAGGCGAGGGTTATCTTTTTGTGGCTACAAAACCAATGACGCAAGAGAGAATTGCTATGGGGTGGCATGATTTCACAGAAGAAAGTCCTTATGCTATTTCTATGACACAAGAAAATGTAAACTATATTAAAGAAAAAATTGATAATGCTGATGCTGTTATAATCGGAGCAGCTAAGACCTATTGGGTTAAAGATAGACTAAAAAAAGGAAAATTAGTTTTTAGATACCAAGAAAGGCCACTTAAACATACAAATTTCGTAGATTGGTTTAATCCCAAAGCATTATTTGGAATTTTTAAAAGCTCTGTAATTTGGCAGAGAAAAAATTATCACCTTCTTGCTGCTAGTGCGTACGCATATAATGATTTTTCTAAATTTTTATGTTTTAGAAAAAGAGCATGGAAGTTTGGATATTTCATTGAACCAGTTCAAACTGAATTTTCTAGTCGTAATAATGAAGTGCCGCAAGTTTCATGGATTGGTAGGTTATTGAAGTGGAAGCATTGTGATATGGTAATAGAAGCTGCTAGTTTTTTAAAAAAGCAAGGAATATCTGCTCATTTTAATATAATTGGACAAGGCATTATGCAAGAAGCTATACTTGCTAAAATACATTCATTAGAACTTGAAGATTATATAACATATTATCCTTCTAAAACCAATCAAGAAGTAAGAGATTTATTAAAGAAAAGTGATATTCATTTGATAACAAGTGACGCTAGTGAAGGCTGGGGTGTTGTTACAAACGAAAGTATGAGCGCAGGGTGTTGTGTTATAGCATCAAAGCAAATTGGTGCTGCACCATTTTTGATACAAGATAAAAAAAATGGTTTATTGTTTGATGTAAAAAAACAAGACCAATTAAATGAACTCTTGAAAAAAGCTGTGTTAGATAAAAAGTTTAGAGAAGAAATGGGCTGTTGTGCAGTGAAAACTATGTCAACTACATGGTCACCACAATATGCGGCTGAAAAGCTTGTAGATTTAATTAAGCAATTAAAACAAGGTGTTAAGTTTAATAAAACTTTAGTAAAACTACAAGAGCCATGCTCACCTGCTAATAAGATAAGGTAAAGTAGATAATATGAAATCTTTTTTTAACAAAATACTAAAATTAAGAAAAAGAAAAAAAACTCTTAAAAAATTTAGCTATTTTTTAAAAAATGGTCAATATTTGGGCGATTCTCGTGCAAAAGTGTTTTTTTTAAGAGCAAATGATATTAATCAAGATTTTTGCGAACAACAATTAAAAAGAAAGTTTTCTTCTTCATTTTTAAAACAACAACTTTATTTAAGCAATTTAAAATCTAAAGACAAATTTTTTGAAGGGGAGATAATTGTTTTTGGGAACACAACAGAAGACGATAATCCGGCATCTGTAAAAGTTTTTAATTTAGAAAAAAAAGAAGTTGTCACCATTTATCAAGATACACAAAAAATGTATAAAGATTTGAATGCCTACGATTTCTTTTTAGAAAAGTTGCCATTAGTTCCTATTTTGTTTAAAGACATTGAACAAAAAGTTATAAAGGAAAAATTAATATTCGGTAAAAAAATAGAGCTGCTAGATAATAAAGAATATACAAAACTGTTTAATAATATTATAAATAATTATTGTAGCTATTTTAAGAATGAAAGAAAAATTAGTTTTGTTTGTATTAGTGAATTAATAAATGAGGCAAAGCAAAAACGATTTGATATAGGTATTGGAAAACAAATATTTAAAAAGCTTGAGAATATAAAAAGCAAACAAGTTCCATTAATTACTTTACATGGTGATTTTACATATTCAAACTTGCTTTTAGATAATAAATCGTGTTATTTTATAGATTTTGAGCATTATGGAAAGTATTGTTTTTATTATGATATATTTTGGCTTATGCAAAATGAATATGTTTATGGACACAATAAAACTTTAATGAAACAATATTTTAATGGAGAATTAGATTCTTATTTTAAAATATTGTTTAAATCAATAGGTGAGAGTTTTGACTCAAGTTTAAGAGTCGAATACTATTATGTGTTTTTGTTAGAAATGTATAATAAAAGAGTGCATAATTTGAAAGACAAAAAAGTGGTTTTTGACTATATTAAGAATATTTTATATGATTTTGGTATTGAGGATTAAGCAATAAAATGAATAAAAGAACATTAGGCATTATTTTGTCATATGCACTTATTATTATCGATATTCTAGTGGGAATATTATTTGTTCCTATATTATTAAACTCACTAGGAGATAGCGAATATGGCTTATATAAACTGTTGTTGTCGACCGCATCTTATTTAGCAGTATTAGATTTTGGTATTGGTGGAACAATTACACGTTATTTAGTAAAATTTAGGACAGAAAAAGACGAATATACGGCACAAAACTTTTTGGCGATGGGATTTATCATATATTTGATTTTATCTTTGGTGGTTATGTTGCTAGCAATAGGAATAACACTTTTTTTGCCTACTTTGTATGGAAAATCAATTCCAGCATCACAAATGGGCTATGCTCGCTTGATTTTTTTAATTTTATGTGCAAGTACAGCATTTTCTTTATTTAATCACGCTTATAATGGATTAACTTTAGCGTATGAAAAATATAGTTATGTTAAGATTATTAATATTGCTAAGATTGCGCTTAGGGTATGTTTGTTATTAGTTTTATTGCAATTTGTTAAATCTGCGCTAATAGTTGTTATTGTTGATTTTGCACTAACGATTTTGATATTACTAATAAACATACTTTATACTAAGTTTAACTTGAAATGCAAAATTAAATTACATAAGTGGGATGGAAAATTAGCAAAAGAAGCGTTTATTTTTACAGTTGCAATTTTATTGCAATCCATTATAAATCAGTTTAATTCCAACCTTGATAACATGGTGCTTGGTATATACACAACAACGGCAATAGTTGCAGTTTATTCTATAGCGCTACAAATTTATTCAATGTATTCAAGTTTGTCCACGGTTATTTCATCTATGTATTTGCCAGGAATAAGCAAGGCTGTTTTTGAAGGCAAATCTGATGATGAAATTACTGATTTAATAATTGAACCAAGTCGTTTACAATTATTAATATTGCTTTTGGCTTTAACAGGATTTATTTTATTTGGAAAATCTTTCATTGAACTGTGGGTGGGTTCAGGATATATGGAAGTTTATGTTTTGTGTTGTATTTTGTTGGGTACATCTACCATAAATTTATCACAAAATACTATAACTAGCGTGTTAAAAGCTAAAAATATATTACATGGAAAAGTATGGATTTTGTTAATTTCAACAGTTGTAAATGCAATATTGACATTTGCTTTAGTACCACGATTAGGTATGTTAGGAGCGGCTATTGGTACAGGATTCTCTATGATATTTGGATATGGAATTGCATTAAATTTTTATTATCACAAAGTCGCAAAGATTAATATGTTTAAATATTATTTAGAAACATATAAAGGTATTTTGCCAGCAACTTTAGTTTCTCTTTGTGTGGGTTTGATTATTAATATGATTTCCTTGTTCGGATGGAAGAGTTTTATCATTAAGGCTGTGCTTTATTTAGCAATATACTTAATTATGATGTTGCTTATAGGGTTAAATAAGAAAGAAAAGAATAAGATTAAAAAGTTTTTTACTAAATTGAAAAAAAACAAGGAGTAAAATTTATGTCACTTTTTACAAATAAAACGTTGTTGATTACAGGTGGAACGGGGTCATTTGGTAATGCCGTTCTTAATAGGTTTTTAAAGACTGATATCGGTGAAATTCGCATCTTTTCTCGTGATGAGAAAAAGCAAGACGATATGCGTCACGAGTTTCAAGCAAAGATGCCAGAAGTTGCTGAAAAGATTAAGTTTTATATCGGCGACGTGCGTGATTTAGCATCAGTTAAAAACGCAATGCACGGCGTTGACTTTATTTTCCACGCAGCAGCATTAAAGCAAGTTCCATCTTGCGAATTTTTCCCAATTGAAGCCGTTAAAACAAACGTTTTAGGCACGGAAAACGTTTTAACAGCAGCGATAGATGCAGGTGTTAAAAACGTTGTTTGTCTTTCAACAGATAAAGCAGCATATCCTGTAAACGCTATGGGTACTTCTAAAGCGATGATGGAAAAGGTTATCGTTGCAAAATCAAGAACAGTTTCGCCAGAAAAAACAAAAATTTGTTGTACTCGTTATGGCAACGTTATGTGCTCACGTGGTAGCGTAATTCCACTATGGATAGAACAAATTCGTTTAGGACAACCTATTACGATAACAGACCCAACAATGACAAGATTTATAATGTCATTAGATGAAGCTGTTGACCTTGTTTTATTTGCCTTTGAACACGGCGAAAGTGGTGATATTTTAGTTCAAAAAGCGCCAGCTTGCACAATTAAAACTCAAGCAGAAGCAGTTTGCGAATTATTTGGTGGGGACAAGGATAATATTAAAGTTATCGGTATTCGCCACGGCGAAAAAATGTATGAAACACTTCTTACAAACGAAGAATGTGCTAACGCTATTGACCTTGGCAATTTCTATAGAGTGCCTTGCGACAAGCGTGGTCTTAACTATGATAAATACATAAAAGTTGGCGACGTTGAAAGAAATACTTTAACTGAGTTTAACTCTCATAACACGAAACTTTTAACTGTTGCTGAAACAAAAGAAAAGATTGCTTCATTGCAATATATTCAAGACGAATTGAAAAAATAAAGGAAGTTTATGAAAATTTTAGTCACAGGCGCTAAAGGTTTTGTTGGAAAAAACTTATGCCAAGCGCTAAAAAACTTAAAAGACGGTAAAGACAAAACTCGCCCATCATTATTGATTGAGGACATTTTTGAGTACGATATTGATAGCAGTTTAGAAGAGCTAGACTTATACTGCGAAAAGGCAGATTTTGTGTTTAATCTTGCAGGGGTGAATCGCCCACAAACGCAAGAAGAGTTTATGCAAGGCAACTTTGGCTTTGCATCTACTTTACTTTCAAAATTAAAGGAAAAACAAAATAAATGTCCCGTTATGCTATCTTCATCTATACAAGCAACGCTTATCGGTCGTTATGGTGATGGGGAGTATGGAAAAAGTAAGAAAGCAGGCGAAGAATTATTCTTTGATTATTCTTTAGAAACGGGGGCAACCGTTTGTGTATATCGCTTTCCAAACCTTTTTGGCAAGTGGTGCAAACCTAATTATAACAGTGCCGTTGCAACTTTTTGCAATAACATAGCAAACGACTTGCCAATAACGGTTAACGATAGAAAAATAGAACTTGAACTTCTCTACATTGAT
Organism: Christensenellaceae bacterium; assembly: GCA_045587465.1. Lineage (GTDB taxonomy): Bacteria > Bacillota > Clostridia > Christensenellales > Borkfalkiaceae > UBA1259. Next base: position 46,510 of record JAZNCJ010000044.1, read on the forward strand.
GACTTAATATATGAAATGTTAGACCTTTTAGAAGGCAAAGGCAGTCGCTGTGATTATGATGGACTTTTACCTGTCCCTAAAGCTAACGGAAGATATTATTACGTACCTACAACACACAAAGTGACGCTTGGCGAGATAGTAGATTTGCTCGATACTTTCCACTACCAAAGTAAGAGCCTTGTTATGCCGGAAATTCCAAACGGCAGTTTCGCTAAAAAGCTATACTCAACTTATTTAAGCTATCTTCCAAAAGAAAAGGTTGCATTTGACTTAAAAATGAACGTTGATGATAGAGGAAGTTTTACTGAACTTATAAAAACTCAAAAATGTGGTCAAGTTTCTATAAACATATCAAAACCTGGCATCACGAAAGGTCAACATTGGCACAACACTAAGTGGGAGTTTTTTATTGTTGTGGCAGGTAAAGGCTTAATTCAACAACGCAAAATCGGCACAGACGAGGTGCTAAATTTTGAAGTTAGTGGTGATAAAATTCAAGCAGTGCATATGCTGCCTGGCTATACCCATAACATTATTAATTTGTCACAAACGGAAAATTTGGTGACGGTTATGTGGGCAAACGAGCAGTTTGACGTGAATAAACCAGACACATTTTTTGAAAAGGTTTAGCCATGAGTGAAATTAATATTGATTTAATTAAATCATATTTTATCAATTTAATAAAAAGCGTTCTAAATCCTAGCGAAAATGAAATTGATAAAATGCCGTCACTGAGTTTAGATGAAGAAAAATTTTTATTTAAACTTGCAAAAGAGCAAGATTTAGCGCATTTAATTGCATTTGCTATAAAGGATAATAACCTATTAAAAGATGATACAGTAAAGCAAAAATTTAATAAGATGAAATTCCTTGCAGTAATGAGAAGGGAACAACAAGCTTATGAATTTTATGCAATTAAAAAAACTTTCAATGAGCAAAAAATTCCTTTTATTCCATTAAAGGGCGCAATTTTATGTAGTTATTATCCACAAGATTGGCTTAGAACAAGTTGCGATATAGATATACTAGTTAAAGAGCAAGACCTAGAACGTGCTGTTAATGCTCTTACTAGTATAAACGGATATACAACCGACAATAAGATAAATTATCACGACGTGTCCTTATTTTCGCCTTCAAACGTGCATTTAGAACTGCATTTTAACGTTTTAGAGGCGCAAGAAAATCTTGATAAAGGTTTGTCTTTAATTTGGAATTATGCAAGCCAAATTGAAGATGGTGGCTATGAATGTCAACTAACTAATGAATTTGTACTTTTTCATATGATTGCACATATGGTTTATCATTTTCTTAAGGGTGGTTGTGGCGTTCGCACCATAATGGATGTTTACGTTGCCCAAAAGGAACTAGAACTGAATAAAGATAAACTCTATCAACTTTTAGAAATGTGCAATATTACAAAGTTCTATGACTCAATTACAGAGCTTACTAACGTTTGGTTTTCAAATGCAAAACATAATAAAACAACAAAAATGCTAGAAAATTACGTCTTAAGTGGTGGAATTTACGGCTCGCTAGAAAATAGAATGAAGGTTGATGGAACAAAGGTCGAAGGTAAAAAGGCGCATGTTATTAGAAGAATTTTTTGTCCATACAGTATTATGAAAAACCGTTATCCAATACTGAGAAAACATAAATGGCTGTTGCCTTTTTATGAGATAGTGCGTTGGGTTCAAACCATATTTAGTGGTAAGACAAAAAGACTTAAAAGGGAAATTGAAATACTAAATAACACGTCGGATTCTGAAAAGGCTGAATTTAGAGAGTTTTTAGATGAGATAGGTTTATAAATAAGGAGAAAAAATGGGAATTAAAGTAGATTATTCAAACGTAAAATTTAAGGATAATGGAAAACTAAAATTACTTATAATTGTAGGTACACGCCCTGAAATAATTAGACTTGCTGCGGTTATCAACAAATGCCGTAAATATTTTGACTGTATTTTAGCACACACTGGTCAAAACTACGATTATAACTTAAACGGCATATTCTTTAAGGACTTAAAACTTGCCGACCCAGAAGTGTATATGGATGCTGTTGGCGAAGATTTGGGTGAAACTGTTGGAAATATCATCAATTGCTCATATAAACTTATGAACCAAATTAAGCCAGATGCGCTTTTAATTTTGGGCGATACAAATAGCTGTTTGTCTGCAATTTCAGCAAAGAGATTGCATATCCCTATTTTTCATATGGAAGCAGGAAATCGTTGTAAAGACGAGTGCTTGCCAGAAGAAACAAATCGCCGTATAGTTGATATAATTTCAGACGTTAATTTGGCGTATTCTGAACACGCAAGAAGATACCTTGCAGACTGTGGCTTGCCAAAGGAAAGAACTTACGTGACCGGCTCGCCTATGGCGGAAGTTTTAAAAAATAATTTAGCCGAAATTGAAAAGAGCGACGTGCTTAAGCGTTTGGGCTTGGAAAAGAAAAAATACATCTTACTTTCTGCGCATAGAGAGGAAAATATTGACACTGAAAAAAACTTTAACTCTTTGTTTACAGCTATTAATAAACTTGCTGAGAAGTATGATATGCCAATACTTTATTCGTGCCATCCAAGAAGCAAAAAACGCTTAGAGGTAAGTGGCTTTAAGCTTGATAAGCGTGTTATCCAAAACCAACCATTAGGATTTCACGATTATAACAACTTGCAAATGAACGCATTTGCTGTTGTTTCAGATAGTGGAACGCTACCTGAAGAAAGCTCTTTCTTTACAAGCATCGGCAGGCCTTTCCCAGCAGTTTGTATTAGAACAAGCACAGAAAGACCAGAAGCATTAGATAAAGCATGCTTTGTTATTGCTGGTATTGATGAAAAGGGTCTTTTACAAGCAGTTGAAGCGTCGGTTGAGCTTTCAAAAGATGGAAACGACGGAATTCCTGTCCCAGATTACGTTGAAGAAAACGTATCAACTAAGGTTGTAAAATTAATTCAATCATATACTAGAATTGTTGACAAGATGGTCTGGAGAAAGTTCTAGTATCTAGAGAAGAAAAGGTTAATGATGTTAGGTAAAAATACGATTAAAAATTATGGGCAATTTACGTAAGAATTAGGTGGATACACATTAACGCCTTTTCCAAAAGTTGGAAGTTATGAGTATATTTATAAAAACGATGAAATTTTGGTAAAGTTAGACCAATATGGCTTGCAAACTTGTCAAATTAATTCACCTGTTGGTATAGCCCTTGTAAAACGTGAACGCAAAGAAATTAACTCTCCAATCCGTGTATATTTTTCATATAACGGAAAAATTTATCATAATTTTGATGGTTTTTCTTCAAAAAGTATAAAAATATCTTTTACTCCACATAAAGCTACATATGAACTAAATTTTGGTCAAATTAGCGTTAAAACAGAAATTTTAATACCTGTAAAAGGTATGAGATTTGTGGTGAACGTGACGTTTATCAGTAATTCAAATAAAACAAGATTTCATTTCTACAAAGGATTTTAAGGCTGATTATAGGGGTTTTCCCCAAACAAATTACTAAAAAATTTAACAATAAAAAACAATAGAAAAACAAAGATAAATCTTGCCTTTTTTCTTAAAAACTTTAAAACCTCTTTTCCCAAAATCCCCCTAGGGGTTTCGGTCATACTAAAAGAGCCTCAAAAACTTAAGTTTTTTCACTATTTTTTGCCTCATCGTCCCATTGAGTTAGATATTTTCACCCGAAAATCGTTTATTTTCGGGTGTTTTTTATTGCTTTTAATCGGTTTTTATAAATTTTATTTTTTATTAAAACCCTAATTTTACAATCTTTTTCCCAAGATTTTAAATAAAAATTTTTTGGGAAATCTTTACTTTTTTGACTAAAATCGGCTTTAAACAATTGAAAAAAACAAGTGGATTTTGCTATAATAATTCAAAATAGGGAAAAAGCATTATGTTTACAAAAGTTAAAAAATCATTAGGTAAAATTAATTATAAATTATTTTTAGCACTTATAGTGTTGGGGCTTTGCCCAACGATTTATACAACACTTCGAGTTTTCTTATTAGGGGAGTTGCCTGGAGAATATTCGTTTTCAATTGCTGGGCAACTTTCGTGGGTAAATCTTTTATACGAGATTTTAAGCGAGGCAATTGTTTTGCCGTTGTTTTTCTTTATCGGCAAAGTATTAACGGATAAGCAAGAATTTTCAAACCGAATGCGCACAGGCTTAATTGTTTCCGTGAGTGCTTACACGTTACTATCAATCATTATAATTGCACTTGCAAAACCGTTATTAACACTTATGGCGACCGATTTAAGCATAATTGATGCGTCGGCAACCTACATAAGAATTGAAAGCGTAGCAAGTATTTTCTCTCTTGCATTTAACTTTATAATGGTTGGAATGGTAACGCTCGGTAAAGAAAAATACGTTTACATACTAACGGCTGTAAAACTCGTTTTGTGCGTGCTCGTTGATACCTTTATGGTTTCAACTTTGCCTGTATCATTAAATCTTGGTGTAAACGGAATTGCGTTTTCAAATATAATCGTAAATGTTGTTCTAGTTATAACGGCAATAATTCTTTTAAGCAAAGAGGGAATAGTTCTTTTCAAAAAAGAAAAGTTAAACTTTGCTTGGATGAGAGACTTTGTAAAAGTCGGTGGAATTTCTGGTTTAGAATCTTTCGTTAGAAATATTGCTTACATGCTAATGATTGCTCGTATGGTAAATATGGTAGGCGAGCAGGGAACGTATTGGGTTGCAAACAATTTTATTTGGGGTTGGCTATTGCTCCCGATTTTGCAACTCGGTGAACTTATAAAGAGAGAAACTGCAACAGATGAAAACGCAATTAAAAACAATTCGCTTGGGTATTTTATAATAACTGCTATTGTTTGCGTAATTTGGTGTATTACAATACCGATTTGGAAACCGTTTATGTCGCACATACTAAACTTTAATGACGTAGATAAACTATTTGAACTCGTTATGGTTTTACTAGGTTTTTATATGTTATACGCATTTCAAAACGTATTCGATTCAACCTTTTATGGACTTGGCAAAACCAATTATATGCTTTTTGAATCAGTAGTCACAAATACAATTTATTACGGTGGAGCGTTTATTCTATATCTCTGTGGAGTATGGGAGCCAACGCTTATCGGTATAGCGTTATTATTCGGTATCGGCAACGCTTTTGACGCAATCGTATCGCTCGTAGCATACGTTTTCTTACTCAAGAAAAAGAAAATTAATATACTTGGCGTTGAGTAGATCTTAACAAAAACCCGTTCTGAAATAAAACATCAGGGCGGCTTTTTTATATTTACAAATGTTATAACTCTTTGCAAATTTTGTCAAAATATGGTAAAATATATAATTATAAAAAACAAGAGAGATAAATGTATGAAATTTGTAAGAATTAAAAATTGTAATAAAAATTTTGAAAATGACGGCGTTTTATATTTTATACAGCGATTGGAAGAAATGTTGAATGAAAATACAGACCATATATTTAAATCACCTATTCTAAATGCTTACTTATTAGTAAAAGAATACATAAGTACAACGATTTTAGTAAAAGATGGTAAAATTGACGAAACGCACTTAAAATATATAATGGATGAATTTCAAGAAAGTATTAGAAAAGATATTGTTGTAAATGAAAATGTAAAGACAACGGAAATTGATTATATTTTAAATAAAATTAATACATCTGCACAACAAGATCATGTGAAAATAATGAGATATATTTTATATTTATTAAAGGATTACTATGCTTGGTGTAAAAATTATGTAAAGAAAATAGTTAAAGAAGAAAAAGAAAAGAAAAAAATAGAACAAGCAATTAGATGCTTTATTCCTTGTTTAATAAATGCTGGCTATACACAAGATTTTATAATAGATTATATAAAACTAAATTTTTATGGTAGTAGAAATATTTCAATAGAGAATTTTAATAAATTTATAGATCGATTTGATTTTAAAAAGCGAGATTATACAATTTATTTTGCTTTATCAAAAGAGGTATTAAAATACAAAAAAGTTTTGTCAGATAGTTTGCAAATCGTTTTTGATTTCAATGAAGATGTTTCAGATTTTGAATTTAATAAAAAGAGATACATTATTGCCAAAATAGAAACAAAGGCGTTGGATGAATATGCCTATAAACAAATAATTCAATCAAGACTTGATATTTTTTTGGATTTTCACCAGTTTATAAGTAATAAAAATGAAAATTGGATATATGACAAAGTAAAGGTAGTCGAAAAGGAAAGTAATAATCAAAAAATTATAACACAAAAAATTGATTGTGGCTTTAGACCATTAGCAGAAAGTTTTTCTGGTGGCGTTTCGATGTCTCTAATTGCTGGAACGCTCAATAATGCAGAAAAAAATGCTTATAATACAATAAAAACAGCATTAAAATCTCATAATGTGGCATTGAAAGATAATTATGAAAAGAATGTATTCTTAAATTTATGGTCTGTTTTTGAAATTTTGTTTATCTCTAGTCAAACAAAGTCTAAAATTGCCGAAATTGAAGAAAATGTTATTTCTGTATTGAAAAGAGATTACATACAATCATTGAAACAAGATTTAGAAAAGCAATTTTTAGATAATTTATCACAAAAATTTCTTGAGTTAATCAAATCATCTATAAATGAAAAAGATTGGATGATACAATTGCTAATTTCAAAGCAGTATATGAATTTAATTCAAGAAATTAATAAAAAATTAAAAGAGATTCCATTGATCAGAACAAAACTTAGTTCAGCGTTAGAAAAGTATCAAAATAAAGAAGTTCTGCACAAAGATGTAAAAAGATATGAACAACGTATTCGTTGGCATTTAAGAAGATTATATAGGGCAAGAAATTCAATAATACATGCAGGAAAAATTCCTCCAAATATAACGCAGTTATGTCAACATTTACATTGCTATGTGGATGGCTGTTTGTTAGAAATAGTATATAGATTAGCACATCAAAACAAATTATCAACTATAGATAATGCTATAATTGATATAAAATTGAGAAATGAAAAGATTGAAAAAATATTGAGTGAAAAAGGACCACTAAAAACAGAAGACATTGAACTTGTTTTCACTGATTAGCATATTAATTTTATTAATGCTAAGCTTTTTCGGTCAAAGGGTTGTTTGAGAATCAAACAACCCTTTTTATTTTCAAGGCATTATTCAAAAACAATTGAAAAAAATGGTAAAAAGGGGTATAATATATTTATAACAAATAAAGGAGACTCTATTATGAAAATTGCAGTAACTTATGACAATGAACAAATTTTTCAACATTTCGGGCATACCGAACAGTTTAAGATTTACGATATAAAAAACGATGAAATAGTTTCTAAAACCGTTGTTAGTACTAACGGCCAAGGTCACGGCGCATTATCAAGTTTCTTAAAAGAAAACAACGTAGACGTTCTTATTTGTGGTGGCATAGGCGGTGGCGCTATAAGTGCGCTTAACGAACTTGATATTAAATTATTCGGTGGCGTTAGTGGCGATTGCGACAAAGCAGCAGAGGCATTTTTGAAAAATGAATTAGAATTTAATCCTAACATAAGATGCTCTCACCACGACCATGAACACGGTGACGGTGCACATACTTGTGGCGAACACGGTTGTGGAAAGGGAAGTTGCCATCACAACTAAAAAAATTAAAACGCCTTTATCGGAGGGTAAAATGAAAATTGTAATCGTGGGTGGGGTTGCAGGTGGTGCAACTGCCGCAGCAAGAATAAGAAGACTCAACGAACACGCAGAAATTATTATTTTTGAGCGTTCGGGCTTTATTTCATACGCAAACTGTGGTTTGCCTTATTATATCGGTGGCGTTATTGAAGATAAGGAAGATTTGACACTTCAAACTCCCGAAAGTTTCTTCCGCCGTTTTAGAATCGTGGCTAAAGTTAATCACGAAGTAACCGATATTGACCTCAAAAATAAAACCGTCCACGCAGCTGACTTGAAGACGGGAACGAGTTTTACCGAAACTTACGATAAACTCATTTTGTCACCCGGTGCAAAACCGATTTTGCCCGATTTCTATACTGAAAACGAAAGGTCTTTTACTCTTCGTACCGTAGAAGATACGCTTAAAATTCGCGCCTTTGTAGAGCAAAAACGCCCTAAAACAGCAGTTGTTATAGGCGGTGGATTTATCGGTCTTGAAATGGCAGAAAACCTTGCTGAACTTGGCATTAAAACCACTATCGTGCAACGCTCTAATCATCTTTTACCAACGGTTGACTATGATATGGCGTCGTTTATCCATGCGAACTTCCGTCACCACGGCGTACAATTGTTACTAAACACTAACACGAATAAAATGAGTATTACAGGCGACCAAGTTTCGCTTGAACTTGCTGATGGAAAGCAAATTAATGCTGATATGGTTGTGCTTGCTGTTGGCGTTACGCCCGAAAACACTCTTGCAAAAAAGATAGGTTTAGAACTTGGTGTTAAAGGTGCAATAAAAGTCAACGCCAAAATGGAAACTTCAATTCCCGATATCTATGCAGTAGGGGACGCAGTTGAAATAAAACATTTTATAACCGATAAAGATTCGGTAATTTCACTTGCAGGGCCTGCCAATAAGCAAGGTCGCATAGTTGCTGGTAACATTTGTGGATTAAATAGTGAATATAAAGGTTCGCAAGGCTCGTCTGTTATTAAACTTTTTGATATGACGGTTGCTACTACTGGAATTAACGAACAGCAAGCAAAAGCAAACGGCATAGAATACGAAAAGGTTATTTTAACGCAAAACTCAAACGCTGGCTATTATCCAAATGCTACTGCAATGACTGTTAAACTCATTTTTGAAAAAGCAACTTATAAGATTTTAGGTGCGCAAATCGTTGGATATGACGGTGTTGATAAACGAATTGACGTTATTGCTACGGCAATTAGAGCAGGTATGAAAACCGATGAATTAAAAGATTTAGACCTTGCTTATGCTCCGCCATATTCTTCTGCAAAAGACCCCGTAAATATGGTAGGTTTTGTTGTAGAAAATATCAAAAATGGCATAGTGAAACAGTTTTATTATGAAGATATTCCGTCTTTAAGAGAAAGAGATGACGTGATTTTGCTTGATACTCGCACACCTTTTGAATATATGCGTGGACACGCCGACGGATTTATCAATATTCCACTTGATGATTTAAGAGAGCGTTTAGGCGAACTTGATAAAACTAAACAAATCTACGTTATGTGCCAAAGTGGTTTGCGTAGTTATCTTGCAACTCGCATTTTAATGCAAAACGGCTTTGATGCGTATAACTTTGCAGGTGGTTTTAGATTATATAGCAGTATCAAAAACGAAGAAATGCTATCCAAACAATGCTTCACTTGTGGCATGGATAAGTAAAATAGGGAAAGAAAAATGGATTTTAATAATTTATTAAAGCGCTATTCTTACGCAGATGATAAAGAAATTATAGAAAGAATTAAAAATAGTTCTGGCGAAAACGAAACGGAAAATAGGGACATAATTAATTCCATTGTTTTATGGAAAATAAATAGGCAAGTTAATGTAAACACAGAATTATTTACATCCTTAAAAAAATTAAATATAAGTCCCGATTTATTTAATGAGAAAGAAAAAGAAGTTGAAAGTATAGTAATTGGTTTGTTAGAAACAAATGGCATAAAAATTGCTATGGCAAGCACGATTTTAAAAATGTTTTATCCTGAAACATTTCCTATTATCGATCAAAGGGCGTATAGAGAACTGTATGGGAAGGAACTGCCTACATTTTATGGTAAAAATGCAAATAAAAAGTATGTTGAGTTATATATCAAATACATAAAAGATTGTTATTCGTATAATGAAAAAGTTTGCCCTAACATTAAGTTTGAAGATGTAGATAAGGTTTTGTATCAATTAGATTTAGAAAAAGGCAATAAGGTTAAGTATTAAAAAATTATGGCAAGCACGAAAGAATATTTAGACCTTGTTATGAGCCAAATAATACGAAATCACAAAGCCTATGATTTTTTGCGATTTTGTAGGCGATAGCGAACAATTAACTGATTTTATAAAGAAACTAACCGATAAATAAAAATTAGTATGATATTATGCTAAGTAAAAATAAATTGACATAAACGGCAAAATATGATATAATCGCAAAAATGAATAAATACAAATGGAACCAGCTGACTGCAGAGAACGTTGGTTCCTTTATGCTTTTTAGAGGAAAATCTTATGGTTAGAAAAAAGAAAAACAAGCTTTCGACCACGCAGATTATATTGCTCAGCTTTTTAGTGACGATTCTCGTGGGAAGTGCGCTGTTAGCATTACCGCTAAGTTCCGCTGATGGCAAAGCTGTGCCGTATCTTGACGCACTTTTCACGGCAACAACTTCTACCTGCGTAACGGGGCTTGTTACGCTCCCTACGGTCTCTACTTGGAGCGTGTTTGGTCAGATAATTATATTAATTTTGATACAGATTGGTGGACTTGGTATCATTACTATTATGTCGGGGTTAATGCTTCTTTTGAATAAAAAAATTGGCATAGGTGACCGTTTGCTTATCCAAGATGCATTTAATCTTAATACGATGTCTGGACTTGCGAAATTCGTTAAGAACGTGTTATTTGGTACGCTGATTATTGAAGGAATAGGCGCCATTATTTATATGTTTGTCTTTATTCCTGAGTTTGGCGCTAAGGGTATCTGGATATCGGTATTTAATTCGGTTTCAGCCTTCTGCAATGCAGGCATTGATATAATAGCCGAAAACAGCCTTTGTAATTACGCAACGAATCCGTTAATCAACGTCACAACATCGTTGCTTATTATTCTCGGTGGGCTTGGTTATATTGTATGGTGGGACGTGCTTCGCGTATTAAAGAGCCGTTCGCAAAAGAACCGCAAGATATTTAGGCATTTGACCTTGCACTCAAAGATTGCCATTACCGTTACTGCAGGTCTCATACTTGTTGGGGCGATTTTAATATTTATTTTTGAATATTCAAACCCCTTAACAATCGGAGAGATGTCACTTTTTGATAAAATTCAAGTGTCTTTCTTTCAATCTGTCACTACGAGAACAGCAGGCTTTGCCACAATCCCACAAGAGAATATGACAAATGCCTCGGCTATTGTATCGATTATTTTGATGCTGATTGGTGGTTCACCCGTGGGAACGGCAGGTGGTATGAAAACAGTGACCATCGCAATTCTAGTTTGTTCTGCATTCGCTACGATAAGGAATAAGAAAGGTGCAGCGTTATTCGGACGTCGTCTTTCAGAGGAATCAATAAAAAAGGCGGTTGCGGTTGTCGTAATGTTCCTTACGATTTGCGCTATATCCGCTATATTTTTGATGGCAACGAGTAATGCTTCTGCTATTGATGCGGTCTATGAAGCGGTCAGCGCAACGGCGACTGTCGGTCTTTCAAGAAATTTAACAGCAACGCTTAACACGGTTGGAAAACTAATTATCATCGTAACGATGTATTTTGGCAGAGTCGGTCCAATCTCACTTGCAGTTGCGTTTGGTAGCAAGAATGAAAGTCAGAACGTTATTTCCGAGCCAACGGAAGATATCAGTATAGGATAAGGAGAAGATTATGAAAACGAAGAAAACATACGCAGTCTTTGGATTAGGAAGATACGGCACAGCCGTAGCGAAAGAACTTGTAGAGAACGGTATGGAGGTTATCGCCGTTGATACCGAACAAAAAATCGTTAACGATGTGGCGGCATATTTGCCAGTGTGCAAGTGTGCAGACGTGACCGATGCGGAGGTTATCTCTCGCCTTGGTATTGGTAATATTGATACCGTCATCGTTTGTATGGCGAGTAATCTTGAAGCAAGTGTGATGGCGGTCACTCTTTGCAAGGAGGCTGGTGTTAAGACTGTTGTTGCAAAATGTGCAAACGAAATGCAACAAAAAATACTGCTTCGTGTTGGTGCCGATCAGGTAGTATTTCCCGAAAACGAATCGGGAATCCGTCTTGCTAAAAACCTATTAAGTTCTGGTTTTATTGATATGATATCTCTATCAAAGGACGTATCGATTGTTGAAATTGACGTAAAAAAAGAGTGGTGTGGAAAAAACTTGATAGAGTTAAATCTTCGCAAAAAATACGGGTTTAATATAGTTGCCATTAAGAAAGGCGAAAATATTAACGCAAATATCACTCCTGAGCAGGTACTTGATGCGGAAACGACACTTATAGTTATTGCAAACACTTCAAAATTAGGGAAATTAAAATAAATAGTGAAATTCATGTTCTACAAGACAATTATGGCAAGCACGAAAGAATATTTAGACTTTGTTTTAGGGAAGAAACTAAAATGATAAGAAGAGCAGCTGAAAAGGATATACCTAAAATTATAGATTTATTAAAACAGGTGTGTTTAGTGCATCATACTGGTAGACCAGATATTTTTAAGGTTGGCACAAAATATTCTACCGAAGAATTAAAGGCGATTTTAAAAGATGATATTAAACCGATTTTAGTTTCGGTAGACGAGAACGATAACGTGCAAGGTTATTGCTTTTGTATTTATCAGCAACATGTAAACAATTCAGTTTTAACAGATATAAAAACTTTATACATTGACGATTTATGTGTTGATAAAAACTTACGTGGCAAACATATCGGCAAAGAACTTTACGAGTCGGCAGTAGAACTTGCAAAAGAAACTGGTTGCTACAACTTAACTCTAAACGTTTGGAGTTGCAATCAGTCTGCGTTAAAATTCTACGAATCCCTTGGCTTATTACCCCAAAAAATAGGCATGGAACTTATATTGAAATAAAACATTTTAACAAATTTAATAAATATTCCACTAATAAATACAATGTCATTTTGTTTTTTCGAAACGACATTTTATATTTAAAAACCATTGAGCTTAACATTTCTCTTCTAAGGTCAAATTAGGGCAGTGGGTAAATCACGAAAACCACAATATCTTGTGGTTTTTTGTTTTATTATGACACTTTATCTTGATTTTTTATATTAAATGTGTTATAATATAAAAAAATATTGATTTGGAGGCTTGAAATGAAATTAAAAAAATATAGAGTAACCAACTTTCGTTCTGTTGAAGATAGTGGGTGGATTGAATGTGATGATGTAACAACTCTTGTTGGGGTCAATGAATCGGGTAAATCTAATCTTTTGTTAGCATTATGGAAACTTAATCCGGCAAGAGAAGGTAAAATCGACCCGTTACATGACTTGCCTGTGTCAAAATTAATTGTTTTAAGAGATGATTTGGAAAATCAAAAATTTGTTACAGCACAGTTTATTTTAGATGATAATGATGCGGAAGTTATATCTGAAAAAGCACAAACAATTTGTTCTGCTGGAGTAGGTGTTGTCATATCTCGTTTCTATAATGGAAAGTATTCACTTGAATTTGATACGCAGTTGGAGCCATTACAAGAAGTGGCGGAGTCCGAAGAATTTGATAAAGACACATGGGTAAAAAACTTAAACCAAATTATTTTAGGAGAAATGCCTAAGTTTGTATATTATTCTAATTATGGCAACCTGTCGACTAGAATTTATTTGCCAAATGTTATTAAGTGGCTTAATAATGAAAGAGTTGATGGAATAGATATGAATGAAGACCAAGTAAGGACTTTAAGAGTACTGTTTGATTTTGTTGGTTTAAACCCTAAGGAAATTCTAGAATTAGGTCAAGACCCTAAAGTTATTGCAATGCAAAGAACAGGCAATAGAAGCTCTATGCCTACTGTGGAAGAAATTGAAAAAGCCCAAAACGATAAGGAAGAGAGAAGCATCTTGTTGCAATCGGCCTCAAATAGATTATCAAATCAATTCAAGGATTGGTGGAATCAAGGTGAGTATAAATTTCGTTTTGAAGCAGATGGGGATTATTTCAAAATTTGGGTTTCAGACAAAGTACGTACCGATGAGGTTGCATTAGAACTTCGTAGCACGGGGTTGCAATGGTTTTTAAGTTTTTATTTAATATTCTTGGTTGAAAGTAGTGAGCAGCATAAAAATGCTATTTTACTTTTAGACGAAGCTGGATTGACACTACATCCATTAGCGCAAAAAGATCTAAGTGTGTTTTTTGATAGCCTTTCAAAAAGCAATCAAATTATCAACACTACACACTCTCCATTTATTGTGGATACTACTAATATTGATAGATGTAGAGTTGTGTATATGGATGATAAAGGGTTTACAGTTGCGTCAAGTGATTTACGACAAGGAGTTGATTGTTTAAATCAAAAATCAATTTATGCAGTTCACGCTGCAATGGGGCTTAGTGTATCAGATATTTTATTGCAAGGTTGCCAAAATGTTGTTGTAGAAGGGCCATCAGACCAATTTTATTTGAATGCAATAAAAACATATTTGATAAAAGAAAAATTGATAGCTCCTTCACGCGAAATAGTATTTGTTCCATCTGGCGGTGTAAAAGGTGTACCGGGAGTTGTTAGTATTTTATGCGGAAAAACAGAGGAGCTTCCTTGCGTTGTGGTGGATTCTGACTGCATGGGGAAGGATGCCGTAAAAAAATTACAGTCGGGGTTATATAAGGATTATCAAAAGCAAATTATTCAAATAAAAGATATTGTTGGTTATGATGGAAGCGAAGTGGAAGATATAATTCCAATAGACTTGTTGCAAAAAGGTATAAATAGACTGTTTAATCAGGTTGAAGATGAAAATTTTGAGGATGTTTATAAAGAAGGTCAGCCTATTTTACCTCAATTAGAGGCTTTCGCTGGAAAACATAATGTGGAATTAAAATTAGGTTGGAAAGTTGAGCTTGCAAAAACCGTTAAAGTTGCGTTAAAATCAAAAACAAAAACTCAAATAGATGAAACTGTTCGAGAAGTTTGGGTAAGTTTATTTAAGAAGTTTCAATAAACATTTTAAAGGTCTGATGGGAAAACCATTAGACCTTTTGTTTAGATTTAGTTTTTTATCGCAAGATTTATAATTTCTTTCTTTCTTCGCTTTGCGTATTCTAAAGTTTTAGCGGCTCCACCCCAAGAATATTTAACGTAAGCAATAACAAGTTCGGCAGAATCTACCATCCACTCGTTTCTTTTTAATATGGCGAACTTGCGTGGAACGTTTTCAATAGGAGGAAATATTACGTCGTCATAATAATAGTTTGCTAATTCTAACTTGCTATAATTTTTATTAAGATAGGGTGTTATAAATAGCAACTCAATATCAGGAAAATCCGTTTTTAATTCTCGTAAAGTTCGCAAACACAAACTATCAAAATCACCATACCCACCTAAATAAAACTTACAGGTGGGATTTTTTCTTATTTCCCTAATAAGAAGTTGTTTTAATTTTACCTTTTCTTCATCACTAAACAAACAATTAGAATGCCCGCAAAATGTAATTGTCATAAAACGTCTCCTTTAATCAATAGTTTATCACAATGAACTACATTTTGAAAAGCGTTCAGCACAATAAACTAAAAAATAAATTGCACAAACTATAATTGTTGCAATGAACGTTTATTGTGGTAAACGCAAGGAGGGTAATATGAAGTTATCGGAAGCAGTGGGGAAAAGGGTAGAAAATTTACTTGCTGAACGTAACATGACTCAATATCAGTTGTATAAAAATGGTGGCATTCCACGTTCTACGATATCGGTTACGGTAGACGGAAAATATAAAACTGTTAAATTAGATACGATATATCAAATCGTTGCAACTTTAGGTATTACTCTCAAAGAGTTTTTCGACGATAAGTTGTTTGATGAAATTGAAGATTAAAATTATATTATTTTATATTGTTAAGTCGGTAGTTTTTGCTATCGACTTTATTTTTTGCTTGCTAATATGTGATTATCAAAAAAATTAAACGAACTTTTAATTTATTTAATAAAAGCTATTGTGATTTTTAAACGAAAGTGCTATAATGATATACGTATAAAAATATTCTATTTTTATGAGGTGGAACATGGCTGCAAGCTATAAGAAACTTTTCAAATTATTAATCGATAGGGAAATGAAGAGCAAAGACCTTGCTGCAAAAGCATGCATAAGCCCCGCAACTCTTGCAAAGATGAAAAAAGACGGTGCAACGGTGTCAAGTGATGTACTTGTCAAGATTTGTACTGCCTTGAATTGCACAATGGATGAAATAGTAGAAATCGTGCCTACGAAAAAAGATTAATTTTTTATATATGACCGAAACTGTCATATTTACTACGCTAAAATCAATTTGATTTTAGAAAAATTTATTTACGGTGAAATATGGAAAACAAAAATAAAGATGTTCTTTCCTTAGAAGAAAAGGAAAAAGAGCAAAGACAAAAAACGTTTAATGGCATGACTGCTAGAGAGTGGACAATAAATAGTCGAAGTGTTTGGAATGACTTATCTTCTGTACGTAAAAAGAAACATTTGAATCATGGCGCGACTTATCCGGAAAAATTATGTGATAGAGTTATAGCTATGTATTCAAAAGAAAAAGATATTGTACTTGACCCGTTTCTGGGAACAGGAACAACTGTTATTTCTGCAATTAACAATGGAAGGTATGGGATAGGAATAGAATTATCTCCTGAATATTTTGATATAGCTTCAGCCGAGATTCAAAACTCCTATACTTTGTTAAATACGACAACTTTTCAATTGTATAATGGCGATTGTGAAGATATGATTGATAGGATTGAGGATGAAACTGTGCAGTTAACTTTAACATCTCCTCCTTATGCCGATTTAATACACAAAGTAGTTGACGATAGAGAAAATAGACATAAGAAATCAGCGTTTGTTTATGAAAACAATGCAACGACAAAGGTTTATTCTGATTCTGAAAATGACCTTGGAAATATGTCTATGGATGTATATAAAGAAAAAGTTGTGCGTATCATGCAAAAATTGTATCGTAAAACTAAGCCGGGTGGATATAACGTTTGGGTTGTTAAAGATTTTAGAGATGTTAAAAACAAAATTCCTTATGTAGATTTACATTCAGCAATTGCAGAGTGTGGTGCAAAGGCAGGATTTGTTTATCATGATTTAATTATTTGGGACCAAAACGAACAAAGGTCATTAGTTTTACTTGGATATCCTTCAGTTTTTTACGTTAACCAAAACCATTCATTTATTGTTGTATTAAGGAGACCTAAATAAATGCATTATGATATTGATTTGCTTAGGAAATTGGATAGGGTGCATCCGTATCCTGCAAAATTTCCAATAGACTTAGCAATTAATTACATTGATAAATATACAGAAGAAGGCGATAGCGTGTTTGACCCGTTTGTTGGTTCAGGAACTACTCTTTTGGCGGCTAGAGTGTTAAAAAGACACGGATTTGGTACTGATATAAATCATATTGCAATTCTTATTTCTGTTTTTAAGACTTTAGATTTAACTCAAAAAGATTTAGCGGAACTTAAATTTTTTATAGATGATTTTGATTCTAATAGTAGCCAATATATTGATGAGACCGTGAGATATAACTATCCTTCTATTGAACATTGGTTTTGTGATAATGCAATTACGGTATTAAGCGCAATAAAGAATAAAATTTCAAAAATTAAAATCGATAGACAAAAGGTGTTCTGCAACCTAGTTTTTTCATCAATAGTTAATACTGTTTCAAATCAAGAAAGCGATACTAGATATGCAGCAGTAGAAAAGCCCAATCTAACGATAACTCATATTACAGAGATATTCATTAAGAAATTTAATAGCGTATTAACGTTACTGAAAGATATTGCATTTGAAGAAGATAATGCAATTCAAGTTAAGCCTTTTTTGCAAAACGCAAAAAAATGTGATGAAGTTATAAAACCTAATTCTATTGATTTAATTTTGACATCTCCACCTTATCCAAATACTTATGATTATTACCTTTATCATAAACACAGAATGAATTGGCTTGGATATGATGTTAAATATTCTATGGGGGCAGAAATTGGCTCTCGAAGGGAATTTTCGAGTTTAAAAAAGCCACAAGAAAAGTTTGATGACGATTTATACGAAATTTTTGAGGCGTGTAACAAGCTGCTAAAAAATAATGGACACGTTGTTATAGTAATGGGTGATGGTAGAATTCAAGGCAAAACATATGAAGCAAAGACTAACATAGAGAAAATTTGTAGTCGTTTAAATTGGAAGCTTGTGGATTATTCCTATACTAATTTAGATGATACCTCCAGGTCTTTTCAACAATCATATAGAACAAAAGGGAAAAAAGAACATGTGCTTACGTTTAAGAAGGAGAACTAATATGAAAATTGATAGTATTAGAATCTATGCAGAAGTTTTAGAACAGGGTCTCGATTTTAAGGAATACTTAACAAAAAGCGGAATTAGTTGCCCTATATTTAATGTGTACACCAAGAAAATAATTGGAGAAATCACGTCTTATGATTCCCTCGTGGATAGAATAAGAAAATCAAAAGATGTTGATGTTTTAATCACGGCAATAAGTGGAGCTGAAGAATTCCCTATTTTGATGATAGAGTATTCGACCGCAGTTCCTGCAGATGATCACAAAATGCAACGTTCAGATGTTTATTATTGGGGTTCTATATACAAAGTACCTACCATGAAAATTTATCCTAACAACAAAGGAATGAATCAAGACTTTGGAGGAGGAGATAAAATAGAGGATTTGGATGAAATGCTTTTAGCTTATCGAGTAGGAGGTTGCTTTTATCCAATACAGTGGAAAAATATTCCAGGTTATGATGTTTTGGAAACAAAGCAAAATGCGCTTTCTTGTATAAAAGAAAACATTGAAATCCAAGGAATAATCAATCAGATAGTAAAATGTTTTCAAGGTAGCACATCTTTTGAAAGTTACTATGCTTCCATACATGAACAATATGAAAAGAAGATTAAAAAGGACTTGCGTGATAAGAATAGAAAAATCAAAGAGCCAAAAGATTTAATAATAGACTCTACAAGGTTTAAGTGGAACGGTAGTAAGCTTTCTGCAAAAATTAATAGATTTGGGCATGCTATGGACCCAGACCGTGGTGTACTATTCTTTGTAAATATGCTTGTTGGGAATGAGAATACTGTGGCGGAGATACAGATTAATCGTTCTTCGGATTTTAACGCAAGAGGCGGATATAAATCGCTTTTTGATGCTGCGCCTAAAGAGAGTGAGATGGGCGAATATGTAAAAGATTTAATTAGAAAACAGAATAATGTTTTTACTGATAAAAACGCGTTACATATTCTAAATAGCGTCTGGGGATTACCAACTAATTTTATGACCAAAAGGTCAGAGAGGGAATACGTAATTGAGGACAATCAATTATATGAGTTTCTTTTAAAACATTCAAGTATGGCAACTAAAAGCATATTTTTCTTGGCTACTGAATTGATACTTACTGATAAAGATAGAAAAGTTATTTGCTCAATTTCATGGAAGAATAATTCTATCAAAAGATATAAAGAAGCTCTTTTAGGCAAGAATTTTACTCCTGTTAAAGTTGTCCCTCTTACAAACGCAGCAGCAAAAGAAGATATTGTAACCTTTGCTAGTGTTGAATTGTATAAAAAATTACAATATGATTTACTTGCTGTAAGTTATCCTGGGGCACAAGGAGACCGTTGCGTTCTTATAGGGCAAGGTAAAAAGGTTTTAAGGACATACATAGATATAATTGCTTATGAAGAAACAGAAAATGGTATAACAGTCTTTCTTGAAGAGTGTAAAGATAGTATTGCAAAATCTTATGCAGATGCAGATAAGCTTAATGACCTAATTTGTGATATAGAAAAAGTTGATGGATTAAAGAGACTTTGTAAAAAAGTAACAGGCAAGAGTAATATTTCGGCGATTCAAACGGGTATAGGAGCAAAGCATTCTATATTCACTAAGCCGTTAAAGGTAGATTATATTTTTATGTTTAGTGTTTCTAACGATAATAGCGACAAGGAAACGACTATTGAATATTCAGTTGCTGTTATTAATACAAAATTGGTGGATAAATTCAAGCCTTTAATTAACAACGAAGGCAAGCTTATTGGTGAATTGAAACTTGATAAAATTTACGCTATAAAATAGAAGGCACATTAAGATAAAAGAAAATCATGTTAGATAATGTTACATTTGAAACTTTACAAAAGCGCTATTCGCCAATAATAAGGGATATTATAAATTCAAACATTAAGTTTTATCGAACAAATCAAACAATAAGGTGGCAATTTGGTTTCGATGAAAGAGTTGCAATATTTGCATGTTGCGATAGAAAAACTAACATTGTTACGGTAAATATTGCAGCAGTAGATTTTTCTTTTCAAAGAGAAGAACCTTTGCATATTGAATATTTTTTATTGCATGAAATAAGACATATTTATCAACATTTAGAGATTAAGGATTATAAAGAAAACCCTTCTAAATGTAATAATCAAACACTTGCTGAAAAGTGGACTAATGAAGAGGCTCATTATATTGGCGCTGTAGATAAAAATGGGTTTGAAAACAAAGAATATTTTAAGCAAGATATGGAAAAAGATGCATTTGCGTATGCTTATGCGGTAATGAAATATAAGTACGGTGAAGTCCCTTATTTATATGTGCCAAAAGCTTATGAAAATGATGAGTTTTATGGAATAGTAGATGAGTGGATTAACACTTTTGAAAAGGGAAAAGTTGTAACTCAAAGGATAAATTTATGAATCGTTGTTTATATAACAGTAGTTTTGAGAAATTTATTACTACTGATGAAAATTCAATATTTGGTGCGTTATGCGACAATTATCACGGCGATGCGCTTACGACAACAAGGGAAGCGTGGAAATCAGAAATATCCATTATAAAGAGAGTTTTATCAAATTATGCGGATAAAAACGGACAAGTTATATTTGAATATGATATTCCGCGACTTGGTAAAAGAATTGACATCGTTTTGCTTCTTAAAGGTATCGTTTTTTGTGTTGAATTTAAGGTCGGTGAATCAAGGATTTTGGAAGCGGATATCGACCAAGTGCTCGATTACGCGCTTGATTTGAAAAACTTCCATAAATTTAGTCAGGACAATCTTATTGTTCCGATTTTAGTTGCAACGAATTATCGAAATTCTTCTACAGAAATTAGAATGTCTGTTTATGACGATAGAGTAGTCAATCCTCTTGTAACGGGCGAAAGTGGGATTTCAAATTTAATATCAAAAATCTTAGAGAAGTATCCAAACGAACCTGAAGTCAATCCTGATTGGATTATTAGTCCATATGTGCCGACTCCTACTATTATTGAAGCGGCTAAAACTCTTTATGAAAGCCATTCGGTAGAAGATATTACAAGACACGAGGCGGACAAGGTTTCTACGGATGCAACGATAGCATACATTCTTGACGTAATACAAAAGAGTAAAACTAATCGCGAAAAAAGTATTTGTTTTGTAACGGGT
>JAZNCJ010000045.1:0-17718 GCA_045587465.1 Christensenellaceae bacterium
AAGCGGAACACCCGAAGCCATACTATAATACCATTTTTTTTTAAGTTTGGCAAGCGTTTTTACATACAAAACGCATCAATTATATGATTTATTTTGCCATTCTCTATTTCTACCACGTCGAATCGCGCCGGCGTGTTTAACAACTTATTCCTTTGTAAATACTCCGTTGCTACTAAATAATACTTTTCCCTTTTTCTCTTGACTACCGCTTCACTCGGCGCGCCGTAATCGTCGTTAATTCGCGTTTTTACTTCTACGAAAACGGTGTATTCTTTATCTTTTGCAATAACGTCTATCTCGCCTAAATGCGTTTTGTAGTTGCTTTCGAGTATCTTATATCCCTTAGCTCGCAAGAATTCTACTGCTCGCCGTTCGCCTTGTCTACCCAAAAATTTTTTATAAAAGTTTTTCTGTGCAATTTGCAAGGTCCAATCTCCTTAATTTTTTCTATATGCACTTTGGTGCCATACCCCTTGTGCTTTTCAAAGCCATACTCTGGGAACTCTTTAGCATACTTTGTCATTAAATTATCCCTATACACCTTTGCTAAAATAGATGCACAGCCAATCGTATAACTCTTGCTGTCACCTTTAATTATGTATTCAGCATTGATAGATAAGTTTGTATCGTTGCCGTCAACTAGGGTTATATCTGGTTTAACGCTTAATTTTTCAACTGCCGTCGTCATACATTTTTTAACTGCGTTAAGTATGTTTATCTCATCGATTTCACGCTCGGAAATCTCTTCGATATGATAGCATATTGCTTTTTCTTTTATAAGTTCAAAAAGCTTTTCTCTTTTCTTTTCAGAAAGCTTTTTGCTATCGTCAACCCCTTCGATTATATCATCTAGTGGCATTATAACCGATGCGCAAACGACAGGCCCAGCAAGTGGACCTCTGCCCACTTCATCAACGCCTGCTATATACTTTTTCCCATCTTCTAAATGCTTTCTTTCGTATATAAGTTTATCCATATCAATCGAGAATAATTTTACCTATTCTTCCCTTTCTAAAATCGTCTATAATGGCAGTCGCACAGCGCTCGTAGTCAAACTCTGCGCCCTTTCTTAAAAAGCCACGGCGCACGCAAATAGCATTGAAAAGTTCTAGAGTTTCAACACTTAAATCATCAATTCCATACTTGCTTTTTAGTAGGTCTGGGTATCTATCTTTTAACTCGGCTAAAAGCTCGTATGCAAGGTCGTTAAAGTCGATGTTTGCATCGTTCATACTGCCGATATATGCAAGGTGCTTTGCCAAAACTTGATTGTCAAAAGCAGGTGGCATTGTGCCTGGAGTATCAAGTAGTTCAAGCTCTCTAAGCCTTACCCATTGCTTGCCTTTTGTCACCCCTGCTTTATTGCCAGTGACCGTCTTTTTGCCACCGCAAAGTGCGTTTATTATAGTCGATTTTCCAGTGTTTGGAATACCTGCCACCATAATTCTAATAGGCTTAAAAACGCCCTTTCTTTTATTGTTTTCAAGCTTTTCTTGCAGCAGAGCGAAAATTCTGCTATAAAGCAAATCGACAGCCCTTTTATCCATTGCGCTAACTGCTATAACTTCTTTATTTTCTGCGCTAAATTCAGTGATGGTTTTCTTAATATCAGCGCTTTCAACAAGGTCGCATTTATTAAGCACGTATAGCACTTTTTTATTGACAAAAAGCTTGTCGAGCTTAGAGTTAAGCGATGCCCTTGGCGCTCTTGCATCAAGAACAATCATAACTCCGTCAACAGCCTTTAAGTTTTCTTCCATCATACGCATTGCTGCCGTCATATGACCTGGAAACCATTGTAAATGCTTCATTTTGTCTCCTTATCAGCCAAATCTGGTCGGTTTTTTAGCGTTATTTCAAGTGATTTTTGTCTTCTCCACTCTTCAATTTTTGCGTGGTGACCACTCGTTAAAACTTCTGGAACTTTTAATCCCATAAATTCTTGTGGGCGTGTATATTGTGGATATTCAAGCATTCCACTTGCAAAACTTTCTTGTTCAAGTGAATCGTGGCTAATAACCCCATCAACGTATCTTGCAACAGCATCAACAACAGCCATTGCTGGTATTTCACCACCTGTTAAAACAAAGTCGCCAATCGATAATTCTTCATCGATATAAAGGTCAATAACCCTTTGGTCAACCCCTTCATAATGCCCACAAAGCAATAATAAATGCTCCACTTTAGAGTATTCTAATACAATTTTTTGGCTGAAAGTTCTGCCACGTGGCGATAAGAAAATACGCCTTGCATTATGGTCAGGGTCAACAGCATCTATTGCGCTTGCAATAGGCTGAGCCATCATAACCATACCAGCGCCACCACCAAACGGCGTGTCGTCACACTTGTTGTGTTTATCGTGGGTGTAGTTTCTAATATCGATAACGTTTATCTCAAGTTTTTTGCTCTCAACAGCCCTGCCGATAATGCTTGTTTTAAGTGGCGCAAACATTTCTGGAAACAAGGTCAAAATGTCAATTTTCATAACACGAAACCTCGCTTAAACGCTTGTCAAAAACAACAAACTCTTTATTTAAAACGTCTACACTTTGAACAAGGTCTTTTAAGAAGGGAAAACGCATAATCCTGCCGTCACAGCACTTAACCGTTATAACGTCTGTGCGTGAAGAAAATACATCTATAATCTCGCCTATAACGCCTTTTTCGTTGCTGATAACCTTGCATCCTATAATGTCTGCAACAAAATATCTGCCTTCTTCTAAGGCAACGGCATCTTCCCTTTTAACGTGCAAAAACTTACCACGGAAGGTTTCCGCAGTATCTCTATCACTAACTCCAAAAAGCTGTAAAAACACCGTTTGCCCACTAATGATTGCACCTGTCACACGGTGGACTTTTTTGTCAATTATAATCTCTTTTAAGTGTTTATAGCGATTTATGTCATCGGTTAAAGGTTGAACTTTTAGTTGCCCTTTAATGCCTTGTGGCTTTAAAATTAAGCCGATTTTTAACGTTTCTTGCATTTTTCTTTTTTGATAGAAAAACGGGGAAATTATTCCTTTTCCCCGCGTTCTACGATTTCAATATTATATTTTAGGTTTTCTTTTTGCGAACCAACACGAACTAAAGTACGGAGCGCCTTTGCAATCTTGCCTTGGCGACCTATAACTTTACCCATATCACTTGCGTCTAGTGTAATCGTCACGTTTACGTTTTTGCCGTCACTTACGATATCATAGTCGATTTGGTCTGGCTTTTCAGCGAAACGATTAACAACGTACTTTATAAGTTCTATCATAATAACACCTTATAAAGCCAACATTACTTAGAAGACTTACGAACCTTCGTCTTTGCTGGCGAAAGCTTGTCTGACTTTGGAATAATACCCTTGTTTACGAGTATGTTTTTAACTGTTTCAGTTGGTTGAACGCCCTTAGAGAGCCAATCTTTTGCCTTTGCTTCATCTATTACGATTTCTGCTGGTTGTGCGATTGGGTTATAGTGACCTACTTTGTCAATATATGCTCCGTCACGTGCGTTTCTGCTGTCTGTAATTACGATACGGTAGAAAGGTGATTTTTTATCGCCCATTCTTGTTAATCTCATTTTTACTGCCATTGTTGTTTTCTCCTTGTTATTTTATTAAAATTTAAACATTTTATTATTTTTCATTTGTTTCATCATCACTTTGCTTTGCTCAAACTGTTTAAGTAGCCTATTTACTTCTTGCACGCTTGTGCCACTGCCCTTTGCTATTCGGTTTTTGCGTGATGAGTTTATTGCTTGTGGGTTTTCTCTTTCATACATCGTCATCGATTGAATTATGGCCTTAGTTCTTGCCATTTTTTTCTCGTCAATGTCGCTATCGTTTATCTTGAACTTACTTCCCATACCCGGTAGCATTGCAAGTACGTCCTTTATGCCACCCATCTTTTTCATCGTTTCAAACTGCATAAGATAGTCATCTAACGTAAAAGAATTCTTTCTAAATTTTTCTTCTAACTTCTTTGCCTCTGCTTCAGTGACTGCATCTTGTGCCTTTTCAATAAGCGAAAGCACGTCGCCCATGCCCAGAATTCTATTTGCCATACGGTCTGGATAAAAAGGCTCTAAATCGCCAAGCTTTTCACCAACCGAACAAAACTTAATCGGCTTTCCCGTGACAGCTTTCATAGATAGCGTTGCGCCACCCCTTGTATCGCCGTCAAGCTTTGTTAAAACCAAGCCGGTCACCTCTAATCTCTTATTAAAGGTGTCTGCAACCTCAACAGCAACTTGACCGGTCATAGAGTCAACAACAAGCAAAATTTCGCTTGGGTTAACTTTATCCTTAATATCTTCAAGTTCTTTCATCAATTCTTCATCAATTTGAAGACGGCCTGCCGTGTCGATAATAACGGTGTCAAAACCAAATGATTTTGCGTGTTTAACGCCTTCTAGCGCTATTTTAACAGGATTTCCTTGTCCCTTTTCAAAAACAGTGCATCCTGCCTTTTCGCCCACAACCTTTAATTGATTGATGGCTGCTGGACGATAAACGTCACAAGCAACTAAAAGTGGTTTTTTGCCTTGTTTTTTGAGCATTAAGCCGAGCTTACCTACAAGCGTTGTTTTACCAGCACCTTGAAGACCTGCCATCATAATAACCGTTGGTGGGTTGCTATCCACTGCAAGTTTGCTGTTAGCACTGCCCATAAGTTCAATGAGCTCTTCGTTAACAATTTTTATAACTTGTTGAGTTGGACTTAAACTTTTTAGAATTTCTTGACCAACGGCACGCTCGCTAACCCTTGCCACAAAAGACTTAACAACCGAAATATTTACGTCTGCTTCTAAAAGAGCAATTCTAACTTCACGCATTGCAGTTTTAATCTCAAGTTCAGTGAGTCTGCCGTGCTTTGTTAGTTTGCTAAATATATGATTAAGTTTTTCGCTAAGTCCCGAAAAAAGCGCCATTATTTACCTACGATTTCTAAAATTTGTTGTGCTAGCGAATTGTCGTGTTCCTTTACTTTTTCAGATAGCACTATAAGTTTTTGGTTTTTTTCGTAAAGCCTTAAAACTTTTTCATACTCGTCAAGCTTTTCTTTAACTTTTTTTACGACTGCATACACGCTTTGGCGTGTATTACCGTCAGGCTCTGCAATTTCCGAAAGAGATAGGTCTAACAAATAGTGACACGAAAAAATTTCTCGTTGTCTTTCGGTTAGCAAATCTTGATAAAGTTCAAAAAGTTCTGCGTATCTTAAATCTTTTTCCATAAAAAACCAAAGGTGTAAAACAAAAACGCTTTACACCTTGATATTATATAATTGTTTTTGACCTTTGTCAAGCGTTTTTACTTGACGTTTAAATTTTTTTAGAAAAATTAGTATTTATTTACGATTTCCATCATTTTGTCGTACAATCTTTCCATATCTTCAATGAGCTTAAATTGTGTTCTTGCTCTATCTAAGTTATGATTTTCTCTCTTAATATGGAAATAAACGTCGCCGTCTAAGTGGTCGGTTAAGAAACGCATACCACACTCATAAGTCATTAAAATTGCACCGAAAGCAAGATTTTCTTTTTCAATTTTAGTAATGCTTGTGCCAAGCGCTGTTAAATAACCCTTAACGTATTGTTCAAACAAATTGATGTCAAAGTTTACTTTAGATAAGTCTTTTTCGTCTTCTGCTGCTGGGTTGCAACCAAATCTTATGCTATCGCCAAAGTCATAACAAATGCTTCCTGGCATAATTGTGTCAAGGTCGATAACGGCAACAGGCTCGCCAGTTTTATTATCAAGCATAACGTTGTTAAGCTTTGTGTCGTTATGCGTGACCTTGGTTGGCATTTCGCCACTTGCTAAAAGGTCAACTATCCTGTTGCAGTAATCTTTTCTATCAAGAACAAATTTTATTTCCTTTTCAACTTCTTTTGCTCTGCCAGACTTATTGAGCTCTAATGCCTTTAAGAAGTTTTCAAATCTAACAACTGTATTGTGGAAGTTTGGCAAAACTTCGTAAAGCTTGGTTGCATCAAATTCTGCAAGTAAATTTGCAAAATTTCCAAAAGCAACTGCGCTTTGATAAAAATGCTCTGGCTTTTCAACGACTTGATATGCAATAGCGTCGGTTATAAACTTATAAACTCTAAAATATGCATCACAACATTTGCAGTGGTGATATGCCTTACCCTCTTTAGTATAAACGAGCGACAAGCTTTCTCTATCTGGGTTGCCACCCCTTGCTATTATCTTTTGTCTATTAAACTCCGTGACTAGTTTAATATTGTTCATAAGCCCTTCAACGTTTGTGAACAACTTGCTATTGATTTTTTGCAAGATATAGTTTATCCTTTGACCGTCATCTTCAACTACTGCAAGATAGGTTTCGTTGATGTGACCTTCGCCATATCTTTCACATGAAATAAGTTTGCCGTTAATTTCAAATTTAGAAATAATTTTTTCAAAATCGTATGCCATAATTTTTTCTTCCTTTTTTAATTTCCAAATATTTACAAAGGGTTATTCTAGACCCTTTGCTTTTCTTTTAAGTCTTTGTTCAGTATTAAGTGTTTTCTTTCTTATCCTCACGTTCTTTGGCGTGATTTCAAGCATTTCATCATCGCTTATAAATTCCATTGCTTCTTCTAAGCTCATAAGCTTTGGCGTTTCAAGTCTAAGAGCATCATCAGAGCCAGAAGCACGTGTGTTTGTAAGGTGTTTTTTCTTGCAAACGTTGACCGATATATCTTCGTTCTTTGGGCAAACGCCAACTACCATGCCTTCATAAACGTCAACGCCTGCACCTATAAACAGTTGTCCCCTGCCTTGTGCGTTAAATAGTCCATAAGTCACGGCTTCGCCTGTTTCAAAGGCAACGAGTGAGCCTGTTGAGCGCCTTTCAATTTCACCCTTAAATTCTTCATAGCCATAAAAGAGTGTGTTAAACACGCCTTCGCCACGAGTTTCGGTCAAAAATTGACTCTTATATCCAAATAGTCCCCTTGCCGGAACTTTAAATTCAAGCCTTATTCTACTGCCGATATTTTCCATTTGAAGTAGCTCGCCCTTTCTAACGCCCATACTTGAAAATACCGAGCCTGTTTTGTCCTCAGGCACGTCAACGACAAGCCTTTCCATAGGTTCCATTAAAACGCCGTCAATTTCTTTATACATAACCTTAGGTGCGCCTACTTGGAATTCGTAGCCTGCCCTACGCATTGTTTCAATTAAAATAGAAAGGTGCATTTCGCCCCTACCACACACTCTATATGAATCTGCGCTGTCCGTTTCTTCAACTCTTAAAGATACGTCTTTGAGCATTTCCTTAAATAGCCTATCCCTTAAATGCCTTGTGGTGACAAACTTTCCTTCCTTTCCAGCAAACGGGCTGTCGTTTACGCTAAAGAGCATTTCCACCGTTGGTTCGCTGATTTTTACAAAAGGAACTGGCTCTATCTTTGATGGTGAACAAATAGTGTCGCCAATAGAGATGTTTTCAATGCCACTAACGCACACTATGTCGCCTGCTTTTGCACTTTCAACGGCTACCCTATTTAAGCCTTCTATTTGATATATGCTAACTAGCTTTCCTTTTAATTCCTTTCCAGAAAGATTATAGTTGCAAGTTTGAACGTCTTGGTTTACGCTTGCCTTGCCTCTTTCAATTCTGCCAATACCTATTCTTCCAACGTATTCGTTATAGTCGATTGAAGATACAAGCATTTGAAATGGACCGTCTTCATCCACTTCTTGTGGCTCAAAATGATTAACGATTGCTTCAAAAAGTGGCGTTAAGTCACTGCCTTGTTCATTGCAGTTTGTGCTTGCAGTTCCAGCCCTTCCCGAACAAAAGATAATTGGGCTTTCTATTTGCGAATCGTTTGCATTAAGGTCAAAAAGAAGCTCTAGTATTTCATCTTGAACTTCACTTAACCTTGCGTCTGGTCTATCAATTTTGTTTACGACTATTATTAATCTATGGTTAAGCTCTAATGCCTTTTGCATAACGAATCTCGTTTGAGGCATTGGGCCTTCACAAGCATCTACAAGAACTAAAACACCATTTACCATTTTCAAAACACGCTCGACTTCACCACCGAAATCTGCGTGGCCAGGCGTGTCTATAATATTGATTTTAACCCCTTTATAAAATGCCGAAGTGTTTTTTGCTAAAATAGTTATGCCCCTTTCACGCTCTAAGTCGCCAGAGTCCATAACTCTATCTAAAACGTCTTGATTGTCTCTAAATATTCCACCTTGCTTTAGCAATTCGTTTACTAAAGTAGTTTTGCCGTGGTCAACGTGCGCAATTATTGCAACGTTTCTTACATCTGTCCTTTTCAAAATTTTACTGTCCTTTACTAAATTTCACTTATTTACTATTTCACTTCAGACAAAACTGCAATTATGGTTTTTGCATCTTTAATCTGTCCATTTTCTATCATCTTTTTTACTTGCCACTTATCTATCCACTCTGCTGATAAAAACTCGTCTTCATCAAGGCAAGCTTTTGTCTTGTCAAACTCAACTGCTTTATAAATTCTTATAATCTCATTAGTGTATGCAGGAGTTGGATATACGTCAAAGAGTTTAACGACTTTTTTCGCCCTTATTCCACCTTCTTCTTCAAGCTCACGAATAGCCGTCTCTTCTGGGCTTTCGCCATCGTTTAGCTTTCCTGCCGGAATTTCGTATAGTTCACTAGAGTATGGATACCTAAACTGCTTTACAAGCAAAATTTTGCCGTCACGTTCGCAATAAATGGCGCTTCCACCACTATGCTCAACCATTTCTCTAATGGCAGGGGTATCGTTTGGCAAAACAATATCGTCACGCCTGACTGATAAAATCTTACCCTTATAAACGTAGGTCGTTTGAACGGTTTTTTCCTTAAATTCCATCGAGAATACCCTTTAATAACTTAAACACTTTTTTCGCCCTGCCAAAGAATAAAATTTTATGGGCCTTTGTCAAAAATTTATAAGCAACAAAGGCATAAATAATAGCATCTCTATCGCTACTTGTAATTGCGTTTGCAAGCATATCAATCACCAAAAGCATTTCTTCGCTTTTTTCTTCGTCCATCTTTTTTGCTTTTATTTTCTGCTTGTCGCTAACTAAAATTTCTTTTATAAGCTTTACGTTTTCGCCGTAAACTTTTTTAGCAAGCTCTCTATCTTTTTCAAGTTTTTCTTCTTCTAAAGCAAGCCTATTTGCTTTTTCATTTTCAAGTTTATTTAGCGCTTCAACAGGGTCTTCAAGTTTTCCGTCTATAACGCTATCCATAAGCGTTTTAACTGCTTTTACAAAAGGCCTAATCATAGCGTTTATAAATGCGTCATAGCCAGACGCAAAACTTCCGTCAACATAAAAATATTTATTTAAAAAACTGCTCATTTCTATGCGCTTAGCATCAATATCTACTAAGAGAGTAAAAGTAAAAGCAAGAAGTTCTTTGGAATTTGAAGGAAGCACAAACTCCCCTTTATCTGCAGATAAATAAGGACTTTTAACTAAATATTTTCTTTCAGCCATCTCTCTATCAAAATTAGTTAAACAGTTCTTAAAAATTGCCATAAGCGTATCAGAGCTGGCAATTGCCTTTAATAAGCCGACGATTTTTATGTCGGCAAGAATATATTTAGAATCAACTAGCTCTTGCGCTCGCTCTAAAAATAAATCTAATTGTTCTGTTTTTGTCAAGACCTTTTCCTCCGTTGTAATATTTTCTATTAGTGCAATTATTTAATAAATGAAATTATTAAATTTATATTCCTACAAAACGACGTAATTTAACAGATATATTATAACACATATTTAAGTTATTATAAACTTTTTTTTGCCGTTATTTTGCAAATTTTTACACAAAGTTCTTTACAAATTCGGTTTTTATGATATAATTAAAACTAATAATAGGAGAAATTTTGGGTTATGCAGGTTAAAGGTGATTCATCTTTAAACAAATTAATACTTCTCTTCGTCTTTGACAAGATGGAGACGGCACTGTCTGAAAACACCGTTTTAGATATGTGCTGTTCATCAAACAATTGGCTGGCGTATATGGATTGCCAACCTATTCTTAACGGTCTCTTAGAATGTGGTTGGATTTGTAATATCGGTAGTAATGGCGAAGCACTTTATACTATTACGCCAGACGGAAGAATTTGCCTTGCTAACTTTTTTATCAATATCCCTGCTTCCACTCGAGAAGAAATCTCGCTATTTATAAAAAACAATCGCACAAAATATCGCAGAAAGCAAGAGTGTATGGCAGACTATTTTATGAATAAGGACGGAACTTATACCGTTTATCTTAAAATTATTGAACCTGCTCAACCTGTTTTGGAGCTTAAGCTTGTTGTTCCTAATAGACAAATTGCAAAAGACATTTATAAAAAATGGGGCGAAAAAGCCGTTGACGTTTATCGCAACGTCTATGAAAATTTAGTTGACTAATTGGAGGTATTATGCAAACTTATATAACTAAAGGAACTTGTAGTAGACAAATTATTTTTGACGTGACCGAGGATAATAAAGTAAAAGACGTCAAATTTATAGGTGGCTGTAGTGGAAATCTTCAAGCTGTTGCAAGGCTTGTTGACGGCAAAGACATCGATGAAGTAATTTCACTTCTTAAAGGCATTAAATGTAGAAGCAACACTTCTTGTGGTGACCAACTTGCTTTAGCATTAGAAAAATACAAATTTAAAAAACAAAATCCAGAAACGGAAAAATAATCACTAAAAAAATTTAACGGATTTAGCCAAATGGTTAAATCCGTTTTTTTTCGTACTTTTTTAATTATTTACTTTTCTAAAATTATTGTAAACGGTCCGTCGTTTGTTTGAGTAATTTTCATATCAGCGCCAAACACGCCTTTTTTAACTGGAATTCCTGTTTTTCTAATGCCCTCAACCACGTATTCGTAAAGCTCGTTTGCCTTTTCAGGAATTTCAGCATCTAAAAACTCTGGCCTATTTCCGTGCGACGTGTTTGCCATTAAAGTAAACTGAGAAACAATTAAAATCTCGCCCTTTGTGTCGATGATAGACCTATTTATTTTACCATTTTCATCTTCGCAAATTCTAAGTGCAGGAATTTTCTTTATAAAATAATCGGCATTTTGAGTTGTGTCGCCCTTTTTAACGCCTAAAAACACAACGTAGCCACAACCTATCTCACTTATAAGCTTTCCATCAACTTTTAAGTTTGCATCTAAAACTCGCTGAATAACTGCTTTCATTTTCGTTCTCCTTTGCCTTTATATGATAACACAAATCAAAATATTTGACAAGTATTATGTAAAAGGGATATAATAATAAAAAGGTGTTTATATGAAATTTTTAGGTATGGAAAAAATGTCACTTGTCGATTATGACGGCTTGGTATCAGCCACTGTTTTTACTGGTGGTTGTAATTTCAAATGCCCTTTTTGCCATAACGCACCTCTTGTTAGTGGCTTTGAAAACTTGCCTACTCTTAGTGAGAGCGAGATTTTTTCTTATCTTGAAAAACGAAAAGGCGTTATAGACGGCGTGTGCATCACTGGTGGAGAGCCAACACTTCATAGCGATTTACCTATCTTTATGGAAAAAGTTAAAAATATGGGCTATAAAATTAAGCTTGACACAAACGGCACAAACCCAGAGCTCGTAAAAAAAGTTCATCAAAACGGGCTTTGTGATTATTTTGCAATGGATATAAAAAACGATAGAGATAGCTATGCAAAAATAATCGGCTTTGACAAGTTTGACACATTAAAGATTGAAAAAACAGTGGAATATTTTTTAACTTCTTCTGCCGATTATGAGTTTAGAACAACTCTTATAAAACAATTTCATAGCAAGGATAATATTTTAGGCATTGCCGAGTGGATAAAAGGCGCTAAAAAATATTTTCTTCAAAAATTTAAGTTTGGGGAAAACTGCTTAAACGCCGAGGGACTTGAGCCTGTTGATAATGAAACCACTAAAGATTATCTTGAGTTTTTGAAAAACTATATATCTTTTGTTAGCACAAGGGGTTATGACTTTTAATAAATATTTATTAAAGCTAAAGCCACGGAAAATTCCGTGGCTTTAATCATTTTTTTACTACTTCAACCTGTTCAATTTTATAGTATTTCATAATTTCAATGGCGCTACTATCAATGACTTCGCCACTAAACAAAATTGGAATTGCCGGTGGGCAACTTACGTTTGTTTTAGATAAAATTCTGCCGTCAGCATCATCGACTTTTATTGTTTGACTCTTTGCAAAAAGTGCATCTCTTATGCTCATTTTTCTTTTTGGGTTTAACTCATTAAAAGCTGGGCGAATAATTGCGTTTAGTCTTTCAATTTTTTTAAACGCTTTTTTTATCTTTTTATAATCGCTTTTTTTATTAAAGGGCGAAAACATTAAAACGACAAAAGCGTTATCAAAATATTCAGGCGTTATATTGCTTTTAGCAAGAATTTTTGCTAAATCACTTCCCTTATATCCAAAATGATTGCAATCTATAGAGATTTTTAAGGGTTCGTCTCCAACAAGTTTATGCCCTAAAGAAAGTAAAAACTCTTTTATGCCGTCAACCTTTTCTTTGCAAGCAATATATGCGCATTTGTTATCGTTTAAGTATTTATTGGCACTATCCATTGAGCAAAGCGTTAGATAAGAAGGACTTGTTGAAGCAAAAATTTTCATCTTACTCTTTACGTCTTGCTTATTGAAATAGTTAATACTTTTTGATATATGAAGATATGCCCCACCCGTTAATACAGGTAAAGTTTTATGTGCTGAATCTGCGCACATGTCAGCACCTAAGTTCATTGGGTGGATATTTTTTTCAAGAAAATTAAGATAACTGCCGTGTGCGTTGTCAACCACTAATAACACGCCGTAGTTTTTGCAGATTTTAGCAATTTTTTCAATGGGCAAAATATTGCCTAAATAATCTGGCGAAGTTAAATATAATGCGATGGGAAGATTTTTCTTTTTACTAAAACGCTTTTCTATTTCATCACAATCTATTGTACTAGATAAAAAGCAATCACCCTTTTCTAAAATCCACTCAACGTCTAAATCTAAAAGCGCAACGCCGTTTAAAAAGCTTGCGTGTGCGTTTCTTGTGGTAAGAATAAGTGGTTTTTTGCCGATAGCAAAAGCATAATCTTTTACTAAAGCAAGCATTGTCATAATGCTTAGCGAAGAGCCTTGTGTAGAATATACTGAAAAATTTGTGCCAAAAAGTGATGAAAGATTTTTTTCGCTTTCATCTATAATAGAGCTTGCATCAAACAAACTATCAGCGCCATCTATTTCTGTTATATCAAACTTTGCGCCCTCAATTTTGCCCTTATGCCCCGGCATATGAAGTCTTATAGACTTGTTTTTATTATATTTTTTTATAAAATTTATAATAGGTGTGTTCATTTATTCATCTAAATCGTTTTCTACAGCGAGTGCAATAGCACATTCCATACGTTTTTTGAAAAGCTCGCACCCTGCCTTATAAACGCCACGCACGCTTCCCGTTGCGTGATATGCGTTTGCAGAGCATCCACCAGAGCAATATAGTTTTGCCCAACAGTCTTTGCAATCCTCTCTTGCATAAACGTTGCAATCCATAAATTCTTTTGTAATTTTTTTATTTGTCACGCCGTCAAAAATATTTCCAAGCTTAAACTTTTCTTCGCCAACGAATTGGTGGCATGGATATAGGTCGCCATTTGGAGTGACTGCCATGTATTCAGTTCCAGAGCCACAGCCGGAAATTCTCTTATAAATACAAGGTCCACCTTTTAAGTCTATCATATAATGATAGAAAGTGAAAGGCTTGCCCTCTTTTTTCTTTTCAAGCATAAGCTCGGCAAGTTTTTCATACTCAGATAAAACTATTTTAATATCTTCTTCTGTTAGTTCGTTTTTATCGCCCTTAGCGCAAACGACGGGCTCCATACTAAGCTCAGTAAAGCCGTGCTTTAGCATTTCTTTTATATCTTCGGTAAAATCTGGGTTAAAGTGCGTAAACGTGCCACGCATATAATAGTTTTTATTGCCACGAGCCTTTACTAACTTTTGAAATTTTGGAAGTATCTTTTCCCAACTTCCCACTCCGTTATAATCAACCCTATATCTATCGTGAACTTCCTTTCTGCCGTCAAGTGACAAAACAACGTTCGACATTTCCTTGTTAGCAAAATCTATAACGTCGTCATCAATCAGCACGCCGTTTGTTGTTAAAGTAAACCTAAAGTTTTTGCCCTTTTGCTTTTCTATAGAGCGAGCGTATTTTACTAAGTCTTTAACAACTTTAAAATTCATAAGTGGCTCGCCACCGAAAAAGTCAACTTCAAGATTTGTTCTATTTCCTGAATTTTCCACCAAAAAGTCCAAGGCACGCTTGCCCACCTCATATGGCATCAACGCCCTTTCGCCGTGGTATTTGCCTTGACTTGCAAAGCAATATTCGCAGTTAAGATTACAAGTGTGCGCAACGTGAAGACAAAGCGCTTTTATAACGCCAGAAGTTTTGGCTTTGAGCTCACCAGCCTTGCTTTCAAAAGTGTCTTTTGAAAATAACACGCCTTTATCCACTAATTCTTGAATTTGAGCGTAGCACTCTATAACTTCTTTTTTTTCTATGCCTTGACCTTTGTAAACATCATAAATTTTATCTATAACTTGTTCTTTTTCAAGTTCGTTAAAAATCTTAATGGTGTCGTAAGCCATTTTGTCAACCGAATAAACACCACCAGACGTGGTATCTAAAACGATATTTTGATTAAGTAATTGATATTGATGTACCATTATATTTTTCCTTTTATTTTTCATTAGGCTCTGCAAATGCCTAATTAAAAATAAATGCAATACGACGTTTTGTCATACTGCATTTCTAACTAACATATTTTTATGTTTTGTTTATCCCTAAACTTAGGGTTGGTAAATTTAACAAAGTAAAAATTACTTGCTTTCTTTACTGTTTTCGCATTTTTGATTTGCAATACCACAACTTGTTTTGCAAGCAGACTGGCAAGATGTTTGGCATTCCCCACAGCCACCTTTTTTAGCACTTTCACAAAGGTTGCGTGATGCTATAACTTTAATATGTTTCATATTTTCATCCTCCAACATTGATTTCTATCTTATTATATCACAGGTTTTTATTTAAGTCAACGATTTATTAGTAATCAATTATGTTTTACTTTTCCTTAAAAATCTAAACTTTCTAAGTAAATCGATGCGTTTGTCGCTGCGATAGCGCCGTCTGCAACGGCTGTTGCAACTTGCCTAACTGCCTTTGTCCTACAGTCGCCAGCAACGAACAAGCCTTCAGTTTTTGTCTTGCAACTCTCGTCTGCGATAATGTATCCGTTTTGGTCAAGGTCAACCACCTTTTCAAACGCCTTGTTGTCTGGAATTTGACCGATTGCAACGAACACTGCTGGAATTTCGTGCGTTTTAATACTTCCATCTGCATCTTTATACTCAATTGCTTTAAGCTCGTCCTCGCCGATAAAGTCGATAACGCTTGTGTTTGGCCTAACTTCAATGTTTTCCTTTGCACGAAGAGCTTTTATTAGCATTGCGTCGCCAAAGAATTTATCAAACAAGGTGTAAACGTAAACCTTTTTGCAATAGCTTGAAAGCAAAAGCGAATATTGAAGCGCCGTGTTAGCATCGCCGATAACAGCAACTTCTCTATCCTTATAAAATGCACCGTCACAAATAGCGCAATAATATACGCCCCTACCAACTAGGTCATCCCTATTAGACTTTGTGCGAAGGTGTTTGTGCTTAACGCCAGACGCTATAATAACGCTCTTTGCCTCGTATTCGTTAAACTCGGTTTTGACGTGGAAAATCTTGTCTTCGGTTTTTACGATATCAACTGCTTTTTCAATTTCAAGGTCAGCGCCGTGAAAGGTAATTTGCTCAAACAAGTTATCGGCAAACTGCTCGCCACTGATTTCTTTTATAGAAGGATAATTTTCAAGTCTTGGCGAGTTAGCAATTTGACCACCTAAACTTTCGCTCTCTAATACTAAAACTTTTTTACCATTTCTCAAAGCGTATAGCGCAGAGGTCATACCTGCTGCGCCTGCGCCTATTACAACTAAATCGTACATAACTAATTATTTGCTCTCTATATATTTTCTAATTTCGCTTGCGTTGTCGTAAGTTTGGTAGCCACTGCCCATTGGAACTAACAAGGTTGGGGCTTTTTTGATGCCAAACTTTAAGGTTGTTTCCTTGTCTTCTTCAGCGTTGATAACCGTATATTTAACCCCTGCTTTATCAAGCATCATCTTGCTTGTTTTGCAGTTTGGGCAACCGTTTCTTGTAAAGAGAATTGGTCCATTGATTTCAACTTCTACTGCGCTTTCTTTCTTTTCGCAAGCACATTGTTCTTTTGCCACGAACTTAGAGTTTTCTATGTCGTAAACCTTTCTGTCTTCAAATTCCTTTCTCTTTCCGTCGTTCCAGTTTTGAACAGGACGATAGTAGCCTGTAATTCTAGAATAAACTTCGGTCTTTTTGCCACAAGTTGGACACTCGTAAACTTCGCCTGCAATGTAGCCGTGGTCAGCACATACTGAGTAAGTTGGGCTCATTGTGTAGTATGGAAGTTTATAGTTTTGAGCAATCTTTCTAACGAGGTTTGCAGCACTCTTCCAATCAGGGAGTTTTTGACCTAAGAATGCGTGGAATACCGTTCCTGACGTGTAAAGCGTTTGCAATTCGTCTTGAATATCAAGCGCCGTAAAGATATCAGCAGTATAGCCAACAGGAAGGTGCGAGCTGTTTGTATAGTATGGCGCATTGTCGTTATCAGATGCTGTGATAATGTCTGGATATCTCTTTCTATCGTGCTTAGCAAGTCTAAACGACGTTGATTCTGCTGGCGTTGCTTCTAAGTTATAAAGGTCACCATACATTTCTTGATAGTCAGAGAGCTTGTTTCTCATAAAGTTCAAAACGTCTTTTGTAAAGCTTTGTGCTTTTGCGTTTGTTAAGTCTTCGCCAATCCATTTAGCGTTTAAGCAAGCTTCGTTCATACCAACAAGACCGATTGTTGAGAAGTGGTTGTTAAACGTGCCTAAATATCTCTTTGTGTATGGATATAAGCCGGCTTCTAAAAGTTTTGTGACAGTATCTCTTTTTACCTTTAATGAGCGTGCAGAGATGTCCATCATCTTCTTTAATCTATCATAGAATTCTTCTTCTGTCTTTGATAAATAAGCAATTCTTGGCATATTGATTGTGACAACGCCGATAGAACCCGTGCTTTCACCACTACCGAAGAAACCACCTGACTTTTTGCGAAGTTCTCTTAAATCAAGCCTTAATCTACAGCACATTGAACGAACGTCACTTGGTTCCATATCGCTGTTGATATAGTTAGAGAAGTATGGCGTGCCGTATTTTGCTGTCATTTCGAATAAAAGTTTGTTGTTTTCTGTTTC
The DNA here is from genome assembly GCA_045587465.1 of Christensenellaceae bacterium. GTDB lineage: Bacteria > Bacillota > Clostridia > Christensenellales > Borkfalkiaceae > UBA1259. The sequence continues at coordinate 17,398 of JAZNCJ010000045.1, forward strand.
TGACCAGTCAAAGTCACGAGTGATTGAATAAGTTGGGATAGGATATTGGAAGCCTCTGCCGTTAGCGTCCCCTTCAATCATAATTTCGATAAACGCTTTGTTTATCATTCCCATTTCTTCAACGCAGTCTTTGTATTTGAAGTCCATTTCCTTGCCACCGACAAGTGCGTTCATTTCAGCAAGGTCGTTTGGAACTACCCAGTCAAGAGTAATGTTGGTAAATGGTGACTGTGTTCCCCAACGGGAAGGAGTATTTACGCCGTAAATAAAGGACTGAATGCACTGTTTAACTTCCTTATAAGTAAGGTTATCAACCTTAAC
>JAZNCJ010000046.1:0-20033 GCA_045587465.1 Christensenellaceae bacterium
ACACGCTCATATATGCCAACAAAGCAACAGCAAACATTGACCCGACAAGTCTTGCAAAAGGCAAGGTATACATCAACACACTTGCCTTTGCAGCTCCTGATATAAGACTCAAACGCGCAGCCCCTGACAAAGAGCTCAATATACAATTCATCATCGACAGCTTCTACAAAGAGAAGCAGGACGAAAGCAACACCGATTTACGCATCAACCAACTTATCGTATACGACGGGAAGTTCAAATACGATGTCATGAGCGAAGGAAGCCCCGAAGGCAAGTTCGACCCGAACCACATTGCCATAGACAGTTTCGCGTGCAATATATCCCTCAAGCACTTCAACAAGAAGAATCTTAACCTTTATATCCGTTCTATCAAAGGAATCGAGAAAAGCGGCATTGAGCTGAAAAGACTGAAAGCACGAATAAAGGCAGAAGAGGACATTATGAATCTCAGCAACTTCAACATAGAATTACCCGGGAGCAGTTTCTCCTCGGACAGCATCATCATTAAAAATGCCGGTACTTTGAAGTCCATGGCTATTGACGGTGTCAAGTTGCTTTATGGCTTGCGATACGGCTGGCTGAGAAATATAAAGTTCTTCTGCCGCCTTTGTCAAACTTCCACACTTAGCAACCACGTAAAACACCCTATAAAGTTCAAGGTTTACCATTTTCTTCCCCCTATTTGCCTACGCAAAATTTAGAAAATATATTGTTTATAATATCTTCGGTTGCAGTTTTTCCAGAAATTTCGCCTAAAGCTTCCCAACCGTCTTTAACGTCGATAGATAAAATATCTAGTGGTACAAGGTCAATGTTGTTTAGAGCTTGAGTGAATTTGTCCTCTGCCCTTGTAAGCGCTTCATAGTGCCTTTCTTCACACAAGAAGTCGCCATTTAAATCTATGCCAGAGCCAATAGTTTTTTGATATAAATGCTCTTTTAACTTTTCTAAGTTTTGTTTTTTAAGTGCAGAAACGCAAATATCTGCAAAATCGCACTTTTTGTTATTTTTATCAAGCTTGTTTTGAACTACTATTAGGTTTAACTCTTTAACGAACTCATAAATTTTAAGGTCATCACTATCCACGCACTCGCCGTCAACAACGAATAAAATCACGTCGCTTTCTTTTAAGATACGCTTAGAAAGTTCAACCCCCAAGTTTTCAACCTTGTCGTTGCTATCTCTAATTCCAGCCGTATCAGAAAAATTAAATCTAACGCCGTCGATATCAAGGCTTCCTTCAACAATATCTCGGGTTGTGCCTGCAATATCAGAAACGATAGCCTTATCATAGCTAAGAAGGGCGTTAAGAAGCGAACTTTTGCCAACGTTTGGCTTGCCAACGATAGCCACTCTAACGCCGTTTTTAAGCGAACGCCCCGTTCTATAAGTGCCCCTTAACTGCTCGATTTTTGCAATTACTTCTTCAAGCGCTTTTTTAACGTTTTTTGTAGAAGTAATCTCTAAATCCTCTTCTGGAAAGTCCATATCAGCGTCAATTTCGCTAAGTGCGTCTAGTATAATATCTTGGAGCGAGTTAATTTGTTCAGTTAGTTTTTCTCTATATAGATAATATCCTGCCTTAACCCCACTTTCACTTTCGCTGTTTATCATATCGATAAGTCCTTCGGCAGAAGATAAAGAAAGTTTGCCGTTAATAAACGCACGCTTTGTAAACTCGCCGTTATTTGCAAGCCTTGCGCCAAGCGATAAAACCTTTCTAAGTATGCCTTTTGAAATTGCAACGCCACCGTGAGAGTGTATTTCCACCACGTCTTCACCAGTAAAGCTTTTAGGCGCTTTAAAAAATACGCAAAGGCCGTGGTCAAAAAAACCATCAGCCTGAATTTCGCCAACGTACATTTTGTTTGGCTCAAAGTCCAGCACTTTAGTTTTGCCAAAAGGCTTAAACATCTTGCTTGCAATTTCAAGTGCCTCTTTGCCACTTATTCTTATAACTGCAACGCCACTTGCTACGAGTGGCGTTGATATTGCAGAAATTGTATCAAAGGTCATTTTTTTACCTATTTATTATCAAACTCTTCAAAAGGGTCTTTTGGTTTTTTGTTTTTATTTTCTTCAAACTCCTCAAAAGGCTCTTCTGGTTTTTTGTTTTTCTTTTTATCAAACTCTTCAAAAGGCGAATCTGGCTCTTGTGGACGGCTGTAGCCACCTTGCGTGCCGTATGGACTGCCATATCCACTATATGGGTTGCCATATGGGTTTTGATATGCGCCGTATCTTGCACGCAAATATGCGTTATAGTCAATAGGATTTTTCTTTCTTATAACGAACATAAAAATTGGGAAAAGCCCTAAAAAGATTGATAAAAGCGATGCGAGCATATAGTGTTGTGGCCAATACTTTCTAAAGAGCGCAAAGTATAGTGAAATTGTTATAAATATGCTTGCTAAGTCAAATAGTGCCGACACGTAATCTAAAATAGTTAAAATTTTGCTAAGCGTAGCCACGCCCATTCCAAATGGATTAATTTGTTTTTGAACGTAAACCCCTAAGCCATTGTCAAGGCTCATATATCCGACAAGTTCGCTAAATTGACCTTTAGTGCCAATATAAAGCGTTTGACCACTTATTATTGCATAATCGAACAAAGGAAAATATAGTAAGAATGAGTAAACAAAGGTCAAAAATTCAGCAATTGAAAACACAACGGTCATTAAGACAGCCAAGCTTTGAACGGGCTGATTGAAAATTCTAGCATTTCCCAAGAGTTTACAAACGACGAAAAGCCACACGCCTGGAATCCACGCAAGATAAGCTTTTTTAACGCCTTGTCTTTTTGCAAGAACGTATAAACCTATCGAACGCAACAAATATAGCGCTAAATATATTCCAAAAACTGCCCCTAATATTAACCAAATTTGCCAATTTTCTAATTTAGCAACAGAAGTGTCGCTTATCGACACAAAAGCAGTAAACAAACCAATCATTAAAATCTCCTTATCAAAAATTTTGAATTATCTTTATACATTATTATACTTTTATCAAAATTTTAGTATGCACGTGCGAAAATAACTTTATGCTTTGCCTTTTTGCCACAAATAGCGCAAGTTTCTGGCACGCCTTCTTCATCGCACATAACCCTTGCCGTTGCAGAAGCAAATTCTTTAACCTTGTCTTCGCACTCTCTGCATCCACACCAGCCGGCTTTAACAAAATTTTTGTTTTCAACACCAGCTAAAATTCCGTCTAAGCTGTCTGCTTCAACAACCCTTTTATCTCTGTTTGCCTTTGACTTAGTGAACATATCTTTTTGAACAACGTCTAAAAGCTTAACAATTTCTTCGCTTAAGTTATCCATTGGCATTGCGCTCTTTTCAAAGTTATCACGCCTTGCGACCATAACTTGATTATTTTCAATATCACGTGGTCCGATTTCAATACGTACAGGAACGCCTTTCATTTCCCACTCGTTGAACTTCCAACCCGGACTCATATCACGAGTGTCTACTTCGGCTCTAACGCCTGCTTTAACTAAAGCACTTTCAAGTTCGGTCGCCTTTTCAATAACGCCGCCTTTATGCGTTGCGATAGGCACGATAATAACTTGAATAGGTGCAACCTTTGGTGGAAGAACTAAGCCCCTTTGGTCGCCGTGCGCCATAATGATTGCACCAATCATACGAGTTGACGTTCCCCAAGAAGTAGTATAACCGTGCTTTTCTTTGCTGTCTTTATCTAAGAATTTAATATCAAAAGCCTTTGCGAAGTTTTGACCTAAATAGTGGCTTGTTCCTGATTGTAAAGACTTGCCGTCAAGCATCATCGCTTCTAAGCCGAAAGTTGCAACTGCGCCTGCAAATTTTTCTTTGTCAGTTTTTCTGCCTGTAAACACAGGAAGCGCAAGGGTTTGTTCCATAAAGTCTTTATAAACCTCAAGCATCTTCATTGTTTCTTCCATTGCTTCTTCTTCAGTTGCGTGCACGGTGTGACCTTCTTGCCACAAAAACTCGCTCGTTCTTAAAAATGGACGAGTGGTTTTTTCCCAACGCATAACGTTGCACCATTGGTTCATAATTACAGGCAAATCTCTATAAGACTGAATCCACTTTGCATACATTGTGCCGATAACAGTTTCGCTTGTTGGGCGAATTGCAAGTGGCTCTTCAAGCTTGGCGCCACCAGCGTGGGTGACCACTGCAACTTCTGGCGCAAAGCCTTCAACGTGCTCTGCTTCTTTTGTAAAATAGCTCATAGGAATTAGAAGTGGGAAGTAAGCGTTTTTAGAGCCAGCTTCAGAAAATCTTCTATCCATATCCTTTTGAATATTTTCCCAAATAGCATAGCCGTAAGGGCGAATAACCATTGTGCCCTTAACTGGGCCGTAATCTACAAGTTCGGTCTTAAGCACAACGTCTGTATACCATTGTGCAAAGTTTTCATTGATGTCTGCAATTTGTTTAACGAATTGTTTTTCGCTCATAATATATCTCCGTGCATAATTTTCCATTATAGTATAATTCATTATATCAACAAATGCGAAATTTATCAAGTTTTTTTCTTTATTATTATAGAAAAAGGCTTGAAAAACAATTGAAATTAAGTTATAATATACATTGTAATATGATTAGGCTGTCTAAACAAATGATTTTAGGCGAAATTAGTCTATCGAATTTTAGGAGGATTTATTATGCAAGACGTTAAACAACTTACCGTAAATGCGATAAGAGTGCTTTCAGCAGAAGCAATCCAAAAGGCTAACTCTGGTCACCCAGGCTTGCCACTTGGCGCTGCTCCTATCGGCTATGCGGCATTTACTAACATGACTTTTAACCCAAAAGATACTGCTTTTGACAATAGAGATAGGTTTGTTCTATCTGCTGGTCACGGCTCAATGCTCGATTATGCGCTTTATTATCTTTTCGGTTTCGGCTTAACAAAAGAAGATATTATGAACTTCCGTCAACTCGGCTCTAAAACGGCTGGTCACCCAGAATATGGCGTATGCCCTGGCGTTGAAACAAGCACAGGCCCACTCGGTCAAGGTATTGCTAACGCTGTTGGTATGGCTATTGCTGAAGATTATCTTGCAACAAAGTTCAATAAAGAAGGTTTCCCTATCGTTGACCACTACACTATTGCTCTTTGTGGCGACGGTTGTATGCAAGAAGGTATCGAAAACGAAGCAGCATCACTTGCCGGTGCATTAAAGCTTGGCAAACTTATCGTTTTATATGATGATAACGATATCACTATCGAAGGCGACACCGATATAACCTTTACTGAAAACGTTGGCAAGCGCCACGAAGCTATGGGCTGGCAAGTTATTAACGTTAAAGACGCTAATGATTTGGGCGCATTAAACCGTGCTATCAAAAAGGCTAAAGCTGAAAAGGAAAAACCATCACTCATCATTATTAAATCACAAATCGGTTATGGTTCTCACCTTGTTGGCAAGGCAAGTTGCCACGGTGCTCCTCTCGGCGAAGAAGGCGTTGCAACCTTAAAACAAAATCTCGGTTGGACGTCAGCTCCATTTGAAGTTCCAGAAGAAGTATTCAAGCACTGCAAAAAGTTCGGTGCTAAGGGCAGAAAGGCTCAAAAGGCGTGGAAGGAAATGTTCAAAGCATATTCTGAACAATATCCAGAACTTGCAAAAGAATATATCGCTTGGAAGAAGAAAGAACTTCCTGACCTTAAAGCTATTGAAGAATTATGGCAATTTGAAAAGGACGATGCTTCAAGAGGATATAGCAACACAGTTTTAAACAAACTTGCTAAATACGTTCCAAGTTTAATCGGTGGCTCAGCTGACTTAGGCCCTGCAAATAAGTCAACGATGAAAGGCCGTGGCGATTATCTTCCAAACGATAAGACGGGTTCAAATATGCACTTTGGTATTCGTGAACACGCAATGGCTGCTATCGTAAACGGTATGTACTTACACGGTGGTTTAATTCCATACTGCGCAACCTTTGCTGTTTTCTCTGACTATATGAAGAACGCAATGCGTATGTCAGCACTTATGGAACTCCCTGTTATCTATATCTTATCGCACGATTCTATCGGCGTTGGCGAAGACGGTCCTACGCACCAACCTATCGAACACTTAACAGGTCTTAGAGCAATGCCAAATATGAAGGTTTATCGCCCAGCTGACGGCAGAGAAACAACTGCTTGCTGGATTGATGCTTTAACTGGCAAAGAACCATCTTGTATCGTTGTATCTCGTCAAACACTCCCAATGCTTGACGGCACAGGCGAAAAAGCGTTCAAGGGTGGATATATCCTTTGTGACAGCACAAAGAAAACACCAGATGCAATTTTAATTGCAACAGGTAGTGAAGTTAGCCTTGCAGTTGGCGCTAAGAAAACTTTAGCTGAACAAGGAATTGACGTTAGAGTTGTTTCAATGCCTTGCGTTGAAGTATTTGAAAAACAATGCGAAAAATATAAAGAAAGCGTTCTCCCTAACGCAGTTAGAAAGAGAGTTGCTATCGAAGCTGGCGCTACAATGTGTTGGTATAAATACGTTGGTATGGACGGCAAAATTATCGGTATCGATACGTTTGGCGAATCTGCACCTGCTGGCAAGTTGTTTGCTAAATACGGCTTTACAGTTGAAAACGTTGTAAACGCTACAGTCGAACTTGTTAAATAGATTTAACTAAATAAAACAACAAAAAAGGCTAACAAACTCGTTAGCCTTTTTTAATCTAAAAGTAAGGTAATATTATGTTTAAATTTGATAGATTATTTATAACGATGGACAAAAAGGGTGTTTCTACTTATAGACTTAGAGAAGAATGTGGCATAGATAGTAAAACTGTGCGTAGATTAAGGGCAAATCAAAATATCGAAATGAAAACCCTTGATAAAATTTGTGCATTTTTAGACTGCAAGATAGAAGATATTGTTGAATTTATAAAAGATTAAACTGATTTTAAAATTAAAAAGCGAGAGAATTTTCTCTCGCTTTTAATTTTTATGTAGTTAATTAAACGATTTTCTTAAATTTGTTAAGAATACCAAAGCCACCACCAAGGATAGCGATAACACCATAAAGAATTGTGCCGATGCCAAGTTTTAAGCCCTCATAGATTTCACTAAATTTTGCATAAGGTTGAGATTGACCAGCAGCAGTAACAACCAAATCTGTACCTACCGTCAACACTAACAACATAAGTACGCCAGCAACAGCAATGCAAATAGAACCGATAAAATCAAGTTTCTTATCTTTAACAAACATAGAAACAACTGTAAGTGCAATACCAGCAACTAATGCAATAAAAGAAACTAAGCCTGTAATTGACATACCACCAGATAATGTTGCGCCCATAGCACTTTCATTCACGCCAAAAACAAGGTCAAACAATTTGATTTCGCCTTCAACATCAGCGATAGGTGTTAAAGCAATACCTAAGATTAAAGCAAGTACTGCTGCGCCTGCAACGATTATTGCAAGCAAGTTCTTTTTAATAAATTCCATAACCATCTCTCCTTTTCGCAAATAAGCCAACAAGCGAGATTCTGCGTGTTTACACGCAGAAGAGCCATGGCTCTTGCTTAAAAATTTTTGATATTTTAATTTTACACCTATGAAAAAATTTTGTCAATAGGTTTTTAAAATTTTTGTCGCATTTTGTCAAATGTTTTTTTGCCAAATTTTGTAAACACAATATATATAATATGCAAATTTTTTTATTTTGTTAAAACAATTTAAAACAAAAAAAGCGAGAATACAATTTTCTCGCATTTTTTTATTTCTTGTGGCGATTTTACTCTCTTTCTAAAAACTCGTAGAGTTTTTTAATTCCCTCTTCAATATCGTAAAGCGTCTCGTTAAAATCGCCCGTCCAATAAGGGTCTGCAACGTCTCCCTTTCTATTTGTAAAATCTAATAGTTTTTTGCACTTATCCTTGCTGTCCTCTCCAAAAATTCTAAGCATATTGGTCATATTTCTATCGTCCATACAAATAAAAAAATCGTACTTTTCATAATCTGACTTTTGTAGCTTTTCGGCACGCTTATTAGAGCAGTCTATTCCCTTAGCATTTAATATTTTTCTTGTGCCATAATGGACAGGATTATAAAGTTCTTCACTGCTTGTTGCCGACGAGCGAATAAAATACTCACCCTCTTTGCCATTATTTTTAACCAGTTCTTTCATTAAAAACTCTGCCATAGGCGAACGGCAAATATTTCCGTGACAAACAAACATAATTTTCTTCATAAGCTTTTTCCTTAATTTTTAATGCCTTTATTTTAACACAAAACCATTAAGTTTGCAACACGCAACGTGCATTATCTTAGTTAAAATGCACGCATTTTCCTGTATTAGCGTCTTGAAACATTATAAAATAGCCATCGCCAAACATATCGAACACCGAAAGAGGAATAAATGATGAATATCCCGCTAGTTCTTTTGGTGGATTTTTCAAATAGCGAGAAGGAACGCCATAGCAAATGTATTTTTCTTTTTTGTTTTCAAAAATTAAGCCAACCACGTAATATTTTTCTTTAGAATAATAAATCTTTGCCCATTTGCTTTGACTAAAAATACCCTCTAGATTATCTTCTGACGGATAAGAAAAAAATATTTGTTCAAGCTCTTCTTTTACGCTTTGATAATAATTGTCTTGGTCTAATTGATAATTTTCTAAGCCTTTATCTTCTTGGCACAAACAAGCATTCTTTTCATCTTCAAAGCAGTAATTGAAAGGGCGTTCCTTTTCCTGCGTTTTTTTGTTTGGGCAATCAAAATACTCATTTTCAAAGAATAAATTTTCACTGTCTTTTTCCTTTATTGATAAAAGTTTTTGTTTAATTTCACTATCTAGCTCATAATAATTTTCGGTTGCAACTGCCTCGTCGTTATATTGCGATAAGATTTCTTGACTTATCGGTTCTTGTTTTGGCGTTTGACACTCGCTTTTAGTGTCTTCAAATAAATAATTTTCTTCTTTTTCCTTTATGCACTGCTTAAATTTTAAAAGGCATTTATCGGCTATAATTTTTTTAAATTCGTTTAAGCAAATTCCGTTCCCTTGATTTGCAAACGCAAGAACCAAAGGGATTTGTTCACTTATGCAATATAGCCCTATCGCAACGCCGTTAGAAACGTTAGGAAGCTTGTGAAAAATTGTGCTAAAAGAGGTTGGACGTGCCCCTAAGTCATACTCATACTCGTTTTTATCGCCATCTATAACAAGCGCATAATAATTAACGTTTTTATAAGACGCAGGCAAATTCACCACCGAAATATAAAACTCACCCACTCCACTTTCAATTTCTATTCGTGCAAGCACGCTTAAAGGTTTTAAGTTTTCTTTAGTGGCGTCAGTGCGCCTAAGCATTAATACCTTCTTTTCATATTGCATAACAATTTAACCTTTCCCATTAATAATTTTTAAACCTTACACTTTTGTTTTTACATATATTATATATGAATAAAAAAGACTAAAAAGTAATAAATTTGTCAAAAAATGTGAAAAATTATCAAACGATAAATTTTGCTAAAATAAAAGTTTGATTTTGCTATAAAAATTTTACAAAATCGCATTGCAAAATCTTTACTTTTGACAAAAACTATGATACACTATAAACTGTGGGAAGATAAGGTTTTTGCAGGATATAACGTTATTTTTCGTGAGCAAACGCCTTTATTCACTAATTATGTCAATGTGAAAAATTTAATCGGAAAGTCCGAAATCACATAAGGAGAATTATTATGACAAACAACAAAAAGGTTATTGATTTTATCAATCAAACAAAAGAGCTTTGCCAGCCAGACAACATCGTTTGGATTGATGGAAGCGAAGAACAACTTGAAGCTTTAAGAAAACAAGCTGTTGAAGAAAAAATTCTTATCAAACTTAACCAAGAAAAATTGCCAGGTTGCTATCTTCATCGTACAACCGTAAACGACGTTGCAAGGGTTGAAGGCAGAACCTTTATCTGTTCTAAAAATAAAGAAGACTCATCTCCTATCAACAACTGGATGGAAACGTCTGAGGCTATGAACCTTATGAACAATTTATTCAAAGGCGTTATGAAAGGCAGAACTATGTACGTTATCCCATATTCAATGGGCGCAGTTGGTTCTAAATTCTCTAAAATCGGTATCGAACTTACCGACTCTGTTTACGTTGTTCTTAATATGGCTATTATGACTAGAGTTGGCAAGGCTGTTGTTGATGCTTTAGGCGATGGCGACTTTATCAAAGGTCTTCACTCTTATGCAGAACTCTCTGAAGAAAAGAGATATATTATGCACTTCCCAGAAGAAAACACAATTATGTCTATCAACTCTAACTATGGTGGCAACGTTCTTCTCGGCAAAAAGTGTTTTGCGCTTAGAATTGCATCTTACCTTGGCAAAAACGAGGGCTGGATGGCTGAACACATGCTTATCCTTGGCATCAAAAAGCCAAACGGCGAAAAGAAGTATATCGCTGCTGCTTTCCCAAGCGCTTGTGGCAAGACTAACCTTGCAATGCTTATCCCACCTAAGTCATATCTTGAAAAGGGTTATGAAATCGAGTGCGTGGGCGACGATATTGCTTGGATTAGAGTTGGCGCTGACGGAAGACTTTGGGCAGTAAACCCAGAAAACGGCTTCTTTGGCGTTGCACCTGGAACTAATATGAAGTCTAACCCTAACGCATTACTTTCTACAATGAAAAATACAATCTTTACAAACGTTGTTCAAAATCTCGACGATAACACTATTTGGTGGGAAGGCTTAGACAAAAATCCACCTAAGAACGCTATCGACTGGAAGGGCAATCCTTGGAACGGCGATATGAAAGATGCTGACGGAAAGGCTATCAAGGGCGCTCACCCTAACAGCCGTTTCACAGCTCCAGCTATCAACTGCCCTTGCATTTCTGATAAGTTTGAAGCACCGGACGGTGTTCCACTAGAAGCAATCGTATTCGGTGGAAGAAGAGCTAAAACTGCTCCACTTGTATATCAATCAAGAGATTGGAATAACGGTGTATTCGTAGGCTCAATTATGGCAAGTGAAACAACTGCTGCTGCAACGGGTGCTGTAGGCGTTGTTCGTCGTGACCCAATGGCTATGAGACCTTTCGTTGGTTATAATATGGGTGACTACTTTAATCACTGGATAGAAATGGGCAAAAAGATTGAAAATCAACCAAAGATTTTTAACGTTAACTGGTTTAGAACTGACGATAACGGCAACTTCATTTGGCCTGGTTTTGGTGACAATATGCGTGTTCTTGAGTGGATTATCGCTCGTTGCGAAGGCAAGGTTGACGCAGTTGAAACACCTATCGGTTTTGTTCCAAAGGCAGAAGACATCAACGTTGAGGGCTTAGAAGACGTAAATCTTGACACAATCAAAGAACTCTTAACTGTTGACAAAGAAAACTGGAAGGCAGAAGCTGAAGGCATTGAAGGTTTCTATGGCGAACTTACAAGAGTTCCAGATGAGCTTTATAGCCAACTTGCAACTTTAAAAGCTAACCTTAACAAATAATTAACTAAAAACTTAAAAGCACTTTGCAAATGCAAAGTGCTTTTTTATTTTTGATGTAATTAAAAATATTTACTCAATTGATTTTTGTAATTGTTCTATCTTTTCTTGCAACTTTTTAATTGTTTCTTCTTTCTTGCTTTGTTTTTTGTGTTTTATTGCCTCAATTTCTTCTGGAGTTTTCTTTCTGTATAAATAAAGAACTCCGAGAACAGCAAGCGCAAGGTAAATAAGTGCAAACAATAGGTTGTTACCACTATATAAAATAAAAAGTATTATACCATCATACAATTTAGTTTGGTAGATAAGCGCTGATACGTTTTGAACAACCATCATTGCCAAAATAATAACTATAAAAAGCATCACAAATGCTTTGTTTTGAACAGTTCCATATTTTCCATAATTTATCATAGAATAAATTGACAACCAGCCAAGTGCTATACCAGAAAAAGCATACGCAAAATCTGATATTATACCGTGTATTGTAGAATAATAAAGTTGACTGTAAACTTCAGGATAATGTCCAGTATTTAACTCCTCTATTATATTTGGCAAATTATTAAAAGCTGCGACTATTCTTATGCAATTATAAATAAACATAACAACTGCAACAACTGCCAAAATTGAAAGTAAAGTAATAATTAGTGTTTTTTTCTTCATAAATAGTCTCCTTTTCCCTTAGTCTTCTATCGTATATTTATATAATGATGACTTTGAAACGCCACGCTCTTTTGCCACCATTTTTAGCGCTTGTTTTTTATCCACGCCTTGAGCGATATATAGTTCTATATGCTCTTTTTCGGTTAGCTTTAAGTTTTGGTTTTCTGCCTTTCCACCTTCAACAAGTAATACAAACTCGCCTTTAGGTTCATCACTTAAATTTTCGCTTAAATTAAACCTTTGTGCTTTTTCGTGAAGTTTTGTTATTTCTTTCACAGCAACAGCACGCCTATCGCCAAACACTTCATAAATAGCTTGAATATCCTTTTTTATATCGTGTGGTGCTGAATAAAAGATAAGCGTCATATCCAAATTTTTATATTTTTCTAAAAACTCTTTTTTCTCGCTATTTTTAGACGGTAAAAAGCCTAAAAAGCAAAACTTAGAACTATCAAGCCCACTTAAGACCAACGCCGAAACAAATGCGCAAGCACCTGGGATAACGGTAAATTCTAAATTATTCTCCACAAGCATTTCGCAAAGCACGTTGCCGGGGTCTGATATTACAGGCATGCCAGCATCGGTTATAACTGCGATATTTTTGCCGTTTTTAAGTTTTTCTATAATCTTTTCGCCGGCCTGTCTTTCGTTAAACTTATGATAAGCAACAAGTGGTTTTTTTATCTCATAAGCATTAAGAAGAGCAAGCGAGTGGCGAGTGTCTTCGCAAGCGATTTCGTCAACATCTCTTAATACTTCAAGCGCCCTAAAGGAAATATCTTTTAAGTTGCCTATCGGTGTGCCCACAAAATATAGCATAACTTCTCCTTAATTTTGTATTTGGTTTAATATTTTAAGTCCACTTTTGCCACCCTTAACGCCTTCCAGCAAAAACAGGTATGGTTCTTTATTTTTTGCCGAAACAAACTGCAAACGCTTTGGCTCTATCCCACATTGTTTTAAGTTATATATAACGTCAATGAGTCTATCTGCCCTATGCACAAGACAAACCCTTCCACCAAACTTTAAGCACCTTGAAATTGATGCGCAAAGCTCATCAAGGCTTAGCATCACTTCGCTTGTACAAATGGCAATTTCTGCTTTTTCTTTTTGCTGGCCTTGATGAACTTTCATATATGGTGGATTGCACACTATTAAAGAAAATTTTTCGTTATAACTTTTATCAACGTCTTGAAGCTTTGTGTTTATAGCTACTGCCTTTTCACCCAACCCGTTTTCATCAATGCTTTTTAAGCAAAGCTCGTAAAGGGATTTTTGAACTTCAACAAAGGTAAGATTTTTTAGCTTGTCCTTATTTAAGGCATATAGATAAAAACCGACAATCCCACTGCCTGCACAAAAATCGGCAACGTTATCGCCCATTTTCACTTTTGCAAACTTTGCAAGCAAAACCGAGTCGGACGTGAACGTATAAAGGTCGTCGTCTTGATAAACTTTAATATCTTTTACACCTAAATTTTCTAATTTTAGCATTTTTAACCTGCTCTCTAATAAAAATTTAAGGTGCGAAAATTTCGCACCCCAAATCTTTTAGTCTTTGTATTTCTTATTCTTCAGAAATAGCTTCTACAGGGCAACCTCCTGCGCAAGCGCCACAACTTACACAAGCTTCAGCGTCGATAACGTATTGTGTGTCGCCTTCGCTAATTGCATTGCAAGGGCATGTGTCAGCACATGCACCACAAGAGATACATTGGTCACTAATTTTATAAGCCATTAGTGTCTTCCTCCTAAAAAATATTTATGTCTAAATATATTGTATCACAAACTTTTGCATTTGTAAACTACTAATCTAAAATTTTCTTCATATCTTCTGGAAGGTTTTTATCAAACTCTTCTTCTTCAGCGTTTTGCTTGCCTTTATTAAACTTAAGCCTATCAACAGGAAAATCTTTATACACTTCACTGCCATCGCCCTTGGTTATTTTAACCTTTGAAATAAGTTTTAGCATATCGTTGCTGATGACAACGCCGTCGCCTTCAGGAGTACCAACCGTTCCACCAAGTTTTGGCATTTTTTTACAAACTTCAGCATAATAATCGTTCTCATATTCTAAACAGCACATAAGTCTGCCACAAAGCCCACTGATTTTGCCTGGGTTAAGGTGCAAACCTTGATTTTTCGCCATTTTTATGGTCACCTTACAAAAATCGGTAAGCGAATTTGAACAACAACACTCTCTGCCACAAGGTGCTATGCCACCTAAAATCTTTGTTTCATCTCTTATGCCAACTTGTCTTAGCTCTATTCTAACGTGGAATTTTGCAGCCAAAACCTTAACTAGCTCTCTAAAGTCAATTCTATTATCGGCCGTAAAGAAAAATACAATTTTTTTGCCGTCAAACGCATACTCACAGCCAATGAGTTTCATATTTAGGTTTAGCTCTTGTATCTTTTCGCTTGCGAACTCCAAAGTTTGCGGAATTTTCTTTTGGTTTTCTTTAATGTTTTTTTCGTCTTTTTCGGTTGCCTTTCTAACAACAGGCTTAAGGGGATGCACAATTTCACTGTCATCAACTTCTTTTACTCCGAAAACGACCGTGCCGTATTCTAAACCCTTTGCAGTTTCAACGATAACGCCCGATTTTTCTATATACTCTTCGCCCTCTTGTGGCGCAAAGTAATACGTTTTAGCAGTGTTCTTAAATTTAACACCTAAAATTTTTGCCATTTATATTTACCCTCCAAAATTTGAAGCAACAACCACTCTACAAGCATTGTCTGATTAGTATTAAACTTTTTGCGTTTTTGCGCCTCAGTTATGCTTTCAAGCGCATTTATTATTGCACCAACGCTATAATTTCGTGCATTTTTTAGGCTTTCTTTAGCGCCCTTATTAAATGCAATCTCGCTTTTGCCTTGGCTAATAACAAGCATATCTCTAAGCATAAGCTCTAAAACTGATAAAAACTGAGTTAAATCTATTTTAGGTTGCAAAATTTTATTTGAATACTCTAAAACTTCGCTACTTGAGTTCATATTTATAAGCACGTCCAAAGCAAGCTCAGTAAGGCTTAAAAGCCCTTCGTCACCATAAAGAGCAAGAGCCTTGCCAACCGTTCCATCGCCAGAGCTTACTGCCTGATAAAGTTTATCGTGGTCGGTGCACTCATCTTTTAGCGCATCCATTAACACTTTGTTGTCAAAGGCAGGAATTTCTAATTTTTTAACCCTTGACTTAATTGTAGATAGCAAATTAAACTCGCTTGTTGCGCCCATTAGAATATACACGTTCTTAGGTGGCTCTTCTAAAGTTTTGAGCAGCTTGTTTTGACTAGTTGCATTCATATTTTCAGCGCCCACGATAACAAAAAGCTTTTTATCGCTTTCAATCGGCTTAAGATAGCTTTCTTCTATCAATGAGTTTACGTCTTGGGTGGCTATAGCCCCTTCAGTTTTAGGATAGAAAATAATATCTGGGTGCACCTCTTTATCTATAAGAGAACACTTTCTACAATTATCGCACGGCTCCAACTCATCACAGCATATAAGTTTTGCAAAGACTTTTAGATAGTTTTTTAACATGTCGCCGTCTTGCGAAATAATTAAATATGCGTGTGACAGCTTTTTCGCTTTTTTATCGCCCTTTATAATTTTATAGGCATTTGTATTTTTAATAATAGCTTTTAAGTCTATCATATAACGCCTTTTTGTTTTAGTGCATCGATAATTTTCTGATGAGTTTGGTGCTTTTCGCCACTCGCATCTATCACGATGAACCTTTCGCTATATTTTTTTGCTAGGTCAAGATAGCCTTGATAAACTTTGTTATGAAATTCTAAACCCAAAGTTTCAACTCTATCCGTTTTATCTGCACCACCCTTTCTCTTAAATGCCTGCTCTGGCGTTAACGAAAGGAAAATGGTGTAGTCTGGCATAAAGTTTTTTATTGCATAGTCGTTAATTTTTTCAACAAAATCTACACCTAGTCCCCTTGCATAGCCTTGATATGCAAGCGATGAATCAATATATCTGTCACAAAGCACAAGTTCACCATTTTGTAGTTTTGGAGCAATCACTTCTTTTAATAATTGCACTCTTGCAGAGGCATATAAAAGCGCTTCACACTCGTCGGTCATATCATCGTTCTTGCCATCCAAAATAACGCTTCTGATTTGCTCGGAAACGTTGGTGCCACCAGGCTCTCTTGTCAAATAATATTTGATATTGTTTTTCTTTAGATATTCTTCAAGCAAGTGAATTTGGCGAGATTTTCCAACGCCTTCACAACCTTCAAAAGTTATAAACATAATTTTCTTTCCTTACTATTGTATGCCCATAAAAATTTTCATCGTTGAGCATATAAACGATAAAGTTTCATATTGCAGATGTGGTTGATAAGAAGAAAAATCAAAATATAATATTACAACGTCTGTCTTCGTTCCATCATCTTTATATTGCACAAAGTCAGTGATACTTTTTTTCCCACCCGTCAACTTACCTAAATTAATGCCGTAAATATCGTTATCTCTGCCTTGCGCCTTTTCTATTTCAATCCACGCTTTATAATTATTTTCTCCCCAGCCTGTAAATGCGTGACTTTGAGAAAACTTTGTATATCTCAAAAGCGCATCGCTATTCGCTGGATCATTAATAAAATCTTGCATAAACACAACGTTTTGATAAAGTTTTTCAATCCTTTCTATTTCAAGCAAAACACCTTTATCTTTGTTGGCTTGGCTTCTAAAACGATTATCCTCACCGTTTCTGTTTAAAAACAAAGTTTTAACTTTTGTGTCATCTATATTTGCACGGACATAACTATTAAATGCCGTTTGTTCATCAACGTAATCAAAAAATACGTTGTCTTTTAGATATTTCTTAGCGCTATCCAGCAACACGTCTATTGAGCCGATACTATAATCAACGTCTCCAATATTATCAATCATAGAAAACGCCCTTACTTTTTTGGTTGGCGTTTCTTTTTTTTCAACAGCTAACTTGTATTCTTCTATTCCTACTACGTCTGTAAAGATAACGTCCCCTTCTTGGATAGAAAGTCGAGACGTTAGCACGTTATTGTCTTTCATAATAGATTCCGAGCTTAACTTTAAAACGTCATAACTAAATGGTTCTTTATCTAAAAGCTCACTCCTAAACCCTGAATTGTCAGCACTATTGACAGTGTAGTCATAAAAATACGTAAACCTTTGACCTGCCGTCAGTTTAACAGAGCCTATGCTATATATAAGTTCCCACAAAACAATAGAAACTATACACACGATTATCATAAAAATCCATTCGTATGATAGCAGGTCTGACAGTCTTTTTCTTGTTAGTCTATTATCCATATCTACCTTAATTTATTTTTTTATAGGTTTCATTGTTGGGAACAATATGACGTCTCTGATTGATGCGCTGTCTGTTAAAAGCATTACAAGTCTATCAACGCCAAAGCCTAAGCCACCTGTTGGTGGAAGTCCATATTCAAGCGCTGTAATAAAATCTTCGTCAATCTTAGCATCGTTGCCACCACGAGCACGCTTTTCTTCAACTTGTTTAACAAATCTTTCTTTTTGGTCGATTGGGTCGTTAAGTTCACTAAACGCATTTCCCATTTCTCTTGCATAAATAAAGTATTCAAATCTTTCAGTAAACGCTGGGTTTGATGGCTTACGCTTAGCAAGTGGAGAGTTTTCAACAGGATAATCGTAAATAATCGTTGGTTGAATAAGGTTTTCTTCAACGTACTTATCAAAGAAAGCAATTAAAACGTGTCCTTTTGTTGCGTTTTCGCCCTCATCAACTTCAACGCCCTTTGCTTTTGCAACTGCACGAGCATCAGCATCAGTTTTCCACTCTTCATAATCAACGCCTGCGTATTTTTTAACAGCTTCAACCATAGTGAGTCTTTCCCACTTTTTGCCCATATCAATTTCAACACCTTGATACGTAATTTGAGTTGTGCCACAAACTTTTTCTGTGATTGTGCGATACATATCTTCGATTAGGTTCATCATATCGATATAGTCGCTATATGCTTGATACATTTCAACCGTTGTAAATTCTGGGTTGTGCGACCTGTCCATGCCTTCGTTTCTAAAAATTCTACCAACTTCATATACCTTGTCAAAGCCACCAACGATTAGGCGCTTTAAGTAAAGTTCTGTTTCTATTCTCAAATACATATCGATATCGAGTGCGTTGTGGTGAGTTTTAAATGGCCTTGCAGCAGCACCGATTTCAAGTGGTTGTAAAACAGGCGTATCAACTTCGAGATATCCAACGCCGTCAAGATAACTTCTAATAGCCGTTAAAATCTTAGAACGAGCAACGAAAGTTTTCTTAACTTCTGGGTTTGCAATAAGGTCGATTTCCCTTTGGCGATAACGAGTATCTTCATCTTTTAAGCCGTGGAATTTTTCTGGCAAAGGAAGAAGTGACTTTGATAAAAGCTCAATGCTTTCTGCGTGAATAGAAATTTCACCCGTGCGAGTTGTAAATACTCTTCCTGTAATTCCCACGATGTCGCCGATGTCGTATTCTTTAAACGCCAAATAATCATCACCCAAATCGTTTATAGATAAATATGATTGAATAGTCCCCTTGCCGTCTAATATAACAGCAAAAGACGCCTTGCCCATAACTCTTTTAGAAATGAGCCTGCCAGCAATACCAACGGTTTTTTCAGCATAGTTATCGTAATCATCTTTTATATCTTGACTATAAGCCGTTCTATTGTATTTTACCTTTTCAAAAGGGTTTTTGCCAGCGTTTTTTAAGTTCTCTAATTTTTCACGCCTAATTTTTAAAATCTCACTTAAGTCTTGTTCGTTTTCTAGTGCGTTATTCTTAATTTCTTCCATAACTAAATCCTTAAAATATTAATATACCTTTTTAATTGTAATGCTAACTGTGCCAGCAGGAACAACAACCGTAAAAGTTTCGCCTGCTTTTCTTCCAAGAAGTGCATTTCCGATAGGGCTTTCGTTTGAAATTCTGCCAGCTTCAACGTCTGCTTCTGTTGTTCCGACAATTTCATAAGTTAATAATTCGTTTGTATCGTTATCTAAAATATCAACCTTGCTTCCCAAAGAAACAACGCCTTTTTTAGCACCACTGATGATAACTGCATATTTAAGTTTATTTTCTATTTCAACGATTTCGCCTTCAATCATAGCTTGTTCGTTTTTAGCAGCATCATATTCAGCATTTTCAGAAAGGTCGCCAAACTCTCTTGCCGTTTTAATTCTTTCTGTAATTTCTGCACGCTTTGTGACTTTTAAAAATTCTAAGCGTTTTTCAAGTTCTTCTTTACCTTCTTTTGTTAATATTACTTCGTCTGCCATATGAGTGTCCTCCATTAAATGTTTCCATTTATAAATTTAAAATTTCTTAAAAATAGTGGCAAAATCCCACTTTTATTTTTAACCTTTATATTATAATGTATATAACGAATTTTGTCAACTGCTTTTGTGCTGGCTTTTGTAAGCAAAACCATTAATTTTAGGCATAAAAATGGCCATTTTTTGAAAATTTTAGCCGTTTTTATAAAAAAATTTTAAAAACCTATTGACAAACAGAAATTTTGTGGTATAATTTAATTGTACAAAGTCTTAATAAGGATTAATTATTATGGTAGCAAAACGAAACACCATTCAAAAACAGATAGTTTTTGACGTTCTCACCAAGATGCACAATCATCCTTCTGCGGGCATGGTATATGAAGCGGTTAACGCGGAATATCCAAACATCAGCCGGGCGACGGTATTCAGGATCCTGGCTGAGGCGGCGGACGAGGGCAAGATCCTTCGGCTCAAGCTCAACGATTCTACGGACAGATACGACACCACAACGTTTCATCATCATCACATTGTGTGTCGCGAATGCGGTCACGTGGCCGACGTAGATATCGATTTCGACGAGCAAAAGCTGCTGGACCGTGC
>JAZNCJ010000047.1:0-84780 GCA_045587465.1 Christensenellaceae bacterium
CATGGCTACGATCCGACTTTCTGTTGTTCCTGGGAACGTTGTCACCCAATTAAAACGGTCAACAAAGGTTGTGTCAGCCGCTTTAACAGGTGCTGCTATTGTACCAGCAACAACTGTATAAGTTGTACCTTCGATAACATCCTTAGCCCAAACAAGTTCACCAGCGTTCTCTGGATCAGTACTTTCTTTCCACATACCTGTTGCGATAAGTTCTGCTTTTTTATCAGCGCCTTCACCACTTAACCAAGCTTGGAATTCAGCATCTGTTTGGAACTTCATTGTTGCAGGTTCAGCAACGAACTTAATTCTAACATCACCAGATGAAATGTCTTGTTTTTTCATCCACTTGTACATATCGATAATCATGTTGCCATAATTTTGTAAGCCAGGATTCTCTGCAAGTGCATATTCTACACCGAAGTCAAATCCTTCTGGAGCTTCTGTCACAGAAACTGTCAATGTATAAGCATCAACACCCTCAGTAGTTTTTGTAGCAATACTCATATTTGAATATGAAGAACCGATTACAAATACGTTTTCAACAGAACTGTTGTCAAGGTTAAGAGCAGCACGATAGTTTTGGATAGACTTGTCAACGTCTTTCAATGAGTCACACTTAACGATAACGTTTTTGAGTGTTGACCTTTCGATTGGTTGAGAAGCAATGATACCAGGAACGTTATCCATTTCTGGAGCTTCTATTTCTGTTTCGTTTTGTCCAACTAATTTTGCTGCTTTCTTAGCATAAGTTGCCGTTGCATTTTCTTCAAGTTCGATAACAACGTTTTCAATTGTAGCACGTTCGATAACTTCTGCCAAAACTGCAGCTTTTTCCATATATGAATCTTGTGTAATACCAGCAGAATCATAATGATAGAAGTCAGCTTTAACGTTTAAGTTCTTAACAGTACCACCGTTGATGTGACCAAAGAGACCACCACGTGAGAAAGAAGCATCGATTGTATAACCTCTACCATCAAACGTACCTGTAAAGCCGTAATTTAATAATGCAGAGTTCAAGTTGTTTGTATAAGTAGGAACTTCTTTCAATGCACCGATTGACTTAGTTGTAAGGCTATCAGCTCTAACAACATTACCTTTATAAAAAGCTCCTGTTGCTGTTGCATTACTATTTGTCTTATATTGTGTACCATCTATTTTGTTGTTTGGAGTAATGATATCACCAGCTAAAATGTAATATCCATCATAACCATTTTCATATCCTTTTTGTATTGCAGAATATGGCATTACTAAGTCGTCATCAGACCTTCTTAAATAGAAGTATGAGCTTGTAGTAGCTGATGTTGAAGATTCTAACTTATAGATGTCAGTAAGAATAATGTTTGAACCTTGAACAAAGTTAGAAACACCTGTTTGTTGACCATTTAAGCCACCGAATACGTTTGTCACTACTTTGTATTCAAAAAAGTACATTGTATTTCCATCAAGTGCTTTTATTGTGTCAGATGAATATGTGTTAACTGCTGTACTTTCTTGACCTGGAGCAATATAGTAATAGAATCTATAAGTTTCGCCTGGAATTAATGATTTTACGGCATTATAATCCGCAACACGAGTGCTTAAGTTACATGCATTCAAACCTGTGTCGTTAGAACATGCTTTTGTCATAGACGTACCAGCAAAATATGCACCAACGCCTAGAAAACCACTACTGCCTATCCCAGATCTGTATGGAGCCCAAACTCTTAAGAAGTTGTTATTATAATGTTGATTAGCACCACGCATGAAGTTTGTGAAGAAGTAAACACTTGTTGTAGTAGAATATGTTTTTTCTTCTTGCGATAGATAAATCTCATATGAAGCACCATCATACCATTTTACCCTAGTCATACCAGTGATGGCTTCAAATGCACCGTCAGTGATAGTTCTTTCTTTGCTGTCAGCTGGTAATGCAGATTCAGCTAAATAAGTGTCAAGAGCTTCTTGTTTTGGTGACGTTGAGTAGTTAATAGTTGCATCGAAATTAACTGTGCCATCAACACTATAGAAAGGAATAGCCATCAATTCTGTTGCATATACAGTCAACCATTGTTCATCTTTCACTTGGCTTTGTTCAATCTTGCTATAATACGTACCAGCTTCATAAGTAAATGTATCTGCGCCTTCTTCAAATTCTACTAATTGGTTAGCTCCAGATGTAGCTGTACCCACAAGTGATGTGTATATCCAAGCATTACCTTCATCATCTTGTGAACGGTCATTAAGTGCATCTAAAGATGCAACGTTTTCTAATTGAGCTTTAGGACCGATAACCATACCGAATTTTACATTTGCACCTTCAGTTACAACTGTATCATACCAATCTTTTGTAATTTCTGCTTGAAACATTAAAGCGAAATCTTTTGAGCCATTTTTCTCGCTCAATTTGAGCTCAGCACCCGTCATGCTAAGACCTATTGCGCTTTCAGCCTTAACTGTTTCTGTTTTGAAAACAGGGAAAACAGCTACACATATGCTGAGAATCGCCATAATTGCTAATAAATAAATTGTTTTAATTTTTTTACTAATTGTTTTCATTGTTTACCTCCATCAACTATTCATCCGATGGTGTGATGTTTATTCCAGCCCAATCCATTGGGAATGAGAAAATATTATTTCTGTTTCCAAATGAACTGGCCATCACGTCCTCGGTAATGTAATCGTAGATTTCAACAATTGGTGATATGTACTTGTTTTTCAATTAAGTACCCTCCTTTATTATAGAAATTCAACTTTTTACTTGTAAATAAAACTAAAAATCTCGTCTTTAATACTTTCATCTAATATTGCCCTATCAACACAGCAATAAAGACTTTGCCCATATAATTTAGTTCTATTGAGTTAACAACCACGTTAAACGTTTATATCACAATATACGGGTTATTGCTTTTCGGCAGGGCCAAGGTTATTTATTTCATAATTTTATATGATGTTTCACAAATAAACAACCTTTTATTGCCGATTATAAATATTTTCGTGATTGTAAATGCCCTTTTCCTACCTTTGCTTATTTGACAACCTTTTATCAAATAAGACTTTTATTCAAACGACTTTCTATTTTTCAATAATCAGTCACTGAACTAGCTTTTATTCTTCCTTTTTAAGAAACTGTTTTATTCTGCAGGTTGGCTTGCGCCCCAAACTAATTCGCCGTTATTTACCGTCCAGTATTCGCTTGGGAACTTTGCAAGCACCTTTGAAATGTTTGCATCTTCCTTTAAGTCTGCTACCGTATCAAATCTATAAACGCCTTTAAGAACTTGTGCTCTGCCCATCAAGATAATAATTTCACCATCATCTTTAGTTTGGTCAGCACCCTCTAACTTATAATAGTCTTTTTTAAGCGAATTCCTTAGTGATGAGTTTAATTTCTCAAGTCTCGTCCACATATGCGTTGTAACAGTTGAAATTCGTGCATCTGTTTCGTTTTGTCCAAATGCAACTGCAAACTGGCCAAGAACGTGAGCCGAATAACCTACTGGCAATTTTGAAACGATAACGCAATTATTGAATTCTGGAACAACTTCTGAACGACTTACTGTAGCAAACGAACTCATAATATAAAGTTTTGAAGCGCTCAAATTGGTCAAACCAATAGCGACATCTTCTGAAATTGAAATAAATATATTATTAAAGTTGCCACCAGTAAGTGGAAGATACGTCAAAAAGTTTGCCGTATTATTATGCCACTTCGTTGTATTCAACGACTTAACGCTAAAGTAAACGTTTTCATAATTTGTGTCTTTTGAGAAGTAAGCAAGGAAGATTCTTCCTGTTGCTTCTATGTTTGTAAACGCCACGTTTTTAATTGTTGCGCCTTTGAGTGCACAGAATATGCCGTGTATACCACCAGTTGGACTTCCAATACTAGTCATAGGTGTTGCCGTGACGTTGTTAATTGCATAGCCTTTTCCGTCAAATACGCCTGAATAATATGCGTCACCTGCATATGCGTTGCCTGATGGTAAATAAGATACATTCACGCCTTCAAAGTGAATGCCCATAGTAAAATTCGACGCATCGATATCTTTGCCAAGTTCTACGTACCCATCATAACTTATATGTGCTTGATTCCTTGTAAATACACTCAAGTCTTTTGCTTCATATACGTATTGACCATAGACCGTCATATCTATAATATACATTGACGTTTTTGTGCCAATTGTAATCGTTTGGTCACAAGTGTTTGCACTTTCATAAGCCACACCAAACACTTTGCCGTTATCATCAACTGTTAGCTCTGTTTCACCCATAAATGCGTCGATAATTTCAACGTCTGCATCATTTGGATACAAATATTCACCAAGTGTTTTTTCTTTGAAGTTATCATCAGGGTCTCTTAACGTTCCTGAATATGCTGAGAAGTATTTAATCTTTGTTGCCAAACGGTCAGTAGGGCGTAAAACTTCTACTTTGAACGTTTTTGAAAGAGTTGTACCATTGTCGTTATAAGTGACGGTAAATATAGTTGTACCGGCTTGAATTCCAACAACGTGGCCAGTTTCTTCATCATATTCTACGCTATCGCCACTAATTTCCGTTGTAATAACAGCGTCTTGTTTTGGCTCAGCACTATCGTTGATATATACGACTGGTTTGAAATCCATTTCGTTCACATAAGTCTTGCCTGCAAATTCTGCTGTCGTATATATCTGTATTGTTTCGCCATAAAGGCCTTCAAGCACCAAACTTACACTATCAATAACGCTAACCGTCACCGTCTTTTCTAATAGACGCATATCGTCTGAATCCTTGCCTCTCCAAGCGCCTTTAATCGTCACGTCTGTCGACACACCCGAAGTTGTGCCTACTAAAACGCCGTTTTCGATTGAAAAGTTTGTTTCATCAGAACAGCTGTACGTGAATTCGCCATCGTCATAAGTTTTGCCGTTGAATTTGATTTTTGGATTTAAGTTAAATTCGTTGTTTGCCTGAATATTGAATTGGTCTGCAACCGACAATACTACTTCGGCACTAGATTCACCAAAACTGGTTGATATAGCACACGTTGCTGTTGCCGTGCCTTGAGAGACTGTGATTGTTGCATCACCTTCTCCCATTGCTTCGACTTCTACGATAGTTGATATATCTGTTTGTTTTATTTTTGCTATTGAATTGTTGCTTGAGGTCCAAGTTATTGGGTTGGCTGATTCTGCGTCATATTTCTCTATTTCTAAGCTTACTGTGCTTCCAACCGTCATATCATATGACGTTTGCTTTAGAGTAATCGTTTTTTCTACTGGTGGTTTTGGCTTGATTACAGCCCCACCAGCACCACTTTCTTCACTTTTACAGCCTATTCCAAATATAAAGACAAAAGACATTGCTAGCGATATAACTGATTTAATTATTCTATTAAATTTCTTCATAATTACCTCGTTTCCAAGCTTTTTTCTTTATTATTCCCAAGAATTGAACAAGCTAACAGTTAAACCACCTGCCATAGTTCTCTTTTCTAATAGGTCTATTGCTCTATTTTTATATAACTCTTTTTCTTCAGGTGTATATGGAATATTTTCTGCGTCTTTATAAAGTTTCATTAATACGTAATAGTGCGCAATGCCTTCTACGTCAATTCTATCCTTAATTACTTCATACATATCTGGGTCTGTTGTTCTAAGAATTTCTATATCTGCATACGCTTGGTCAATATAGTCTATGAAACTCTTGATTACTGAATATGGATAGTGTTCAGTAGTCCAAGCTTTGAAGCCCAAATCAAAATGATATCCTTTTTCATTATAGTAATCATTTGCTGCTCTTTGGAAATTTGATTTTTGAGCATAATATAATGCTTCCATAGTATCAGCTGCTGGGCCATAGTGTGCTTTCATAAACTTTGATATAAGTTCTGTTGATGATTGGCTTCCGTTCCAGCCGAGCTTTGTTATCATATAGTAATACAAGTCGCCCCAACGAGTGACGGCATCACCTGCTGAACATAACTCGGTTAATACGTGGTCAATGCCTAAGCTATGATAGAATTGAATCATATTCGTATTCCAACGTGACAAGTAGTCTTGGAAGAAGGTTTTGTCGAGATATAATTCTGCATAGTTCCAAGCAAATAAACCATCACTTGCTACTGACCACGCCTTAAACTCTTCAACGTATTCTGATACTTGTGGGTCATCTGAGTACACGTCTAAGTGTTGTGGGCCGTTAAACGTCTTCCAAACAATTATGTCGTCAAACATTCTGCCACGATATTCTTCCATGCCTTCATAGATACCTTCGTTTACAACCCAATTACCTTCTGCATCTTTGTGTGTTGGTGGTTCTTTAACTTCACTATATGCGAAAATTACAATCTTGAAATCTTCACGATACCACTCTGCGTTTGCTGGGTCGTCTAACCAGTCACGAAGTTTGTCGTAAACCAAACGAACAAATCTAATTGATGCACCTGACCTTGAACCGTCTTGTTCAAGTCTATATTCACATTCATCACATCTACAAGCTACACCACCGTCTTCTACACCAAACATCATGTTTGACATTTCTGGATAGCTTGCTGGTGGATATTTTTTCATATATGAGATAACACGTTCTACAGCGTAGTCAACCATTCTTTGATATGATGCTTCATCACCGTGCGCTGTCCAACAGAGTTGGGTTTGTGAATCTGCCCACCACTTTTCTTCCCATACTGGGTTTTGAACGAGCTTGCCGTTATCTTTATTATCTTCATATTTATTAAAAATGTTCAAAACGTTGTGTTGTGAGCCATAGGTAGACTCACTCTTACCAAGAACTTTTCTTCCGTGTGCAGTAAACAATACACCACGACCTGGTTTAGAATATCTAGAGCGATTGTTTTTATTGTTTATGTCCTTGTTCAAGTCGTCATTGGTTAAATTGTCAGAAGCCAATGCCAAGCTATCCCAAGATGTTAAAGTATCGCTAGATTTTGACATTGGACCGTAAGTAATTTGTTGTGTGTTGATATCAGGAATATCAGTCACGTCAAAATTCCTAAGCTTTAAGGTTGTTATTGTATCGTTTATATACAAGTTGTTTCTTGCATACCACTCGAAATCAAAGCAGATTTGGAAAAAGTCATATACTGCATTTAACGCACCGTCAGAAACACCACCTGCAAGAAAGATGTTGTTATCTTTTGTGATAATTCTAACGCCGTTTGATTTAAGAGCAGACCTATTAATTTGAATACCTGCCAAATCAAGTAATTTGGTTTGACCAATCGATATGTATTTTGTTTCTGGGTTGTATTCGTTAATATCTGCATCAGTAATTGCTGTTGCTACAATACCAGTTGCCCTTTTCAATAAAAGAACAAATTCTTCTTTTGCAACCTTTTCTCTAACGGTTGGGTTTTCAGGCGTGACAAGCGTGTATAAAAACTCACCGTCTTTTAAGATATAACGTTCATCTTCTACTTCTGGCGCTGTTAAAATATGCGTGCCAAACGAAGTCGTCGATTGCGTTGCTTCTGAGTTTGTATCTCCAGCACTAACCGTCGCAACCGTCGTTGTCATAAGTGTGACAACAACAAGCAACGAGACCATTAGGGTTTTAATAACTTTTTTCATAATTATTTTACCTCCTCGTTAGAAATCACAACAGTAAATGACTTTGTTGTTGTATTTCCATCTGTGTCATAGCATACAACGCTGATTTCATATGTGCCTACAGAATTTAATTTAAATGACTTTTTGCCCACTGGCACAACAGACAAGTTCGATGTATGTTTGTTTAAGATAAGTATCTTAAAGGTTAATTCTTTTTTTGGAGTAGCGTTATCTTTCATTTTAAATGCAAGTTTAACCGTATATCCAGGTTTTGCATAAACAATAACGTCTTCTTTTATGCTACTGCTGAAAGTTATCGTTGGTGCAACGTCATCTTTCGCTATTATACTAAAAAGTGCCTCAATCGTGTGATTGAAATTATCTTTAGCAGTATACACAACGTCATAGCTACCCGTTTTATTTATTTTAATTTGATAAGAACGAGTTGGGTCTTGCGTGCCGTCTAACTTAATGCCATCAACAGATGTTACATACTTGCCGTTAAATGACACAAACATACCAATGTCGGCTCTTGTGATTATCGATGAATCGTCAATAAACTTAGCTGAACTGATAGTCACGTAATCGCCAACCTTATACGTACCTGATGGAATTACTCCCGCAAACGTAGGCATCTCAGTGTCCCTGTACTCTTTCTTCAATTTACATGAATTGAGCACCTTTATTGAAACGCCGGCATCACCAGTTATTCCACATAGTTCTATATCTAAGTAAGCTTCGTTAGTCGTAAAGTCAACGTCTGTTCTGAAATAATCAGAAAGGTCTGATACTTGCAACACTTGAGCGTCTAGCGTAAATGAAAAAGATTTATCTACACCAATAAATGAACTACTTAACGCTTTAGATGATTGATTGTTATATTGAACGAAGAATTTATCGCCTTCTTTATATTTATAAATCGAGAACTTATTGTTTGGATTATAAATATCAGTTAATATAAATCTAATGCCGGTAAAATTACTATAGTCATTATCTTCATCTTGAACGATTCTATAAGTAAGTCCAAGCGTTGAAATATCTACCGTCTTAACATATTGTAGCAAGCTGTTGCCATTATCTGTCCTTTTTGTTTTGTATGACAAATCAGAACTATCAGCATCTATCTTTAAATCTTCACTTACAAAATAATTGCTAAAGTCAACTATTTCGGTATCCTCAGTTTGGTTAGCATAACCAACGTCAACGATAGGATATACATCAGTCTCTACAACTAAGTTATTATAAGCGTATTTTGCTTGAATTGTTTGTGAGCCTGTGATTTTGATACTATAAACACTATTTTGTTTTACGTAGTCATTACCATCAAAACTAATCCACAATTCAGCATCGGTTTTATATTGTGGTTGACCTGTAGTAAATCCATATATAGCAAGCGCATCAAAATCATAATATGCGTCTTTTATATAATGTCTGTACATGAATGGTTGGTCATAGGTAGCTAATTCATTTGATTCACTAACAGTAAATTCATATGAGGTTGGATTATCGAAACAATCAACTGCATTATCTGCTAGGTAATATAAAACTTTATACGTGCCTGCATAAGATAACATATATTTTATTGGTGTTTCAGAAACAAAGAAAGCTTCTATTTGGTCAAGACCAGTTAAATCTGCAATAAGAATTTTCTCATAGTCCGATACAATTTCAATTTTGAGCTTAAATTTACTTCTTATCAAACTATTAGAGCTTGCTAATAAGTTAAGCGATTGAATCTTGCTTGGAACGACAAAAGTATTTATCGCACCTGCTTTAATATCATTAAATTGAGTTTCATCGTGCACTATGGAGATAGTATTTTCTTCATTAGCACCAAAAACTTTTATAAACTCAGTACCTACGTTGCCAGCTTTGTCTCGAGCTGTGTAAACAATATAATAGGTGTCATTTTTTCCAATTTTCAATTTTCCATCTTCAATCGGAACATTGATTTGGCTTGACGTATCATAATTTAGATAAGCGCTTATAGAAACGTCCCCAACTAAATTAATATCAAACGCTTTAGCAGATGGAATCGTAAACCAATCGCCTACTGCTACGTAAACACCCTCATCAATCGTTTGAGCAAAATTAACGTTGATAGCAGGGGCTGTGGTGTCTTGATAATTTTGAGGGTTATACTCATATTCGTTAGTGTCAGAATTAAACTCTCTAGTAAACAAATCAGAAACCTTTTCTCCACCTATGCTGAAGATATCAACACGTGCAGGCTCGTCATTTGTCACGTATCTATCGAAACTAACTGAAAGATAAACTTCACCAGTTGTGAACCCTCTAAATCCACCTACATCTGATGGATATAATATTGTGTTAGAAAAATCGGTAAAACCAATTGGCGTCGTCTCAGTACCGTCATTAGCTGTTGAGCTGGCATATGCCGTTGAACTATCAAATTCAAACTTAAGATTGATATAATCATACGTTGTTTTATCGTATTGATAGCCACCAAGCTTACCACCATAGTGCCATACGTTGTCGTTTTGAGTAGTCCAAGCGATACGCCTTCCTTCTGGATAATTTAAAACGATGTTTGGCTTACCACTAATGTTTGTAGAACCGGTAGTAGGATATGATTTTATGTGACTTTCAGAATCTGCAATCGACCATAAACCGTAATATTGAGTAAAGGTATCTGTAGAAGCCTTAACGTATGGAATTGGGCTTAAAGATGCAGTACTTGATGTTTGTTGTGTTGATACCATCAATTTGATATATCTTGATGAGTCATAACAGTCGGTCAACGTGATTACAAGTTCTCTTGCAATAGCCTTTGTTATATAATAACTTTTAACAATACCAACGTCAGGCTCTTGATCCCCATTCTCGTCTAAGAAAGGAATGTACAAATATGTTCCAGATTGAAATGTATCAGGTGTTTTAGAGGCTTCAGAAATACCACTATAACCTACTCTGTCGTGAATGCCATCATTATTAATGTCTTGTTTATATAACGCTCTTCCTTGACTGTCATATACTTGGTTGGCTTTTGCATCCGTGTATGTTGCGTAACCATAGTCATAGTCCTCAGAACGAGGTTCAAAAGATATAAGGCTTGTTAATCCATCATCACCAATCTCTCTTAAATCGATTGGTTTTGAATAAATAAATTGAGTGCCTTCTTCTAAGTTAATAGACAAAGCTTCTCTACCACTATACGTTAATTTCGTATCTGTAATGTTACGGCTTTCTTTAGTCTTAGGCACGTATTTGTTTTCGCTATTAACTTGATTATATTTTTCCAAATATTCAGCAGTTGCATAATCAATATAGCTTGAGTTAGTTGATGATAAACCATATAGATTATCCAATACTTTAATTTCTTTTTTTACAATGATTTCTTTGCTATAATGATAGCCAAAATATTTTAAAGTATATGTACCTAGAATATTAAAAGTATATTCCTTGCCGTCAATAATAGAATATGGAATTCCGTTAGGGTCATAGATAACACCATCGATAGCGGTAATCGTTGGCGAATTCGCATCATTTGGGTCAATCTTAACATTTTCTACAGACGTAGGCAACTGCATTTTAGTTCCTAGCATATAGAAATCTTGAACATCAGGAATAACAGACTCTACAACTTCTGCGCTTGCGTTAAACGTGGAATTAGTTGCATTGAAATTCAATGCAACTGTGCCACAAACACATGAAAGAACGCATAGTATAGATATTAGTATTCTTTTAAGTTTTAACGTCATAACGTCCTCCTATGATTTTAACCTTTAATACCACCAATAGAAATATTTCCCATTAATTTTTTTCTAAATACTACAAAGAAAACAACAGATGGAATTGCAAGTACAAATGATGCAGCGAATTGTGGCGTAATCAATGTCTTAAAAGTTTGGTCTCCTCTAGAGAAATACCATATACCATATGCCAACGTTGGATGTGATGGCAAATAAGTAAGTGGTGTTAAATAGTCGTTCCAAGTAGTAATAAAGAGTGAAACGATACCTGCCCAAATCATCGTGTTTGCCATTGGAATAGCAATAGAAATAATTAATTTCAATTGTGATGCCCCGTCAATTTCAGCTGCTTCAAAATACGTTGATGATAATCCTTCAAAAAATGCAAACATAATTAAGAAATACATAGACGTAAATTGACAGTTCCATACAAAGAAGCCCAACATATTGTCGTAAATTCCAAGCGACATATGAAGATTAAGCATACTTGAACCCGTACCAACGATTGGAACAATCATGGTAAACATAACCAATGCATATATAAATCTACTAAATTTATATTTATAGTTTGCTGTTAAATATCCCATTATACAGCAGAGATATATAGGCAATAAAGTTCCTGCAGCAACCGTCTGCACTGAATTCCAAAGCATATATAAAATAGCATTGAAACCACTTACTCTTCCAGAATAATAAATTGCTTCAGAAGAAAATGCAGTAAAGTAGTTGACATCCCAATGAGCTTCTACCCTTGTAAAAAACAATTGATAGTTAGCAAAGAAAGGAACAAGACCATCATAGATTGGTTCATCTGCAAATGCAGAAAAATCAGGAAATGCCAATGGATAATCTGTAAGGTCCTGAAAAGGCTTGAAAGAGTTCATAAAACCCCAGCCAACTACAAACAGCATTGAAAGTGTATATGCTATCAATACCGTGCCTACGATAATTGCATAAGTTGTGACCTTGGCTTTTGTTTCTTTTTTAGCCAATTTTTTTATATTAATAGTGTTTTCCATACAATTATCCTCCTTAGTCTTCGCTTGGGCCGTATTTTTCAAGTAAACGACGCACGCCTAACGTGACAGGCAAGGTAATAAACGTAATTACAATACCAAGCGCTGACAATTGTGGGAACGCCATAACGTTTCCATTATCATTACGAAGAATGAGACCGTTATTCTCTTCTTTAGCCAGAAGCTTTTCAAGTTGCATCCAATAACCGAACGGTCTGGCATCAGTATAAGACGCTGCATCATTTCCATAGAATGTATACAAGTTTGCACTGTTTGTAAATAAGTTTACAAGACCAACAACAAGGAAAGTTCTAATTGTTGGGAATATCATACGTATTGTGATATACCAAAATTCTTGAATCGCCGTTGCACCATCAAGTTGTGCCGATTCTGGAATAGAAGTGTTAATACCACACATCGCACCTATGTACATAATCATATTCATACCAAAACTTGCCCATACGTTATAAAACAAGATATGTCCTAAAAGGAGCTCGGTTTTGAAAATTGCGCTAAACATATATCTATATAATAAAACCATAACAATACCAGAGAATATTGATGGCAAATACAAGATAACTCTAAAAAAGTTTGCTGCAGGATAGCCTTTATATACGTAGTAAGAGAATATAACTGCAATTGGCATCATACACAACGTAAATAGATAGAACAACATTGATTGACCTACCATGAACATTCTAGTGCTCAAAAAATTAAATACGTATTCAAAATTCTCAAACCATACGAATTCAGCTATGTAGCCTTTACCCAAAACATAATCATAACTTGTAAATGCAAGTTTGAACATATCTATGTTAACGTAAACATAGAAGAGAGCAAAGTTTGCTAAAGGGAATATTAACATTAATATATAAAATATAAGTCTTTTCTTTTCCCTTGATAATGTTTTTTTCTCATTTCTAGGCAATTTTTCTTGTGGTATGCCGCCGTTTTCAGCCGGCATACCATTTGCAGTAATCATGTCTAAGTTTTTCATTATAATTCACTCCTAAGCAGGATTCCTTTCCCCTAACCAAGTAATAGTTTCTCCAATGTCATTCTTTAATTGTTTAGCTACTGAGTTTCCTTTATACAAGTTATTCCAATGAGTTTGACCTTCATCAAATTTAATTATTGTATTAGCAAAAGCCGTCTTATAAGTTGTATCATTTTTTAGTAACTTTTTAAGGTAAGGTGTTCCCGTTGAATCTGTAGATACTTTTGAATATTCGCCTCTTTTAAATGGTGAGCCATCGCCAAGATTAGATAAGAAAGTTTGCTTTGTTGAAGTATATCTAACAATTTCTGCTGAGTCACTATCAACGTAATCAGCAAGTTGCTTGTAGAAGCCTTCCCAAATAATGTTACCATCATCATCAAATTCTGCCCAACCTCTATCCAACATAATTTGTTTAATTTCAGCTTTTTCAGTTGGGTTTGTAATATCTTCTAAATCACGAACTTTGTATTTTAACGCTTTTCTAAAACCTTGTCTAATGGTCGTCTTTTCAAGTTGTTGGTCAGAGTGGAAGAATCTTATCCAGTCTTTTAATGCTTCGTACGTTGCCGTATCATTTTTAACGTTGTCGTTAAAGTAAACACAGTTTGTACCACGTTGTGAAACAGCTTGCTTTTCACCCTTAGTACTTTCTGTAATTTCGGTTGTGTAATCGCCTGAGCCAAGAGTTGTTGTCTTTAAATAATCTTCATCTTCAAAACCTTCTTCTTCACCAGTCACCGTAGTGAAAATATTGGTTGGGAATGGCATCCATAAAAGATTTCTATATTCAACTTTTTTGTTGTATCTTTCAAAACTCTCAAAGTTGCCAAAGTTGATTGATTCATTATACCAATAAGAACCAGTTGCCATCGTTGCAACCTTTAAACCATTTTTACCTTTACCCTTATTATAACTACTGAAAATAAATTGACGTTGTGCTTCTCTATGTGAATATGAACCTACGTCTGGGTCATAACCTTTAGCAAGCCAGCCTTGGTCTACACAGATGTTGAGGAACATTAAAGCATAATATCTTTCAAGTGCCCAAGTGGTATAGTAACCTGATTCTTCATCAACTTCCTCAGTCTCAATCAACGGTTGGAGATACTTGGCTAAAGTTGAGCCACTATCACTTCCAAAAGCACCGTCATTTGAATTATAGAGACCATAAACAATGTCATATTCTCCAGTGAATTCAAATTGACCCCTTGATTTATCTACGCCTAAAAGAGCTGAATATAAACCATCTGTTAAGAAATCTGCTTCATACAAATATTGACCAGGCACTTGTAAAGGAGCATAACCTTTAAAATCCATATAGTCATACAAAGTAATCAATTCTACCAAAGAAGATGGCATACCATCGTCATACGTACCAAAAACACCGTCAGGACCACAGCTCTTATTGTCTAAAGCAGTTGGCTTTACAAAATTAACTTCTTTCTTTGTCACGTCAGACTCAAAACGATATGAAACACTCGTAGACGTATCATATGCAAAATAGAATCCTTCTCTATCAAACGCATCTTTATCATATGACATTCCAGAATAAATTTCGTGTGTTGGAATTGAATAATAAGTTGGTTCATCTCTTCCAGGATATACAACGCTGCAGAGCGTTTTTGTTTCATCATATATCAAGTCGGCAATCGATTGGTCGCCCGTGCCATACGTGCTGTTTAGAATAGCGCTAGAAACGTCGTCATTTACGTACGTTGAAGGGTCTTCTTCATCCATCGCACGATAGTTCTTTTCGTTTACAACATCGGTAATATCAAGCAATTTACCAGTCTTAATATTTTCAGACGCAGCACCACCAGCAAAGAACACTTCAGTACCACTTCTCTCTATAGCGTCAAGCTCCGTCGCTGAAGTCACGTCAACAACCTTACACTTAACGCCTGGTTTCATTGGACCATCACCATCGTAGTCCTTGTCTGCTACAAGCTTTTCGAATTCTTTACAAGCGTCTTTTAGCCATTGAAAGCCATAACCGTTGTCAACGATTTCGAAATCAAGATAAATCGTGTTCTTGTCACGAGTCTCTTGCTGGACACATCCGGTAAGGCCAAAAACCATAACGAATGCGATTAACAGTGCAATAATTTTCTTCATTTTTTTCTCTCCTTTTTTTCTCGCATTGTAATGCTTAAAATTATTCCTTAAATATTTTACAAGAATTGTCAACAAATAGCAATAAGAAAAATCAACATATTACTACCGAAAAATCAACATTTTTAGTTTTTATAGAGCAATTTTTAGAATAAACGTTTGACTTTGGCAAAAAATAATGATATATTTTATATATATTTTTCTTTCGAGGGCAAAAGCATGACAACATTGAGTGCATTACCAAAAAATAACGATTATGATTTTGAAACAACGGATTTAGGATTTGTTAACTGCTATAAAAACACGTTGACCGAAAAAAACACCTCATTTTCACACGTTCGCAAAGACTGGACCATACTTTTAGTGACTTCTGGCAACATACACATTAACAACCTAAATCTCAACGTTCAAAAAAACGAATTGTTTATCTTTAAGCCAAATTCTTTGCAAGATTTTACTTATACGCAAGGAACTTGCTCTTACTGGCTTTATATCGGTGGAAAATTTGTTGACAAAATTATGAAGGACCTTAACTTGCCTACAGATTCACCTTGTCAAGTTAAAAATGAAAAGCTTTCTGTTTTGTTGGATTTGATTATTAGCGAATACTTAAACAAAGACGTAAATTATGAACGCATCGTGCTTTCTATTATTTCTTCTTTTCTCAACCATATCCCTCGTGAAATTGCATCTGTACAAAAAAGTGGTATTTCGGCACTAAAAGACATTGTTGTTTCAATATATCAAAACCCACACATTTCCAACATAGAGTGCGCAAATATTTGCCATATGTCGGTAAACCATTTTATTAGGATTTTCAAAGCGCATTTTGGCATGACGCCACAAAAATTTAAGCAAAATATTTTAATTAATCAAGCAAAGGACTTTTTAACAAAAAGTCAGCTTAGCATTACAGATATTGCTCACGCTATGGGATTTAACGATAACCCACTTTATTTTAGTGATTTTTTCAAAAGCATCGTTGGAATGTATCCGTCCAATTATAGAAAACTATACGCTAAAAACACCGATGAAGATGACAAAAAATCGATATAATTTATTTGCTTAATTTTTAAATAGACAAAAAATATCAAAATCGTTAGTTTTACGCTATAATTTTACACACAATGACACACGCCCAACCATTTCTTTGGTTGGGCGTGTTAGATTTTAAAATTTTATAGTAAAATGCAAATAATTCCTCCCTTATTTTCGTTTACAATTCTCGTAAGAGTTTTTCGCATTTTTATTTGTGCTTCTTTTGGCATTGCCGTAAGTTTCCCAGCAAGCCCTTCATTTACCAAATCGTGAAGTGATTTTCCAAACATATTCGTTTCCCAAATCCCTGCTGGATTATCTTCAAATTTGTTCATTATAAAGTTTACAAGGTCCTCCCCCTGCTTTTCCGTTCCAACCGTTGGCGCAACTTCGGTATTTACGTCCACTTTCATAATATGTAAACTAGGTGCAGAGGCCTTTAATTTTACCCCATATCTGCCACCTTGCTTTACTAGCACAGGTTCTTCCAAATTCATCTCGTCTATAGTAGGTAAAACCACTCCGTAGCCGTTTTGTTCAGCATCTTCTAAAGCACTCTTTATTTTGACGTATTTTTTCTTTTCCGTTGCAAAAGATTTTATATATCGCATAAGTTCAAAATCATCAGTAATTTCCTCGCCACATTGACTGGACAATACCGAATAATACAATCCATCTTTTGGAAGTATTTCATAGTCTGAAACACCTTCTCCTAAACGCAGTTCTTTTAGCCCAATATCGCTAATATTTTCGCTTGCTTCAAACGCACCGTTTAACTGTGCAAAATCGCACATTTTTTTCATATTACACGAGCATTGTTTTATTGTTTGAACTATCTCTGTTATGATATTATTTTCAACAGGAAGCGCCTGCATCCATTTTGGTAAATTTACGTTGATGGTAGCCATAGGAAACTGCATCAAAACTCTTTCCATAATCATACTTATATCATCAATTTCCATCTCTAAAGCATTGATGCAAACAACAGGCACGCCATGCTTATTTTCCAATGAATTTGCTAATTCAACCGAGCTTTTTTCTGTTGGATTTTTACAATTTAATACTATAATAAACGGTTTATTTAGTTTTTTTAGTTCATTTATCGTCTTGGTTTCAGGTTGAACATAATTCTCCCTTTTTAATTCACCAAAACTACCGTCCGTTGTCACAACAACGCCGATTGTCGAATATTCATTTATAACTTTTCTTGTGCCAATTTCGGCAGCATTTTCAAAAGGAATTTCCGTTTCGTCCCAAGGCGTTTTTACAAGCCTTGGCTTGTCGTCTTCTTGGTGCCCCAAAGCACCTTCAACCATATAACCAACACAGTCAATTAGCCTTACGTTTGCCGTCGACTTGCTTTTAAATTGAACTTTTACAGCATTTGCTGGAATAAATCTAGGTTGCGTTGTCATTATCATTTTGCCATCCGCTGATTGTGGCATTTCATCAGTTGCTATTTGTTTTTGCAACTTATTACTAATGTTAGGCACAACTAATTTTTGCATAAACTGCGATACGAACGTTGATTTCCCTGTTCTAACAGGGCCTACAACACCTATATAGATATCACCGTTCGTGCGCCTTGCAATATCTTTATAAATATCAAATTTTTCCATAAAAAAACCTCCCACATATTACAACATTAATATATGAGAGATTTTATTGCATTATGATTATTTATTAGTTTTGCCACACGTTAATTATTTTCTTTAGTTTTTTATTGCTCGTTAAGTTGCTCTTCCTTTTTAGCCAACGCCTTTTTTGCCTTCATTTTAACAACCATTTCTTTTATTGAAGTCGGATGCTCTTCCCCAGCCAGCATTCTTTCTATATTGTGCCTATGCGCTAGCCAAGTAAATAAGCAAATTGCAAAAATTAAAGTGTTTGTAGCAACGTATAATGCCGAAGTTATTGGCGAAACCTCAAAAGAATATGCACCATATACGTTAAACAACCTTATCAAACTTGCAATTGCTGGTGGTGTTATAGCAATAAACGAACCCATTGCGCCAAACTCAGTTAAATATATAAATACTAGAGCTGCAACTAACGCCATAATTATAATAACGGCCCATTCCCAGCCATAAACCGACTCGCAAACTAAAAACACACCTATGGTTGACGCAATACCCTTGCCACCCTTAAACTTGAACACTACAGGGTATATATGCCCTAAAACAACTGAAAGACCACAAAGATATATTGCAAAATCGGAAATGGCAAATTGGCTATTTTGAAAATATTTACCTTTAAACACAAAAAATGACAAAAGTGTTGGAATAACACCTTTCATTATATCAAGGAAAAATGTTAACAGCCCAAACTTAAGCCCTAAATTACGGCTCATGTTAAGCGTACCTGGATTTCCACTCCCCATCTTCCTAATGTCTTTATTTTTTGATTTCGATATAATTATTGCCCAGTTAATGTTCCCAAACATATAACTTGCTATGGCAAAAATTATTAAAATTATAGCATCAATCATTTTCGTTATTTTCCCTTACGATAATCTTAATTGGCGTTCCTGAAAAATCAAACGCCTTTCTTAAACAGTTCTCAAGATAACGCTTATAAGAAAAGTGCATAAGCGAAGCATCGTTTACAAACAAAATAAAGGTTGGTGGGTTTGTAGACAGCTGTGTCGCAAATTTAATTTTAAGTCTTTTTCCGTTAACTGACGGTGGCTCGTTAGCTCTTACGCAGTCTAAAATTAAGTCGTTTAAAGCTCCTGTTGTAATTCTTCTAGAAGCATTTTCTACAGCTCTAAGCGACAAATCTAATATTTTATCCGTTCTTTGACCGGTTTTTGCAGACACGTAAATAGGCAAAATATAGTCCATAAATTTAAGATTTTCTTTTAAATCATTATTAAAAATATTGATTGTATTCGTGTCTTTTTCAATCAAATCCCACTTGTTCATTACTATTACCGAAGGCTTGCCTTGCTCGTGAACGTACCCACAAATTTTAACGTCTTGTTCGGTTATTCCTTGCTCTGCATCTATAATAATTATACATACGTCTGCTCTTCTAATAGCACCTAAAGCCCTTAAAACACTATAATATTCAAGGTCTTCTTCAACGCTTTTTTTCTTTCTAATACCTGCAGTATCTATAATTGTATATTCTTTGCCATTATATATGAATTTGGTGTCGATAGCATCCCTTGTCGTGCCTGCTATGTCAGACACAATCGTCCTATCAAACCCCAATAATTTATTACACAAACTCGACTTTCCAGCATTTGGCTTTCCGACTACTGCTAAATGCAAAGACTCGTCATCATCTTTAGCTCCAATACTATTAAATTTTGCCACAACTTCATCTAAAAGCTCACCTATTCCAGTGCCGTGTTCTGCCGAAATACCGAACGGTTCGCCAAGTCCTAAATTATAAAATTCATATAATTTTTCCGGCTCGTAATTGTCAAGTTTATTTACTGCTAAGACAACGGGCTTATTTGACTTTCTAAGCTTCATTGCAACGTCTTCATCAGAAGAGTTTAGCCCCGACTTAGCATCGGCAAATAAAATAATAACGTCTGCTGTTTCAATAGCAATCTCTGCTTGCTTTTGAATATGCTTCCACATTTGGTCGGTTGACTTTAATTCTAGTCCACCTGTATCAACCAACGTAAAATAATTACCACACCACTCTGCATCAGCATACAGCCTATCACGAGTGACGCCTGGAAAATTTTCTACAATTGAAATCTTCTTTCCAACTACTTTATTAAAAAACGTAGATTTACCAACGTTAGGTCTTCCTACTATTGCTACTAAAGGTTTTGCCACGATTTTTCCTTCCTTTTGCTAATTTTTTATTGGCATAAAATTACTGAATTATCACCATTTATCATTTTCACGCTAACACTTTCTTCCTTAGAAGTTGGCACGTTTTTACCCACGTAATCTGCTCTAATTGGCAATTCTCTATGCCCCCTATCAATCAAAACTGCAAGTTGAATGCTCTTTGGTCTTCCAAGCTTGATGACTGCTTCGATACCTGCACGAACAGTTCTTCCCGTATATAAAACGTCATCGCAGAGCACAACGTCTCTGCCTTGAAGTGAAAACCCAATATTTTCAAGCGAAGCCTTTGCGTCCTTATCATTTTTTGAAACGTCGTCCCTAAAACTAGTTATATCAAGTTCTGCTGTTGGAATTTTAACGTTTTCTATATCAAAAATATTGCTTGCTAATTTTTCGCACACAGGAATACCACCTTTGGCAATACCAAGCATTACAATGTTTTTTACACCTTTGTTATTTTCAATAATTTCGTGAGATATTCGCTTTAACGCCCTTTCGATAGCCAAAGCATCCATTAAAACTCGTTTTACTTGCATTTTTACCTCAAGCTTTTTAATATTTTTTCAAAATATAGTGGAATATTGCTCAAAAAACTAACCTTTTCATCCGTTGTTGGGTGCACAAACTCAAGTTTATATGCGTGTAAAAGTTGCCCATTTAGATTAAATTTTTGATTTTTATATCCATATTTATCATCACCGACAATAGGGTGTCCGATATGTTTTGCGTGTACTCTAATTTGATGCGTTCTGCCCGTCTTAAGACTGAATTCACACAAAGTGTGCTGACTATAGCGCTTTATAACCTTAAAATCAGTTATCGCAAGCCTTCCATTTTTGGAAACAGCCATTTTTGTTCTATCTTTATCGCTTCTTCCTATGTAAGTTGTTATAGTTCCACTATCTTCTTTCAATACCCCTTCGAGAAGCGCAATATACGTCCTATGACAAGTCTTATTTTCAAGTTGCTTAGCAAGAGATATGTGCGCTTTGTCGTTTTTTGCTACAACTAATAATCCAGAAGTGTTTTTATCGATTCTGTGTACTATCCCAGGTCTTATAACACCGTTTATACCCGACAAATTGTCTAAATGATATAAAAGCGCATTTACAAGCGTGTCGCCATTGGTTCCATTGCCAGCGTGAACGGTTATTCCCTGTGGCTTATCAATAATAGCAATATCACTGTCTTGATAAACTACGTTAAGTGGCAAATCTTTTGGCTCTATATCTAAATTTTGATTTTCAGGCAAACACACTTCGATATTGTCGCCTATTTTTAGCATTTTACTAGACTTTACAACTTTTTGATTTACCATTACGTTTCCCATATCGCAAAGTTTTTTCACGTGAGAACGGGTTATTCCTAACTGGACAGCCAAATACACGTCTATTCTGTCGTTAGTCGGCTCGGTAATTTTAAATGTTTTTATCTTCATTTTTCCTCTTAAAAACTGCGTTTTTATCAATAAACAAAAACTGGATAATTAGCATTATTATTCCGACAACTAAAAAGGTGTCTGCCAAATTAAATATAGGAAAATTATATTCGCCAAAGGTAAAACCTATAAAATCGATAACGCCATTTATACTGAGCCTATCGATAAAATTGCCCATCGTTCCACCTATTATAAAAATTAGACTAACCTTTAGCCATCTATAGTTTTTTTTCAACGAATACACGTACATTGCAATAAAAGCTATAAGAGCAATAACTGTAAGAATCTTAAAAAACGTTTGCGCCCATGCCGCATCAGCCAAAAAACTCCAGGCTGCGCCTGTATTTATAGTATAACTAAAATAAAAGAAATCTTTAATTACAGGCTTAACGTCTCCAAAATCAATAGTATGAGAAAAATGATATTTTGTAATTTGGTCAACAGCAATTAATGCCAAAAGCAACAATACAAGGCTAATTTCGATTATTATTCGTCTTCTATTAGACCTAGCTCCTTGCATAAATCCTCCAATTCTAATTTTCCTGGATTTAATACTTCGTTTAAATTAAATCCATTATCACTTGCAGTCGCCGAGATATACTCTCTTATTTTAGTTTTAGGATTAAATTGTTTATTTTGCTCGCTAATCATTTTGTCAATCTTTTCTATCGACTCTTTTGGGCTTATATCGTCTGTCCAATCGTCAACATTATTCTTAATATCCAATGCTTTTTCGGTAATCTTATACATTGGATATTTCTCTTTTAGATTGTTGAAATATTTATCCCATTTTCTATTAAATTCTCTAAGTCGTTGCATTTCAAGGGCATATTCAAGTTGTGCTTGCTCTTTAATCTGCTCGGCACTTTGCTGTGCGCTTTCAAGCGTTTTAATAATTAGATTTTCTCTATCTTTATTTTGTTGAACTTGCTCAAGAAGCTCCTTGTTTTCTTTAGTAAGCTCGTTAATTCTAGACCTAAGTTCTAAAATTAGGTTTTCATATTCGGCTTTATACGCTTCTAATATTAAAACAACTTCTTTGTTTTTATACTTTCTCTTATTTAGTTCCAACTTAATAACTCCTAGTTTTAAGGATTTACTTTTGTCGCCCTAATTTTATCAAGCATATTGCTCTTTAACTGATAAAGGCTGTCCGACAAATCGACTTTATATAAATGTGGTTTGTCAAGACGCTTATATTCATCCCAAAAACTCTCGAGTTCTTGACAAGTATATTCTTTAATTTGCTTTAATGATGGCAAATCATATACAAGTTTGCCGTTTTTTATGACGTCAACTTGCAACTTTCTAACTTCATAATTTTCAAAGGTGATTTTTTTCCACCTTTCTGTTTGGTGCGTTAAAACCAAAGGTTTTGTTGTATCAATATTATCTTCGCTTCTAAGGAAAATACAGTCTGCTTCGGCCTTTTTTGTCACCTTATCATAAATTCTATATATGTTCTTAAAGCCAGGGTTGGTAATTTTAACCACGTTTTCGCTAAGCTTGATTTTTGGCGTTTCATTTCCGTCCTTATCAATAACTGCTGCGAGTTTATAAACCCCACCAAGCGCAGGCATATCAGCACTCGTTATAAGCTTAGTACCGACGCCCCAAGAATTAATTTTTGCACCTTGACTTTTTAGCGAGTTAATTGAATATTCATCTAAGTCGCCAGATGCGCAAATAATGGTATCTGGATAACCTGCATCGTCAAGCATTTTTCTCGCTTTTTTAGATAAATATGCAAGGTCACCTGAATCTAATCTAATCCCCTTAGGTTTATGACCGTTTTTTGCTAAATAGTCAAATACCTTGATTGCATTTGGTACACCCTGATT
Organism: Christensenellaceae bacterium; assembly: GCA_045587465.1. Taxonomy (GTDB): domain Bacteria; phylum Bacillota; class Clostridia; order Christensenellales; family Borkfalkiaceae; genus UBA1259. Next base: position 23,506 of record JAZNCJ010000047.1, read on the forward strand.
AAGAGTATCATAAGTATCAACGAGCAATAACGCATTGTCTGGATATGTTTTTGCATACTCCATAAACGCAGTATATTCGTCCTTAAAATTCATAACCCAGCTGTGTGCGTGTGTTCCTGCAACAGGAATATCAAACATTTTACCAGCAAGCACGTTTGACGTTGAATTACATCCACCGATAACAGCTGCTCTTGCACCATAAATACCTGCATCTGGGGCTTGTGCTCTACGAAGCCCAAATTCCATAACAATATCGCCTTTAGCCGCCGAACAAACCTTTGCCGCTTTAGTTGCAATAAGCGTTTGGAAATTGACCATATTAAGGATAGCTGTTTCGATTAACTGCGCCTCTATTATAGGTGCCTTAACCGTCATAATCGGCTCACCAGGAAATACTACGGTTCCTTCAGGAACAGCATATATATCGCCAGTAAACTTAAAGTTTTTCAAGTATTCTAAAAAGCTTTCACTAAAAATGTTTAGGCCTTTTAAGTATTCGATTTCTTCATCGCCAAACTTTAGGTTTAAAACATATTCAACAACTTGTTCCAACCCACAAGCAAGCGAGTAAGTAATCATGTCGTTTTGGCGAAAAAACACGTCAAAAACGGCAATCTCTTCTGTTTTTCCGTGGTTTAAATATCCATTCATCATCGTTAATTGATATAAGTCCGTAAGTAATGTTAAATTCCTTTGTTCCATAACAATCTCCTATAATAAAGATTACATTTATCCAGTATTGGAAATAGTATATCACATTTATTTTTTTTTGTAAAATATATTTAGCTTTTATATGTAATATAAATTGATTTATTTAAATGACACACTATTGACTTTCTTCTAGTTTTTATGTTATAATAATCGCATAAATTTTAAGGTGAAAAAAATATGATTTGTTTTGTTGTAGCATTAAAAAAAGAAGCACAAGAATTACTAACAAAAGTTAAAAACCTAAAAGAATTTGAAATTGCAGATAAACCTTGCTATTCTTGCACTCTTAACGGCGAAGAAGTTATACTTGCCATTAGTGGAATAGGCAAAGTTAGCGCTGCCCTTACAACTCAACTTTTAATAGACAAGTATAACCCAGAGTTTATTTTTAACTTTGGAACTTGTGGCGGTATGAACAAAAGCGTTAAAATTTTAAATTATTATTTAATAGATAAATGCTGTCAATTTGACTTTGATTTAAGAGAACTTGACGGTGTACCACTCGGATATATTCAAGAATACAACACCGTTTTTTTTGACACTTACACCAAAGGTCTTGACTTTTTGAAAACAAGCCAGGTTGCAAGTGCCGATAGGTTTACAAATGACGTTGCAGATATAAATGCAATAAACGATATTGGTTGTAGTCTTAGAGATATGGAAGCAGGTGCAATTGCACAAGTTTGCACTTCAAATAACGTGCCTTTAGTAATGATTAAAGGCGTAAGCGACGTCTATGGAAATGGCACTGCAGAGGAGCAATTTTACCAAAACCTACAAGCTGTTGGAAAAGGCTTCCCTGACATTATAATAAAAGTTTTAGATGCAATTAGCAAATAACATATTAAAAAAATACCAAACATCAACTCGGATGTTTGGTATTTTTTTTGGAGCTGATGGCGGGACTTGAACCCGTGACCTCCGCCTTACCAAGGCGGTGCGCTACCGACTGTGCCACATCAGCATAATTATTAATTTCACTTGAAATGCCAATATATTATATAAAATTAAACATTATTTGTCAATATAAAACTATAAGTAATATAAAAATTTAATAAAATATTTTAATGCTTTAAAACAACTAAGGGAGTTGGTATTTTTTTACTAACTCCCTTTGTTACTAATTTGTTAAAGAATTAAATCACTCTTCTTCAATTTCTTCTTCGCCTTTTGGCGTTATTGCAATTTTTCTTACGGTTGAATCATCTATTCTCATAATCCTTACGCCTTGAGTGTCTCTGCCAATTTTGCTAATATCATCAGCAGCAACTCTAATAATAGTTCCACTATCGGTTATAATCATAATGTCTTCACTTTCAGAAATAAGCTTTAAGCTTGCGAGTTTGCCTGTCTTAGCGTTAAATACGCCTGCCTTTACGCCTTTACCACCACGACTTTGTATTCTATAGTCTTCTATGTCAGAACGCTTACCATAGCCGTTTTCAGTCATTGTGATAACTTCTGAGCCTTCTTTAATAACAGCCATATCAACTACTATATCGCCCTTATTTAAGGTCATACTCTTGACGCCCTGCGTGTCTCTACCCATTGCACGAACGTCATCTTCGCTAAATCTTATACACTTACCCTCGTGTGATGCAATAATGATTTGGTCACTACCAGTCGAAAGTTGAACAGAAATAAGCTCATCACCTTCAACAATACTAATAGCAATCTTACCAGTTTTTCTAATGCTAGCAAATTCAGAAAGAGCCGTCTTTTTGATAAGGCCGTTTTGAGTTGCCATAACGATATAGCCTTCTGTATCAGCTTTGAGTGGAATCATAGCCCTAACCTTTTCGCCTTCGCCAAGTTGCAATAGGTTAACAATAGCCCTGCCACGAGCTGTTCTTTGACCTTCTGGAACCATATAACCCTTTATGCTATAAACCTTGCCCTTGTCGGTAAAGAATAAAATATCATCGTGCGTTGAAGTGACGAACATATTATCAATAAAATCTTCTTCTTTAGGCTTGTGTGCTGTCACACCCTTGCCACCTCTTCTTTGTGTTCTATACTCAGCAACAGGTACACGCTTAACGTAGCCAAAATGAGTTAAACTTACAACAACGTCTTCAACAGGAATCATATCGGCAATATCTATTTCGCCATAATCATAAGAAAGTTCTGTCTTTCTTGGTGATGGATATTTTTCCTTGATGTATTCCATATCGGCACGAATAATTGCTTTAACACGTTCTGGCTTTTCAAGAATATCTTTAAGGTCTGCGATAATATTTGCAAGTTCTACGAGTTCTTCTTTTAGTTTTTCAACTTCCATACTCGTTAAGCGTTGCAATCTCATTTCAAGAATAGCGTTTGCTTGCTTATCAGTTAGCTCAAACTCTTGCATCAAAGCGTCGCACGCACTATTCTTATCAGCCGAACGGCGGATTATCTCAATTACTCTATCGATGTTTGCAAGCGCAATTACTAAGCCCCTAACAATATGTTCTCTTTCTTCAGTTTTTGATAAATCATATCTTGTGCGACGAATGATAACGTCTTCTTGGTGCTTGATATAATGCTCTAAAATTTCTTTTAGGCCCAAAACCTTTGGCTCACCATCAACTAATGCAAGGAAAGTAATACCATCTTTAACCTGTAAGTTTGTATGCTTATATAGCGTGTTCAAAACTACTTGCGCATTGGCATCTTTTTTAAGGTCGATAACCATACGCATACCATGTCTATCCGACTCGTCTTTAATATCGCTAACACCTTCGATTCTCTTGTCCTTAACCATGTCGGCAATGCTTTTAATAAGCATTGCTTTATTCACTTGATAAGGAAGTTCTGTGACAACGATTCTTTCTCTCGTGCCATTGTTAAACTCTTCAATTTCACACTTAGCACGAAGAACAAAACCACCTTTACCCGTTCTATAAGCTTGTTTAATGCCTGCTCTACCCATCAAAACGCCACCGGTTGGATAGTCAGGCGCTGGAACGTATTCCATAAGCTCTTCAATGGTAATTTCAGGGTTGTCCATTATTGCAATACAGGCATTTAGACACTCTGCTAGGTTGTGTGGTGGAATATTTGTTGCCATGCCAACGGCAATACCATCAGCACCGTTAACTAAAATATTTGGAATTCTTGATGGCAAAACAACCGGTTGCATTTCGGTATCGTCAAAGTTTGGATAAAAGTCAACAGTGTTTTTGTCTATTTCTCTAAGCATTTCGTTAGCGAGTTTGCTAAGCCTTGCTTCAGTATATCTATACGCTGCGGCAGGGTCACCATCGACCGAACCAAAGTTTCCGTGTCCGTCAACAAGTGGAAAGTTTATTGAGAAGTTTTGTGCAAGTCTAACTAGAGCATCGTAAACCGAACTATCGCCGTGTGGGTGATATTTACCTAAAACTTCACCGACGATTTTCGCGCATTTTTTAAATGCTTTATCACTTGTTAATCCCATATCGTGCATTGCATAAAGAATACGCCTATGCACTGGCTTTAATCCGTCCCTAACGTCAGGGATAGCACGAGAAACGTTAACTGCCATAGCATATGCTATAAACGATTTCTTTACTTCGTTGTTTACTTCAACGTTAATAAGCTTTGTTTTTTCTAAAGTCGCTCTAAATTCAGCAGATAATTCTGCGCTAATATCTTTTTTAGACATATTTTTGCCCCCACTAAATATCTAAATCTGTGACAAGTTTTGCATTATTTTCAATAAATGCACGTCTTAATTCTGGATTATCACCCATAAGAGTTGTGAAGGTTTCGTTTGCTTCTAAAGCATCTTCCATCGTCACTCTTAGCATTGTTCTAGTTTCAGGATTCATCGTTGTTTCCCAAAGTTGTTCTGGGTCCATTTCACCAAGACCTTTATATCTTTGAATATCACACTTGCCAACTTCTGCAAGATAGTCTTGCAATTCTTTATCGTTATAACAATATTTGTCAACCTTGTTTTTAGTCGCTTTATATAGTGGTGGTTGAGCAATATATACGTGACCTTTTTCAACAAGTGGACGCATAAATCTAAATAAGAAAGTAAGAAGCAAAATTCTAATATGACTTCCGTCAACGTCGGCGTCGGTCATACATATAATTCTGTTATATCTCAATTTACTTTCATCAAAGTCATCTTGAATACCACAACCAAATGCAGTTATCATACTCTTAATTTCTTCGTTTTCAAGAACTCTATTAAGCCTTGCCTTTTCAACGTTTAATATTTTGCCCCTTAGTGGCAATATAGCCTGGAAACGCCTATCTCTGCCCTGTTTTGCACTGCCTCCAGCAGAATCGCCTTCGACAATGAAAATTTCACAAAATTCAGGGTTTTTATCAGAGCAGTCTGCAAGCTTACCTGGAAGCGTAGTAGATTCAAGCGCACCTTTACGCCTCGTATTTTCCCTTGCAAGTCTTGCGGCTTCTCTTGCACGTTGCGCCGTTATACATTTTAAGAGCACTTCTTTTGCTTTTGCTGGGTTTTCTTCCATAAAAGCACCGAAATATTCGTTCATTGCCTTTGTCACGTAGTTTCGCATTTCACTGTTGCCAAGCTTGGTCTTTGTCTGACCTTCAAACTGTGGCTCGGTAAGTTTAACCGAAATAATCGCAACTAAGCCTTCTCTACAATCGTCTGAAGAAACCTTTTCTTCGCCTTTAAACACGTTGAGTTTTTTGCCATATTCGTTTATTATTCTTGTTAAAGACGCCTTAAAGCCTTCTAAGTGGGTTCCACCTTCTTCGGTGTTGATATTATTTGCAAAAGCATATATCATTTCGTTATACGTTTCGGTGTATTGAAGGGCAACTTCAACTTCCGTATCGCCATAAAATATATCAAAATACAAAGGCTTTTCAAAAAGTGGTCCTTTGTTTTTGCTTAAGTCTTCAACAAAGTGAGCAATACCACCTTCGTAAAAGAAAGTATCTTCTCTTTCTTTGTCGGCCCTTTTATCAATAATCGTGATTGTTAGTCCTTTATTAAGATATGCCAGCTCACGAAGGCGAGTTTTAATAGTTTCGTAATTAAACTCAATCGTTTCAAAAATTTCATCATCAGGCATAAAGGTCACCCAAGTACCAGTAAAATCTGCTGTGCCCACGACTTTAAGTGGTGCTTGTGGAACACCCCTGTTATACGTTTGTTTATGATGCTTTCCATCTTGAAAAACTTCTACGTCAAGCCATTCTGAAAGTGCATTAACAACAGATAAACCAACGCCGTGCAAACCACCAGAGATTTTGTAGCCACCGCCACCGAATTTACCACCGGCGTGAAGTTTTGTTAAAACAACTTCAACTGCTGAAATACCTTCAGTATGGTGAATTGCAGTAGGAATACCACGACCGTTATCTTTTACAGTACAAGAACCATCTTCATTAATTTGCACGATGATAGTATCACAATGTCCGTTGTTTGCTTCGTCAACAGAGTTATCTACTATTTCTTGCACCAAGTGATGAAGCCCTCTTACGTCTGTTGTACCAATGTACATACCTGGTCTTTTTCTAACTGGGTCAAGACCTTCTAAGACTTGAATTTGACTTTCGCCATAGCTATTATGAACTTTAGTTTTGTCTTCCATTTCACACCTAATAAAATAAATTTTGTCTCAATCATAAAAAAGCAAATTAATAAGATTTTTGCCCTGCTTTCTTATACGACTATTCGACGTATATATTATAACAAATTTTTATTTTTTTTACAAGCGAATTTGCATATTATTAAAACTATTTATAGTTTTAAAGGCAGTTTTTTGGTCAAAATTGAAATAATGAATATATTTTATTAAATTACACAAATTATTATTGTAAAAACAAGGGGGAAAGCAATATGCAAAAATGTCAAAAATGTAGCGCTGAAATAAAGGAAGGAAGTCTTTTTGGGTGCAAGAATTGCAATTTAACTTTTTGTGAAAATTGTGCAGAAAAAAGTTTAAAAATTTGTCCCAACTGTTATTCAGATATGGAACTTTTGGGATAAAATTCATTTTGCAAAATAATATAAAAAACACTTTTTACGTTTAAAATTAAAAAAATGAGCAACGACTTTTTTGCTCATTTTTTTAGCATTAATAATTAATTTTTTATTAGCAAATTAGTTGCATTTCTCTTTTAGCTCGTCAATAAGTTTTGTTTCCAACAAGCCTAAGCCCTTTATTTGGCACCTATCAGCCTGTTTATATGCTTTTTTGAAGAATCTATCAGCCCCATCGCTTTCTTGCCTTACGTTTAACAAATAAGCCAATTTTGTACGAACGTTGTTGACGTTGTTTACGTTGTTTATATATTTATCAACTTCATACATAAGGTCATCTGCACGCTCGGCATCAAAGTCAAACGTACAAGAATTATAAAGCGCATCCACCTTAAAAACAGTAAGAATAGAATTTGGCAGATAATCTTCTAATGAAAGCAATCTTTCAGTTGTTTTTTTTGCATTTTCATAATCTTTTTTATCTAAATAAAAATAATATCTTGCATTTAATAATAAGGCAAAATTAAGCTCGTCTTCCGGAAGCTGTGGTAGGTCAAAATATAAGCTTTCATCCACTTCGGCCGGCGTTCTTCCATTATATAATTGCGCCTGAATTTTAAGCAGAGCTATCATTACTTTTGCCGTATCGGTTTTTCTATTCAAATGATATAAAACCGCACCATCGCTTAGAGTGTGACTTTCTAACAAAGGAAGCGCTGTTCCAAAGAAAAAATATGCGCCTATTGTCAACAGCATAGACCAAATTGAAAACACCCAAACCGATAAATAAGGGGTTAAAAATAGCGCAGGTATTCCTATAATCATAACGATAAACGATGCCACTATCCCACCTATCGTCATTTTTTTAAAAGATTCTTCCACGCCATCATCTTTTGTTGGTATCATTTCGGTATAGCCAGCTTGTTCACCTATCATAGCAAAGTTAAATCTTACCTTTTTTCCAACCTTTTCCCATCTAAAACATAAAACTTGCATACAAGAAAATGCAAATCCGTTTTTCTTGCCAGCAAAGTAATGCCCTAATTCGTGAGCAAAAGTGCAAACAACCCCTGCAATAATAGCGCCGACTGCAAATCTTAAAACGGCTTCAAACATAACGCCACCATACACGTCACTACATAAAGTCATAGTGTATATTAGCAAGCCAACAGTTATTCCCATTGTAAGACAGTAATTAATTATATTAGTCTTTCTTTTCATATCATATCCCTTTATAAGCCAAATATCCTTCAAGATTATCGCTTTCACTAACTATAAGCTCATCAACGTTTGCACAGCATAAAATTTCGTAAACAATACTAACTCCACCAGCAATTACCTCTGCCCTATCTGGCTGAAGCCCAACTAATGCTCTTTTTTGTTCTACAGTCATATTTAAAAGCTTGTCTCTAATCTTTTTTATCTTTTGCAAACTCAAGGTGTATCCGTGAACGAGTTTTGGATTATACTCAGCCATTTTTAAGCTGATTGATGCAAGGCTTGTTGCCGTTCCACCTATGCCATAAAACTTTGTGCAAGGAATATCGCCAAACTCTTTTACTGATTTTTTTACAAAAGCTAAAATTTTTTGCACGTCTTGCCCACACCCGTTAAATACTTTCACAGCGCCTATATTTATACTTTTTGAGTAAATAATATTGCCGTTTTTTACAACCAAAACTTCAGAGCTTGCTCCTCCAACGTCAATTATTCCCCCATCAGCACCTGACAGCGCCCCTATAGCGCCAAGCTTAGCCTCTAACAATCCATCAATAACCTCAACGACTATCCCTGTCGTCTTTTTGATTTGGCTTACTACTTCTTGCCCATTTTTAGCTTGTCTAACGGCAGCCGTTGCGTAGATGTATATTTTGTCAGTTCCTTCTTTGATAGCCTTTTGAACAAAAAAAGAAACGGCAGACACGGTGCGTTTAATCGGTTCCACCTGTAAAATCTTCTCCGCTTCCATATTCTCGGCAAGTTTTGTTGTTTTTACCTGTTTATATTCAGTAGCTTGACCATCACTCATCATCAGCCTGACTGAGTTAGAGCCAATATCGATAACTGCATATTTCATAATTTATTCGCCATCAAAAGTATATCTATATCCAAGCTTTCTAGCTTCCCTTTCTATCCACTCACGCATAGAGCGAGCTTCAATAGTTTCCTCACCCTGCTCGGTCAACATTTCGTATTTTTCTATTTGACTTTCTAAATATTCTATGCGATTTTTTTTGACCTGAATAGAAATCATTTGATAGACCATTATTACCACCAAGATGAAGAGTAGCAATACTGCCCCCACCGTTGATGCCACTATCAACTTTTTCGCTTTTGTTTCGGTCATTTTTCTTCCCCTTGTTTATTTTAAACTTTTGTACGATTATATTATAAAACTTTTTTGCAAATTTTGCAAGTATTCTGTGAAAACTTTTTAAATACGTAGTAAGTCCTATCATTGCCCCTACTAGCATATAAATCCTAAGGTTTGGAAAATTCAGCTTATAAGAAAAAACCGAAAAAGCAAGGCTTAATATAATCATACACAAAACGTCGGTTATAGCATCAAATATTTTGCTTTTTACAAACGTTTTAACAATAGAAAACAACGAAAAAAGTATGCCACCAAAAGCGCCAAACGTCACGCAAGCTAAAAAGACGTAAAATTGGTTTTGCGATACAAACATTTACTTAAATATCCTTTTAACTATAGGCAGTTTTTTATGCGAATATTTAATTTCATAAAACTCGCCCTCTGCGCTTAAATTTCCGTTTGCTTTGTTAAATGCCGTTATTTTTATATTTTCACCCACCACAACAACCTTACTATCATTTATAGTAAGCCTAAGCGATTGCTCGTTAAATCCATCAACTGTTTGAACGCCACAAAGCGAAAGGGTTTTTCTCGCATCTAAAACTAATTTTTCTTGACTAACTAAATTTTGTTCTTGCATAAATTATCTCCTTATTTATATATTTTATGCTTAATAAACGCCATTTAACACAAAAAGAAAAAAGACGGCTAGCCGTCTTTTTTTAATATGTTTTCTAATTTTTAATATTAGTCAGGAAGTTTCATATCCCCAAACTTAATCCAGCCTTTCTTTCTCATAAATTCGCTTATAACGATATTTAAAATTGCAGGAAGAACAAACATTAAAAGGATAATACCAATCACACTTAATGCACCTGTTGATGAATACTTAAACATATCAAATACGCCAACCAAGCCACTTGTTCCCATACCACCACCAGATGCGCCACATTTTAAGCCAAAAACGCAAGTTGATATTGGCCCTAAAATTGCACTGCTGATTATCATAGGTAGCATTATTATAGGTTTAACCATAATGTTAGGGATTTGGAGCATACTTGTTCCAAGTCCTTGAGCAATTAAACCACTAAAGCCATTTTCACGATAGCTTGCAACAGCAAAACCCACCATATGGCAAGCACAACCAACTGTTGCCGCACCACCAGCTAACAATATAGCATCAACCCTGCTTGGAAGAGCGTTTGGATTGTTAAGCACTGCAAGTGCAAGCGCAGTCCAAATTGCAGCCGACGAGGTTGGCATGGTTAATACTATACCCATAATAACTGACACAACTATTCCCATTAAAAATGGTGTTGTTTCAGTTGCTACAGCGATTAAATTTCCGAGTTGATTAACAAGCCAAATAAATGGAAATGCCACAAAAGCGCCTACAAAAGAAAGCAACAATGTTCCTAATGGCACAATCAAGATATCTAACTTTGTTTTTCCTGCGTATGAACCAACCACTTCAACAACAAGCATTGTCACAACATAAGAAGCAATTGGGTTGCCCGGAATACCACCAACAAATTTTGTTGCTATTTGCGCAAACGGAATTGAAACACCTTGTTCAACTAGCAATGCACCAATACCACTTGCAGGAGCAACAACATTTGGCATAAAATACTCTGCAAAAGAGCCAATCATGCCTGCAACAGCTGCTGAAAATATCAAAAGTTTGTTTTTGCCAAGCGCATATGCAATGCCAACGCCTATACCTGCACCCATAAAAAACTTAGCTAAATTTGCAATATACAACAATGAATTGCCTATATAATTATCGCCAACCCAACCTGCAATCATTGCTAAAATTGTGCCGGCAATTAATGTGACGAACAAGCCTTGTGCCATACCAGAAAATGCCGTTATAAAATAGCGTTTAGGCATTTCTTTAAGGTATTTTTTTGCCTTGTTTCCAAAAGTGTTTGTTTGATTTTCTTTTGTCATAACTTTATCTCCGTTAATTTATTTTCTACTTGGTCACACGAAGTCAAATAGTATTTAACACCATTTTTTATAACTAACTTGTCTGCTCTAACGTTTTTTCCGTGTAAGTGTCCATAAATCACACTATCTACACCATATTCGCTAAAAATTTCGGTAAAAGCACTGTCTTCTCTATACACGTTAAACGGTGGAAAATGCACTAAGGCAATGAGCTTATCGCCTTCTTGTTTTAACTTAAGAGCGTCTTTTAAAGAAAGCTTAAGCCTTTCCGTTTCTCTATTATAAATTTTTCTATCTTGTTCGTTAAAATCGGGCGAACCGGGAACGCTCCAACACCTAGACCCACAAATTACAACGTTTTCAAACCTAATACTATCGTTTTGAAGCGCATAAAAATTCTCTGGGAGCATATCTCTAACCTTGCCTATACCACTCCACCAATAGTCGTGATTGCCCTTGATTAAAATCTTTTTCCCCTTTAGCGAAGCTAAGGACTCTAAATCTACCTTAGCATCTTCAATATTCATTGCCCAACTGATGTCCCCACCAATTAGAACTAAGTCGTCATCAGACACTTTTTCGTTCCAGTCCTCACGAATTTTGTCTAGATAATTAACCCAATTTCCACCAAAAACATCCATTGGCTTATTTGTTGATAGTGATATATGTAAATCACTAATTGCAAATATTTTCATAGGCTTATAATAGCACAATAATTTTAATATTGCAAGCATATAAAAGGCAAAATTGATTTAAAATGCAAATAAGCGAGAGAAAATCTCTCGCTTGAAATTGCGATTTTTAACCTTTTATTCCGGATACATAGGAAGTTCAAAAAATCCTGCGCAAACCTCTTGTGTGTATTCTTGACAAGGTGGGATTGCTGCATATCCATAAGACGGAACAAGCAGTTCAACTTCCATTACAATCTTAATTATAATAGAAACACAGGCATCAATAATAAACTGATTTACGTCAGTATAAGTGCCTTGTGTTGAAACTAAAGACACAACGGCTTCGACGTTATACGGCATAATCGATGCTGACGGAATATTTAAAATAACGTCCTTAGTTATGCTAATAGTTGCTGTTGCAACCCCCTCAACGTTGTTTGCATCAGTGTATGCCACCGAAACAGGAATTAAAACGTCTGCTTTAACTCTTGCGCAATTTGGACGCTCAGAAAGTGGTTCGATAAGCAAATTGCTTATAGTCCCTTGAGATACCGTGCTTTTTGCGCTTATAAACGTCAATGGATATGTAGGATTTGCTGGTGTTAAATTTGTTATGTTTAAAACTATATCTGTCAATTGGTTTTGTTGCATACACGCATCAAACACCTTTTTAACTTGCAAGCATACTTTTTCACATAAGCCGTTTAAAGGATTGCCATTAATTTGACCTGGACACTTATCAGATTGAAAATTACAGAAAAACGACATATTCTCCTCCTTTTTGCTTTCTATTTCAATATATGCAAGTTAGTCAAATAAATGTCACTTTTGAAAAATAACTAAAAACGCCCTATGCTTTTATACATAGGACGTCTTATTTTTTTTACTGTTTATTAATAATTGTATCCGATTTCTATTGCCTTTAAGTTCTTTTCTAAAAGTTCAGCCTTCTTTGCTGGAACCATTTGCGTTAAGCCTGATTTAATCTGTTCTAAAGATAAAAGGTTAGTTTGCTTTAATGCCTTGCCTAAAATAATAATATTTGCAAGTCCTGTAAGGCCGTTGTCATTTGCAAGTTTTGTTGCTGGAATCTTAGAAATTTCAACGCCTTCTCTAGTAGCATCCTTATTTATTAAAGAGCTATCATAAATGATGTGACCACCAACTTCAGTTTCATAAAGGTATTTTTCTAAAGAAGGAAGGTTCATCGCAATCAAAACGTCTGGCTTATCGACGATAGGTGAACCAATTGGAGCATCGCTAAGCGTGACACTACAGTTAGCCGTACCACCACGCATTTCTGGACCGTATGATGGAAGCCAACTAACTTCCATTCCAGCTTTTAAGCCTGTAAAAGCGAGTGCTTTACCTGAAAAAAGTATGCCTTGTCCACCAAAGCCTGCTATAAGAATTTTTGTCGTAGCCATTTATTTTTCCTCCTTGTATTTATCCTTAAACACGCCGAGAGGATAATTTGTTTGCATATTATCTTCAAGCCATTTTAATGAATCTTTTGGTGATAGACCCCAGTTTGTTGGGCAAGTTGATAAAACTTCTATGAGTGAGAAGCCTTTTCCTTCCATTTGATTTTTAAATGCATGTAAAATTGCTTTCTTAGCGTTTTTAATGTTCTTAACGTTGTTTACAGCAACCCTTTCAAGATAAGATGCACCTTCAACTTGTGAAAGCATTTCGCATACCTTTACAGGATATCCAACTACAGTCACGTCTCTACCATAAGGTGAAGTTTGTGTAATTTGGTTTGGAAGTGTTGTAGGTGCCATTTGACCACCCGTCATACCATAAATAGCGTTGTTAACGAAAATTATAGTGATGTTTTCGTTTCTTGCAGCAGAGTGTACTGTTTCAGCCGTTCCAATAGCAGCAAGGTCGCCATCGCCTTGATAGGTAAACACTATATTATTTGGGTTTGCCCTTTTTGCACCAGTTGCAACTGCTGGCGCTCTGCCGTGTGCAGCTTGAATCATATCGCAATTAAAATAGTTGTAAGAAAAAACTGAGCAACCTACTGATGCGATACCTATTGTTCTATTTGTAAGTCCAAGTTCTTCTAATGCTTCGGCAACTAAACGGTGAATAATGCCGTGCGTGCAACCTGGGCAATAATGAAGTTGATTATCGGTTAAACCTTTGGTTTTTTCAAATACTACCATTGTTTTGCTTCTCCTTTTTCGATTTGTTCAAGTTTACTTAAAACTTCGTCTGGCGTCATAATTACGCCACCTGTTCTGCCATAGAAATATACTGGTTTTTGGCAATCGATTGCAAGTTTAACGTCGTCAACCATTTGTCCCATATTAAGCTCAACTGAAAGGAAAGACTTAACTTTTGTAGCAGCCTTCTTTAGCGCATCTTTTGGGAAAGGCCAAAGTGTAATAGGTCTTATCATACCAACCTTAATGCCCTTTTCTCTTGCTGCTAAGATAGCGTTCTTAGAAACACGTGCAGCAATACCAAATGCAACTACGCATATATCAGCATCATCCATCATAAACTCTTCATACATAACTTCGTCACGCTCAACGATTTTATATCTTTCGTATCTAGTTTTGTTCCACTCTTCAAGTTGAGCAGGACTAAGTGACAATGAGTTTACAACGTTTCTACCTTCGTGGGTACCTGTGCCAGTTGTTGCCCATGGCTTATCATATTCTTTAACTTCGCCGAGCTCTAAACTAACAGGTTCCATCATTTGCCCCATAGTTCCGTCAGCCAAAATCATCGCTTGCATTCTGTATTTATCAGCAAGGTCAAAGCCCTTGAACGTTAGGTCAACCATTTCTTGAATTGATGCTGGTGCTAAAACGATAAGTTTATAGTCGCCATGTCCACCACCCTTTAATGCTTGGAAATAGTCTGATTGTGATGGTTGAATACCACCAAGACCTGGACCACCACGTTGAACGTTTACGATAAGCGCTGGAAGGTCACAACCAGCAAGATATGAAATACCTTCGCTCTTAAGTGAAATTCCTGGGCTTGAGCTACTTGTCATAACTCTCTTACCACAAGCGGCAACGCCTATAACCATATTGATAGCAGCTACCTCAGATTCAGCTTGCAAGAACGTTCCACCAATTTTTGGCATACGCTTACTCATATATGCAGCGACTTCTGTTTGTGGTGTAATTGGATAACCAAAATAATATTTGCAGCCAGCCATAATCGCTGCTTCTGCTAATGCTTCATTACCTTTCATTAAAACTTTTTCTGCCATATTGCACCTACCTTATTTCTCAACCCTAATAACAGTGTCAGGACACATTGTTGCACAAAATGCACAAGCAATACACTTATCTTGGTCTATTATTTGTGCTGGGTGATAACCTTTTGCATTAATTTTTTCTTTTGCAAGAGCAATTATTTGCTTTGGGCAAGCTATTTCGCATAGTCCACAGCCTTTGCAACGCTCTTCATCAAAACTTACTTTTGCCATAGTTTCTCCTTTATATCCAATCGCCGTATTTTATTGGGTCAATCGGTAATATATTTTTAATTTTCTTAATTTTTTCATCATTTGCAAGTTGTCTTAAAACACCTGTAAATTTAAGTGGTAAATTAATCTTACTAGACAACTCTTTTGCAAATTCAACACCACTTAAAACGGTATCTACCGTTGTTTCTTTGCCTAAATTGGCATTACTAACAATGCCTGTAAACTTGATTTTGCTAGCAAATTCTATTTCTTGCATTATTTCCATAGCACCCTCTATATCCCTTGTTTCTGGGCGATATTTATTTAATACAAAAAGCGAATCGTAGTTATTTTCTTCTTGAATTTTCTCATAAAACCTACCGAGTGCAAGCGCCCCCCTATCATCGCCACCGATGTCGGCAACGGCATAGCGAGTTTTATCATCAAGCATTTGATATGCCTTAGCGTTCATTGCAGGTAAATCTACGTTTGTTTGAGCATAAGGTGAAACGACGAGTTCAACTTTTTCTTTTTCAAGCGTATTTTTAGCGTCTATAGTCCTAAAGTATGGGTTTACTATATCAAGGTCGTAAATACTGACCTTTTTGCCCATTTTTGCTAGGGCAACGGCATAATTTACAGAAACAAAGGTTTTTCCACTGCCATAATGCCCCATAAATAACGTTATTCGTTTATCAAACATTATATTTTAACCTTATAGCACCAATCACGCTTATCTTCTACTTTTCCCCATTGAATACCAGTGAGTTCGTTATAAAGTCTTTGAGCAAGTTCGCCGATTTTGTTGTCAGCAACAACGTGGTCAACGTCCTTATAAACAAGATGTCCAATTGGTGAAATAACTGCAGCCGTACCTGTTCCCCAAGCTTCTTCAAGTGTGCCTTGCTCTGCAGCAGCGATAAGTTCATCAACCGAAATTAATCTTTCAGTCACCTTATAGCCCCACTCTCTTAAAATTTCGATGCAAGATTTTCTTGTAATACCAGGAAGAACCGAACCTGTTAGCATAGGCGTGATAATTTCGCCGTTGATTTTGAACATAACGTTCATTGCACCAACTTCTTCGATATATTTTCTTTCAACGCCGTCAAGCCAAAGAACTTGTGAAAAGCCTTTAGCAGCAGCCCTTTTACCAGCTCTCAAACTTGCAGCATAGTTGCCACCGCATTTTGCATAACCTGTGCCACCACGAACTGCTCTGACGTCTTCGCTTTCAATGCTGATTTTAACAGGGTTTAGACCTTCGGCATAATAATTGCCAACTGGTGATAAAATAACAACAAATGTTGCTCTATGAACTGCGTGAACGCCCAATGATTCATCATTGCCGAACATAAATGGACGGATATATAATGACGTTCCTGCGTTTTCAGGAATCCAACTATATTCTAGATTGATAAGTTCTGTAAGTGCTTTTAACGTAAATTCTTCTGGAAGAGTTGGAAGACATAGTCTTTCAGCAGAATCGTTCATTCTTTTGATATTTTCAAGTGGTCTAAACATTTGATAGCCATCTTTTGTTTTATAAGCCTTCATTCCTTCAAAAATTTCTGCGCCGTAGTGCAAAACTGTTGATGCTGGATGAATAGGAATATAATCAAACGGAACTATTCTTGCGTTTTCCCAACCTTTTCCTTCGGTATATTCCATAACAAACATATGGTCGGTAAAATATTTACCAAAACCTAGATTGCTTTGGTCTGGTTTTTCTTTCAAAGTCTTTGCTTTTACAATTTTTATTTCTTGCATAATGTCACCTCTTCACATTACTTTAAGTTTTTTATTTTTTCTATTGCATCTTCACGCATTTTATACTTTAATATCTTTCCTGCTGCGTTCATTGGGAATTCACTTACGAAAATGAAATATCTTGGAACTTTATGCTTTGCCATATTAGCGTTGCCGTATTCTCGCATTTCTTCTTCGCTTGCTTTTTCGCCTTTATTAAGAATAATATAAGCGCACGCTTCCTCGCCATATCTTGGGTCTGGAACGCCAACAACTTGAACGTCTCTAACCTTATCGTGAGTCAAATAGAATTCTTCAATTTCCCTTGGATAAAGGTTTTCGCCACCACGGATAATCATATCTTTAAGTCTGCCGGTCACCTTATAATATCCATCAAAAGTTCTACAACAAATATCGCCACTATGTAGCCAACCATCAGCATCGATTGTTTGTTCGGTTGCTTTTGGCATTTTATAATAGCCTTTCATAATATTATAACCACGTGCAACGAACTCGCCGTTTTCACCGTCTGGAAGTTCTTCGCCAGTTTCTGGGTTGATAATTTTACACTCAACGCCTGGGAAAGCGCTACCAACAGTTTCAACTCTGTGGTCGATATCTTCGTTAACTTCACCCATTGTGCAACCTGGTGACGCTTCAGTTTGACCATAAACGCTTATGATTTCAGTCATATTCATTTCTTTTGCAGCCCTTCTCATAAGGTCTGGTGGGCAGTTTGCGCCTGCCATAATACCAGTTCTAATATAAGAAAAGTCAGTTTTAGCAAAATCTTCGTGATTAAACATTGCAATAAACATTGTTGGAACGCCGTTAAAGCAAGTGATTTTTTCATCATTAACGCAAGCAAGCGATGATTTTGGTGAGAAGTATGGCATAGGACAAAGTGTGCCACCGTGCGTCATCATACTTGTCATTGAAAGCACCATTCCAAAACAGTGAAACATTGGAACTTGAATCATCATTCTTTCGGCTGTTGACAAATCCATTCTGTCGCCTATGATTTTACCATTGTTTACAATGTTTCTATGCGTAAGCATAACGCCTTTAGGGAATCCTGTCGTTCCAGAAGTATATTGCATATTGCAAACGTCATCAGCGTTTACGTTAGACGCTCTTCTTCTAACTTCTTCTTTAGGAACAAATTTTTCTCTTTGAACAAATTCTTTCCACTCTAAGCATCCGTCCATTTCAAAACCAACCGTTATAACGTTGCGTAAGAAAGGAAGTTTTTCTGAATATAAAGGTTGACCTTTCTCAGCTGATTTAAGTTCTGGGCAAAGTTCTTCCATAATGCTCTTATAGTTAGAATCTTTGCAACTTTCAATCATAACGAGTGTATGAGTATCAGATTGCCTTAAAAGATATTCGGCTTCGTGAATTTTATAAGCAGTGTTTACCGTCACCAATACTGCACCGATTTTTACGGTTGCCCAAAAGGTTAAAAACCACTCGGGAACGTTTGTTGCCCAAATCGCAACGTGGTGACCTGGTTCAACGCCAAGCGAGATAAGCGCGGCTGCAACCTTGTCAACGTCTTCTCTGAACTCGGAATACGTTCTAATATAGTCAAGAGTTGTATACTTGAACGCCAATTGGTCTGGATAAGTGCTTGCCATTGTGTCAAGCACTTCAGAAAAAGTTAAATCCAATACGTCATACTTTTTCCAAGGATAAGTACCTGTTTTTTGGCGATTATAATAAACTTCTTTTGAAACGGCTTCGGTTTTTGAAGACATAAAGCTTTTAAAGTGTGTCAAAAGAATATCTGCTGAGCAAATTTCATCACTTTCCATAACACTTATAAATCCGTCATAGTTAAGTGATTTTAATGCGTTCATAAAATCTTTTACAGGAAGCTCGCCTTCACCAATTAAAACGTTTTTGCCGCCCTTTTTATCGCCAATTCTTACGTAGCCGATATATGCGCCCAACGTTTGAATAGTTTTGTCGGCCTGCTCACCTGCTACGAAAAAGGTTTCTCTAATATTCCAGCAAACCTTAACGTTTGCATGAGCCAAAGAACTTATAATATCAAGAACAGTTTGCGTGTTAGAAAGTTCACCACTTGTTTCAATTAAAATATTCACGCCACTTGCTTTAGCTATTTCAATTGCAGGCAAAAGAATTTCTTTAACCAAAGATGCTTTAAGTACTTTTTCAAAAGTGACAATAACGTTATTTACTGATGCTAAAACTGCATATTCAACATATTTTATTATGTCTACGCAATCAGTTTTTTCGTTTATTTGCTTAGGATAGCATATAGCAGGTATTGAAATATGCCTATTAACCAACTTTCTCTTTGCATCGACAGTCACAGACGAGCGAAAAATACTGTCAATATGACTATCTTTTTCGACTTCCACGTCGCTGACCTCAACGCCATCAAATTCATAGCTACTGGCAATATTGCAAAGGTCTATAAAGCTATTACTTTTTACAAATTTATCAGAAAAGGAAAATTTCATATTAGTTTTCCTCGTAAACAATTTTATTTAATGCGTTAATATACGCACGAATACAAGCACCAACAATATCTGTTGAAACGCCGTTTCCTGGATATAATTTTCCATCTGCACGGAGACGAATTATAGATGAGCCTACAGCGCCCCTGCCTTTTGTCACGGCGTGAACTTGGAAATCATCAAGTTCGTAGTGGTGACCTATAATTTGTTCTATTGCGTGGAAAGCCGCATCAATAGGACCATCACCCGTTGAAACGCCTGTAAATTTTTGTCCGTCTTTTTCTAACGTGATATTAGCTGTTGCTGGAATTACGTTGCCACTATTTACAACGTACGTCACAAGATGATACGTTGATGGAACTTGCATTGCAGTGCTTGCAACGATCGCTTCTAATTCCTTAGTGTCAATAACTTCTTTTTTTGCAGTGAGTTTTTTAAACTCTTCATAAACGCTTCCAACGTCACTGTCAGAAATTTCATAACCCAGTTGTTTGATAAGCGAAGAAATTTCTGAAATTGATGCGCTAGCATTTATCATACCTGCTTCTATGTTATTTTCAACAACAACTTGTTTATTTTGAATTATATCGCTAATAGCATTAACGGTTGACTTAGCATTGCAAATGTCAATATCACATTCTACGCCCAAATTAAATCTCTTTTCACGAATAATTTCAGCAAAAAGAGCCGTCATTAAATAATTTCCGTAAGCAGAAGTCTTAACGCCATCAGCACCAGCCTTTATTGCTTCAACTGCTGATGCGCCTGCCATAGATAATTTATTTGAAGTTTCAACGTAGAGATTTGCTTTGCAATTTGGTCTAACAAAACCAATTAAGTCTTTATAGTCGCTTGGCATAGCATTGCCTTCGCTATCGCTAAGAGTGATAACGTTTGCGCCATTTTCCTCTGCAACCTTAACGCATTCTAAAACAAATTCTTTATCTGCACGAAAAGCATCTAACGCAACAAATTCAACGCTCCTTGAAATTTCTCTTGCCTTTTTAATAAGCTCTGCAATTTTAGCTAGCATTGCTGGCGCTTTTACGTGATAAAAATATTCCATTTGTGACGTAGAAATAGGAAGAATAACTTGTAAACACGATTGTTTTGCGTTCTTGATGCAATTTACAGCAAGGTTAAACTCAGCATCCGTTGTACCAACTGAAACCTTAACAAGAGTGTTTTTGAGCGACTGTGCAATCGTTCTATATATAATTTCGCTTTCTTTATCACTACTTAATGCTGGCAATTCTAGAGCATCGATTTTTAGTAAATCGAGTTTTTCTGCAATACTTAGTTTTTCTCTAAAAGTTAAAGAAAAATCTTGCTCGCAAATAGCCTTAAGTGTGATGTCTGAAACGTAAATTTTTTTCATAATAAAAACCCTCCATAATAAGTTTTAGATTAATTACTAAAATAAAAAATCCCCGACTAAAACAGTCAGGGACGATTTTCACCGTGGTACCACCCAAATTGTTGCTTTTTAAAACAACCACTCTTTTGCTTTAACGGAGCTGGCCGTAAACAACTACTGGATATCTTCATCATTTTTGTCACTGCGTTTTAGTAATTACACATACATCACACGTATATATAAACTTATTATATATACATTATATATATAATAACAAAACCTGTCAAGCAATTGGCATATTCGGCAAGAGTTTTTTGCTCGTTTTTGCTTTTAATAAACAAACGCCCCTAACTATCATAGTTAGGGACGAATTTATACCGTGGTGCCACCCAAATTGTTGTTTTTTAAACAACCTCTCTTTTGCTTTAACGGGACTTCCGTAAACGATTACTTTTATCTTTTCGCCGTTTCCACTCGGGAATGAGTTGTGTAAAATCGCTTGATTGACTTGCACCCACCGTCAACTCTCTATAGCCACAATTAAACACCTGTTTCCGTCACTGTGTTTGTTATTTTTTTGGTTATTATACTCTTAAGCACTTGTTTTGTCAAGCGTTTTTCGCCTCTATTTTATATTTAACAAATTTTTAATATTTTTAGCGTAAATATCTTCTTTTTGACCTAATGAAAGGTCTATTTTTTCAAACCTTTCTATCTCGCCCACAGCATCCCACATAGGAAAGTCCGTGCCAAAGAAAAACCTTTCGTGACCTAGCATTTCAATCAAAGACTTTGCCTTATCTTTATCGATAAACATAAGCGATGAGCAAGTGTCAAAATATACGTTATTAAGCCCCTTATATAAATATGCGTCATCCCAGCATCTATAACCACCAAAATGTGCGCCGATAAAGTTGACGTTTTTATATTGCTTTGCCATTTTAACAAGCCTATGGGGCTTTGAAAATTCGTATCTGTTATCTCCCGTATGAAACAAAATAGGCAATCTGCCCCCAACTACTCTATAAAACTTTTCAGCATCTTCTCCGTCAATATAAAACTTTTGAAAATCTGGATGAAGTTTAATTCCCTTAAACCCATTTTCAATGCACCAGTCAACTTCTTCACTAATCTCTTCTTCGGTCATATCTTGATGAAGGGTCATAAATCCTACAAAATTATCGTGCTCGTCAATTTCTTTTTTAACAAACTCGTTTATAGCACGAACTTGCACTGCTTTTGTAGCGCAAGAGTGAACGATAAATTTTGATATTCCTGCCTTTTTGCCATCTTCTAACAACTGCTCGGTTGTGCCTGCTGGCATTTCCATTTTTATATCGTAAAAATCTCCGATTGCACTCGTTGCTTTTTGAGCTATTTTCGCTGGATAAATATGTGCGTGTGCGTCTATAATTTCCATTTTTTATGCCTCTATTTTTTTAACAAATAAAATTTTATCATATAGCAAAAAAATATGCAACTTTTTTTTACATTAAAAAAGGGCAAATGCTTGCCCTTTTTCTTATTTTACATATTTTTTTAGATATGATATATCAAGCGCCCACTCGCTTATTTTATTAAGCCTTTGATGCAATAAATTTGCCTCTCCCATAGCCTTTCTCATTTGAACGTATGAACAATTGTTCACTGCCATAAAATGATTTTCAGCACGCTCAGCATCACCTTTTAGCTGGGTTAAGCCAATATGAATAACGCTATGACAGTCCTTGCACACGGCTATTATATCCTTTAATTTTTGCACACCCTTTTTCTCGTCGTATTCCCAAACCTCATGTGCATCAAGCGCTTTTGTTTGCCTGCCACAAATAGCACACTTTCCGTTTGACCTTTCTTTTGCATCGGCTTTTAAAAAGTCCCATTGCTCTTTTGAAAGAATGTTTCTTAAATTACTTTTCCAGCACCCATCTGGCACTAGTTCAAAATTAAGCTTATACTTCATCTTTTGCCTCTACTTGAGTGACAAATAAAGTAAATAATTTGATACTCGCTACTTAATTCGTTAATTAAGCTAAGTGCGTTTTTAATTTTGACTTCATCAAGATTATAAAATGGGTCGTCAAGAATAATAAAAGGTTTTTCGCCCCTAAAAAGAACGTCAGTTAAAGCAAATCTTTTGCAAATTTCTATCAAATTTTGATAACCTTTGCTATAAAAATCAGTGTCTTTTTGACCACCTTTTTCTAAAACTAATACATTTAAGTCAATATCTATTTGCGCCTTAATATCTACGTTAGATATTTTAGAAAGGTATTTATTTAAACTTAACTGAAGTGGCTCTCTATACTTAACTTTTAAATTTTCATCTGCCTTTTTTAACATCTCAAGCGTGGTTAAAAAAACTTCGTATTCTTCAATATACGTTTTTAGCTTTTGCTCAAGCTCGCTCTTTTTACTTTCGAGCTCTACTATATTGTTAGCAATATTCTCGTGATACACTAAGCTTGCTTTTTTGTTAGCTAAAGCTGATGAAAGCTCAGCATACTGCGACTGCAATTTGCTTAAAGAATTTTTAAGGTCTGTTAAATTTTGCGTGTCATTATCTAGGCTGTTAAACTTCAATTTTTCTTCATCATAATTCTTAACAAGTTTCTCAATATCTTCAAGTGATTTTTTAAGTTTTTCGTGTTCACTACTCAAATTTAAAATCGTATTGAGAGCGCTAAACCTATCTTGATATTCGCCTATATTGAAGTTTGCAATAAAATTATCAATTGTAGTAGATATCTCGTTTTCTCGGTTTATAAATTTATCTAGCTCAATTTGTTTTTTGGATATAATTTCTTGATAGCTAATAAGGTTTTTATCAGTTTTATTGCCTTTTTTTAAAAACTCTAAAGCGCCCAAAACAACGCCTAGCAAAACAAATGCAATGGCTACGATTGAGTTTACAAAAAACATACCAAGCCCAATAGCCACGCTGATTATTGCAAGAATAAAAAGCACACCCATTGATTTTTTCTCTTTCTTAGTTTTGCTTTCAATTTGTTTTAAGTTCGCAATATCTTCTCTTAAAATATTTATATTAGTTTTTGCAGTAAGCAAATGGTTATTGCACGTAAAATAATGGTTTATTTCTTGCTCAGAACTTGTTTTTCCATTGAGAAGTTCTTTTGTGCTATCAAATTGCATAATAAGTTCTTGTTTTTGACTGCACAACTTATTATAGTTATCTCGTTTTAATTTTAACGCCTCACGTTCGCCAACAGCAGAAACTTGTTTGGTCTTATCTTGTATTTGTTTAATTAATAAGCTTTCTTGGTTTTCCAATGAGATAATTTCATTTTTAATTTGGCTTAGCAGTGTCACCGACCTATTTGTCGTTTGAATTTCATTTTCAAGTCCAATAATCTCTCGCTTAGTGTCTGCAATAAGTCCTTTATCACCACGCATTTTATATTTTTTTATTTTTGCATCGAGTTTTTCAGTGGCATTATCGTAGTCTTTACTATCTTCAAGTTCGCAAATCGCATTATACTTTGCCGTCAAGCTTGAGTTGCTTTTAATTTGAAAATCTTTTTGAGAAAAATAGGTGGTCGATAAAAAGCCTTCTTCGTCAATTTCGAAAATTCTCTTGCCTAAATTTTGAGTGTTAAAAAATTCCTTCCCCGTCTTAATATCAAAAAGACGAACTGTATCTTCCGATTCCTTTGCCCCAAAAAACCTTTCAATTTTATATAAATTTTGCCCCCACTCGAATTCAACATATCCACCAAACTTATCGATGCTGTTCCAAGGGCGATATTTTTTTCTTTCGTTTTCAGCAATACTGTGCTTAGAACTGTTAAGCCCATAAAACATAGCCTTAATAAAGGTTGCAAGCGTACTTTTTCCCCAGCCGTTTTCTTGATTTATAATATTTAACCCAACTGAAAAATCATAACTAAAGTCATTTAGCTTTCCAAAAGAGAAGATATAACATCTTATAAGCTTCATATTAGAATTCCTCCCCTTTTAATGCCGAAAGCCCACATTTAATAACCTTGTTTTTTTGTTCAATAGGCATATCGCTTTGCCAGACCGAACGCACGAACTCGCCTTTTATTGATTTATCATACTGGAAATCTTCTAAACTAATTTTAAGTTCGGTTTTATCATAAACTTTGGCAAAAAAGAACATTTCATTTAGCCTTGAACTTAAAGAAAAGGTGTCGATTAAAAAATCAACAGAGTGCTCTCCTTTTAGAATAACCTTGACTAGGCTTTTACTATCTATTTCAGCCTGTAATTTTTTTACAACGCCTTGTAATAATTGATAAAAAGACTCATATTCACCGACGTTAAATGTGTATTCATATAAAATCCTTGAAGAAAATGGGATAAACTCGCTTTTTACCCTGCCTTGCTGACAGTCTAAAAGAACAAAGCCTTTTTCTCCAAGCTCGTCAAAACCACGTCCATCTAAACAGCCAGAATAAGCATAATAACCACGCTCGTCTATTTGACCTTGCGAAAAGCTGTGAACATGACCGAGCGCTAAATAATCGATATTTTTACCTTTTAATCTAGGAATACTAATTATTTCGGCATCTTCACTGCTTTTATAACCTGCTACTTGTCCGTGCATTATAACTACGTTTGTTTTGTTCTCATTTAGAAAAAGGCTGTCGTAAACGGCATTTTTATTAGTAGAATTTAGTGCAATACCTGAAATGACAACGCCATCATAATCAAAACTTTTCCAAGTGTCTTCAAACTCAATTAGATTTTTTGGAAGCTCAGTAATATTTGAAAAAGCGCTTAATTGGTCGTGATTGCCTGGAATATACAAAAAATCTATACTAGAATTGTTTTTTATACACCCAAAAATTCGCTCTCTTGTCTTAAGCGATATTTTTTGCGTATCAAACAAGTCTCCTGCAACAATTATTGCTTTTACGTTGTTATTGCTTGCAAAGTCAACAAGTCGCTCAAAACTTCTTATAATTTCTTCTCTTCTAATTTTTGATTTTTCAGTTGGAATTCCATCAATTTTAGAATCAAGATGCAAATCTGCCGTATGAATAATCTTCATAACTCCCCCAGAGATTTTGTCTAACTTTTATTCTTAATTGTATTATAATACATTGTGACGAATAAGTAAAGTTAATTTTATATCGCCTTATTAAATTGCAAGCAAATTTTAAATAAAAAAATAATCCTTAAACTTAAGGAATATTTTTAGTCTTTATATGTTTTATCTGCTTGTTCTAGAAATAAAGAAAAAGGCAATAGTTCCTGGTCCAGAGTGACTGCCAATGATAGGGCCTAAGTTTGTTATCACACTGTCAACGCCTTTAAGCGCCTTTATGTTTTCTTGAATATAAATAGCATCTTGCAAACAGTCTGCGTGTGAAATTATGCAAAATTTATTCTCATCGTCGCTTGTTTCATAATAAATATTTAACAGTTCCTTTAACGCCTTCTTTCTGGACATAACTTTTTGCAAAACAACAAGTTTACCTTCTTTATCGGCGTGCATAACAGGTTTTATATGCAAAACGTTTCCAACAATTGCCGAGCTTTTTTTAATCCTTCCACCACTAGCAAGATATTTTAAGTTGTCAACTGAAAACAAATGCGAAACCTTCATTTTTTTATCTTCTATATATTTGATTACACTTTGAATATCGCATCCGCTATCAATAAATTTTTTAGCAACAATCGCAAGCAATCCTTGCCCTGCACACGCACACAAACTATCGATGACGTATACTTTATTTTTAGAGTTTTTATTAACCTTTTCTGATGCGTTTATTGCAGATTGACACGTCTCGCTAAGCCCACTGGAAAATGCGAGATGTAAAACGTCTTTACCCTCTTTTAATAGCTCGTTAAAAAACTCTTCGTAAACTATTTGATTAACTTGACTTGTTGAAGTTTTTGCTCCTTCTTTCATTTTATCGTACAGGTCGGTTGATACTACGTCATCTTTATCCGTGCTAAACTCCTTCCCATCAATCAAAAAGTTCATATTAACAATTCTAAAATCGTTTTCTTCAATTATATTTCTGCTTAAATCACAAGTGGCTTCCATTGAGATTATTATATTGTTATTTGTCATTTTGTTTTGCATTTATTTTTCTCCATTTTTGTCAATTTAATTTTAGTCACACACATATTTTACTTAAACAAAAAAAATTTTTCAATACAAACAACTCCCTATTTATTTGATTGCAATTATAACTTTAAGATAGCCAAGTTCTATTGTTGGTTTACAAATAATTAATTCTACTTTTGGTAGATTTTGCCAAAAAAAAGGTTAAAATCAATGCAAAACACACTGTTTTAACCTTTTAATAACAAAATTATTTCAAATGAATTAAATTTTTTGAGCAACTAAGCCGTAAGCACTTATACCAAGCTTTTCAAACATCTTTTCATATTCTGTTTTAATATTATCAACCTTTCCAGTTAAAATCTTTTGGGTTATGTTTTCAACCTTAAATCCGTGCTCGACGAACTTTGCATATGAATATTCAAAAAAATCTTTATCATCAGTTTTTTGATATATTTTTCCACCGTTAACTAAAAAACATTTATATGCCAAAACAAATCTGTCACTAGTAAGCCTATGACTTTCGCTTCCTTTCTTTGGAAATGGTGGAGAAAAATTAAGATAAATATTACGTATAGAATTATCTTTTATATATCGTGGCAAATATTCAGCGCCTGTATTTAGAAATCTAACGTTTTTAAGCCCATTTTCTTTAGCAAGTTCGCAAGCCATAACTATGATATTTTCTAACATTTCAACAGCAACAAAATTGGTATTTTGCTCTAATAAAGCTTTTTGAGTTATGAATCCACCCTTTCCACAACCTATTTCTAAATCAATTGGATTATCGTTTCCAAACAACTTATTGAAATCATACAATTTCTTGTTTTGAACTGCAATATTAACGTTTACGATATCCATATCTGGCACAATCAAAATATCGCTTGCATTTTTCAATCTTTCATCTAAATGTTTTTTTCGTCTTATGCGCATAATTTTTCCTTTACAATAAACTTGTTTCAGCCTATAAAAAAGATGGACTCAAATCCATCTTTTTAAAAGTTTAATATTTACAAATTAAATTTTATGTACTATTTTTTAAAGAGTTTTCTCATAAAAGCAGGAAGTTCTCTTTCCTTTTTAGTTTCAACTACAGGCTGAGGCTCTTCTTCTGGCTCTTCAATTAAAGGTTCTTCTACTTCTTCTATATCTTCTTCCTCTTGAACAGATGTGGCACTTTCATTTTCAAAATCTCTAAGTAGTGGTGGAACTTCTTCCTTAACCATTTGTCTGTTATCACCGAAATTGATTGCTGGTTTAATGCCGTCTTCTTCTTTTTCTATATTGTTTGGAAGAAAACCAGTTGCAATGATAGTAATTTTAACTTCATCAACCATACTTTCATCAATTGTAGCACCGAAAATAATGTTTGCAGATTCGTCGATTATGCCTTGAACAAGCATAGATGCTTCGTTAATTTCAGTAAGCATAATATCTTTTCCACCAGTGACGTTCAATATAACAGATTTTGCACCTTCAATAGTAGTTTCCAAAAGTGGACTTGAAACAGCTTGTCTAACCGATTCTATAATACGATTTTCGCCTTTAGCCCTACCGATACCCATATGAGCCAAACCTTGATTACGCATAACCGTATTAACGTCTGCAAAGTCAAGATTAATTAGAGATGGCGTAGCAATAAGGTCAACAATGCTTACAACGCCTTGTCTAAGCATATCATCAGCCACTTTGAACGCATCAAGCATACCTGTTTGTGGTGGCAAAAACTGTAATAATTTATCGTTAGGTATAACAACTAAGGTGTCAACGTATTTTTTAAGATTTGTAATACCTTTATTTGCATTTTCATTTCTAACTCTACCTTCAAAAGAAAAAGGTTTTGTCACAACGGCAACGGTTAAAACTCCAAGCTCACGTGCAATACGTGCAATAACTGAAGCTGCGCCCGTTCCTGTTCCACCACCCATTCCTGCCGCAATGAATAATAGGTCTGTTCCTTCAAGAAGCTGAGTAATCTCTTCCTTAGACTCTTCTGCCGCCGCTTCACCGACGTTTGGGTCACTTCCTGCGCCTAACCCTTTAGTAAGTTTTTCACCTATTTGTAAGCATTTATCAGCTTTAGAAAGCATAAGTGCTTGATTGTCAGTATTAATAGCAATAAACTCTGCACTAGACACGTTTGCGGCTATCATGCTATTAACGGCATTACAACCACCACCGCCGATGCCTAAAACTTTTATTACTGCTGAATTTGTATTTATAGTTTGTCCGTACATATAAATCTCTCCTTATTTATCTAATATAACGCATTATTTATGCGTAAATAATACTTAGTTGTTTTGTTCAATTGCCAAGTCTAAAAGTGAAAGCACTGTGGCTTCAATAGGTTTGTCCATAAGTGGAACTTTTGGGGCAAGCACTTCAACTGACACTCCCAGCCTATTTGACACGTGCTCTTTAGCGCCTCTTAAATAGGTAATTCCACCACCTGTAATGAATAGTGGAACATAACTTGGAATAACGTAGCCAGATTCTTCAAATGCGATTGAAAGATTTTCACATAATATATCAAGGCTTGTTTTAACGCTATCTTTAACGTCGTTTATTGGATAATACTCGCCGTTTTCCCCGTCCAACACATCAAAAGCATTGCCAGAAGAAATACAACTTAAATTAACCTTTCTCTTTAATTTTTCAGCAACGTCAAAGCTAATCGCAAACTTTTCAACAAGTCCGGCTGTTATATATCCACCGCCAAAATTAAAAGATTTTTGGAATAAAATTCCATCGCCTTGAATAATGCTAAACGTTGTTGTTATATATCCAACATCTGCAATAACTGCAATTCTATCTCTAGTTTCAGCCTCTACTAAATATAAAGCTTGTGCTAGCGCACTTGAAACGCACTCTACAGTAGCAAATCCAGCGCTGAACAAGGTTTGTTTTACAATCTCAATAAAATAGTTGGTACAAACTATAAAAGAAAGTTTTCCACTAAGTATTTCGCTGTTTGCGCCAACGGGATTTGCAAGCCTTCTAAAATCATCTAATTCATAAACTATTGCCGAACGATTTATAAGCGTATACTTTGATGACGACATGACAAATGCAGAATCAAATAGCGCATCTACGTCTTCATCGGTTATTTTCTTCTTTTTAGAAAAAGAAAGTTGACCATCTCTAATAAACACTTTTGTAAAGTCGCCCGGAACGCCAACGTACACGGTATCTATCTTGCCATAAGCGCCTTTTATCACTTGGTCAGCAAGCGAAAATAATATTCTTTTTAATTTCAACTCGTCAAAAAATACGCCGTTTTCAAAGCCATCGTAATCATAGGAAAATTTTCCCTTGATAATAAACGTCTTGTTTATTCCCCTATCGCCAATAACTGCAGTTATTTTAGACGAGCCTACGTCTATAATCGCAACGTGTTTCTTTTGCATTTTTCACCTTTTATAAAATTAAAAACTTTTAAATTAACTGTTCGTATAATCTATAATCGTTTCTATTCATAGCATCAACTTGGTCGTAAGTATGGTCAACGACAAGTTTATTTACTCCATTTTCAACGGCATATCTCGTTTCTAAAAGCCCAAATTTTTTTTGATAATCATTTGCCACTGTGTTATAAGTTTCAAATCCAACTTGTCCTTTAATCTCACCATCGACCAAAACGTCAACAATATAAATTTTAACACCTGTGTGTGTTTCAAAACTCACGTCATATTCGCCACCAGAACAATCTTCAATAGTCACGCTTTTAAGGCAGTCAAAAAGCCCAAATAGTTTCGCAATTTCAAGTGTTTTGTATACGGCTTGGTCGTTTGTTGTTTTAATTTTCTCGCCTAAATTTGCGCCTATAACTTCTATTTTAGAAGTTAAATTAGGATTATTTCTAAAAGTAATAAAACTTAAATCAATAACCGTTCCACCTTGCTTAATTTGACCTTCATCATTGAGCAAAACTCCATTTTCATCTAAAATGCAGGTTTTTTCATCTAAATTTATTTTATACGTTTCCCTGCGTTCACTTACGCTAACGTTTAGCACGTTTGGATATTTTTTTTGAACGCTTTCAATTTGCAGATATGGCTTTGAATTTAAACAATCATACACGTCTTGCTCATCTAAAAATAAAATATTTTTGCGCCTATACTTATCAAAAATTGACTGAATATTCTCCACGTCATAACTAGAAACGCTATATTCTACGTTAACCCTTTCAATAGAAAAAATTCCAAAGCACGCCAAAAGCACCACAAGAGCAAAAGCTATTGCTATTATTTTTGCTAAAGTTTTTTTAGTCCTCATAATGCTTATATTCCTTTACCTATTTACTTTGATTATATCAGCGCCCAACAATCTTAACTTTTTATCAAACTCAAAATATCCACGCTCTATATGAAAAATATCGCAAACCGTCGTTTGCCCCTCTGCATTAAGACCTGCAAGGACAAGCGATGCGCCACCCCTTAAATCATTTGCACGAACTTGTGTGCCTTTAAGCCTGTCAACGCCATTAATAAATGCTCGTTTGCCTTTGACCTTAATGTCTGCCCCCATGTCAACAAGCGATAAAACGTGGTTAAACCGGTTTTCAAAAACCGTTTCTTCCACTATGGATTGCCCCTGGCAAACCGAAAGCAGTGCCATCGTTTGCGCTTGTAAATCTGTTGGAAATTGTGGATATGGCCCTGTTGAAAATGAGAAGGCTTTTGGCTCTTTCCCACTTTTTATATATATTATATCATTTTTTATATTAATTTTACAAGTATTATCGCAAAGTTTATGTATTAAAAGTGAAATATTTTTTGCATTGCAGTTGTGAAGTTCAATTTCACCACCGGTAATTGCCGCCCCTAAAAGAAAGGTTCCACACTCAATCCTGTCAGGAATAGGCGTATATTCGGTGCCGTGAAGTTTTTTTACCCCTTCAATCAATATGGTTGAAGTTCCAGCCCCATAAATTTTTGCACCCATAGAATTTAAAAAATTCATAAGGTCAACAATTTCCGGTTCTTTAGCCGAATTGAATATTTGAGTTTTACCTTTTGCTAAAACTGAAGCTAAGATAATATTTTCAGTCGCACCAACTGATGGAAAATCAAGATAAATGTCCTTTCCAACAATTTGTTTAGCCGAACAAAATATTTGTTCATTATAACTACTAACCTTAACACCTAACTGTTTAAGCGATGAAAGATGCAAATTTATTGGTCTAAGTCCTATATCGCAACCACCAGGAAAATAAATTTGCGCTTTTTTAAAACGACAAATAAGCGCCCCTAACATAAAGATAGAAGAACGCAACTCACTAGCAAGACTTTTAGGCACAGAATAATTACCTAAATTACTTGAATTTAATATAAGATTGTCTCCTTCAAACTGCCAAGAGCAACCAAGGTACGACAAAATGTTTAACATTGACAAAACGTCTTTTATTTTAGGACAATTTTTTATAACTACTTGCTCATCAGTAAGTATTGACCCAGCCATTATAGGCAAAACTGAATTTTTAGCACTTTGTAAGGTTATCTTTCCACTTAGTTTTCTTCCACCGTTTATCAAGTATTTTTCCATAAAATTCTCCCAAAAGTAATGATATTTTATTTTATGGAAAATTTTTTTAAAAAGTTAAAGAACCTTGCTTAGAAATATTAAATAATATACCCATTTCAGCCATAAAAATTATAATCGAAGTATTGCCACTTGAAACTAACGGAAGTGGCAAGCCTGTTGGTGGGATACTCCCCGTGACGACAAGTGCGTTTACAAGCGTTTGTATGCCAAAAATCATTGTTATTCCAACAGCTAAGATATAACCGAATATGTTTTTTGATTTGGAAGCTATTTTAAGCCCACGATAAACGATAAAAAATAGTAATGCAAAAAAGAAAAATAATCCTACAAAGCCTATTTCTTCGCCAATTACAGACAGTATGAAATCAGATTCTGCAAAAGGAAGAAAGGAATATTTTTGTCTAGAATTAAAAAGCCCTACGCCAAACCAGCCACCAGAGCCGAGCGCATAAAGCGACTGCAATAATTGATAACCTTCGCCTTTTGGATTTGACCAAGGGTTTATAAACGCCATAAGTCTGTTTAATCTATAAGGCTCTGCAAGAATAAGTAGCACGCCACCAATAACGGCAGGAATTAGCAGATAGAAAAAATGTTTAATTTTCATCCCTGCACAAAAAAGCATTGTTATCATTAAAAGAGCCACGCAGACGGTTATAGACATATTTGGCTCTATGATAATTAAAAAGCAGGTCGCTCCACCAAAGGCAAGTACCGGCAAAATACCAACAAACGTCTTTATTTTTTCTGGTTTTTTACTCACGTAAGTTGCTGAAAATAGTATTAGTGAAAACTTTGCAATTTCCGATGGTTGCAGAGTTATTCCACCAATGCCAATCCACCTTTTTGCGCCATAGTTTTCAACGCCGATATTAGGAACAAATACTAAAATCAGCAGTATAAATGAGATAACACATATGTACGGCATAAACTTTTTAAGTTTGTTATAATCATATTTAGACGTTAAAATCATAACCACAGTGCCAAGCAAAATACCAATAACCTGCTTTTTGACAAAATAAAATTTATCATTATAGGTTTTTTGTGCCGAAAAACTGCTTGCCGAATATATAAAAATTGTGCCTATAATTGAAAGTAAAACAACGGCGATTAACAATAAAAAATCGCCTTTATTTGAATTTGATTTTACTAATTTTTTCACTTATTTATCTTCCACTATATTTCTAAACGTATCCCCACGCTCTTCAAAACTTGAAAAAGTATCGAAACTTGCGCAAGCAGGACTAAGAAGCACGCTTTCGCCTTCGCTTGCAATCAATTTTGCAATTTTTACGGCAGTAGTAAAGTCATACGTTAAGGTTATATTATTGTAGCCAACCTTTACGGCACTTTCAAACATTTTAAGCCTTGTCGCACCCATAATAACGACGTGTTTAACCGAACTTGACTTTATCTTTTCAAACAGCTCTACGTAGCTTTCCCCTTTGTCACTGCCACCCAAAATCAAAATTGTTGGTCTTGTAATATTTTCAATGGCAGTAATAGTTGATGCCGTGTTGGTCGCTTTTGAATCGTTATAATATTCAACCCCTTGAATATTTGCAATCAGTTCCATACGGTGTTTAACACCCTTAAAACTTGTAAGAGCGCCGACTATAGACTGATTGTCAACGCCTAAAAGCTTTGAGACACAAATAGCAAACAGCGTGTTATAAACGTTATGTTCGCCCTTTAACGAAAGACTTTCTTGACCGATTATAAACTCGTCTTTGTAATAAAGCTTATTATCAAGTCTGTAAGCGCCGTCAACCCTTCCGTTTAGTGATACGTATTTTATTTTAGCTTTTATTTGACTGTTAAAACTACGCACCCTTTCATCATCATAATTAAGCACTGAGTATTCGCTTTCTTTTTGATTCATAAAAATGCGCTTTTTTAGATATACGTAGTTTTCCATTGTGTAATGCCTTTTAAGATGGTCGGGAGCAATGTTTAAAATGCAAGATATATGTGGACAAAATGCGCTTACGCTTTCTAATTGAAAGCTTGAAACTTCTGCCACACAAATGGTGTCCGAGTCTGCATCGCAGACCTTGCTAGTTAGTGGCACGCCCACGTTTCCAACAAGCAAAGATTTTTTACCCTGCTGGCAAAGTATGGCGTCAATTAAAGTCGCCGTCGTCGTCTTTCCGTTTGTGCCTGTAATCGCAACGGTTGTCGGCAAAAACTGTAAATATCCAAACTCTAATTCACCTATTATTCGCTTGCCCAAATTTTTTGCTTTTACTGCTACTTGGTGATTAATTGGCACACCTGGACTTATAACTACTACGTCAACGCCTATTAGCAGTTTGTCAATTTCATCCTTGCTTATCCTTATAGCGCCTAGGTCTATCAATTCAGAGATTGCATTTTCTATTTTTGGACTTGCAAGTTCTTCATAAAGCAAGCACTTGCCTTGTTTAGATAATATGTAATTTGCAACGGCAAATCCACTTTTTGATACGCCGAGAATTAGAAAACTTTGATTTTTTATATACATTTAACTCCTTATAAATACGGCAAAACGGCAAGCATACCAAAAACTGCTGTAATTAAAGCATAAGCATATCCAATTTGCGTTTCCGAATAGCCTTTTAATTGAAAATGATGATGAATAGGTGCCATTAAAAAAACTCGCTTTTTAGTTTTCTTAAAATATAACACTTGTATAATTACCGATATGCTTGATATAACGAACATTATTCCTAAGAAAGGAATATAAAAAGTGTTTAGTGAAAAAATGCTTATCGCACCGATAAAGCCACCGAGCGAAAGTGAGCCCGTATCACCCATAAAGACTTTTGCTTTGCTAATATTAAAAAGCAAAAAACCCATTATTCCACCGACTAACGTTGAAGAAAGTAAAGTTAGTCCATAGTATTGTTCTAAGCTTATGTGAATTATGCTTAAAGTCTGATATTGAACGGTCATAAGCACCACTAAAAAGATAAGATAAACTAGACTAACTTGTCCTGCTAAACCGTCTAATCCGTCGGTAAGGTTGACGCTGTTTGTTATTGCTAAAAATATCAAAGTTATTATAGGAATTGCAAATATTCCCACGTTTATTTCTATCATTAAAAAAGGCACGTAAAACACAGAAAAACCGTTTTTGTAGCCATATACCCCTGCCATAATGGCAATCGCTATTTGGAATATGACTTTTTGATACGCTTTAAGCCCTTGATTTTTATTATATTTTATTTTAATAAAGTCATCTAAAAAACCGACTATTAAATAGGCAAGTCCAATGCTTAAACACACTATTGCTAGTCGGCTTTTAAGCCCACCGAAAATAATGAAAATAAGCGCTGATGGCAATATGAAAAACAGCCCACCCATAGTGGGAGTGCCACTTTTATTCTTGTGCGTTTTAACGTAATGCAAAATGGGCTGACCGACCTTTAATTTTCTTAATATCGGCAAAGCAAAAACCCCACTTATCACTGTTAAAAAAAATGAGCAAATTACTGCTAAAACCAAACTTTTCAATGTCCTATGCTCCGTAAATATTCATTGACCGTTTCTTTATCGCTACATAGCCTTTTTACGCCCAAAATTTCTTGATATTTTTCACTGCCTTTTCCTGCAATTAAAATTACGTCGCCACTTTCGCCAATGTTAAGTGCGTGTTTTATGGCATCTTCTCTATCTTCAATCATAAGATAATGCCTAGTTTTATTTCTAACGCCTTGTTCAATTTGACTTATTATTTCCATAGGCTCTTCATAGCGTGGATTATCTGAAGTGATAATAGTAAAATCGGCAAGCGAGCCACTGATTTCGCCCATTATTTGACGCTTGGAAGCATCTCTATTTCCCCCACAACCAAACACGCAAATTAATCTGCCACTTACAAACGGCCTAAGCGCTAAAAGCGTTTTATTCAGTCCGTCTGGCGTGTGCGCATAATCTATAACAACGTCAAAGTCGTTGCTATACACCTTTTCAAGCCTTCCAGAAACGCCCTTAAACTCATTTAAGCCTTTTATTATTTTTTCGCTCTTTACGCCGAGAAGCGAGCAAACTGTGGCGCTTGCAAGTGCGTTATACACGTTAAAAAAACCAAGCATTTTGAGTTTAACTTGCTCAACGTAATCAAATAAATTTATATAAAACAGAGTTTCCTTTGCTTTACAAGATATGTTTATGGCAAAAACGTCTGCTGGGTTATCCATACCATAGCTAATAGCGTCTTGCCTTATATTTAAAATTTCTCTCCCCACGCTGTCGTCACTGTTTGTGACAACGTGCTTAATTTGACTATGCTTAAAAAAACTTAACTTTGCCCTTTTATATGCTTCAATTGTATCAAAAAAGTCTAAATGGTCTTGGCTAAAATTTGTAAAAACGGCTGAGAAAAATTTGATAGCATTTACTTTTTCTAAATAAATTGCGTGCGCAGACACTTCCATAACGGCAGTTTTTACTCCACTATTATACATATCATATAGCAATTTAAATAACTCTATTGGGTCAGGCGTTGTCAAGGTAGGCTCAATATATTTATCCAAATAATAGGTGCCCAGCGTTCCAATCAGCCCACATTTTACGCCTGAACTTTTCAAAATATTATAAATAAAATGCGAAGTTGTGGTTTTTCCGTTTGTTCCAACAACAGCAATAAGCTTCATCTTTTTATCCACGTTTGAATAAAAGTTAGAGGCAATTTGGCTCATTGCAATCCTAACGTTTTCGACCACGATTTGCGTGAGCGCCGTGTCTATTTGTCTTTCACACACAATGGCAACTGCGCCATACATTTGTGCATCTTTTGCGTAAGCGTGTCCATCAAAATCTTTTCCGTTTATGCAAAAGAATAGACTTCCAGCAACCACTTTGTTGCTATCGCAAGTTAGGTCTTTAACGCTAACGTCTTGTTTTCCAATAATTTTAACAACGTTTATTCCTTTTGTTAGGTCTAATAATTTCATTTTTGCCCCCTTGTTGCGTTATTGTCACAATATTATTTATATTCAAATATCGCTATAAATATTTAAGCCATAAAAAGTTTTTTAGCCTGCTTTTTAAAGTTTAAAATAAAAAACCTATAGCGCCATTATATAATAGGCTATAGGTTTAAAACTTTTATATTAACTTTTGTCGAATACAATAAGATTATGAGTTATTGCAATTATGCTTGCAAACAAAATATTTTTGTTTTTATTCTGTTATTTCCACTTTTCTATAATCGCACGAATTTGTGAAGCTAGTTTTGCATTATCTCTATTTGTCGAACCCTTTTTATTGTTCGCAAGTTTAACCAAATCGTTTACTGCATTTAATAAGTCGTTATATACTGCCCTTGCTCTCGCTCCACCCTTAAGAAGTTTTGCTCTATCAATGCGTTTACTATCTGCAAACACCGTCATTTTATCTGCTATTAAATCGTATTCTGTGCCACTGTATGGTGCTTGTGCGTCGTATCCCTTTGAAATTAACAAGTCGCAAAAAGCTGTACAACTTAAATCATCACCGTGATTAACAAAGACTTTTGTTGGTTTATTCTTAAAACCTTCTAACCACCTTATAAGTCCGCTTTGGTCGGCGTGGCCAGACGTGCCGTGCAAAGTTGCTATCTCTGCCCTTACCATAATATCTTCGCCAAAAAGTCTTACTTCCTTTGCTCCTTGTTGCAAAATTCTGCCAAGCGAATTCTCAGCTTGATAACCAACAAACAAGATTGTATTTTCCTTTTTCCACAAATTATGCTTAAGGTGATGCCTAATTCTACCTGCCTCACACATACCGCTCGCTGAAATCACAACTTTAGGTGTTTTATCTGTAGTAATGGCAATAGATTCTTGCGTTGAAACGGCAAGGGTTAGTCCGTTAAACCAAATTGGATTTATCCCTTTCTGAACTAATGATAAAGTTTCTTCATCTAAACAAGCGGTGTCACATTGCAAAAAAATGCTTGTC
This sequence comes from Christensenellaceae bacterium, assembly GCA_045587465.1. GTDB lineage: Bacteria > Bacillota > Clostridia > Christensenellales > Borkfalkiaceae > UBA1259. The sequence goes on from JAZNCJ010000047.1 coordinate 61,651, forward strand.
GCCTCAACTGCTAACGGACTATCTACATATACAGGAAAGTTTTTATGTCCTTTTATCATGCTATTTTCTTTAATCTTTCTAATGGCATATAAAAGTTCTTGCGTTCTTCCAACTGCAAAAGATGGGATAATTACATTGCCTCCCCTATTAAACGTTTTTTGAATACATTTTGCTAGTTCAGTTATAACGTCTCCAGGCGTTTTATGCGTGCGATTCCCATAGGTCGATTCTATTATCAAATAATCGGTTTCTTCAACTGTTTGAGGGTCTTTGATTATCGGTTGGTTAACGTTTCCCACATCTCCCGAAAAAACTACCTTTCTTCTTTCATCACCCTCAGTAAGCCATATTTCAATGCACGCAGAGCCAAGTAAGTGCCCAACGTCTGTAAATCTAAGTTCAACTCCCCAAGCAACTTGAATTATATCACCATATTCCACAGGTCTAAACAATGAAATCGCACCGAGAGCATCTGTTAATGTATATATAGGCTCTTTATTTTCTTTGCCGGCTCTATCCGATTTGCGTTTTTGCCAACTTGCTTCTAATTCTTGAATATGCGCTGAATCTCTAAGCATTATATTACACAAATTACAAGTCTCTCTAGTCGCATAAATCTTGCCACGGAAACCGTCTTTGTATAATTTTGGTAGCATTCCCGAATGGTCGATATGTGCGTGCGTCAAAAACACAGCATCAATTTTAGACGCTTCCACAGGAATAGGCGTGTTTTCAAAAACGTCTATACCTTGCTCCATACCACAATCTACTAAATATTTTGAATTCGATACTTCTAAAAGCGTGCAAGAACCTGTCACTTCGTGCGCTGCACCTAAAAATTGTATTCTCATTTTGCCTCCCTAATATTTTGAAATCCTATTTATAATTTTATTTCCCTATATTTTTATTATATCACCTTTTAAAATATTTTCAAGGCGTTATTTTAATTTAGTTTTATATAAAAAATTAGACATAAATATACAAATAAAATAAAAAATTAAAATTTTAAAATTTTTTTAAAAAATAGTGAAAAAGTATTTGACAACATACTATTTTTTAGGTATAATACATAAGCATTTGTCGATAAACACATTGGCAACTGAGTTATGGCGGCGTAGCTTAGTTGGTTAGAGCGGCCGGTTCATACCCGGCAGGTCGTTGGTTCGAATCTGACCGCCGCTACCAGCAAACAAACGGCGAGATAGCGTCGGTTCAATATATAGGCAGTTTTTCTGCCACAGATAAGGCCCCTTGGTCAAGCGGTTAAGACACCACCCTTTCACGGTGGTAACATGGGTTCGATTCCCGTAGGGGTCACCAAGGAAAAAGACAGGTTTTTTACCTGTCTTTTTTACTTGTTATCTCTATAACACATCGAACCCATAGTTCGGGCGTCTGTGATGGGCAAATAAAATGTGCAAAGCGTTCGTAGCAAGGCGGAGAACATTCCCGTAGGGGTCACCAAAAGGAAAGCATCAACTTTTGTTGGTGCTTTTCTTTTTATGTTAAATTCGCAAGAATTTGACTATAATTCGAGCGTAGCGAGTTATCATTTTGCTTAGCAATTATAATGTAAGCGAATTTAAATAATAACAAACTTCGTTTGTATGATAACGCCTATCGGCGCATTATAGTTAGCGAACATAGTTTGCGGAGAACATTCCCGTAGGGGTCACCAAAAGGAAAGCATCAACTTTTGTTGGTGCTTTTCTTTTAATGTTAAATTCGCAAGAATTTGACTATAATTCGAGCGTAGCGAGTTATCTTTTTGCTTAGCAATTATAATATGTTTTCTCACCTAATAGACAGGCTGAATATTGTTTAGGTCTATTATTCCTTCAAAGACTTGCTTTGCGTATGGCGCTGCAACGGTTGAGCCATAGTATTGACCGACAGGCTCGTCAATGACGACAAGCGCTAAATATTTAGGATTTGTCGATGGAAAATAACCAACAAAACTTGATACGTATTTGCCTTGCGCTATTATTCCATTTTCATATTTTTGTGCCGTACCTGTTTTGCCTGCAACCGAATAACCTTCTATATAGGCTTGCTTTCCAGAGCCTTCTGATACTACTTTTTCAAGCATTTCGTTTAATATACTTGATGCCTTTTGACTTATTACCTTATTTTTTAATTGTGGCTCTATTTTTTCTGCAACAATTCCGTTATCATCATAAATTTCGCTAACTAAATAAGGAGTATAATAATTTCCACCGTTAATGGCTGCACACGTTGCGCTTGCAAGCTGAAGTGCGCTGACTGCAATCGTTTGACCAAACGCTATTCTTGCTAAATCTACGTTTTGGACTGCACCGATAGGCAAAATCATGCCTTGCGTTTCGCCACTAAAATCTATGCCTGTAGTCGAGCCATAGTTAAATAGGTCGATATATTTATACATTGTTTCTTTTCCTAAGCTCATCGCAATATCCACAAAAATTGGGTTGCAACTGTTATTTAATGCGCCCTGCAGTGTTAAACCTGCGTGCTTGCCGTTTTTGTGGTCGCTCCAGCACTTTACTTTTTGACCGTCTATATATCTATATCTTGATGAATTATACACGTGATTTATAGAAAAAGCATTTTTATTGCCACTTAGATATTCTTCTATATTTGCAGCAGCCGTTAAAACCTTAAAGGTTGAGCCTGGCTCGTAAATATCACAAACTATTCCGTTTCTTCCAAGCTTATTTAATGCTTCTAGGTCGTCTCTTGGAATTTCGTTCAAATTAAAAGATGGTTTACTGCATAGCCCCCTAATTGCGCCTGTTTTTGGGTCCATAACTATAATTTGCGCCGATTTTGCTTGATGAACCTGCATTGCTTCTTCCATTGCCGTTTCGCATAGCTGTTGCACGTTATAGTCGATAGTGAGTTTTAAGTTTAGTCCGTTTGTTGCTGGAATATAACTTGCTTTTCCGTTATTGATTTCCACACCTATAATATCCGTTTCGTAAAGAATTTCTCCGTTTATGCCAGATAGATATTTATCATAATAGAGCTCTAGCCCAGACTGCCCTTTTCCGTCTGTTGACGTAAAGCCCAAAACCGACGTTAAAAATTCGTTATATGGATAAACCCTTGAATTATCACGAGAATAATAAACCCCTGCCAAATTTAAGGCAAGAAGTTTTGATATATTTTCTTTGCTTACTTGCTTTTTTACTGTAATTTCGCTCGACACGGTTTTTGTTAGTCGTGAATAAATAAACTCGTAATCTATTTGCAAGCAGTTAGATAGTGACTCAGCCAAAAACTCTAGGTCTTTAACTGCGCTTTTTCTTACAAATACCGTATACGTATCATCGTTATTTGCAAGTATAACGCCATTGGCATCCACTATTTTTCCACGAGAAGCAATAATAGGGATTTCCCTTGTCCATTGGTCTATTGCTTTTTGCTGTAAATCTTCCCCCCAAATTACTTGAACGTATAACAGTCTTCCTAAAACAAACAAAAATAAAAAGGTTATTGCAAGTATAATTGCCAATAACCTCTTTCGTAGAATCGTGATTGAAAAATCTTGTTTAATTGTTTTGTCCCCCTAACGCTTACTTATATTAAGTTTATTCGGGGAAAATGATTTTAATTACCGTTTACCATACCATATTGATTTTGTGCGACGTCTATAATATGTTCAGGTGATGAAATGCTATCTATGTTTGCAACAATTTGATTATATTCCATAACCTTGGCGTCAAGTTTTGCGCTTACCTCGCTTTCTTTTGCAGAAAAAGTTGCTAAAATTCCCGTGTTAAGCACGATAAGTGCTAAAATAACAGTCACAACAAGCGAATATAAAATTACTGCTACTTTACCCTTAGCGTTTAAGCGATAAGAAGTATCTTCTACTACTTCGCTTTTCTTCATTTCTTCACGAATTTGTTCAATGTCATCGCCAAACTGCATTGTTGTTGAAGTAGGTCTGATGTCTTCATCAGAAAAGTCAACTACTTCTTTGCTAGCTTCGACTTGTTCCACCTGCATATTTTCTTGGGTAAATCTATCGTAGTTTAGGAGATTATACAGATTTTTTTGCATTCTTTCAGTCTGGTCGACAGAATTTTTTTCACTTTCTGTTTGTTCTACTTGTTCCATAGCAACTGGTCTTTCAAGTAAATCTACACCACCCCTATTAGAAGCACTATCAAAAGAATTACTTACCATTTCTGTTGAACGTCTTGTTGTAACCATACTTTTTCTCCTTATTTATAAAGCTATTCGCTTAATTTTAAATTTTTTGTGCAATTCTTAACTTTGCACTTTTTGCCCTACTGTTTAGTTCAAGTTCTTCATCGCTTGCTGTAATAGGATGCTTTGTTAAAATTTCTATTTCTTTACGTTTACCACATACACATACCGGCAAACTTTTGTCACATATGCAGTCGCACTCCAATTCCTTAAATGCCCTTTTTACAATCCTGTCTTCAAGTGAGTGGAAGGTTATAATCGCTATTCTTCCACCGACTTTTAAGGAGCGAGCCATTTCAATTATCGTTTGATAAAGCCCTTCTAACTCGCCGTTTACTTCAATTCTTATTGCTTGAAACGTTCTTTTTGCTGGATGTCCGTCTTGTTGAAATTTTTTAGGTATGCTTTTTTGTATTATTTCTATTAAATCGCCTGTGGTTTCAATGCTTTTTATTTTGCGACTTTTTACTATATTCGACCCTATTAAACCAGCAAATCTTTCTTCGCCATACTCAGAGAGTATTCTTTTAAGTTCTTTTTCGTCGTAATCGTTGACTACTTCAAAAGCAGAAAGGCTACTAGACTTGTCCATTCTCATATCCAAGCGAACGTCTGTTGCCATATAAGAAAAGCCCCTATCTCTATCGTCAAGTTGAAAGCTTGAAACTCCAAGGTCTAATAAAATTCCATCAAAACCGTCAATTCCCAGGCTTTCTTTTATTTTACTAAACGACTTAAAATTATCTTTTACTAAGGTGAACCTACCCTCAAACTCTTTTAACCTTTCATTAGCACGCTTTAGAGCATAATCATCTAAATCAGTTGCAACAAGCCTGCCGTTTGGGGTGCATCTACTTAAGATTTCATAAGAATGTCCACCACCACCGAGTGTTCCATCAAAATAAACACCATCTGGTTTTATATCTAATCCTGTCATACACTCTTGGAGCATAACAGATATATGTTTAAATTCACTCATTATTGTTTAGCATGTCCAAAGCATCTGCAAGGTCTTCAAAATTAACGTCGTTAAAATATTCGTTCCAAACTTCTTCACTCCAAATTTCTATACACTCAGGTCCTTTAAAAACAACTAAGTTCTTTTGGATTTTGGCATATTTAATTAAATTGTCTGGCAAACGAATTCTGCCTTGGTTATCTTCTTCTGCCTGCCAAGTATTATAAAGAATAAAACGTGCAGCCTTTAGGTGTTTTTCCCTATAAGGATTAATACCAGCAAGAGTGGCTTTTACTTTTTGCATTTGCTCTTCAGTATATACGTAAAGACAATTGCCCGTGCCGACTGTTATCGAATAATTCGACCCTAGCTCTTCACGCAATTTAGCCGGAATACGCATTCTGTTTTTAGCATCTAACTGATGTGAATAGTTTTTGCCGGACATAAAAAGCCTACTCTCCTTGTTTTGATAATGATATTCTATCACAACTTTTGACCACTGTCAACCCTTTTTTTAAATTTTTTTAATATTTTTGACCACTTTTTTTATAAAGTTTTTATCTTGTTGACCACTTTTTAAATAAAACGTTTTATTTATTTCTGCGTTAATGCCAACAAAAATTGTTTGATTTTTGCAGATATTTACTAATGATTTTTTAGGTTGAATTATTTTTTTTATTTGCGCTATTAGATTAGGCGTGCCGTCAAGCAAATTTTGGGGTTGAAAGTGGTCATAAATTTTATTTTTTATAAAGTTGTAATGCGTACAACCTAAAATGACGTTTTCAAATTGGTGCTTGTTGCACTTTGTTAAATCTAGCCTGCCATGTGTTTTTGAGCGCAAAAAATTCACCTTTTCCAAACAAAACAAGTTGTCTTCTATTTCCTTTGCCAAGTTAAAAAAGCCAACGCTTTCAAAGTTTGGTCTGCTTTTATAATTTTCAGCAGTTTTTACAGTCGAAAGTAAAATTGTATTTTTGCCACTGATTATACAACTTTCAACTGGTGGAAAAACGCCAAACACTGGCAAAGCCGAATATTCTTTAATTTCGTTTATCAAGTTTACGCTAAGCGTGTTGCAAGCAAGCACTATCATTTTTATTTGATATCGCTTTATTATATTTATATTATGTATGGTTAATGACAATAATTTTTGTTTATTTAGATTTCCGTATGGAGAATTTAGATTGTCACCAAAATATAAAAACTTTTCATAAGGAAAAGCCTTTTCAAGTTCTAAAAGCACAGAAATTCCACCTATGCCACTATCTAAAACTGCAATATAACCACTATCCATAGTAGATTGTATGAATTTATTTGTAAAAATAGTGAAATTTTACTCGAAAACCATAATTAAGTGGTTAAATGTAGTTGCATTTAGTTTTATTTTGTGCTAAAATATCTTAGACATTAAAAGTAAACTAAGGAGTGCATTAGATATGCCAAATATTAAATCTGCAAAAAAGAGAGTTTTAGTAAACGCAAAGAAAACAGAACAAAACAAGTCAATTCGTTCAGCTGTTAAAACTGAAATGAAGAAAATTGATTTATTAATTAAGGAAAATAAGTTAGAAGAAGCAAAAGCAAGTCTAGCAGTTGCTTTCAAAGTAATTGATAGCGCTTGTAGCAAAAACATTTATCATGCAAACAACGCATCAAACAAAAAGTCAAAGCTTGCTAAAAGAGTTGATGCTGCTATTTGTGCAGCAAAAGCAAACGAAGAAGTAGTTGTTGCTGTAGAAGAAGCACCTGTAGAAGCTACAGTTGTTGAAGAAGCGCCTGTTAAGAAAACAACAAGAAAGCCAAGAGCTAAAAAAGCTGAATAATTTTTTAAGCAGACATTATTAAATGCCTATTGTCTTTTCAATAGGCATTTTATCTTTTTAAAAGTTTAATAATTTATTTCGACAAAAATTGCTTGTTTGCAAGCCGTTTTTATGTTATACTTAAACTATGGATATAAAAGAAAATCTTGCAAAAAACTTAACGCTTTATAGAAAAGCAAAAGGTTTAACGCAATTAGAACTTGCAGAAAAACTAAATTATTCTGACAAAGCTGTGTCTAAATGGGAAAGAGGCGAATCGGTGCCTGATTTAGCTGTGTTAAAACAACTTGCCGATTTTTACGGTGTAAAAATTGACACGCTTATTGCTCAACCTAAGGTGGCAATAATTAACAGTGATAAACTTTCCAAAAAACGTGTAGCCATTTATCTATGCTCAACAGGCTTGGTTTGGCTTATTGCCGTGCTTAGTTATGCTATGATAAATTTGATTTTTCCATCAATTACTGACACCTGGCTTTCATTTTTTTACGCTATACCTATAACTTTTATAATTTTATTAATTTTCACTGCAGTTTGGAAAAAACCGTGGGTAAACACTATTGCAATTTCACTAGTCATTTGGTCAATCCTGCTTGCGACTTTTCTTACCCTACTCGTTGCTCTTCCTACACCACCAAAAACATTGTGGATGCTCTTTCTAATCGGTGTACCAGCGCAGTTATTAACAATTTTCTTCCTTATGTATAGGAAAACTAAATAAAAATTTAATCATTATAAAATATAAAAGTATGCTTTGATTTTGAAGCATACTTTTTTATTAATTTAACGTTATATCTTTTATTTTTTCATATTTTTTTAGAGCAATCTCACGAACAATCTCAATATTTTTGCCACTATCAAAGAATTCGTCACTAAGTTTTTTTGCAAGAAAAATACTTTCGGTATTATAACTCAAATGACCTAAGTCGTGCATAAATTTTCCACTTTGCTTATCGCCCATAAAGTCGCCGGCGCCACGCATTTTATAATCATACTCAGAAATCTTAAAACCATCGCTGTTGTCTTTTATTACTTTAAGCCTTTCCAAGCCTTTACTATCCTTAGTTTTTGTCATTAAAAAGCAATAACTTTTTATATCAGACCTACCTACTCTGCCCCTTAATTGATGTAATTGCGAAAGTCCAAATCTTTCTGCATCGTGAATAACAATAACCGACGCATCTGGCACGTCAACCCCAACTTCTACAACCGTTGTACACACTAAAACGTCTATGTTTTTGTTTTTAAACTCTTCCATAACGGCATTTTTTTCTTTATCTTTCATTTTGCCGTGCAAAAGCCCCACTCTTTCATCAGAAAGCTTGCTCTTTATATCTTCAAAAAGCTCAATTGCGCTCATTACCGAGCCTTCTTCATCGCCCTCTATCTTAGGACATACAAAATAGGCCTGCCTTCCCTCTTTAACTTCATTTTTAATAAAGCCAAGCATATCTAAATATTTATGCTCAGGAACAATATTCGTTTGAATTTCAACACGCATTTTCGGTTTATCGGTTATGGTCGTTATATCAAGGTCACCATAAAAAATAAGCGACAATGTCCTAGGAATAGGCGTTGCACTCATAACTAAAACGTCTGGAGTAATGCCTTTACTAAGCAGGCTACTTCTTTGCGCCACGCCAAAACGTTGTTGCTCATCACAAATGCAAAGCGAAAGATTTTTAAACTCTACGTCTTCGGTTAAAAGCGCATGAGTCCCAACTATAATATTGATAAAGCCGTTTTGAAGTTGCTCTTTAGTATCTCTTTTCTCTTTTGCCGTCATAGAGCCTGTTATAAGCGCAACGTTATAATCAGGAAAAACCCTTTTAATTGACTGATAATTTTGCCTTGCAAGAACTTCTGTTGGGGCAAGCATAGCAACCTGATAACCACTATTAACAGCAATAAATATTGCGCACTCACTAACGGCTGTTTTTCCACTACCAACGTCGCCTTGCATAAGTCTATTCATCACGCTTTCGCCTTTCATATCACTAAAAATATCGTTTACAGCTTTTTTCTGACCTTCTGTAAAGTCAAACGGAAAGCGCATAACTATAAACTCTAAAAGTTCTTCCACCGTTGTTGTGTATCTATTAAGCCTTACTTGAGTTTTATCACCTTTTATAAATTTGAAAGCCGAAATAATAGAAAAATATTCTTCTACTGCAATTCGATTAGATGCAATTTTCATCTTATCAAAACTTGACGGGTTGTGAACTTCTCTATATGCCTCGCACAAGTTCATAAGACCATATTTCGTTTGTAATTCTATAGGGATTATGCTCTTCGGCTTTTCAACGTCAACTGCAACTTTTACAGCATCTCTAAATAGTTTTTGGGTTAAATAATTTTTTATAGCATACTGTGGAACTATGCCTTTAAGTCTAAAATTTTTTTCGCAAGGCTCAAACGACGGATTGACAATACTTACTTCAAAGCCCTCAATCCTTACCCTGCCATAAAATAAATACTCTTCTCCAACCTTAAGTTTTTCTGCAACGTAAGGTTGATTAAACCAAACGACCGAAAACATAAAGCCTTCTTGCTCACAAGCAATTTTTACAAGTCCACCCCTTTTAAAATATCTTGACATAGGCACGCTTAAAACCTTGCCTGCCGTTAAAACAATGTCGTTATGATATGCGTATTTTAAAAGTTGACTTTCTCTTAAGTCTAAATAAGAGCGTGGAAAAAACTGCATTAAATGTGCAGTGTTAAAAATTCCAAGTTTATTAAATTCTTTTTCTCGCTTCTCGTTTACATAGCGAATTTTTGTAAGTTCCATACTCTTATGCCTATTTTTTAATTACAAAAAAAGGAAAGATTGCTCTTTCCCTTAATAAATTATTCTAATGCAATATAATAATAGTAAATTGGTTGACCACCATAATGGATATCAACGTCACAATCAGGATATTTCTCCATTATCTTTTCACTAAGGGCAACGGCATCTTCTTCTTTAACGTCTTGTCCGTAATATAGCGTTATTATCTCTTCGCCGTGTTTCAATTTATCTATCAACTCTAACGTGACCTGACTAACGTCTTTACCGTTTGCCAAAATCTTTTTATTATCAAGCCCCATTATGTCGCCAACTTTAAGTTCAAAGCCATAAAGCTTGGTGTTTCTAACCGAATAGGTCACTTGACCAACCGTCACTGTGTCAAGTGCGTGAATCATATTAGCCTTGTTTTCATCGACAGAAAGGTCTGGGTTAAACGCTAATGCTGCAGAAAAACCTTGTGGGATATTTTTCGTAGGAATAACGTGAATTCGCTTGTTTTGAACTAGTGATTTTGCTTGTTCTGCCGCAAGGATAATATTATTGTTATTTGGGAAAACAAACACGTTATCTGCATTAATGCGTTGAACGGCGTTTGCAATATCGTCTGCTGATGGGTTCATCGATTGACCACCTTCAATAACACCGTCAACCATTAAATCCTTAAAGATTGCCGATATGCCGTCGCCAGCTGAAATAGCAAGCATACCCATATCTTTCTTCTCTGCTTCGTATTTTTTCATAAGAGCACGGTTTTGCTCTAACATATTTTCGATTTTAAGCCTATCTAATTCGCCAAGTTCTAGTGCCTTTGAAAGAGCAACGCCTGGTTTATTGGTGTGAACGTGAACTTTTACAAACTCAAGGTCGCCAATAACGATTACGCTATCGCCAATACCCATCAAATATTCACGAAGTCTTTCAATATCGGCAATCGTTGTCTTTTTCTTTAAATTAATAATAAAGAATTCCGTGCAATATGCAAATTCAATATTGCCAAGATTCATAATGTCAGCGTGTTCCATTAAGGTCTCGCTAGAACTCTCGGTTGGCGTGAGCATCTCTTCGCTTACACTTTCACCAATAAGCGCTTTATACATGCCCTCGTATAAACACATTAAGCCCTTTCCACCAGCATCGACAACGCCTGCCTTTTTAAGAACTGGCAAAAGAGACGGTGTAAGCTCAACTGCATTATTACCAGCAGAGATAAGTTCTGGCAAAAACGTTTCAAAATCCTTATGTTTTGAGCGAACTGACTGAGCGTGTTCAGCAACCATACGAGCAACCGTTAGCATCGTGCCTTCTTTTGGCTTGCTTACGGCACCATACGCAACTTGTGCGCCAGCCATTAATGCTTGTGCGAAAAGCTTTGTATCTATTTCTTCTGCTTTTCTAAGCGTTGAACAAAAGCCCCTTAAAACTTGTGAAAGAATAACGCCAGAGTTTCCACGTGCACCACGAAGTGCGCCTTTTGAAACAGCTTCTGCTATATCTTCAACTTTATTGCTTTGACAGTTAATTAGTTCTTTAACTGCTGATTGAAACGTCAATGACATATTTGTTCCAGTGTCACCATCAGGAACAGGGAAAACGTTAAGTGCATCAATTGATGCTTTATTTACTTCGAGTAATTTCGCCGATATTAAAATCATCGATTTTAACATTGAACCGTTTATCGTTTTTTGCATATTAAACCTCAATCCATGAGAACATATATAATTTTATTGTATTTAAGACTAGTTCACAACTCCAAGCACACCAACGTCGATAGTATCAACAATCATACCCGTAAAACGCTCAACCTTATACTTAATTGATTCTTTAAGCGCTTCAACGACTGCTTTTATAGATACGCCATATTTTACTATTACGGCTATTTCTATAAAAATCCTATCTTCTTCTGAGTGGACTTTAACGCCTCTAAAAGTAGAGCCGTTTCTTAAAAAACTAACAAACGACGAAAAAGCATTGCCCTGTGGATATGCGACAATGCCATAACAGTCTGTTGCTATATGAGAAACAAACTTTTCTATAGTTTTATTAGAAATAATAATCTTTCCATATATGTTGTTAGTTTTTACAGACATATGAACCTCTCTATTATTGCACATCTATTTTACAATATTTCAAATCATTTTGCAACATTTTGGTGGGCTTAAATGAAAATTTTTCTTTTCTTCCAAAATTTAATTATAATTTTTCATAAAATGCTCTTTTTTTCTTGCTTTTTATTTAATAATATGGTAAAGTATTCGTTGTCAATATATAAACAATTCCAAAGTGGAGGATAAAAATAATGAGTAGAATTTGTAGCGTATGCGGAAAAGGTAAACTTTCAGGCAATTTGGTTAGCCACTCTAATAGAAAAACACCTAAGCTTTATGAAGCTAATCTTCAAAAAGTAAGCGTTAAAAGCGAAAACGGAACGGTTTCTAAACAATATGTTTGCGCTCGTTGTTTAAAAAGTGGCAAAGTTGAAAGAGCTTAATTTTTGTTTTTAATTTCAAAAATCTTTTAAGGGTATATTCACTTGAATATACCCTTAATTATTTTATTCATATTTATTTGGTTTTATTATCTATTCATTAAACAATTCGGTTGACAAATATCTCTCGCCTGTATCTGGTAAAATCACAACGATTGTTTTATCTTTGTTTTCATTTTGCTTTGCTTTTTTTACTGCAACTGAAAGTGCTGCCCCAGAAGAAACTCCAACCAAAACACCTTGACTTTTTGCTAAAAGTCTAGCATAAAAATAAGCATCTTCATCACTTGCGCACTCAACTTCATCCACAAATTCGCTTAAATAATTTTTTGGAACAAAATTTGCGCCTATGCCTTGTATTTTATGCGAACCACTCTTGCCTAAACTCAGCACCCTAGAGTTTTGTGGCTCAACGGCAACAACTTCAATATTTTTATTTTGTTCTTTTAAATATTTTGCCGAGCCTGAAAGCGTTCCCCCCGTTCCAACACCTGCAATAAATATATCTATATCGCCGTCAGTATCCTGCCAAATTTCACGCCCTGTCGTTTGATAATGCGCATCGATATTTGCCTCATTATCAAATTGAGATGGAATAAAGCTATTTTCAATTTGCTCTTTTAGTTCATTTGCCTTTTTAACTGCGCCCATCATTCCTAGCTTTCCATCTGTTAAGACAACCTCTGCGCCAAAGCTTTTAATAAGTTTTATTCTTTCTTGGCTCATATTATTAGGCATAGTTAATATAAGCTTATATCCCCTTGAAGCACAAATAGATGCTAAGCCTATTCCAGTATTTCCACTTGTTGGCTCTATAATAGTTGCTCCGTCAGTTATAAGTCCATCTTTTTCGGCACGGTCTAACATATAAAGCGCCGTTCTATCCTTAACGCTTCCCGTCGGATTAAAATACTCTAATTTTACTAAAATCTTTGCATTTAATCCCAATTTTTTATTAAAATTTTTAATTTCTAAAAGTGGCGTTTTGCCTATTAAATCTTCTACTTTATCAAAAATTTTCATCTTTAACATCCAACATTAATTTTTGTTTTAACTCTACAAGCGCTCTAAACCTGTGGCTTATGGTGTTTTTTTCTTCTGCACTTGCCAAGCCTAAACATTTATTTAGGTCTAAGCTATAAAATAAAGGGTCATATCCAAATCCATTTTCGCCATAACACTTATCCATAATTTCACCCTGAGTTTCCCCTAAAGCTGAAATTATTGTTTTATCTGGCTTATAATAAACCAATTGACAAACGAATTTTGCCTTTCGATTAGCAACCCCTTGCATATTTTTAAGAAGAAGTTGGTTATTATGTTCGTCAATTCCGTCGCCAGCATATCTTGCACTATAAATTCCCGGCTCGCCACCGAGTGCTTCAACGCATATCCCACTATCGTCAGCAAGAGCTGGGATATTAAAAGTTTCGCACACAGTTTTGGCTTTGATTAAAGCATTTTCATAAAAGCTAGTACCGTTTTCTTCAATCTCAAAATCTTTGCCGAGCTCTTTATATCCGATAATTTTATAATCAGGTAGCATTTGCTGAATTTCTTTAATCTTGTGCAAGTTTCCACTTGCTAAAACAATCTTTTGCTTTTCCATTTTTAATCCTTATAAATAACTTCGCTTAAACTCACGAAGTCCTTTGCACTTAAATTTTCGCCACGAACGGTTAATTCTAAGCCTGCTTTAGTTAGCACTTCTTCTGCCTTTTCCCTTGAAAATTTATAAGTGTTCATCAAGTTGTTTACAAGCATTTTTCTACGACTTGAAAAGGCACACCTTACAACGTTTCTAACGTTTGTTAAATTAACGCCCTTGAACTTATCTCTATCAATATCAATTTTAACTATTGCCGAATCCACGTTTGGGATAGGCGTAAATTTTTCTCTGCCAACTTTTAATATAACTTCTGCACTTCCCCTAAGGTTAATTCCAACAGTTATTGCGCCATAATCTGAAGTGCTGTTATTAGATGCCAAACGATACGCAACTTCTTCTTGCACCATAATTACCATGCCTTTTATATTGTGAGCATTTTCAATAAAACGCATAATAATTGGCGTTGTTATGTAATAAGGCAAGTTTGCAACTAATATATATTCTCCACCAAGTTTTTTCTCAATGTCTTCAAGGCTAACTTTCATAACGTCGTTAAATACAATTTCAACGTTATTGTAGTCAGCTAAAACTTCGGCTAGAACTGGTTTTAGTTTTGTATCTATTTCATAACCCACAACTTTTTTGGCTTTTTTGGCAAGCGCTGTTGTTAGCGCCCCTGCACCACAACCTATTTCTAAAACAACGTCGTCGCTTGTCACGCCTGCTTTTTCTACAATTTGGTCAAGGAGTGCCATATCGGTTAAAAAGTTTTGGCCGAATGCTTTTTTAAGCGAAAAATTGTGTTTTAATAAAATAGTTTTTAATCTTTCCATATTTTACCTGATAAAAATTTTTTGAGCTATAGTATAAATTTGATATGCTCACACATACTTACTGCTGTAAAGATAAACTCTTTACTATAATCATTTTTACAAATGAAATTAAGAAAATAAATATAGCTGACTTTTTGTCGGCTATATTTATTTTATTTTATAAAATAATCGTTTGCCGTTTTGCATAATCTGACTTGCTAAATCTTGCTCGCTGATACATTTTAATTCAGCAAGTTTTTTAACGATTATCGGAATATTTTTTGGAGTGTTAAGTTTTCCCCTAAGTGGATGTGGAGATAGATATGGACTGTCCGTTTCAGTCAAGCATCTATCGTTTGGAACGTATTTTGCAACGTCTAAAATAGCGTTAGCATTTTTAAATGTGAGTGGCCCAGCAAAAGAAATATAAAGCCCCAAATTCAATATCTCCCTTGCCGTTTCAACGCTTCCACTATAGCAATGCATAACACCACTATAGATAAGTTTTGACTTGTTGTCTTTAAGAATTTTAAGCATATCGCCCGTTGAATCACGACTGTGAATAGACACCGGAAGCTTGACTTCTTTTGCAAACTCAAGTTGCTTTATAAAAGTATCGATTTGTTTAGCTTTATCATAACCTTCGTGATAATAATCAAGCCCAATTTCGCCAACTGCAACGCACTTTTCGTGAACGGCAAGTTTTTTTATCTTGTCAAACTCTTTTTCATCAAAGCCATTTGCGTCGCAAGGGTGACAGCCCGAACCAAAATACACCGATGGATATTTTTCTGCCAAAACCTTTCCTTTATTAGCAGTGAGTGCACAACAAGACATATTGATAACAACGCTTACGCCGTTATCAATATAACCATTTACAACTGCGTCGCTATCGCTTAGCTTATCATCATGAAGATGACAATGAGTGTCAATATACATTAGAAAATTTGGCTCCCGTCTTCGATATCATTTTCCGGCATTAAGAAAGCAAGTTTGCCTTCAGCATTTTCAGCGCATAAAATCATACCTTCGCTTACTATTCCACAAAGTTTTGCAGGTTTAAGGTTTGTAATCATTGTAAGTTTTTTGCCTATCATCTGCTCTGGCGTGTAGTGAAGCGCAATGCCACTTACCACCGTTCTAGTTTCTTGGCCAAGTTTAACGGTGAGCTTTAAAAGTTTTTTGCTTCTATCTACCTTTTCACAAGCAATAACTTTGGCAATTTTAAGCTCAATTTTTGCAAAATCTTCAATGTCTATAAGTTCTTTTTTAGGTTCAACCTTTTCTTGTGCCACTTTTTCTTTTCTTGATTCTATCATAGCGCTTACTTGTTCCATTACTTTTGCGCCGTCTAATCTAGCAAATAAAATTTCTGGGTTTTCACACACCTTTACGCTTTCAGCTAAGCCAAACTTGTCAGCGCTTTCATAGCTTCTTAAATCTAAGTTAAGCATTTTTGCAACCTTATCGCAAGTGTCAGGTAAAAATGCTGAAAGAAGCGAAGTGCCTATCATAATGCTTTCTATGAGATTATATAAAACTGTTGAAAGTCTATCCTTTTTGCTTTCGTCCTTTGCAAGCACCCAAGGCATTGTTTCATCAATATATTTGTTTGCCCTTCTAAAGATTGCAAAAATTTCAAATAGAGCATCTGAAACCTTAAACTCATCAATCTTATCAGCAACCTTTTTCTTTGCTGAAAGCACAACGCTTTTAAGGTCAGCATCAACATCTTCAACCGTACCACAGTCTTTAACCAAGCCACCAAAATATTTGTTTGACATTGCGATAGTTCTGCTAACCAAGTTGCCGTAAACGTTTGCAAGGTCGCTATTTATTGTGTCGATAACAGATTCCCAAGAAATCAATCCGTCGTTATCTTGTGGCATCGCAGTTAAAACGTAATATCTAACGGCGTCTTTTCCAAAAAATCTAACTAAATCATCGGCATACATAACGTTGCCTTTAGACTTACTCATCTTTCCACCGTCTTGTAAAAGCCAGCCGTGTCCATAAACCTTTTTAGGTAATGGAATATCTAATGCCATCAAAAAGATTGGCCAATAAATTGTGTGGAATCTTATAATATCCTTACCGATTACGTGAACGTCTGCTGGCCAAAAATCCTTATATTTTTGGTCGTGATTACCGTCTACGTCATAGCCAAGACCTGTGATATAGTTTGAAAGTGCATCAAGCCAAACGTAAACTACGTGCTTGCTGTCAAAGTCAACTGGAATACCCCACTTAAACGTGCTTCTTGAAACGCAAAGGTCTTGTAAGCCTGGTTTTAAGAAATTATTTACCATTTCGTTTTTGCGAGATACTGGTGTGATAAATTCTGGATGCTCCTTATAATACTCCATAAGCCTATCTGCATACTTACTCATTTTGAAAAAATATGCTTCTTCTTTAGACTTTGTCACAGGTCTGCCACAATCTGGGCATTTACCGTCTACAAGTTGACTCTCCGTCCAGAAAGACTCGCAAGGCGTGCAATACCAACCTTCGTATGAGCCTTTATAAATATCGCCCTTTTCATAGAGTTTTTTAAATATTTTTTGAACTTGTTTTTCGTGATATTCATCAGTCGTTCTTATAAACTTGTCATAAGAAACGCCAACTAAGTCCCAAATTTGTTTAATTTCATCAGCAACACCGTCAACGAACGCTTTTGGTGACATATTTGCGTTTTTTGCTTTTTCTTCTATTTTTTGGCCGTGCTCATCAGTACCAGTTTGGAAAAGCACATCATAGCCTTGATAACGCTTAAAACGTGCTAAGCAATCAGTTAAAATTGCTTCGTAAGTATTGCCTATATGAGGCTTGCCTGAGGTGTAGGCAATGGCTGTTGTTATATAGTATTTTTGGTTCATAATTTTACTCCTTTAACCCAAATGATTGGTTATTTAGTATTTCATACTACTCATATTATTTTAACACATTTTTCTTTCATATTCAACCATTATTTAGCATAAAGTTTATTATGAACGTAATTTTTGGTTTACTTTTAATTTTATCAAGTACAATTTTACTATTTTCCAACCCAGACATGCTTCTTAGCTCAATGCTTTCTGGTGGCGAAAAGGCGCTTTCACTAACACTTAAAATGGTAGTTATTTATGCCGTTTGGCTAGGCGTTTTTAAGCTTTTAGAACTTAGTGGACTTTCTGATAAATTTGCAAAATTACTAAAACCATTTAACAACAAATTGTTTGGGAAGCTTCCTGACACGGCAAATAATTTTATGTCGCTGAACATCTCGGCAAACATACTCGGTATGAGTGGTGCAACCACGCCTATGGGCATAAAAAGTATCGCTGAACTTGAAAAATATAAGGGCACCGAATATGCAATCGCTATGTTTTTTGTTATTAACGCAACAAGCGTTCAACTTATTCCGTCTTCTGTTTTAGCGCTTAGGACTTCGCTTGGCTCGACCTCTCCATCAAGCATAATTCTACCCACTATTTTAGCAACCTTTTTATCAACGGTGATAGGCGTTGTTTTGGTTAAATTGTTTATTAAAAAGGGTGCAAAATGAAATACTTTATACCAATTTTATTTTTAACAATTTTTATTGTTGCCGTATTTAAAAAGGTCAAGCCCTATGATGCTTTTACTTTAGGCGCAAAGTCAGCAATTCCCTTTGCCGTTAGTATTTTTCCATATCTAGTTAGTATTTTTATTTTGACCGAGCTTTTTGAAGCGAGTGGACTTTCAAACGCACTTTCAAATATTATCTCTCCTTTTTTTAACCTTTTAGGCATACCAACCGAGCTTACAAAGTTGGTTTTAATAAAGCCTTTTTCTGGAAATGGTGCGCTTGCAATTTTAACAGAAATATATCAAACTTATGGTGTTGATAGTTATTTATCTAGGTGCGCATCCGTTATTTATGGAAGCAGCGAAACGGTCTTTTACGTTGCGGCAGTTTACTTTGCCGGAGCAAAAACTAAAAACCTAACAAAACCTATTTTAATTTCACTTTTCGCATCTTTTTGCTCGTGTGTTTTTGCTTGTTTTATTTGTTTAGTATTATAAAATATACAAACAAAAAATCGCCAGTTTATTCCTAGCGATTTTTTGTTTTATTATTAATTAAAAATTAAATTCTTTTCGTGTCGTTTTCGTCTACAAGTTCTTTAATTACGTCATCTAAATTTTTAGCACCTAAATCGCCTGCTTTTCTTGACCTAACTGAAACAAGCCCTTCTTCTTTTTCCTTGTCGCCAACGATAAACATATAAGGTATTTTTTCAAGTTGAGCTTCTCTAATTTTATAGCCTATTTTTTCGCTTCTTACATCTACTTCTGCCCTAATGCCTGCCATAAGAAGTTTATCAACAATTTGTTTTGCGTAGTCAGCAGTTCTATCTGTTAAACTCATAACTTTTACTTGAACAGGACAAATCCAGAATGGGAAAGCACCAGCGTATTTTTCGATAAGCATTGCAAGCGTTCTTTCATAGCAACCGATTGAACTTCTGTGAATAACAAACGGATATTGTTTTGTGCCGTTTTCATCAACGTAAGTCATATCAAAGCTGTGTGCTGCTGCAAAGTCAAGTTGAATTGTAATAATCGTATCCTCTTTTCCGTAAACGTTCTTTGCTTGAACGTCAAGCTTTGGGCCATAGAAAGCTGCTTCGTCATCTGCTTCAACGTAGTCGATGCCTATGTTATCCAAAATCTTTTTCATAAGGCTTTCTGTTTCGTTCCAAGCCTTATCGTTATCTATATATTTACTCTTATTAGACAAGCCACGTTTACTGAAACGGAAAGTCACGTCATCTCTCATCCCTAAGCAGTCTAAGAAATAATAGCTTAGCTCTAAACAACGCTTAAATTCTTCTTCAATTTGTTCAGGGGTACAAACTATATGTCCGTCTGAAAGCGTAAATTGGCGAACCCTAATGAGTCCGTGCATTTCGCCACTTGCTTCTTTTCTAAACAGCGTTGCAGTTTCGCTATATCTACAAGGAAGGTCTCTATAACTCTTTAATCCGTTTTTATAAATTTGATATTGGAAAGGACAAGTCATAGGTCTAAGCGCCATTGCTTCATCTGAATTTTCATCACCGATAACAAACATCTTATCTCTATAGTGGTCCCAGTGCCCAGAAATTTTATAAAGGTCACTCTTTGCCATATAAGGCGTTTTTGTTATCATAAAGCCACGCTTTTCTTCTTCATCTTCTACAAAACGAGTTAAGATTTGAAGAATTTTCGCCCCTTTTGGCGCTAAAATTGGAAGGCCTTGACCAACAACTTCTTCCGTAAGGAAAATGCCAAGTTCTCTGCCGAGCTTGTTGTGGTCACGCTTTTTTGCTTCTTCTAAAGCAACCAAGTGTTCTTCAAGCTCGCTCTTTTTAGCAAAAGCCGTGCCATAAATTCTTGTTAGCATTTTGTTCTTTTCATCACCACGCCAATAAGCGCCTGTCACCGAAGTCAGCTTAAACGCCTTAACCTTGCCTGTTGATGGAAGGTGTGGGCCACGGCAAAGGTCCATAAAATCGCCTTGCTTGTAGCAAGAAATCACACTGCCTGCTGGAAGGTCGTTAATAAGTTCAACCTTGTAAGGCTCTGAAAAGTCTTTAAAAATTTTGATTGCTTCTTTTTTTGTATATACAAGCCTTTCGATAGGAAAATCGCCTTTTATAATTTGTTTCATTTCATTTTCAATCTTTTGAAGGTCTTGTTGCGTGATTGGTGTTTTAAATTCTATATCGTAATAAAAACCGTTTTCTATCGTTGGTCCAATTGCAAGCTTAGAGGTTGGAAAAATATTTTTAACTGCTTGAGCTAAAATGTGCGACGTTGTATGGCGATACACGTCTAAACCTTCTTTATCTTTCATTGTAATAATTTCTAAATTGCAATCGCTATCTAATTTTGCTGATAAATCAACAAGGTCGCCGTTTACCTTGCCACAAACTGCATTTCTAAAAAGTCCTTCTGAAATAGAAAGCGCTACTTCCCCTACGCTAATTCCTGCTTCTAGCTCCATTACCGAACCGTCTTTAAGGGTAATTTTCATTTGAGTTCCTCCTAAAAAATAAAATATCCTTAGACAAACGTCTAAGGACGAAAAAAATTCCGTGGTTCCACCTTAATTGCCGTAAACAACTTTACGGCCACTTAAATTCGCTTTTACAAGTGCGATAACTTTTGCCATTGCAGTGGTTTCATTTCAAGTAATGTTTATAGGCATTTCACCCTCGCCTACTCTCTGAAAAACACTTATCTTTAACTACTTGTCTGCAAATTACGTGCAATATTTACAAATACATATTACAACATAAAAACTTTTTTGTCAACACTTTAATGGTCATATCCGTTAGAAAAAAATATTTTATCGCTATAAAATTCTTTTAAGTAAAACTCATCATCTTTAGGAATTTTTCCAGATAGCTCCACTTCTCCACAATTACTTAAAAGTATTTCTCTAACAATTTTAACGCCGTCACCATCTAAAAGCGTGCTACGCTTTAGCCTTCTATAATGGCTGTCATACACTAAACCATCGTCAACGTAAACTCTTTTTTTCTTATTTTCTAATAAAAAATATACAAAATCTTTTAGTTGACTGTTCAAAAAGCAGTTTGGAATACAATTTACAATATCTAGCCATTTTTTCTTTAATGGTTTTAACATAAAATTATATATTCCGTCGATTGCTATATCGCCGTATTTTTTAACCTTCTCAAAAGCATATTTTTTATCGTCGTCAAGGTCGGCTGCAATTAGGCTTGTAAACAAAATTTCCTTTTCAATGTTTGAAAGCCCACTTACGTAAATGCTTTTTTTGAAATATTCGTATTTATATTTTATACTGATTATTTCAGCCACCTTATCGCAAAGTTCTGTCTTTATTATATCTGCATAATATTCAGGGCAATTAACCCTTAACACAGCCCTTTTGTCTATAATTTTATTTACAAGCGAGCAGTCTGCGTGTGAAAGTAGTTCGCCTATGCTCGTTTGAATATACATTAGATTTTCTTGATTATAATCTTTTTCAGAAATAACTATTGACGTCATATATTTTAGTTTACGCTCCACAATAAATTTTATTTATATTTTTGGCTAAAACTTTAGATTTTTTTGGCTTTTATAATCCTATATATAAACTTGTAAGTTTCTGAAACTATTATTATTGAAAAACTAACTAAGATTATTTTTATCCAAGATAGCATAGAAAGTGGATGAACGTTAAACGCTGATGAAAATACCTGCACTATTAAATAATGTAATAAAAACACGCCTGTAAAGGTTAAAACCATTATTTTGTTTTTACCAATGCTACTGAATATACTGCAACATCCTAACTCTCTAGAGTTAAAGGCATTAAATAGTTGTAGCAAAATAAATAGCGAAAATATCCCTCCTGTAAGTTCTAGATAGTCAAGGCGCAAAAAGTTATATTCATATTGTAAAAACATAAGACTTGCTATGTACACGCCGTTAAATATTATCCTAAGTAGCATGCTCACCCCCACGATACTGTCCGTGCGTTTTACAGGTGGACTGTTCATAAGCTTTTTGCTTGCACTTTCAAGACCTAAGGTTAGTGCCGGTGGTCCGTCCATTATTACGTTTATCCAAAGTAGTTGCAAGGTGTTAAACGGCGAAGGCAAATTAAGTAATGCACAGACCATTATAAACAAAAGTGCCGAAACGTTAACCGACAACTGAAAAAGTATAAACCTTTGTAAATTTTTATAAACGTTTCTTCCAAACGCTATTGATTTTATTATTGTGGCAAAGCTATCATCAAGAAGAACTATGTCTGCCGTTTCTTTAGTGATATCGCTTCCACTAATGCCCATTGCAATTCCCACGTCTGCGTTTTTTATTGCCGGTGCGTCGTTTATTCCGTCGCCAGTCACGGCAACGACTTCTCCTGCACTTTTTAACAATTTAACCACTCTAGACTTTACGCTCGGCGTGCTCCGTGCGATAACTGTGATTTTACCTATCATTTTCATAAGTGCGTTATCGTCTAATTTTTCTATGTCGCTCGCTTCTATTACTTGGCTTATATCCGATGCAATTTTTAGTTCCTTTGCGATTGCAAAAGCCGTGACTTTATTGTCGCCAGTTAAAATTTTTACTTTTATCCCTGCTTTTTTGCAGTTTGAAACTGCCCTGTAAACGTCTTTTCTAATAGGGTCAGCAATTGCCACAAAACCGTCATAACTAAACTTATCCGTGCCACTTTCACTGTCTAAATGGGCAAGACATAAAACTCTTCGAGCATTTTTTTGATGAAATAACATTTGCTCTAAAATTTTTGCCCTTTGCATACTAGATAGCTCGCACATATTTAGCACAACTTCAGGTGCGCCCTTAACTAAAGTTCGGCTTTTATTTTTGGCAATCGCAATTGTCGTTGACATAAACTTTGCGTCGCTTGAAAAGGGCTGTCTATCTAATATCATATAATTTTTCC